>NZ_JBCPWO010000014.1:0-123325 GCF_039581385.1 Comamonas sp. A7-5
TGTACACGCTGGCCTAATAGCAAGCCACTCTCGTTTGCGCGCCTCAGACATGCATTATCAGCCAATAGATCAGATCGCCCTCACCCCAATCAAGGTGTAGTAATCGACCGCATTTTCATCTCTTTGCGGAGGTGTTCCCAACTCACGATACAGCGTTGCTTCACGACGTCGTATCAGTTGCTTGAGCGTGTGCTTGTACTCGTCTGCCTCATCCAGCAGCGCAAACAGCGAGAACAAGGCCATTTGCACCTGCTGTGGCGTGGACAGCCCGGCCGTGTGGTTCAAGACAACAGCGCGGCTGTCGGCAACCGGGCGATCTATGAATTTCAATGAACGCACCAAAATACTCAGGACTCTACAGTTAGGCTTGGCATTGATCGCCAATATTGACAAGCCACCGGCAGAAGCCGGCGGTCAAGTCTGTGGCGCCGAGACTGAGCTGAGTTCAGCTGCAGCCTAAGTTGCTGGATCCGGTTAGCGCAAGGTTCTTCGGTTAATGGAGCGCCGGGTTGCCGCCAGATTGCTTCGACGCGTCAGGGGTTGGGCCACATTTGGATCCGCTACATTGGCTGCAGCCGCCAGTCTTTGCTGCGCCTCCAGCAAGCCCTTGAGATCGGCAGCACGCTCCTGTGCCAATGCTGCCGTGTTCTGTGCGGTCTGCAACTGGGCATGCAGATTCAGGATCTCCTGCTCGGATTGTTCAAAGCGAGTTTGCAGCTCTTGATAGCGAGAGTCCGCCTTGCGCTCCTGGTCCTGCAGGCTTTTTCTTGCTGCCGTGAGTTCCTGCCGCGCACGATCAACCTCGTTGAGCATATGGCGCTCGTTGCCCGCGTACTGTTCGGCCATGCGCTGGCGCTCGGCGGCGGCCGACTGAATTTCCTCGCTGTGCTTTTGCTGCTGCAACTCGCGCTGGCGTACTGCATTGCTCAGCTCATCACGTAGTTCTTCCAGGCGCTGATCGCGTTCCTGTAGCGTTTGCTGCATTTCGTCAAGACGCCGGGCCAAGTCTTGGGCGTGATTTTGAGCTGCCTGCAGGGCTTGATTCAGCGCATCTTTTTGCGCTTCCATGGTGGCCTGGCGCTGCGCGAGTTGCTCCTGTTGCGCCACAAATGCCTGCTCTGCAGCTTTCAAAGCCTGTTCACGAAGATCCAAAGCCTTGCTGGCTGCGGCTTTCGCCTCTTCCTGTGCCGTATTCCAGAGCTCTTCCGCTAGACGCTGCACAGGGTCCGGCACCGATTGCAACACAGAAGGGTCCTGCTCTCCCGCCACGCCCAGACGACGGCCCAGCGTTGCAAACCAGGTCTCCAGCATGGGACTGACCGTATTGGGAGAGCCTCGCCCTATCTGCTGACGCACCCGCTCTATGGTCGGACGCAGCCCCTGGGCAATCAAAGCATCCGCTGCAGCCCAGACATCGGACTCCTGAACACCTCTTGACGTAGTTTTGCTTGTATTCATATCTATTCTTCAAATAACTAACGATAAGTGATTGTTATCGTGACTTATACTTTAATCACGTAATACACAATACATTTTATGTATTAAATATTACGTATGAAATTTTCATACAGATGACAACATACATTACCGCGTTTTCAGCATCTGAATTTGTTAATAGAGGGAGTTTTCCATTGAGCGAGAGAGATTTCTTTGATTCGTCTACATACTCGCCGCCGTATCGCTGGCGCAGCTGCTTGCGACGCTCCTGCGTTTCACCTTCGGCATGCCGTGCCAGGTCTTGCTAATCGCTTCTGGAAATTGCCGCTCAAAGCCGCCCGGCTTCTACAGACTTCTTGACAGGCTGGCGCCAATCAACAGCGTCTGGCAGAGGAAGTCCGGGCGAAAATAGCGCCATGGATTCAAGCAAGCCCTCGCCCTTCCCTGCTCCTGTGACTTTTGATGCCAACCGCCTGCAGATACAGGATGTGCTGGAGTCCGCTCTTGCCCCCAAAGCGCATGAAGCCATCAAGGAACTGATGCATGAAGGCGAATCCAGCAATACGCGCAGCAGCTATCAAAGCGCCATGCGTTATTGGGCAGCCTGGCACCTGCTGCGCCTTGGCCAGCCCATGCAACTGCCGCTGCAGGTTTCCACGGTGCTGCAATTCATCATCGACCATGCCCAGAGGCAGAGCGGTGCCGGCCTGCTTCATGAGATGCCGCCCGAAATCGATGAAGCCCTGGTTGCAGCCGGCTACAAGGGCAAAAAAGGGGCGCCTTCACACAGCACGATGGTGCATCGCATGGCCGTGATGTCCAAGGCGCATCAGGTGCATGCCATGCCCAATCCCTGTCAGGACGGGGCAGTCAAGGAGCTGATGTCGCGCACGCGCAAGGCCTATGCAAGGCGTGGCGAGTTGCCGCAGAAGAAAGAGGCGCTGACGCGCGATGTGCTGGAGGAGTTGCTGGCAAGCTGCGATGACAGCTTGCGCGGCCTGCGCGATCGGGCGCTACTGCTGTTTGCCTGGGCAAGTGGCGGGCGTCGCCGTTCCGAAGTGGCTGGCGCCGATATGCGTTTCCTGCGCACTGTGGCTAATGGGGAGTTCATCTACACCTTGAGTCATAGCAAGACCAACCAGAGCGGCACCGATGCCCCCGAGAATCACAAGCCCGTTACCGGCCGTGCAGCCATTGCCTTGAAAGGATGGCTGGACGCTGCACGGATCACCGAAGGTCCTATCTTCAGGCGCATCCGCAAAGGGGGCCATGTGGCCGAGCCACTGACTCCCGCTGCTGTGCGCAACATCGTCAAAGAACGCTGTGCGTTGGCTGGTGTGGAAGGAGACTTTTCGGCACACTCGCTGCGCTCGGGATTTGTGACCGAGGCCGGCAGACGCAATCTGCCGCTGGCTGACACCATGGCATTGACCGGGCACCATAGCGTGAACACCGTACTCGGTTACTTCCGCGCCGACTCGGCACTCAACAATCAGGCCGCGCGCATGCTGGACGAGGACTGATCAAGCCCCATCAGCTGCAGCGCAGTCTGATGAACGGCGGATTGTGGATCGGCCAGTTGCAGCGGCAAATCAAAGTGGTTGGTGGCCGGCGCCTCCACCCATTGCCCCGGCAGACAACGCGCCTGCCAGGCAGCCAGATATTCGCGCGACTGGCGCTTGAATTCATGGCTTTCAAACTCGCCACAGCTCACGCGCAGCTGGCACTGGCCATAAGTACTCGCATCGGGCAGCAGAAAGCGCGGGCTGTTGCGTATCGCGGCAGCATCGTCTAGCTTCATCCAGCCGTTGATATGGGTTGTCAGCAGCGGCTGCAGGTCGAACAGACCGCTCAAGGTCAATACCGATCGAGGCACGGCCTGCGCTGGCAAGTCATAGTCTTGCAGCCACCCCTTGACCAGCAACATGGCTGCCAGATGTCCACCGGCCGAGCTTCCGCAGACACAGATATTGCGGGCATCACCACCATAGATGGCGATATTGCGCACCACCCAGGCATAGGCCTGGCGCATCTGATCGACGATATGCTCCAGCGTGACAGCCGGAGCCAGATCGTAGTCAGGCACCACGACGATAGCACCCTCCCGCGTCAGCACGGGTGCCATGAATGCCGAATCATCCTTGCTCAAGGCCTTCCAGTAGCCGCCGTGAATGAAGATGAAAACAGGCGCAGCTTGTGCTTTCGCTGCCTGAGTTGTGGGCAGATAGATATCCAGAACATCCATAGCCCTGGGGCTGTAGCGCTGGTTGCGAACTGTGCCAGGCAATGCAAACGCGGCCTGGCTTTCCTGCGTGTAGCGCGCCAGATACGCAAGCGGATCCTGCACGCTGGCGCGGGCGTTGTATTGGCGGTCGTAGTAAGCAGTCGTGAGGACGGTCGAGATGGGAGTCATTTTTCTGCGCGGCTTTGGTCGTCGGGCGGCGATCACTCGCAACGCACAGCATAAGCCACGCTGGTAGCTCTCTGGAGCCCCGAAAGCGTCAATTGCACGAGCCTGCATCCTCCAATTAGACCTATGCGCCTGTCACTTAGACACATTAAATTACATTCATGCAACTGGAATCAGAGCGTTGGAGCAGGTGTTGAGAAAAGCAAAAGCGGGGGCTAGCTGTGCAGCCATGATGTGGGGGCTCTGCGCCCAGGCCGGCGGCCTTGATAGAACAGGCCAGGATCTCGGACCTCTATTTGAGAACGGCAGCTATCTTTCCGTAGAGACCTATACGGTTCGGCCCCGGATCCAGGGCACGGATGCCTTGGGCAAGTCCACCGGACAGGTCGCCGACGATTACACCCAATGGGGCTTTGCATACAAGCAGGATGTGAACCCACGCACCTCGGTGCTGCTCATGCTGAGCAAGCCTTTTGGCCTCGACATCGCTTACAGCCCTCTGCAATCGCCTCTTTTTGGCGGCACGCAGGCCCGTGTGAGCAGCCACGAGCTCATGGGAGCCCTGCGCTACCGCTGGGATGAGCACTGGGCTGTACATGGCGGGCTGCGTCTGCAGCGCACCGAAGGGCATGTCGCTCTGGGGGGGATGGTGTTTGGAGCACTCAATGGATACCGGGTGGACTTCAGACCCAGTACTGAGCCTGGCTACTTGCTAGGCATGAGCTATGAGCGCCCGGATATGGCTTTGCGCGTCGCTGCAACCTATTACTCTGCCATCAAGCACAAGATCGCTACCCGTGAAAACCTATGGCCGGGCGAAACAAGGACGGCATCGACTGCCCCGCAAAGCTTGAACCTGGATATCCAGACAGGCATCACGCCAGGCACTATGCTCTTTGGACAGATCCGCTGGACCAACTGGTCACAATTCAGGCTGTATCCGCAGACCTTGGCGGCGGTACTCCCAGGCCACAGCTTGGCAGACATGGAGGACACCACCACCTACACGCTGGGTCTTGGGCAGAGGCTGGCTGCGAACTGGTCCGGCTTTGTCGCCGTAGCTTATGACAAGCGCAGCGACAAGGCCGCGCTGTCGCCATTGCGCCCCACCGACGGCCGCCTTGGCTACACCGTAGGGGTGAGCTATCAGCAAGGCCAGTTCAAGCTCACGCCCTGGCTGAGCTACCAACGTCTGGGCTCGATAGATATTTCCAGCGGCGGCACGACCCTGGCGGCTTTTGATGCCGAGTCCGCCACAGCTTTCGGGATCAGGCTCGGCTATCAGTTCTGAGAGCAGTCGCAGCGTTCACGCTGCTGCAATCTGACAGCCGATGCCCGAAGCGCTCAACCCAGCGCCGCAATCACGTCGGCCGGAGCCTGCACCAGCTCGATCAGCACGCCCTCGCCGGCAATCGGAAACTCGTCATTGCTCTTGGGATGCAGAAAAGTGATGTCATAGCCTGCCGCTCCCTTGCGGATACCGCCGGGAGCAAATCGCACGCCATTGGCCGTCAGCCATTCCACGGCCTTGGGCAGGTCGTCGATCCACAGGCCGATGTGGTTCAGCGGCGTGGCGTGCACGGCGGGCTTTTTCTCGATGTCCATGGGCTGCATGATGTCCACCTCCACCTTCATCGCGCCCCGCCCCATGGCCAGGATGTCCTCGTCCACGTTTTCGCGCTCGCTCTGGAAGCTGCCGGTCTGCTCCAGACCCAGCATGTCCACCCACAGCTTTTTCATGCGCTGCTTGTCGGTGCCACCGATGGCGACTTGCTGAATGCCCAGAACCTTGAAAGGACGATTGCTCATGAATGACTCCTTGATTGATAGCTTAAATCGCAATACTGGTATGCGCTAGAGCCGTTATTTAATAAAATATCAGACCTCGCCCAGCAACCAGCTGCTGACCATGGCAAAGTATTCGCGCAGCCAGGCATTGAAACGTGTGGCCAAGGGCGTGGGCGCCGCCACAGGATAGACCTCGGGCAGATCCTGGCGCTTTGCAATGTCCATGGCGCGCATCAGATGAAAGTCGCTGCTGACCATGGCCATGGGCGCATCCGCAGCCACGCCGCGCTCGGCCAGCAAGGGCCGGCTGAGCTTCAGATTCAGCTCGGTACTGGTGCTGAGCTTTTCCAGCACCAGCCGCTGTGCAGCAATACCGTGACGCTGCTGCAGATAGCGAGCCATGACCTCGGCCTCCGACTCTTTTTCACCCCAGTCCACACCGCCGCAAACGGCGATCAAGGCCTGGGGCTGCAGCTTGGCCAGTTCCGCGGCCGCATCCAGCCGCGCGGCCAGCACCGGCCTGGGGTGACCATCGAGCGTGCCGCTACCCAACACCACGATGGATTGCACGGGCGGCACTTGCTGTGGCTCCAGACCCAGGCCGGACAGGCGGCTCCAGAACCAGAAAAGGCTGATCAGCCACAGCACCAAGCCGGCCCAGGCCAGCGACCAGAGCCTTTTATGCAAGGGCCTGATCGAACGCCAGTGCTGCACCGACCGCCATTTCCAGTTCAGCCATAAGGCCGCGGTACCCAGCATGGCGGGCAACACCACGCCGACATTGAAATGCCCCATGCCCATCAGCACCAGAGCATCGACAAGCAGCAGTGTCCCCACCAGAGCCAGCAGCGTACGCGCGAATCTGGCAGGGCGGAAAATCGTTGTATCTGCTTTCAATGTCATAGCTACTAGCTGAGGCTGGATAAAGGATAGAGCCGATCTTATTGAAAATTGGAAAGCCCGCAGAGCCAAAGCCGTGCGGGCTTTTGTTTCGGGGCCTTTTGCTCAGACCATATCGGTTCTGAACTGAGGCCCCGAAAAGCTCTCATCACTCGAATTCCAGAATGATGTCGTCCACCGCCAGCGAATCTCCCTTGGCGGCGCTGATCTTGCTGACCACACCGTCCTGGGCTGCGAACAGGATGTTCTCCATCTTCATGGCTTCGATGACGGCCAGCTTCTCGCCGGCCTGCACCTTCTGGCCGGGCTGCACTGCCACGTCAACCAGCAGGCCGGGCATGGGCGAGAGCAGGAACTTGGACAGATCTGGCGGAGCCTTGTAAGGCATGAGCTTGTGCATCTCGGCGCCCTTTGGCGAGAGCACCAGCACATCGGCTTGCGTGCCGTTGTGGATGACGCGCAGAGCCAGCGGGTTCTTGCCATTGCCGCGCTCGATCTGGCAGGTGAACGCCTTGCCGTTGCAGACGCCGCGCACCACCAGATCGCGAATATCGGCATTGCTGCGGAATTCGTAGGCCTTGTCGTCGATCACAACCTTGCAGACGCGGGCCTGGGCATCAAAGTCGGTCACCTCGCCAGTCACATACTGGTTCTTGCCTTCAGCCCCCAGAACCACGGCGGTGTACTTCTCGCCCACCTGCACCTGGTGGCCTTGCATCTGGCCGGTGATGGTCGATGCACGCGCACGGTAGCGGCGATTGCGGAACAGGGCCAGAGCCACCAGGAAGTCGGGATCATCGTGGGGCACGTCCTCGGCATGGAAGCCGTCGGCATAGTGCTGGGCGATGAAACCGGTGTTGAACTTGCCCGAGACAAAGTCCGGGTGCGCCAGCAGGGCCGCCTGGAACGGGATGTTTGAGCTGATGCCGCGGATGGCAAAGCCGTTGAGTGCTTCGCGGGCCTTGACGATGGCGTCGTTGCGATCCTTGCCATGCACGATGAGCTTGGCAATCATCGAATCGTAGTACATGGGGATCTCGCCACCGTCATAGACGCCGGTATCCACACGCACGCCGTTCAGGTGCTCGGTGTCGGACTGCCACATAGTCTGCTCGGGCGGCGCAAATCGCACCAGGCGGCCAGTCGAAGGCAGGAAATTGCGGAACGGGTCTTCGGCGTTGATACGGCACTCGATGGCCCAGCCGTCGCGCTTCACATCGGCTTGGGTGAAAGACAGCTTTTCGCCGGCGGCCACGCGGATCATCTGCTCGACCAGATCGAGGCCGGTGATGCATTCGGTCACCGGGTGCTCCACCTGCAGACGGGTGTTCATCTCCAGGAAGTAGAAGTCCTGGTCCTTGCCGACCACGAACTCCACGGTGCCGGCGCTCTGGTATTTGACGGCCTTGGCCAGGGCCACGGCCTGCTCGCCCATGGCCTTGCGGGTTTTGTCACTGATGAAGGGCGAAGGCGCTTCCTCGATCACCTTCTGGTGACGGCGCTGGATCGAGCATTCGCGCTCGTTCAGGTAAACCACATTGCCGTGGCTATCGCCCAGAATCTGGATTTCGATATGGCGGGGCTCCTGAACAAATTTCTCGATGAAGATACGGTCATCGCCAAAGCTGTTGCGAGCCTCGTTCTGGCAGGAGGCAAAACCTTCAAAGGCTTCCTTGTCGTTGAAGGCCACGCGCAGACCCTTGCCGCCGCCACCGGCCGAAGCCTTGATCATCACGGGGTAGCCTATGCCCTTGGCGATTTCCACTGCCTGCTCGGGGCCTGCGATGGCGTCGTTGTAGCCAGGGATAGTGTTGACTTGGGCTTCGCCGGCCAGCTTCTTGGAGGCAATCTTGTCGCCCATGGCAGCAATGGAATGCGACTTGGGGCCGATGAAGGAAATGCCCTCTTCTTCGCAGCGCTTGGCAAAGCCCTCATTTTCCGAGAGAAAACCGTAGCCGGGGTGCACTGCCTGTGCGCCGGTCTGCTTGCAGGCTTCAATGATTTTCTCGCCCAGCAGATAGGACTCGCGACTGGGTGCAGGGCCCAGGCGCACGGCCTCGTCGGCCAGCTTGACATGGCGCGCGTCCTTGTCGGCGTCGGAATAGACCGCCACGGTCTGGATGCCCATCTTGCGCGCGGTGGCGATGACTCGGCAGGCGATCTCGCCACGGTTGGCGATCAGAATCTTGGTAAACATGGATATATCTCCTGGTTCTTCTTGTTCTTACAGAGGAATGTTCCCGTGCTTGCGCCAGGGGTTGTCCAGCTGCTTGTTCTTGAGCATCTCCAGCGAGCGGCAGATGCGCTTGCGCGTTTCATGCGGCTGGATCACATCGTCGATAAAGCCACGGGCACCGGCCACAAAGGGGTTGGCAAAGCGTTCCTTGTATTCCGCTTCGCGCGCGGCCAGCTTCACCGGATCGTTCTTGTCTTCGCGGAAGATGATCTCCACCGCGCCCTTGGCACCCATCACGGCGATTTCCGCATGGGGCCAGGCCAGGTTCACGTCGCCACGCAAATGCTTGGAAGCCATCACGTCGTACGCGCCGCCATAGGCCTTGCGGGTGATGACGGTGATCTTCGGCACTGTGGCTTCGGCATACGCGTACAGCAACTTGGCGCCGTGCTTGATGATGCCGCCGTATTCCTGAGAGGTACCGGGCATGAAACCGGGCACGTCGACAAAGGTGACCACGGGGATGTTGAAGGCATCGCAAAAGCGCACGAAGCGCGCCGCCTTGATGGAGGATTTGATGTCCAGGCAGCCAGCCAGCACCAGAGGCTGATTGGCTACGACGCCCACGGTCTGGCCGGCCATCCGGGCAAAACCGATGATGATGTTCTTGGCGTACTCGGGCTGCAGCTCGAAGAAATCGCCATCGTCCACGGTCTTGAGAATCAACTCCTTCATGTCGTAGGGCTTGTTGGCGTTTTCAGGCACCAGCGTATCCAGCGACATGTCGGCGCGGCCCACGGGGTCTGTGGTTTCGCGCACAGGAGCCTTTTCCTTGTTGTTCAAGGGCAGATAGTTATAGAGGCGACGCAGCATCATCAGTGCTTCCACGTCATTGTCGAAAGCCATGTCGGCCACGCCGCTCTTGGTGGTGTGGGTGATGGCTCCGCCCAGCTCTTCGGCCGTGACTTCCTCGTGAGTCACCGTCTTTACGACTTCGGGCCCGGTCACGAACATATAGGAGCTGTCCTTGACCATGAAGATGAAGTCGGTCATGGCCGGCGAGTACACGGCGCCGCCGGCACTAGGGCCCATGATCATGGAGATCTGGGGCACCACACCCGAGGCCAGCACATTCTTCTGGAATACATCGGCATAACCGCCCAGAGAGGCAACGCCTTCCTGGATACGCGCGCCGCCCGAATCGTTGAGGCCGATGACGGGAGCGCCGACCTTCATGGCCTGGTCCATCACCTTGCAGATCTTCTCTGCATGGGTTTCGGACAGCGCGCCGCCGAACACAGTGAAGTCCTGGCTAAACACAAAGACCAGACGGCCGTTGATCATGCCGTAGCCGGTGACCACGCCATCGCCCGGGATCTTGGTGTTTTCCATGCCGAAGTCCGTGCAACGGTGCTCCACGAACATGTCCCACTCTTCAAAAGTGCCGTCGTCCAGCAGCAGCTCGATACGCTCACGCGCCGTCAGCTTGCCTTTCTTGTGCTGCGCATCGATGCGCTTTTGTCCCCCACCCAACCGAGCGAGTTCTCGCTTGGCTTCCAGCTGCTTCAGGATATCGTCTTGCATGCTTGTCCTCTAACGTGATTTGGGTTGCTTGTCTCGCAATGGTGATGCTGCGATGCTATGGTAATAAGAGCTGCTAGCGCCTACTGCATTTGGGCTAGAAGCAAATTTCTTGCTGCGGTACTGGCAGCGATACGACCTGCTGCCACATCGTCCTGAAGGACGGGGAGCATGGCCTTGACCTGCGGATGCTGGCGAAACGCCTGCTTGAGGCCGAAGTCGATGCGCTCCCACATCCAGGACAGGGCTTGCTTCTCGCGGCGCAGGGCCAGGCGGCCGTTGACGGTCTGCAGCTCCCTGAAGCTGCTGACTGCAGCCCAGAAGCCCTCCACCCCCTGCCCCAGCAAGGCACTGATCTGCAGCACACGCGGCTGCCACAGCGCGCCGGTGTTGGCGTGGTCGGGGTTGCCGTGCATGCCCAGCAGGCGCAGGCTCGATGTGATCTGGGCCTGGGCACGCGTGGCGGCATGGGGGTCGATGTCGGCCTTGTTGATGACCACCAGATCGGCCAGCTCCATCACGCCCTTCTTGATGGCCTGCAGGTCGTCACCCGCATTGGGCAGCTGCAGCACGCAGAACATGTCCGTCATGCCGTGCACGGCGATCTCGCTCTGACCCACGCCAACGGTCTCGACGATGACCACGTCGTAACCGGCGGCTTCGCAGACCAGCATGGCCTCGCGCGTCTTTTCAGCCACGCCGCCCAGCGTGCCGCTGCTGGGGCTGGGGCGGATATAGGCCTCCAGCCGCATGGACAGCTGCTCCATGCGTGTCTTGTCGCCGAGGATGGAGCCGCCCGAGACGGTACTGGACGGATCAATCGCCAGCACGGCGACACGCAGACCCTTCTCTATCAGGAACAGGCCCAGGGCTTCGATGAAGGTGGATTTGCCGACGCCCGGCACGCCGCTAATGCCAAGGCGAAATGCCTTGCCCGTGTGCGGCAACAGAGCGGTGAGCAGACCGTCAGCCTGTTCACGGTGGTCGGCCCGGGAGGATTCAAGCAAGGTAATGGCCTTGGCCATGGCCCGGCGCTGCACGGCAGGGTCGCCGCGCAGGATGCCGTCTTGCATTTGCTCAGGGGTCACGTTGCGATCGCCTTTGCTATCAATGCTTGCCGGCCGATCAGAGACCGTTGGCCTTCTTGATCTGCTCCAGCACATCCTTGGCGCTGGCAGGAATGGGAGTGCCGGGTCCGTATACGCCCTTGACGCCCGCGTTGTAGAGGAAATCATAGTCCTGGGCGGGAATCACACCGCCCACAAAGACGATGATGTCGTCCGCACCCTGCTTCTTGAGCTCGGCAATGATGGCCGGCACCAAAGTCTTGTGCCCGGCGGCCAGAGTGGAGACACCCACAGCGTGCACATCGTTCTCGATGGCCTGGCGAGCGCATTCTTCGGGTGTCTGGAACAGCGGCCCCATGTCCACGTCAAAGCCCAGGTCGGCAAAGGCGGTTGCGACCACCTTGGCTCCACGGTCATGGCCATCCTGACCCAGCTTGGCGATCATCACTCGGGGGCGCCGGCCCATGGCCTGCGAAGCGGTGTTGATTTCTTCCTTGAGCTTGTCCCAGCCTTCGGCGGAGTCATAAGCGGCAGCGTACACACCGGTCACCTTCTGGGTATCGGCGCGGTGGCGGCCGAAAGCCTTTTCCATCGCGTCGGAAACTTCACCTACAGTAGCACGCAGGCGCACGGCCTTGATGGACAGGTCCAGCAGATTGCCCTCGCCGGACTCTGCCGCTGCCGTGATGGCAGCCAGCGCGGCTTCGACCAGGGCTGCATCGCGCTTAGCCTTGATATTCTTGAGCCGCGCAATCTGGCTGTCACGCACCTTGACATTGTCCACTTCCAAAATGTCGACCGGGTCTTCCTTGGCCAGCTTGTACTTGTTGACGCCGACGATGACTTCCTTGCCCGAGTCGATACGCGCCTGCTTCTCGGCGGCGGCAGCCTCGATCTTGAGCTTGGCCCAGCCGCTATCCACCGCGGCAGTCATGCCGCCCATGGCATCGACCTCCTCGATGATGGCCCAGGCCTTGTCGGCCATTTCCTGGGTCAGTTTTTCCATCATGTAGGAGCCGGCCCAGGGGTCGATCACATTGGTGATATGGGTCTCTTCCTGAATGATCAGCTGCGTGTTGCGGGCAATACGGGCAGAGAACTCTGTGGGCAGGGCAATGGCTTCGTCCAGCGCATTGGTGTGCAGGGATTGGGTGCCGCCAAATACGGCCGCCATGGCTTCGATGGTGGTACGAACCACGTTGTTGTAGGGGTCCTGTTCGGTCAGCGACCAACCCGAAGTCTGGCTATGGGTGCGCAGCATCAGGCTCTTGGGGTTCTTGGCGTCAAAGCCTTTCATGATGCGGCACCACAGCAGGCGCGCAGCACGCATCTTGGCCACTTCCAGGTAGAAATTCATGCCCACGGCCCAGAAGAAGGACAGACGGCCCGCAAAAGCGTCCACGTCCATGCCCTTGGCAATGGCTGTCTTCACATATTCCTTGCCGTCGGCCAGCGTGAAAGCCATTTCCAGCGCCTGGTTGGCACCGGCTTCCTGCATGTGGTAGCCCGAGATCGAGATCGAGTTGAACTTTGGCATGTTCTGGCTCGTGTACTCGATGATGTCACCAATGATCTTCATCGACGGCTTGGGCGGATAGATATAGGTGTTGCGCACCATGAACTCTTTCAGAATGTCATTCTGAATCGTTCCGGCGAGCTGGTCCTGCGAGACACCCTGCTCTTCGGCGGCTACCACATAGCCGGCCAGCACGGGCAGCACGGCGCCGTTCATGGTCATGGAAACGGACACCTTGTCCAGGGGGATCTCGTTGAAGAGGATCTTCATGTCCTCGACGGAGTCAATCGCCACACCGGCCTTGCCCACATCCCCCGTCACGCGTGGATGGTCAGAGTCGTAGCCACGGTGCGTAGCCAGGTCAAAAGCGACGGAAACGCCTTGACCGCCGGCAGCCAGGGCCTTGCGATAGAAGGCGTTGGATTCTTCGGCGGTGGAGAATCCGGCGTACTGGCGAATGGTCCAGGGCCGGCCTGCATACATGGTGGCCTGGGGGCCGCGGATATAAGGTGCGAATCCCGGCAGCGTGTTGGTAAAGGGCAGATCGGCAGTGTCTTCAGCCGTATACAGCGGCTTGACGGTGATGCCGTCCGGCGTGACCCAGTTCAGGTTGTTGATGTCGCCACCGGGGGCCGCCTTGTTGGCGGCCTTGTTCCAGGCTTGCAGATCAGCGGGTGCAAATTCTTGTGGGTCCTGTGCCGGATTCTCTTGGCTCATGTTGTCTCTCGTATGCGGTGCGCGCAGTGAAGTTTGGAATTGCGGTGAACTACCTAGATGCGCCTAGTGTACATGATTCATAATTATGAATTCAAAATACTTGCAGCATATAATCTCGCGTAATGACAAGCAAAACACTTACTCCTCTTGCGCTATATGAGCAGGTCGCCGAGCAGTTGCGTCAACGCATCTTCCGGCGAGAGCTTGAGCCAGGAGCCTGGATCGACGAACTCAAGATTGCCGAGGAATACGGCATCAGCCGCACCCCCCTGCGCGAGGCACTGAAAGTATTGGCCGCTGAAGGCCTGGTGACCATGAAGCTGCGTCGAGGCGCTTACGTGACCGAGGTATCGCGCAAGGACATCTCCGACGTCTATCGATTGCTGAGTCTGCTGGAGGCAGATGCTGCGGCCGAGGTTGCCGGCAAGGCCACGGACGAGCAATTGCAGTGTCTGCAGCAGACCCACGAGGAGTTGAAGCGGAACACAGCCGACGCCGAGCGGTTTTTTGCGCTCAACGAGAGCTTTCACATGCAGATTCTCGATATTGCCGATAACCGCTGGCGTAACCAACTGGTGGCCGATTTGCGCAAGGTCATGAAGCTGAACCGTCACAAATCACTGTTCAAACAAGGCCGTATTGAAGATTCCTTGGCAGAGCACGAAGCCATCATGCAAGCACTGCTGAAGCGCGATCCGAAAATTGCCATGAGCGCAGTGCAGCAGCATTTCTCAAATGGACTCGACGCTGCGATCTAAAAGATCCATGTTCGATCCGTTCTAGTATTTATCCTAAATATTTGAAATATTGGATTACCCACTTCATGCGATGCTTGTCAGGTAACTGAATGTGCTTTCAGTGTTACAGGACCATGATTCATGCTGGCGCAATTTTTCTGGAGCCCGTCTGCCGACGCTCACGTGCTAAAGGGTGAATATGACCCCTTCCTCGTGACCTTATCGCTGGCAGTTTGTTGGATTGCCTCTGGTCAAGCTTTGCGCCATGCTGCTTTTGCCAGACTGGCCACATCAAGGCAGTTGCGCAACTGGTCTATTGTGAGCGGCTCGCTGGCACTGGGCATAGGCATCTGGGCCATGCATTTCATCGGCATGCTCGCTTATTCGATGCATGCTGCAGTTCAGTATGATTTGCCGGTCACCGTCTTCTCGATCATTCCAGGTATCGCGGCATCAGCAGTGGCCCTTGCCTTGCTGGCTCACAATGAACTCAATCTCAGGCAATTGGCATTAGGCGGCTTGACGGTTGGTATCGGCATTGCTGCAATGCATTACAGCGGCATGGCAGCAATGCGCATGCCTGCCACGCACCAGTATTCACCACTCTGGTTTGCCATTTCTCTCATTGTTGGCGTAGCGCTGGCCACCTTGGCGCTCTGGATTCGTTTCGGGCTGGCACGCTTCAACCTCAAACAAGACCACTGGCGCAAAACGCTGGCAGCCATCATCATGGGCGCCGCGATCTCAGGCATGCATTACACAGCCATGCTGGCGCTGCGAGTCACGGCCGAGCATGAAACGCATGACGCGGCATCATCGAACGATCGTTTGATTCTGGCGCTGACCATTGCCGTGATTACTCTGCTATTTGGCGGACTGATCGCACAGGCCAATGCCTTGATTCAGTACCGCAGTCGCTGGCAGAAAGTGGATATGAATGAAGCCCGACTGCAAGCGTTGGTGAATATGGCAGCAGATGGAATTATCTGCATCGATAATCGGGGATGCGTAACGGATTACAACCCTGCAGCTGAGGTCATATTCGGCTGGAGCCCAGATGAAGTATTGGGCCAGAACGTGAAAATGCTCATGCCCGCAGCGCTGTTCAACCAGCATGATCATTATCTGGAACAGCATGAAGCCGGCCAGCGAAACAACGCGCCACCTCTGAAGAACAAGATTTCAGAGGTGCTCGGCCAGCACAAGGACGGTACGCTGATTCCCATGCGCCTGGCCTTGAGCCAGGCCGAGGCTCGGGGTCAGCGCATGTATGTAGGCCTTCTGACCGATCTCTCAGACCGCAAGCGAACCGAACGGCAACTACATATAGCTGCCACGGTATTCAATCATTCCTTCGAAGGCATGGTGGTCCTTGATGCGAACCGGAAAATTGTAGATATCAATCCGGCCTTTGCGCGTATCAGCGGCTTGAACCGCCAGGGAGCGAAGAACAAGGAGTTCTCCAGTCTTTTCATCCACGACGATGACAACACGGCAGTCCAGTGGTCGCAGATCTGGACCGAAATCGGTAAAAAAGGGCACTGGCAAGGCCTGCGTGTCATGCACCATGACAGGAACCGACATCAGATTTCCCTGACGGCAGTGCGCGACGAGCAGCATCGCCTGCACCATTACATCGCGGTCTGCTATCAAAGCATCGATATCCCGCTTGGAGCCACAATCTGAGCCCTATACCAGCCTGGATGTCTCTGGCGCTATCATTCGCGTAGCGGGAAATTGCCCGCTTCCTGAAGGCAAGCGCATGAACCAAGCAAGTGAAACTGATGTACTGGGTCTCCAAGCAGAGAAACAGCATTTGACTATCGAGCAAGTGCAAACCTTGCCAGAGCTTCTGGCCATGCGGGTTCGCTGCACGCCATCAGGCGAGGCTTACCGAGAGTTCGATGAAAGCACAAATGCCTGGAAAAGCCTGAGCTGGGCCGAAACAGCCGAACGTGTCGCTCTGTGGAGCCACGCCTTATGTGCCTCGAATCTTCCTCCAGGCGCAAGGGTTGCAATCTTGCTGCCCAATGGTTTTGATGCAATGACCATCGACCAGGCCTGTCTGCGCTGTGGTTACGTACCAGTTCCTCTGCATGCCATCGACAATGCCGGAAGCATTGCTTACATCCTGGCCGACTCGGGGGCTTCCTTGCTGGTCGTGGCCGACGCCAAGGCCTGGCAGAGAATTTGCGCGACAGGCCAGGACCTGCCTGAACTCCAGGCGGTCATTCACGCACAGCAAGGCCGTCCAATCGATTCATCGAATGCCTACGTCGTACCTGTCGAGCAAGCAGAGCAGGACTCAGTCAAGGCCTTGCAGCGTAAGCCGGTCATTGTTTTGTCTGCCTGGCTTCAGGCTGGTCAGCAGCATACCTCTGCCCTCCCCCTGCCACCAAAGAAAACGGAGCTGGCGGGCATTGTCTACACCTCCGGTACGACGGGAAAGCCCAAGGGCGTCATGCTCACTCACGACAACGTGGTCAGTGATTTACACGCGGTGATGCAGCGTGTGAAGGCCTTCCCTGAGGACGTCTTTCTCTCGTTCCTGCCGCTCTCTCACACTTTCGAGCGAACTGCAGGCTACTACCTGGCTGTTGCTACCGGTTCCTGCGTCGCCTACGCACGCTCTGTTGCACAACTCGCACAGGATATGAAACAGGTCAAGCCGACCGTACTGATCTCGGTGCCTCGCATCTATGAACGTGTTTATGCCAAGATTCAGGAGTCGCTTGCTTCCGGCCCTTTTAAGCACAAGCTGTTCGACGCTGCAGTCAACAAAGGCTGGAAGAGCTTCTGCGCTCATCAAGGCATGCCCTTGGGCGAGCAACTGGAAGCCAAGGCGAGCTGGGCTTCTGCCTTGCCCGGCTGGCTTTTGCGCAAACTTGTCGCCCAGCCCCTACTTGCGCAGTTTGGAGGCCGGCTTCGCGTGGCTGTGAGTGGCGGAGCTCCACTGTCTCCGACAATTGCGCGCACTTTTCTAGGTCTGGGCCTGCCCATGGTGCAAGGCTATGGCATGACCGAAACCTCTCCTGTCGTCAGCGCCAACGGGCTCGACGATAACTGGCCCGATACCGTTGGCCGCGTACTGCCGGGAATTGAGGTTCGAATTGGCGAGGATCAGGAGTTGCAGGTGTCTGGCCCGGTAGTGATGCGCGGTTATTGGAACCGTCCGGAAGACACTGCCAAAGCCTTTACTGCCGACGGATGGCTGAGAACCGGCGACCAAGCTTCAATCGAAAATGGCCGTATCCGAATTAAAGGTCGCATCAAGGAAATCATTGTTACATCGACGGGTGAGAAAGTGCCTCCCAATGATGTGGAACAGGCCATCCTCGTCGATCCCCTGTTTGAGCAAGTGTTTGTCGTTGGCGAGGATCGTCCGTTCATCGCCTGTATTGCGGTTGTTAGTCAAGTGGAGTGGGAAATCCTTTCCAGGAGTATTGGCCTAAACCCGAATGATGGATCCAGTCTGCAGCATGCAGCGGCAGAGAGAGAAGCGCTTACCCGAATCGAAAAGCAGACACGCAGCTTTGCCCGTTATGCAGTGCCCAGAGCCATCCACCTGGTCAGGGATAGTTGGAACATTGACAACGGCTTGATGACCCCTACCCTCAAGCTCAAGCGAAAGAACCTGATGGCTCACTACAAAGACGCTATCGAGCAGATGTACGTCAAACCCATTGACAGCTGGAAGACAAAGGCTCAGTAATTGATCGAGACAGGGTGTAAGGAGCCCTAGAGAATTTCATGTAAGTTACATTAAATATTTCTATTAATCTCAGACATGGGCAAGATGCCTTGCAATCAACTTCTGATTCCGTTACTAACTTCATATTCACCGACCTTCTCTCTTCTTCAGCCATTCGATGACGATGTCTGACACCGGCTTCTCATAGCCACGGTAATCATGCTTTGCTCCGGAAACCTCCACTTGCGTAAAGTTCTCGGAAACGAGGGACTTGCGAAAAGACGCTGCTCTCGCATCCATTTCGTTGTCACCGTACACATCGACAACTGGAAGCTTCACTTTTCGCAGATTTAGATTGGTGTTAACAGGTTCCTTGCCTCCCGCAGTCAATCCGACCCCGATGAAACCTACAATCGGCGCAGTGGGATTGTTTGCTAGGAAGCCAGTTGCCATACGCCCACCCATGCTGTGCCCCATCAAGTAGATGCGCTCCACTCCTTTCTGCATTTTCAGATATTCAATTGCAGATTGAATTCGCTGATAGGCCTCCGGAAACGAGGCGGCAAGCTCGGGCGAATCAGGCGAGTCTGCGCCAGGATCCGGCATCCGCAAAGAGAAGGTATGGAAGCCTAAGTCTTTGTGAATAGCACGCCTCAATGGCCCGACTACGTTACCGTCTGGAGAGTTCCCTCTGCCGTGAGCCAGGACAACTCCCACCTTGGAGTCCTTTCCGTCAAGATACTCACCTTGAGGCATCTGCGCCGTAACCGGCATCGCCAAGACGCAACTGAAAACCCATATGAGTGATTTGAGCACTGACATCACAGGTACTCCCTTGGTAAGAGTTAGCTCTGGCGTGACGGACTTGCGCTTCAATAGCGCTAACTTGAGAGAATTGAACCCGCTACACATACTCTTGGAAGTCATCAATAGAGGCTCACTACTGTCCTCCAAAAGCCAGCTTACATGACCGCCAGGAATCTTCTACCGCTCTTGAACTTAGCAGCTCTCGATAAATCAATCGATATTCATAGACCGCTTGATCTGCACCTGCAGGCTAAGCTGCTCTAATTCGTCGTCTCACCTTGCAAGATCACCTCTCAAACGGCAAATGATCTACAGTCTCTGCAGCTCCTGCACCAGCTTGTGCGTGCCACGCGCCCAGGCAAGCCCGGTGCAACCAGACAATGTCATTGAGTACCTTGGCCAAGCCTATCCCCTCTTCGGTGCGCTAACTAGGCCTTCTGTAAGCACGTGATGTCAGCCGTCTTGGACCGCCCCCATGCCACGATGCCTTTTGCATCGCTGACATAATCCTGCAGTATCTGCTTAAGGGTGACGAGACCGTGAACAGGCAGGCCTGTCGCTTGGACCTCCTCGATTTCTGCTGCACGTCTCCGCTGCCATTCCTGGGCAAGAGCGCGCCGGGTGAATGTCTTGGACTCGGAAAGAGTCAGTTCTCCGCCTTCCTTCAGGCGGATCTGAGCCCGGAACAATATGACGCCATCGGCATTCCTTCTCTGGGCGATGGTCCCAATCAGTGCTCCATGAAATTCGTGGCGCACCAATGCAGCATTAGCATCAAAAAACCCGGTAGGACGGGTAAAACAGGGTCAATTTTCAGTGCACCACAAGGCACTTTTCATAGTATGAGCACCGAAAAAACCGTTAAAAAACAAATAGATAGCAGCATGTGGCGCATGTCGGTGGCCCCTATGATGGACTGGACCGACAAGCATTGCCGCTATTTCCACCGCCTGCTCAGCCAGCACACTCTGCTCTACACCGAAATGGTGACAACCGGAGCTCTGGTGCATGGCGACGTGGCTCGTCATCTGCGGTTTGGGGCCGAAGAGCACCCCGTGGCATTGCAATTGGGTGGCTCGGAGCCAGCAGATCTGGCGCACAGTGCACGCCTGGGCGAGCAATGGGGCTATGACGAGATCAATCTCAACTGCGGCTGCCCCAGCGAGCGCGTTCAGCGTGGGGCTTTCGGCGCCTGCCTGATGAACGAGGCCGCACTGGTAGCCGATTGCGTCAAGGCCATGGCCGACGTGGTGTCCGTTCCCGTCACTGTCAAGCACCGAATCGGCATCGACAAGATCGAAAGCTACGATTTTGTGCGCGACTTCGTCGGCACCGTTGCCGATGCAGGCTGCCAGGTGTTTGTGGTTCATGCTCGCAACGCCTGGCTCAAAGGCCTCTCCCCCAAGGAAAACCGTGAAATCCCGCCGCTGCGCTACGAAGTCGTGGCACAACTCAAGCATGACTTTCCGGGCCTGACCATCGCGGTCAACGGCGGCATCAAGACCAACGACATAGTGCAGCAGCAGTTGCAGCAGGTCGATGGCGTCATGGTGGGCCGCGAGGCCTACCACAACCCCTGGTGGATGGCGTCCTGGGATGCTCTTTACTATCAGGATGAGAGCAGAGAGCGTACGCGCGAACAGATCGAAGAGCAGATGGTGCTGTATATGGAACGCGAAGCACGCGAGCATGGCACGCACTGGTATTCGATTGCCCGGCATATGCTGGGGCTGCGCAACGGCCTCGCCGGTGCGCGCCGCTGGCGCCAGGTCTGGAGCGACCACCGTCTCAAGACCCTGCCTGCGCACGAGGTTATGAAGCTGGCCCGCACCAAGCCGAACGAGATCCAGCCGGAACCCGCGGAGCAGATGCTTTGACCTTGCATGAAAAGCTGGCTTCGGTCAGCTTTTTTACTTTCAAGCGCGGCCAAGTCCGGCATGCGTTGCGCAATCCCCGCAGTTGCGCAGTTTGAAGGGAATTCACTACTTCGCATGTCAAACTCTGCTGTTATATTGCACTGCAACATAACCAGCAGAAGTGCGTCCCATGCTCTATCAGATCTACGAAATGCAGCGCGCAATGGTTGAGCCCTTTGCAGACTTTGCCCAGGCCGCCTCCAAGTTCTACAACAACCCCCACTCGGTCTTCAGCCAGGTGCCCCTGGCCCAGCGCATGGCTGCGGGCTTTAACCTCATGTATCGCTTGGGCAAGGACTACGAAAAGCCCGAATTCGATCTGCATAACGTCGAAGTCAACGGCGTGGATGTCACCATCCGCGAGCGGGTGGAGGTCGACAAGCCGTTTTGTGAGCTGCGCCGCTTCAAGCGCTTTTCCGACGATCCAGAAACACTGGATCTCATGCTCGGCCAGCCTGTGGTGCTGATCGTTGCACCGCTCTCGGGCCACTATGCCACCTTGCTGCGCGACACCGTGCAAAGCATGCTCGGAGGCCACAAGGTCTATATCACCGACTGGAAGAATGCCCGCACCGTGCCGCTGTCCGAGGGCGAGTTCCATCTGGACGACTATGTGAACTATGTGCAGGAATTCATTCGCTATCTGCAAGGGCGCTATGGTCAGTGTCATGTAGTCAGCGTCTGCCAGCCCACGGTGCCCGTGCTGGCGGCCGTCTCGCTGATGGCCAGCCGTGGCGAGGTGACGCCGCTGTCCATGACCATGATGGGCGGCCCCATCGATGCACGCCGCTCGCCGACAGCCGTCAACAACCTGGCCGAAACCCGCAGCTATGAATGGTTCGAGAACAACGTCATCTACGAAGTGCCGAACAATTACCCTGGTGCCGGCCGCCGCGTCTACCCCGGCTTTTTGCAGTACTCTGGCTTTGTGGCCATGAACCCCGACCGCCACGCCAACAGCCATTACGACTATTTCAAGGACCTGATCAAGGGTGACGAGGCCAGCGCCGAGCACCACCGCAAGTTCTATGACGAGTACAACGCCGTGCTGGACATGGATGCCGACTACTATCTGGAGACCATCGCCACCGTGTTTCAGGAGTACAAGCTGGTCAAGGGCACCTGGGAAGTCAAAAACGAGCAGGGCCAGCCCGAGCTGGTGCGTCCTCAGGATATCCGCCACACAGCCTTGCTGACCGTGGAAGGCGAGCTCGACGATATCTCGGGCGCAGGCCAGACCCGCGCCGCCCATGATCTGTGTGCCGGCATCGCTGCCGAGGCGCGCCAGCATATCGAAGTCCAAGGTGCAGGCCATTACGGCATCTTCAGCGGTAGCCGCTGGCGCAAGACCGTCTACCCGCAGGTGCGCGACTTCATCCTGTCCCACCAGCCCGCGAGCGCGACAGCCGCCAGCGTCGCAGGCCATCTGAGCAGCGTCAGTGACGACGGAGTAGAGCTGGAAAGCAACGAGGCCCATGCAGACAAGTCTGCCAAGGCTGTAAAAACAGGTCAAAATAGCGCCCCAGCCCTGAAAGGACGCGACTCCCACCGCGCCAGGGCGTAAAGGCTCGCCAGACCAGAATGAACTCATCCATGTCCGTAGCCTCTTCGCTTCAAGCACTGGCTGCGAACATCGATGCAGCCCTGCCCCAGACACAGTGCACGCGCTGCGGCTATCCCGACTGCGCGTCCTATGCCGAGGCCATTGCCAGCGGAGAAGCCGCCATCAATCAATGCCCGCCCGGCGGCCAGGAAGGTGTGCGCCGTCTGGCGACCATCACTGGCAGGCCGGAGTTGTCGCTCAACGCCGAAAACGGCCTGGAAGCACCGCGCACCCTGGCTGTGATAGATGAAGCCTGGTGCATAGGCTGCACGCTGTGCATCAAGGCCTGCCCTACCGATGCGATTCTCGGCGCCAACAAGCGAATGCATACCGTGATTGCCGAGCATTGCACGGGCTGCGAGCTGTGCATTCCCGTCTGTCCGGTTGATTGCATAGAGCTGGTCAATGCCAGCGGCGAGGCCACTGGCTGGTCAGCCTGGAGCGCAGCCCAGGCCGAACATGCCCGTAACCGCTATGGTGTGCATCGGCAGCGCACGGGCCGCAAGGCCAATGCACCGGTGCGCACCACGGCACAAACCGCAGCTGAACAAGCTGGCGCTCAAGCCGACACACCGTCAACGCCCGCCACAGACAAAAAAGCCACGCTTGCCGCCATTCTGGCCAAGGCCAAAGCCCAGCGCGCAGGAGCCTGATACCCAATCAGCCTCTGGCGCTTGAAAAAAAGTCTGTGCTCTCAATGCCGCAACAAATCAGTGGCGACAAGTGCCCATCAGGCTTTCATTAGGCACTGACCAGGCTCTTGTAGACGCCGCAGCCCCAGTACAGGCCTGCATGCTTGCAGACATAGGACATCTTGGTCTGCACCTGCTGGTTGCTGGGATTGATGTAGTCGTATTCAACCCAGCCCGGACGAAGCTCGGCCTGGGCCATGATGTCGGCCATCAGACTATCTCCGTCGATGCCGGGCACATCCTGAACGCGCAGCCCCACTTTGGCCGGATTGCCGCCAAAGGCCCGGTACTCCCCCTCAGAAGACAAGGCAAACACATACATGTCGCGGTCGTGGAATGGCTGCGCAGGATCGGTCACGGTCTGCAGCAGGCTGGCAACACTGGACGAGCTTTTGGCTTGCCGCATAGTCGCATTCACCAGGGCCACCGCCTCCTCGGCTGTCCCCTGCTGCAGCCTGAAGCGCGACACCGCATCCGACAGATGCCGGGCGCGCAGCTGTAACTCCTGCGCCTGCTGCAGCGCCTGACCTACCATCTGGGCGTTGTGCTGGGTGATTTCGTCGATCTGACGCACGGCATTGCTGATTTCCTGAAGACCCGAGCTCTGGCTGCTGGCCGTGTCCGCAAGCGTCCCCATATGGGCAACCACATCGTGAATGGCCCGCGTCACGCCCTGGATCTCCTCGCCTGCACTGCGTAACTGCTGCGTGCTCTGGGCAACCTGCTGCACGGTCTCGCCGATCAACTGCCGAATCTCCTTGGCCGCTTCGGCGCTGCGCTGCGCCAGCGTCCGCACCTCACTGGCCACCACGGCAAAGCCACGCCCCTGTTCACCGGCTCTGGCAGCCTCCACCGCAGCGTTCAAGGCAAGAATATTGGTCTGGAAGGCAATGCCGTCAATCACGCCAATGATTTCCCGCATGCGCCCGGCATTGTGCTCTATCAGCTCCACCGACTGCACCGCATGCTGCATGGCTTGGGCGCCCTGATCGGCAGCGGCGCACACGCCGTCAGCGCGGGAATGTGCTGCCTTGCTCACTTCCGCATTGTGCTCAACCGCAGAAGTGAGCTGCTCGACACTGACCACCGTCTGCGCGAGATTGCTCGCCTGCATCTCGGTTCGTTCAGACAAGGCCTGATGGTCCTTGACCATGCCCTGTCCAGCCTGGGCCACCAGGGCCGCGTTGCTGCGAACATCGGCCACCATTGCCGACAGCGCATGTACCATGGACTTGGTAAGGCTTGATGCGGAAAGTCCTTGTTGCGGCTCTCCGGCAACGCCAAGACTCAGGTCTCCATGAGCGACTCTTTCCAGCGCCAGCTGCATGTCCTGCCACTGCTGCTGCCAGCTCTTGTGAAGAGCACCGACCCACAACAGCACTCCCATGATCCACAGCAGCAACCAGCCCAGCTGCCATGTTCCGCTCAGGCCCAGCAAGGGCAAAACAGGCCCGGCCAGCAGCCATGGCAGCCCCGACCACAGCAGTCCGGAATTCCTCATTCGTACGCGGTTTTTTTTGTCGGGCAAGATGCGCTTTTGCATTGCCTGTCTCCATTCGTTTTTTGTGGTCGACTTCGTTTGCTGAGCTTGCAGCCTGCTCACGGTAGCCCTTTGCTCTGTCATCCAGCTTACGTAACAAATTGCAATTTACGGTGCCTGCAAACTCGCAAAATCGAAACCATGAGCACTGTTTTCTCATGCGAAAATGGCATCAGCCCATAATGTGTCACTATGAATCCCCTGCTCTCGCGCTTACAGCCTTATCCGTTTGAACGCCTTCGCCAACTGTTTGCCTCTGCCCAGCCGCCCGAGGGCCTGCGCCCCATCAGCCTGGGCATCGGAGAGCCGCGCCATGCCACGCCGGCGTTCATTGAAAAAGCACTGAGCAGCGAACTCCAGGGCCTGTCCGTTTACCCCGCCACAGCCGGTCTGCCGGCGCTGCGCCAGGCCTGCGCGCAATGGGCCAACCGGCGCTACGGCATAGAGCTTGATGCAGCGACCCAGGTTCTGCCCGTCAATGGCTCGCGTGAAGCCCTGTTTGCCTTTACCCAGGTGGTGGTGGACAGCACCCGAGCTGGTGCGCGCGTCATCTGCCCCAATCCCTTCTATCAAATCTACGAAGGTGCGACGCTGCTGGCCGGGGCCACCCCCTATTACGCCGCCAGCGATGCCGCGCGCAACTTCGCCGTGAACTGGGATGCCGTGCCCGAGGAGGTATGGCAGAACACGCAGATGATTTTTGTCTGCTCTCCCGGCAACCCCACGGGCGCCGTGATGCCGCTGGGCGAATGGGAGAAGCTGTTCGCCCTGTCCGACAAGCATGGCTTTGTGATTGCCAGCGACGAGTGCTACAGCGAGATCTACTTCCAGGAGGAAGCTCCGCTGGGCGGCCTGGAAGCGGCACAAAAGCTCGGTCGCCATGATTTCAAGAATCTGGTGATGTTCACCAGCCTGTCCAAACGCAGCAATGTGCCCGGACTGCGCAGCGGCTTTGTGGCAGGCGATGCGACCCTGCTCAAGTCCTTCCTGCTCTACCGTACCTATCACGGCGGCGCCATGAGCCCCGTGGTGCAGACAGCATCGATTGCCGCCTGGGGCGACGAGGCCCATGTGCAGGAAAATCGCCGTCTCTACCGCGAGAAGTTTGCCCAGGTCACACCCGTGCTGTCCAGGGTCATGGATGTGAAGCTGCCCGATGCCAGCTTCTACCTCTGGGCTGGCATTCCGCCGCAATTGGGCATGGATGATGCACAATTCGCCAAGGAGCTGTATATTCATACAGGCGTGACAGTTTTACCGGGAAGCTATCTGGCACGTGAGGCCCATGGCTTCAACCCCGGAGCCAACCGCATTCGCATGGCTCTGGTGGCCGAGACGGCAGAATGCCTGGAAGCAGCTCAGCGCATTGCCCGGTTCATCGAGTCGCGCATACGCTGATTTCCACCCCAGCGCCTGCCCGGTGCAGGCCTTTATGACTTAACGATTCACCTCAACTTTCGATCCTTGACCGAAAACATCATGACGCAACAACTGCAATCCATCATCGACAACGCCTGGGACAACCGTGCCACTATTTCGCCTTCCGCCGCCCCCAAGGAAGTGGTGGATGCCGTGGAGCACGTGATTGCCGAACTCAATGACGGCAAGCTGCGCGTGGCCAGCCGCGAAGGCGTGGGCCAGTGGACCGTGCATCAGTGGATCAAGAAGGCCGTGCTGCTGTCCTTCCGTCTCAAGGACAATGCCCTGATCAACGGCGGCGCCCTGAACTTCTTCGACAAGGTTCCCACCAAGTTCGAAGGCATGAGCGAAGCCGAGATCGCCGCCACCGGCGTGCGCGTGGTACCTCCTGCCGTGGCCCGTCGCGGCTCCTTCATCGCCAAGGGCGCGATCCTGATGCCTTCCTATGTGAACATCGGCGCCTATGTGGACGAAGGCACCATGGTCGACACCTGGGCCACCGTGGGCTCCTGCGCTCAAGTAGGCAAGAACGTGCACCTGTCGGGCGGCGTGGGCCTGGGCGGCGTGCTTGAGCCCCTGCAAGCCAACCCCACCATCATTGAAGACAACTGCTTCATCGGCGCCCGCTCCGAAGTCGTAGAAGGCGTGATCGTGGAAGAGAATTCCGTTCTGGGCATGGGCGTGTACATCGGCCAGTCCACGCCCTTGTTCAACCGCGAAACCGGCGAAATCACCTACGGCCGCGTGCCCAGCGGCTCGGTGGTGGTCAGCGGCAACATCCCCAAGCAGACCAAGGATGGCAAGGACTACTCCATGTATGCCGCCATCATCGTCAAGCGCGTGGATGCACAGACCCGCTCCAAGACCAGCATCAACGACCTGCTGCGTGACTGATGGGCGCCTGGCCACGCTTGCTCTGCCTTGATGCAGACACCGCCATGGCCGCCCCCGCTCACAAGCCTGCCCGCTCCCGAGCGTGCAGGCTTTTTTCATGCTGGAAATCAGCTTTGCGCATCAAGCGCGACCTGCACCGAGTTGACACACGCTAACATGCGTGCACAGAGAGGCTGAGCGAAAAAGGATGAAGAAAAAATGAGCACCATGGAAAAAATTCTGCGTCTGATGTCCGAAAAAAAGGCTTCGGACGTCTATCTCTCCGCCCGTGCGCCGGCGCTGATCAAGATCAACGGTATCTGCATCCCCATCAACAATCAGGAATTGCCGGTCGAAGCTCCGCTGGCCTTGCTCTCCGAAGTCGTCAAGCCGGAAGCCATAGAGGAGCTCAAACAGACGGGCGAGCTGAACATGGCCATTCCCATGAGCGGCATAGGACGTTTTCGTATCAGCGCCATGCGCCAGCGTGGCTCCTACGCAGTTGTCGTCCGCTTCATCTCGCAGCAGGTGCCCTCGCGCGACAGCCTGAACCTGCCGTCCATTGTCAGCGAACTGGTCATGGAAAAGCGCGGCCTGGTGCTTGTCGTTGGCGCCACGGGCTCGGGCAAGAGCACGACACTGGCGACCATGATCGACGAGCGCAACGACACGCTCACTGGCCATATCCTCACGGTGGAAGATCCCATCGAATACCAGTTTCGCAACAAGAAATCCATCGTCAACCAGCGTGAGGTCGGCACCGATACCAGTACCCTCGCAACCGCACTCAAGAATGCGCTGCGTCAGGCACCCGATGTGATTCTGATCGGCGAAATCCGCGACCGCGAGACCATGTCGGCCGCACTGGCCTATGCCCAGTCCGGCCATCTGTGCCTGGCAACCCTGCATGCCAACAACAGCTATCACACGCTCAATCGCATCCTGTCCTTCTTCCCCGAGGAGGTACGCCCCAGCATGCTGGGCGAGCTGGCCGCCTCGCTCAAGGCCGTGATCTCTCAGCGCCTGGTCCGTACCGTTACCGGCACCCGCGTGCCGGCCGTGGAAGTCATGCTCAATACCAAGCTCATCAGCGACATGATCGTCAAGGGCGACTTCGGTGGCGTGAAGGAGGCCATGGAAAAATCCATGGCCGAAGGCTCGCAGACCTTCGAGGACGCACTGGCAGCCCTGGTGCGCAGTGGCACAATTGAGCGCAGTGAAGCGCTGGCCTATGCCGACTCGCCCACCAATCTGATGTGGCGCATGGATAATGACGTCAGCCACGCGGCCACTGCTGCCAACGCCCCGGCCGTCACCGATGTGACTCTGCCCGGCGATGACGATATGCCGTCCTTCACGGAAATCACCCTGGATGTCAGAACCGCCTGAAGCCGCCAGCCAAGGCGGCATAGGCATTGTTTTAGTTTGAAGCCCCCTCCATGTCCCGGACACTGCAACTGACCGAGCAGCTCATCAGCCTGCCCTCCGTCACCCCCGAAGATGCTGGCTGCCTTGAGCTGCTCGCCGATGCCCTGACACCCATGGGATTTACCTGCGAGCGGCTGGACAGCGGCCCCGCAGACTTCCGCGTACAAAACCTGTGGGCAAAGCGCGCTCCTGCGATTTCTCAGTCTACGCAAGGTGCTATCAATTCAGATAGGCCTGTGCTGGTCTTTGCCGGCCATACCGATGTGGTGCCACCCGGCCCGCTCAAGGAATGGACCAGCCCGCCTTTCGTGCCCATGCACCGCGACGGCAAGCTCTACGGCCGTGGTGCCAGCGACATGAAGACCTCCATCGCCGCCTTTGTCGTGGCGCTGGAGGAGTTTTTGCAGACCACACCCGAGCCTGCCTTCGACATCGCCCTGCTGCTGACCAGCGACGAGGAAGGCCCCTCGATCGACGGCACCAAGGTCGTGGTCGAAGAGCTGCGCCAGCGTGGCGAGCGCCTGGACTGGTGCATCGTGGGCGAGCCCACCTCGGTCAAACAGACCGGCGACATGATCAAGAACGGTCGCCGCGGCACCATGAGCGGCAAGCTCACCGTCAACGGCGTGCAAGGTCATATCGCCTACCCGCAACTGGCACGCAACCCCATTCACGAGGCCTTGCCCGCAC
This sequence comes from Comamonas sp. A7-5, assembly GCF_039581385.1. Taxonomy (NCBI): domain Bacteria; kingdom Pseudomonadati; phylum Pseudomonadota; class Betaproteobacteria; order Burkholderiales; family Comamonadaceae; genus Comamonas; species Comamonas sp. A7-5. The sequence goes on from NZ_JBCPWO010000014.1 coordinate 28,989, forward strand.
TCGCAGAACTCGCGGCCACGGTCTGGGACCGCGGCAATGCGTTCTTCCCGCCCACCAGTTGGCAGATCAGCAATATCCATGGCGGCACGGGCGCCAGCAACGTCATTCCCGGTCACGTGGTGATCGACTTCAATTTCCGCTTCTGCACCGAGTCCAGTTCCGACTCCCTGCAAAAGCGCGTACATGAAATCCTGGACCGCCATGGCGTCGAATACTCGCTGGTCTGGACCGTGGGCGGACAACCTTTTCTGACCACACCGGACACCCTGGTGCAGGCCGTGCAGGCCGCCATCAAGGATGAAACCGGACTGGATACCGAGCTATCCACCACGGGCGGCACCAGCGATGGCCGCTTCATCGCCCAGATCTGCCCTCAGGTCATCGAGATGGGCCCGCCCAATGCCAGCATCCACAAGATCGACGAACACATCGCCGTGGCCGATATCGAGCCCCTGAAAAACATCTACCGCAAGACTCTGGAACAACTCCAGCGCCAGCAGACCGCACCCCAGACCGCATGAGCACTACCAGCACAACCCTGATCTCCGGCAACACCGTTGCCGAACTGATTGCCAGCGGCACCCAGGCGCTCACCGCTGCCGGCGTGGCTTTTGGCCACGGCACGGCCACGGCCGAAGACGAAGCGGCCTGGCTGGTGCTCTGGAAGCTGGGCCTGCCCCTGGACAGCGAACTCACGCCCGGCGCTCCGGAATCTGTTGCAAATCAGCCTGTATCTCTTGATGCACAAGCGCAGACAGCTACTCTTTTTGAAGAACGTATCCGCAGCCGCAAGCCCGCAGCCTATCTGACGAACGAGGCCTGGCTGGTGGGCGTGCCCTTCTACATCGACGAACGCTCCATCGTGCCGCGCAGCTTTATCGCCGAGCTGCTGGCCGACGGCAGCATCGACGGCTGGCTGTCCGACAAGACCGTGCAGGTGCTCGACCTGTGCACCGGCAACGGCTCCCTGGCCTGCCTTGCCGCCATGGCCTATCCTGAAGTCCGGGTGACCGGTGCCGATATCTCGACCGATGCCCTCGCCGTCGCCCGCATCAATGTGGACAAGCACGGGCTGCAGGATCGCGTGACGCTGCTGGAAAGCAACGGCATGAGCCAAGTGCCCGGCCCCTGGGATCTCGTACTTTGCAACCCGCCCTACGTGAACTCCGACAGCATGGGCAAGCTGCCTGCCGAGTACCAGGCCGAGCCCGAGCTGGCCCTGGCCGGCGGTACCGACGGCATGGACTTCATCCGCCGACTGCTCGAGGACTTGCCAGCGCGCCTGAACAAGGACGCAGTGGTGGTGCTGGAGATCGGCAATGAAAAGCCGTACTTCGAGGCCGCCTTCCCCGATCTGCCCGTGTTCTGGCTCGACACCAGCTCGGGTGACGAGCAGGTGCTGCTGATTACCGAAGAGGCGCTGCGCCACTGGTCCGAGGGCAATACCGCCGCCTTGCAGCTGTAAGTTCTTCGTTCCGCATCCAAGGCACAGGCTGCTCAAAGCCTTGTGCCTTTTTCTCTATGCAGGTCTTTGAACAAGCGCTCAAGCACGCTTGACCGCACTCGAATAGCGAAAACCGCCGCCCGCAATCTGCAGACCATCGCGCCTGCCTGCAAAGAAGCGGGCATTGAGCTGCGCAGGCCCCAGATCCTCTTCCATCTCGAAGCCCGCCGCGCCCAGCAGCTCTGCCATGCCCTGCGGCGTGCTGAATGCATGCCACGGTTCAGCAGACCAATGCTGTCGTAGTAATACAAGGTGCGCACGCTCTCGCCTGCACGCTGCGCCACTCCTCCGGTCGTGAGATCTGTGCCTGTCATGGAAATCGAATGCCCGAACGACTGGAGCCAGCCGGGCTCGTTTGCTGCTGCAAGACTCAGTACGACATCATGCGTGTCGCCAGCTTGGAGATGGGTGTACGCACCATACCCTCCACGCGAGCTGGCAGCAGCATGGGCTTGAGCAGCATGCGCACAGCCAGATCGGCAGGCAGGCGACGGCTGACCAGCTCGTAAATGCGCTGGGCCATGTCTTCGAAGCGAGTGCTGCTATCGGAGAAATAAGGACCCTTGTGCGCCCAGACATGACGCAGCGCGATATCCGAATCGCTCTCTCTCAACTCCTTGAGACGACCATACAGTGCCTTGGCAATGCGCGTGCGGCCCACAGGCGCCTGCTGCTGCAGCTCCTTGAAGTACTTGAGGAAATGCTTGAAGTGGTTGACCTCGTCGTTGCGGATATTGCCCAGCAACTCGCTCAGAACCGGCTCATCGCTGAGTTCGCGCAAGGTGTGATAGTAGGCCGTGGTGCCTGTCTCCACCACGCAGCGCGCCACCATTTCCAGGCGCGGGTCGGGGTAGAGCTCCTCCATGGTGCACAGCTGCGAATATTCGGCAAAAAAGCTGTCGTAGGCTTGCTGCCAGGGAAACTCCGGCCACACGGCTTCCACATAGGCCCGTAGCGCGCGTCCGTGCTGCAGTTCTTCGGACTCCCATTGATCCTTGAGCCAGACCGCGATCTCGGGCCAGGCAGCGTAATGCTCGGCCAAGTTGGCCGCGTAGGTATCCGAGCCGGTTTCGATGAACGAGGCACTCATCAGCAAGAAGAACAGGTCCTGGTTGTGCTCTATGGCAGTGCGATCGATGGCAGAGAAGTCAATGTCTTCAATGCGCCAGTGGGCAGAGCCTTTTCTGCTCGGGGTGGTTGAATGTGAAGAGAGGGACACGTTTTGCTGCATCAGTTGTAGGACCGACATACTTAATCTGTCGGACTTCAGACTTAGAGATATGCCATCTTGTCGACATTTGGCCCTTACGCCATGTCAGATTACACCGACATTACAGGAGACTAACAATTCTTCAAATAGCCTTCTACAGGCTTTCATAGCGACCTTCAAGCTGATTTTTTGAGTTGCGATCATGGATCTTCGCGGACTCCGCTATTTCATCACCGTGCGGGAGTCTGCACCCAGGCCCCAAGCGCGTGAACATGAGCTGAAATTCACCGAAACGATGATGGAGCGCATAGGTCTTCAGGCCATATGAAAGCTCGGACATACCTGCCACAACCGGGGCACCGCTACCGCCCTGCTCATTCCCTCAAGCTCCTGAGCCTGAGGGCATTCGCGGATAATCGACCCCAGTCATGATCAGTCTCAAGAACATCACGCTGCGCCGCGGCACCAAAGTCCTGCTCGACCAAGTCAGCACCACCATCAACCCCGGAGAGTCTGTCGGCCTTGTCGGCCGTAACGGTGCAGGCAAGTCCAGCCTGTTCGCCCTGCTCAATGGCAGCATCAGCGAAGACGGCGGTGATTTCTTCATCCCTCCTCAGTGGCGCATGGCACAGGTAGCCCAGCACATGCCGGAAACCGACGAATCAGCCACCCGGTTTGTTCTGGATGGCGACACGCGCCTGGCCGAACTGAACGCCCAGTTGGCTGCCGCCGAAGCCTCAGGCGATGGTATGGAAATCGCCCAGGCCTATGTGGATCTGGCCGATGCAGGTGCGCATGATGCTGAATCACGCGCGCAAGCCCTGATTCTGGGTCTGGGCTTCAAGGTGTCCGAGCTGGATCATCCCGTCAACAGTTTCTCGGGCGGCTGGCGCATGCGTCTGCAGCTGGCCCGTGCACTGATGGCTCCCAGCGATCTGCTACTTCTGGACGAACCCACCAACCACTTGGACCTGGATGCCCTGGTCTGGCTGGAGGCCTGGCTCAAGCGCTATAGCGGCACGATGATCGTCATCAGCCACGACCGCGAATTCCTGGACGCCATCACCAACGTCACACTGCAGATCCAGGGCGGGCAGATCAACCGCTACGGCGGCAATTACTCGCGCTTTGAAGAACTGCGTGCCCAGCAGCTGGAGCTGCAGGCGGCCAGCTTCGCCAAGCAGCAGGAAAAAATGGCCCATCTGCAGAAGTTCATCGACCGCTTCAAGGCCAAGGCCAGCAAGGCCAAGCAGGCACAAAGCCGGGTCAAGCAGCTCGAGCGCATGGAAAAGGTCGGGCCGGTACTGGCCGAAGCCGAGTTCACCTTCGAATTCAAGGAACCCGCCAATCTGCCCAACCCCATGCTGGCGATTACCGATGCCAGCTTCGGCTATGAGGACGAAGACGGCAGGCAGACCACCATCTTGCGGGGCGTCAACCGCTCCGTGCTGGCAGGCCAGCGCATCGGCATCCTCGGGGCCAACGGCCAGGGCAAGTCGACCCTGGTCAAGACCATCGCCCGCGAGATGAAGGCGCTGGCCGGCACCGTCACCGAAGGCAAGGGCCTCAATATCGGCTACTTTGCCCAACAGGAACTGGACGTTCTGCGCCCCGGTGAGAACCCGCTGGAGCACATGACACGTCTGGCCAGGGAGCTCGGCGCTGCCGCACCCGCCGCCAGCCGCGAACAGGACTTGCGCAACTGGCTGGGCACTTTCAACTTCAGCGGCGACATGGTCAAGCAGTCTGTGGGCAGCATGAGCGGTGGCGAAAAAGCCCGTCTGGTACTGGCCATGATCGTCTGGCAACGCCCCAATCTGCTGCTGCTGGACGAGCCTACCAACCACCTGGACCTGGCCACGCGCGAAGCGCTGGCCATGGCGCTCAACGACTTCGACGGCACCGTGATGCTGGTCTCCCACGACCGTCACCTTCTTCGCGCCGTATGCGAAGACTTCTGGATGGTGGGCCGCGGCGTTGTCGGCCCGTTCGACGGCGACCTGGACGACTACCAGCGTTATCTGCTGGAGGAGTCCAAGCGCTTGCGTGAAGAAGCACGCAATGCCGAACAGCAGACCAACAGCACGCCAGCGGTGCAAACTCCGGTAGAACTCAAGCCAGTTACGCCTGAAGCCCCTTCTACAAAAGCGCTGGACGCTCTGAAAGCAGAATCATTTCCTGACACCGTGGCTGACCCCAAGGAAGCCCGTCGCCTCGCCGCTGCAGCTCGCCAGCAACTGGCCGAAAAGACCAAGCCCTTCAAGAAAGAGCTGGAACAGATCGACAAGACGCTGCCCAAGCTCAATGCCCAGCGCGGCGCGCTGGAAGAAAAGCTGGCCACGCCCGGACTATCCGGTGGCGATATCGTGGAAGCGGGCAAGCAGCTGAGTGCCGTCAGCGCTGAAATCGATCAACTGGAAGAGCGCTGGCTGGAGCTTTCGGAGCAGATCGAAGCCCTGACCACCGAAACCTGCTAAGCCCAGGAAAAGCCCTGCCATTGACCAGCTTTGGCAGGGCGCTCTTCATTTTGAACATGCATGCCGGCTGCTGAAAACATCAGCAAACGCGAGTTGCATTTTCTTGCGCTGTTGATTCAGCTTCTTGTCAACCTGCAGTTCAGGCCAGGCGTTGAACCACTCAAAGGAGTGAACTGCAATGACCACCACTGTTACCGACACCGCCAAAGCCCAGCCCGCACAGGCCGCAGCAGCTATGTCTCTGATGGCTTGGCCCTGGGACGAACGTGATCGCAAGCGTGCCCCCGCCTTTGCAGCCTGATTATCACTGGATAAAAGAACAGGTAAAAAATTTCCAAAAAGCTGTCAACGAGCTGAATCCGTCAGACGTTAAACAGACATACAGGAGAGATTCCAATGCAAACCACGAACATCATGTCCATCTGGCCCGAAGACGAGCGCGATCGCAAGCGCTAAGCGCTCGCCGCGCAACACTGTGCAGACCAAAGCGCAGTGTGTTGCAGCCAGGTGCCCGGGCAGTCGGCACTGATAGGCCAAAGAAGCATCAGCCTTGCTGCCCTGCGCTCAACCAGTCGCTTTGCAAAGCGGCACAGAAACCCAAGACCCGCATGAATGATCTCTGCGGGTTTTGTCATTTGGGCATCGTCCCGCTCTTTGCCCGCAGGCTTGCAGGGAAAAGCAGCAGCGACATGAAAAAAGGAGCCTGAGCTCCTTTTTGCCGAATGCCTGAAAAGGCTTAGTGCATATGCAGGCCGCCGTTGACCGCAAAGTCCGCACCTGTGGAATAGCTGCCCTCTTCCGAAGCCAGCCAGGAGATGATGGAGGCGATCTCCGCAGGCTCGCCCAGACGCTTGACGGGTACGCCCGCCACGATCTTTTCGAGCACATCGGGACGAATTGCCTTGACCATATCGGTGCCGATGTAACCAGGGCTGACTGTATTCACGGTCACACCCTTGGCAGCCAACTCTTGAGCCAGCGCCATGGTGAAGCCATGCATACCGGCCTTGGCAGCCGAGTAGTTGGTCTGTCCGGCCTGTCCCTTGGCGCCGTTGACCGAGCTGATGTTGATGATTCGGCCCCAGCCCTTTTCCACCATGTCTGCCACCACCTGCTTGGTGACGTTGAACATGGAGTTGAGGTTGGTTTCGATGACCGACTTCCAGTCGTCCGGCGTCATCTTGACGAACATGCGGTCGCGGGTGATACCCGCGTTGTTCACCAGCACATCGATGTTGCCGTGCTCTGCCTTGGTCTGGTTGAAGGCTTCGACGGTGGATTCCCAATCCCCCACATTACCAACCGAGGCATAAAACGTGTAACCCAATTGCGCCTGCTCGTCCAGCCACTTGCGGTAGTCGCGCGATGGTCCGCAACCCGCGATCACCTTGAAGCCATCCTTATGCAAACGCTGGCAGATTGCGGTACCGATACCGCCCATGCCCCCCGTGACGTACGCTACTTTCTGACCCATTCATCTCTCCTGTCAATCAATGGTTATTTCACGATCACACTATCAACGATAAGAATTCTGAGGAATTGCTTATCGTTTTGAACGCCACACACCCTGCACGCTGGCCATGCCAGTATGCAATCGAGTAGGTCCGAATGAACCCGCTTTCGCCGTGGTTTACCTCGTGATCTTCCCTAGGGTCGATGGGAGGCTGGCATCAGCGGGCTTCCCAGACTGCGCCGGCCTTCAGGAGCACCGGAGCAGTCTGCAATCCTGAAGCCTCAGCAGGCTTCCACAGCCATAGCAACACCCATGCCACCGCCGATGCACAGGCCGGCCAGGCCCTTCTTGGCACCGCTGCGCTGCATTTCATGCAGCAGCGTCACCAGAATGCGGCAGCCCGATGCACCAATGGGGTGACCGATGGCGATGGCACCGCCGTTGACGTTGACCTTGGCGGTGTCAATGCCCAGATCCTGATTCACCGCGCAGGCCTGTGCGGCAAAGGCTTCGTTGAGTTCGAACAGGTCCACATCGGCAGCCTTCCAGCCGGCGCGATCCAGCGCCTTGCGCGTGGCATAGACAGGACCCAGGCCCATGACCTCTGGAGCCAGGCCGCTGGTGGCATAAGACACGATCTTGGCCAGGGGCTTGAGGCCCAGTGCCTTGGCCTTGGCCGCCGTCATCACCACCACGGCGGCAGCGCCGTCGTTCAGACCCGAGGCATTGCCGGCCGTCACCGAACCTGCCTTGTCGAAAGCGGGCTTGAGGGTGGCCAGTACATCGGCATTGGTCTTGCGGTTGACGTATTCGTCACTGTCGAACACGATGGGGTCACCCTTGCGCTGGGGAATGCTCACGGGAACGATTTCGTCCTTGAACTTGCCAGCATCCTGCGCGGCCGCAGCCTTTTGCTGGCTGGCCAGCGCCAGCGCATCCTGCTGCGCGCGGCTGACGTTCTTTTCCTTGGCCACGTTCTCGGCAGTGATGCCCATGTGGTATTGGTTGTAGACATCCCACAGACCGTCCACGATCATGGTGTCCACCATCTTCCAGTCACCCATACGCTGGCCGTCACGCGAATTGGGCACGGCATGGGGCGACAGGCTCATGTTTTCCTGGCCTCCGGCAACCACGATTTCGCTGTCTCCCGTTGCCACGGCCTGAGCTGCCAGCATCACGGCCTTAAGGCCGGAGCCGCAGACGGCATTGATCGTCAGCGCAGGTGTCTCCTTGGCAATGCCGGCCGCCATCATGGCCTGACGCGCAGGATTCTGCCCGGCCGCCGCCGTCAACACCTGACCCATGATGACTTCACCGACCTGGTCCTTGCCCACCTTGGCACGAGCCAGAGCCTCGGAAATCACGGTCGCACCCAGCTGGGTTGCAGGAATCTTGGCCAGAGAGCCGCCGAACTTGCCGACCGCCGTACGCACGGCGGAAACGATAACGATGTCTTCCATTGCTGACGAACCTTTCTAGGTTTCTTACAAGTGATGCATGCGTGCGGGTTGCATCCTGTTCATCGTGCCACCCGCCGCTTCCTATCACGGTGCGAGCCTTGTTTGCTGCACCGCAATATGGAACTGATTGTGCCTCAGGCCTCGCTCAGGCTTTTGACAGAACGTAGCGACCCGGAGCATCTTCGATGGCTTCATAGGCACGTGCACGGCCATAGCTCTTGGGAGCCGCGAGCTGCTTGCCTGCATGGCTGCCCAGCCAGGCACTCCAGTCCGTCCACCAGCTGCCCGGATACTCCGTGGCCTCCGCCAGCCAATCGTTGAACGCCTCAGGAAACTCGCCATCCTCACGCAGCCAGTGGCTGCGCTTGTTCTTGGCCGGCGGGTTGATGACGCCGGCGATATGGCCGGAGGCACCCATCACGAAACGACGCTCACCGCCCAGTACCTGCGACGAGGCATAGGCCGCAGCGACAGGAACGATGTGGTCCTCGCGCGAGCCGTAGATATAGACCGGCATCTTGAGCTGGCTCATGTCGATCTTCTCGCCGCACACGGTCAGCACGCCGGGCTTGATCAGGTTGTTCTCCAGGTAGAGATTGCGCAGATACCAGGCGTAGAAGGGGCCGGGAAGATTGGTGGAGTCGCTGTTCCAGTAAAGCAGATCGAATGGCGGCGGTGTCTCGCCCTTGAGGTAGTTGCCCACCACATAGTTCCAGACCAGATCATTCGGGCGCAGAAAGCTGAAGGTGGATGCCATGTCCTGGCCCTTCATCAGCCCGCCTTTACCCATTTGCATCTCACGCAGGCGCACCATGTTTTCATCAATGAAGATGTCCAGAATGCCTGTGTCGCGGAAGTCGATCAGCGTGGTCAGCAGCGTCATGCTGGCTACGGGAAAAGCATGGGCCTCCACCTTGGCCGCAGCAGTTTTGCTGCCTGTCTTTGCAGCCGCGGCACGGCTGCGGGGCTTGGCCGCCTGCGGCTGTCCATGCTCGCGGGCATGGCGTGCAGCCAGCACTGCCATGGCAGTGGAGAGCATGGTGCCGCCCACACAGAAACCCAGCACATTGATCTGCGGCGCCTCGCAGATATCCTGAACCGTGCTCACAGCCTTGAGCACGCCATCTTCGATGTAGTCATCCCAGCTCTTGTGCGCCTGGCTTTCGTCGGGATTGCGCCAACTGACCACAAAGGTGCGATGCCCCTGGCTGACGGCATAGCGAATCACGGAGTTGTCCGGCTGCAAGTCCAGAATGTAGAACTTGTTGATGCAGGGCGGCACCATCAGAAAAGGCTTCTCGAATACCTTGGCAGTCAGTGGCTTGTATTCGATGAGCTGGAACAGCTCGTTCTCGAAAACCACCGCGCCTTCGGTGGTCGCCACGTTCTTTCCCACGGTGAACAGGCTTTCGTCGGTCATGGAGACATGGCCCTGGCGCATGTCGGCCAGCAGATTGGCAATACCCTGAGCCAGGCTCTCGCCCTTGGTTTCAACAACCTTGTTGAGCGCATCGGCGTTCAGTGCCAGAAAATTGCTGGGCGCCATGGCTGCCACCCATTGCTCGACCGCAAAACGCACGCGATTGCGTGTTTTTTCATCGCCCTGCACCGCTTCGGCCATACCGGTCAGCATGCGACTGCCCAGCAGGTAGTTGGCTGCGGCCATCGATGCAACGGGATTGGCGCTCCACTCTGGCTTGGCAAAGCGCTTGTCCTTGGACAGCAGGGCCTGAATCTGTTTTCCATCTGCCAACGACTGCACCGACTGCAGGTATTCCTGCTGCAGCCCCTGCAGTTTGGCCGCATCGAACTGCACCGCTTGAGCCGACCCCGTTGCCATCTGGGGCATGGCCGATTGCATGGCATCCATGATTCCAGCCCAAGGGTTGGGTGCGGACCCCAGACCTGGCATGGCGCTGAGCCCCATGGGAGCACCGGACTGCATCTGCTGAAGCGTCTGGAGGCTCTTGCTCCACTGCTCCTGCCAGAATTGTTGAATGGATTGGCCAGCCTGGCCCCAGCTCGGGTCAAAATTCATGCTTACATCCTAGTCAAGGCAAGCGACCGGCGATCTCAGGGTCTGGGGACGCTTGCGGAATCTGCAATACGGCTCACACGGCGGCATTGTCACCTATGTGCCAGGCAGTTCCGACAAGAAGCGGCCTCATTTTGCCGTTATGAAGCTGTTTTGACACAAAACAACCCGAAGCCAGCATGCTTTCTGGCTCACTACAGAAACACCATGTACCTCATTGCCATCGCCTGGATGTACGTTGTCGTGATGATGACGATCGCCGAGGCAGCCAGCCCCGGCGGCACCCTGCTGGGTGCATTTTTCACCTTCGTGCTCTACGGTCTGCTGCCGCTTTCCATCGTGCTCTACATACTGGGCACGCCGGCCAGAAAGCGCCGCCTCAAAGCCCGGCAGGAACAGGAAGCGCTAGCTGCAGAACACGTGCCTCCCAGCCCCGGCTCAGGCATCGCGCCAGATGCTGGCAGCCAGCCGCCCGCTGCCGCCCAGACGAGCGGCGTCGCGCCGGTGCGAGAAGAAACGTGATGCATTGCTGACCGTGCACCAGGGCCGGCTGCCATCGTTGCCGAAGATTGCAGCAATGCCCAATGCAGCAAGCCTCTGGCGTGCCAGTTGCGCCAGATCGGCCAGATATTTGATGCTGCTGCCCGGTACAGGCACAAAGTGTCGTGCCGCATCGGCGTCATGCGCCACGAAGATATCGCGCACTTCGGCCCCCACTTCAAAGGACTCGGAACCTATGCATGGGCCCAGCCAGGCCTGAGTGCGGGCGGCAATCCGGGACGGCTTCGTGTCGGCCGCCGAAAGCGATTGCTGCGCCTGCACTTTCCGGGAAAAAGACTCGAAAAGCATCTCCAGCACACCGCCGGGCAACGGTCCCTCGCACTGCTGTCTTCCGGGCGGCATGCCGGCCAGACCGCGCCAGCCAGCATGGGCCGCACCCACGACCAGCCCCGAATCATGGGCCAGCAACACGGGCAGACAGTCCGCCACCATGATGGTGCAGACCACGCCTGCATCGCCGGTCACGCAGGCATCGAAGGCTGCACCATTGGACTCGACCACGTTGCCTGCATCCAGCGTCAGCACGTCCACGCCATGCACCTGCTGCAGGAACGCCGTGCAGGCACCAGGGGTGCGTGCCTGCAGCGCCGCATTGAACAGTTCACGGTTGCGGCGCACGTGAGCGGGATTGTCGCTCACGTGGTCTCCCAGGTTCATGCTGCCCCAGGGTGCCTGACTGACGCCGCCCTCACGCGAGGTGCAGATGGCATGCACACCGGGCAGGGCCGGCCAGTCCGGGACCAGCCAGGAGTCGGGCCAGAGGTCCGGTGGACCCGGCCTATAGGTCTCGCTCATGACGCCCTCTTCACTCAGCATCCGGACAGGCCGAAGGATGGGCCTGCTGGAAAGCCGGCAAGGCGTTGCATCGCTCGACCACGTCCATCAGGCGCGGCAGAGCCTCGAGATTCACATTGAAGCGCTGGGCGTTGTAGATCTGCGGGACCAGGCAGCATTCGGCCAGCGTGGGCGCGTCACCCCAGCAAAACGTCGACGGCGCCAGGCCCATGGCCTTGCGTTCGGCATCCAGCAGCGCCAGCTGACGCTCGAACGCTTCCAGACCGGAGCGCACCCAGTGCGCATACCAGCCATTCTTGGCCTCGTCGCTGGCCCCCATTTGGTGCACCAGGTACTTGAGCACGCGCAGATTGTTGAGCGGATGGATCTCGCAAGCCACCATCTGCGCCAATGCGCGCACATGGGCACGGCCCAGTGCATCCCTGGGCAGCAATGGTGTTTCAGCATGGGTCTCATCGAGATATTCGATGATGGCCATGGACTGCGTGAGCCAGTGCCCCTCGTCCGTCACCAGTGCGGGCACCAGCGCGTCACCCACATGGGAGGCATAGGCCGCAGCCTTTTGTTCGCCGCGCACCAGATGCACGGGCACGGAGTCATAGGACAGCCCCTTGAGTTGCAGCGCAATGCGCACACGGTAAGAGGCGGAAGAACGGAAATAGGTATGCAGCTTCATGATGCGAGCAGCATAGCGCGAGCCGCACGGACTGGCATTTTCCCTAGGGCCGGAATACGTAAAAGCCGTCATATGCCACGCCGTCTCCAGGCCTGCATCGTGGCACACTGCTTGCCACATCAACCATTGCTGATTTCAGCGCGTGTTCTTGCCGAGGACTTCATGAGTTACGTGTTCAATCCCCCTGCCGTTGCCAGCCTGCCTGTTGTGGGCCGCGGCGAGCGCTTTCCCATTCACCGCATCTACTGCGTGGGCCGCAACTATGAGGATCACGCCAAGGAAATGGGCTTTACCGGCCGCGAGCCGCCGTTCTTCTTCATGAAGCCTGCGGACGCGACCGTGGCAGTGGAAGTCGGCGGCACGACCACCGTGGCCTATCCCACGCTGACCCAGAATCTGCACCATGAGATCGAACTGGTCGTTGCCATCGGCAAGGCCGGCAAGCACATCAAGGCAGCCGATGCACTGCAGTACATCTACGGCTATGCCGTGGGTCTGGACATGACACGTCGCGACCTACAAAACGACATGAAGAAGCAAGGCCGCCCCTGGTGTATCGGCAAGGCTTTCGAGCAATCCGCGCCCATAGGCCCCATCACGCCAGCCGATCGGGCGGGAGACATCGTCAACGCCGAGATTTCGCTGCAGGTCAATGGTGACTATCGCCAGCGCAGCCACATCCACAAGCTGATCTGGAATATCGCCGAAACCATTGAGCATCTCTCCAGCGCCTGGGAGCTGCAGCCCGGCGACCTGATCATGACCGGCACCCCCGAGGGCGTGGCCGCCGTGGTCAAGGGCGATGTGCTGGAAGGCGCAGTCACCGGACTTGAATCCATCAAGATCCAGATCGCTTAAGAATCCCTGGCGCACAGGCAGTTTGCGCCGACCAGGTACTCCGGGAGTCGCACCGCAAGGTGTGACTCCCTTTTTCATAGCTGTTTGCACATGTTGTACCTGCGCTAGCGGCCTGATTTGCTTATAGTTGCGGAATGATTTTTCGCAGCCCCATCAAGTTCTGCCGCAATTGCGGCACCGCAGTCACCTACCGCGTTCCTGACGATGGGGATACGCGCGAGCGTGCCGTTTGCCCGGCCTGCCACACCATTCACTATGAAAACCCGCTCAATGTGGTTGGCACCCTGCCCGTGATGGACGACGGGCGCGTGCTGCTGTGCAAGCGCAACATCGAGCCGCGCCGCGGCAAATGGACGCTGCCTGCAGGCTTCATGGAGCTGGCCGAAACCACCAGCCGCGGAGCCCAGCGCGAAACCGACGAGGAAGCCGGAGCCGACATCGAGCTGGGCAGGCTGTTCAGTCTCATCAACGTGCCCCAGGTAGGACAGGTCCATCTCTTCTATCTGGCCCGCCTCAGAAGTACGCAGTTCTACCCCGGGCCCGAGACCATGGAGGCCCAGTTGTTCGCCGAGGCAGACATCCCCTGGGAAGAAATCGCGTTTCGCACCGTCAAGCTCACCCTGGAACGCTTCTTTGCCGACCGCAGGGCCGGCGTGCTGGAGCAGCCGCAGGTGCACTGCATAGACCTGCTCTGAATCGGCCAGATTGGTTACCCACTTTCTCACAGAAAACACCGCTCTGTCTTGGGGGTACAGAGGAAGTTGTCCGACGCCAGGCTCACTTCTACAGGCCAAAAATTACCAATGAATACAAATTGCGTGTGATCTGACATACCTCCTACGCAATACCGTGAAAGGTCAAGCCATGAGAGCGGGCATCGTGACGGCGTTCTGATCGTCAGCAGGCACATTGCCTTCTGGCTGTTTCATACCAGTCTGCCTTGTCGATGCCCTGACTCATGCATTTACAGTCAATTTACTGGATGAGGCGTCATGAAGGCATCTTTGAGCCCCACACTGAAGTCTCAACAATTGCTGCAGCGCGTCTGGGCTTTTGCGCTCCTGGCACTGATCCTGATGCTCAGCGCCAGCTGCAGCCTTTACCTGCTCTCCGCCGTGCGAGCTTTTGTCAACGGAGAAAGTCTCTGGTCCAAGGCCCAGAAAGATGCGATTTACTCGCTTTCCCGCTACGCGGATGAAGGCAACCCGATCGACTTCGCCCATTATCAGCGGGCCTTGCAGGTGCCGCGTGGCGATGCCGAGGCACGTATTGCCCTCTACGACAAGCCTCTGCGCCTGGACTTGGCGCGCAAAGGCATAGAGCAAGGCCAGAACCACCCCGATGATGTCAGCTCCCTCATCTGGCTGCTGCGCACATTCCGCTATTTCAGCTGGGTGCAGGAGCCCGTCGCGTACTGGAAGATGGGTGACGAGTACCTGAATCAGCTCGATACACTGGCCCAGGAAATCCGACATGGATACGAAGTCGGCAACATCAGCCGCGAAAACATTGCCACCTGGAAGCGCGAGATCGACCTGATCAACCAGGGCGTGACAGCCCTGACCAGGGTCTTCAGCGACTCTCTGGGCCAAAGCTCGCGCAATATCGTCTGGCTGCTGCTCGCCCTCAACGGCGCCCTGGCCATTGGCCTGGTGAGCCTGTGGGTCTGGAATACCTGGCGCCTGATCCTGCTGCGAGAGCAGGTTCAAGACGGCCTCAACAGCGAAAAAGAGCGCGCGGAGACCACGCTGGCAGCGCTCAGCGATGCGGTCATCACCACCAATGCCAAGGGCATGGTCAACTATGTCAACCCCGCTGCCATAGGCCTGCTGGGTCTGCAAAAGCAAAGCTATCTGGACAGGCCCATCAAGCAGGTGTTGCAGTTCTACACCATGGACGCCTCCATCACCAGCGAAGGCCTGCTCGCACAGCTTGTCAATGACACCAAGGAGACCACCGTCGTGCGCGACGAGCAAACGCACTGGGTTCGCCGCACCGACCACAGCATCGTGCCGGTCAAGGTGCTGGGCTCCGCCATGCAGCGCGATGCTCAGGCATCGGGGGCAGTCTTCGTGCTGCGCGATGTGTCACGCGAGCAGCAGTACATGGACCAAATTTCCTGGAATGCACGCCATGACACGCTGACGGGGCTGGAAAATCGCGGGGAATTCGAGCGGCGGCTGCAAAAAATGCTGACCCAGGGTCTGCACCAGGTCAAGCCCTACGCTCTTCTCTACATCGACCTGGACCAGTTCAAGCTCATCAACGAAACCAGCGGCCATGCCGCCGGTGATGAGGTGCTGTGTGAAGTCTCTCGCATGTTGCAGGCCAATCTGCGCGAAACCGATTGCCTAGCGCGCATGGGCGGCGACGAGTTTGCCGTGCTGCTGGAGAACTGCCCTCCTTCCAACGTCGCGAGCATTGCCGAGAAGCTGCGCCTGGCAGCCCAGCAATTGCAAACCACCTGGGGAGAGAAGATATTGCGCACCGGCTTTTCGATCGGTGCCGTGCATGTTCCCGGTGATGCGGTCAATGCCTCCGATCTGCTGCGCATGGTCGATATGGCCTGCTATCAGGCCAAGGAGCGCGGGCGCAACAAGGTCTTTTTCTACAAAGCCGAGGACGGAATCTACAGCCGCTATGTCAGCGAGATGGAATGGGCCACACGCATTCGTACCGCACTGGACGAAGACCGCTTCTGCCTCTATGCCCAGAGCATTGCACCGCTGCAGGCCCGCAAGCACCGCCGCCACAGCGGCATGCACTTCGAAGTCCTGCTGCGCCTGCGCGATGAAAACGGCCAGATCCTGGCCCCCGGACATTTCATACCCGCCGCCGAGCGCTACGGCCTGATGCCATCGCTTGACCGCTGGGTGATCACCAGGGCCCTGCAGACACTGGCGCAGCAGCCCGGACACGCCAAGCTGGTGGAAACCTGCGCCATCAACCTCTCCGGTCCCAGCCTGGATGACGACGGCCTGCTGGAATTTGTGAAGGAGCAGTTGCAGCAACACGCAATTGCACCCCAAAAGCTATGTTTCGAAATCACCGAAACCAGCGCCATTGGCAACCTCAGCAATGCCACACGGCTGATTCAGTCGCTGCGCGCCCTGGGTTGCCGTTTTGCCCTGGACGACTTCGGCGTCGGCATGTCGTCGCTGACCTATCTGAAGCAGTTGCCCGTCGACTATCTCAAGATCGACGGCGGCTTTGTGCGTGACATGCTCAAGGACAAGGGAGACCACGCCATGGTGGAGATGATCAATCGCATCGGCCAGACACTGGGCAAAAAGACCATTGCCGAGTTTGTCGAGAGCCGCGAGATTGCCGAGGAACTTATGACCATGGGCGTGGATTATGTGCAGGGCTACGCCATCGCCCGCCCCAAACCCATGACCAGCGAATACTTTGCCCCCACGCAGGAAAACCAGCTGCCCCAGTGGTGCGGGGCTCTGGCCATGGGCTGACAGCAGCGCACGCCACTACAAGAAAACGACGCCTCAAGCGTCGTTTTCTTGTCGGCGGCAGTCAGGCTGCTGCCATCAGCGCGGCTTGCGCGAACCCTGGCCCGCTGGCTTGGCGGGCCTTGCCGCAGTTTTGAAACCGGGCTTGGCCTTGCCAGTCACACCCGCGCGCGGCGGCAGGCCGGTATGCTGGGTCAGCAGCTTGCCCGGTTGAGGCTGGCTGCTGCGGAAGCGCACATCGCCCTTGGGCTCCAGGCTCGTCTCTTCGCTGCGGCGTCGCACGGCCACGGCCTTGCCGTCCTTGTTGGTGGTGTAACCAATTCCGCCACCCGCCTTGGACGAGGTGCTGTTCTTCTTTCGTGCACTCTGATAGCTGCCGTCGACCAGGGGCTGGAAGGTCGGGATCAGGTGCTGCTTGCCGTTGCCGATCAGATCGGCGCGCCCCATGGTCTTGAGCGCCTCGCGCAGCAGCGGCCAGTTGTTCGGGTCGTGATAGCGCAGGAAAGCCTTGTGCAGACGGCGGCGCTTTTCACCGCGCACGATGTCCACGCGTTCCTCGGCCTCGTCGCGCATCTGGCGGCGCACCTTGGTCAGCGTGTTGCGACCGCTGTGGTACATGGCGGTGGCCGTGGCCATGGGGCTCGGGTAGAAGGTCTGCACCTGATCGGCACGGAAGCCGTTCTTCTTGAGCCAGATGGCCAGATTCATCATGTCCTCATCGCTGGTGCCCGGGTGGGCGGCGATGAAATAGGGAATCAGAAACTGCTTCTTGCCGGCCTCTTCGCTGAACTTCTCGAACAGCTGCTTGAACTTGTCATAGCTGCCGATGCCCGGCTTCATCATCTTGGTCAGCGGACCTTGCTCGGTGTGCTCGGGGGCGATCTTGAGATAGCCGCCCACATGGTGCTGAACCAGCTCCTTGACGTACTCGGGCGACTTCACCGCCAGGTCGTAGCGCAGGCCGGAGCCGATCAGAATCTTCTTGATGCCGGGCAGCTTGCGCGCGCGGCGATAGATCTTGATCAGCGGGCCGTGGTCGGTGTGCAGGTTCTGGCAGATGCCGGGGAAGACACAGCTGGGCTTGCGGCAGGCCGCCTCGATCTGCGGGCTCTTGCAGCCCAGGCGGTACATATTGGCCGTGGGCCCGCCCAGGTCGGAGATGGTGCCGGTAAAGCCCTTGACCTTGTCGCGGATCTCCTCGAGCTCCTGGATGATGGAGTCTTCGGAACGGCTCTGGATGATGCGGCCCTCGTGCTCGGTGATGGAGCAGAAGGTGCAGCCGCCGAAACAGCCGCGCATGATGTTCACCGAGGTGCGAATCATCTCCCAGGCCGGAATCTTGGTGGAGCCCTCATGGCTGCCACTTTCGTCGGCATAGGCGGGATGCGGGCTGCGCGCGTACGGCAGGCCGAAGACCCAGTCCATTTCGGCCGTTGTGAGAGGAATGGGCGGCGGATTCATCCACACATCGCGGGCCGTGGTCCCCTCGCCGTGAGCCTGTACCAGCGCACGGGCGTTACCGGGGTTGGTTTCCAGGTGCAGCACGCGATTGGCGTGGGCATAGAGAATCTGATCGCTCTTGACCTCTTCGTAGCTGGGCAGGCGCAGCACCGTGCGCTCGCGCGGAGGCAACTTGGACTTGCTGCGCAGCGAGAGGTTGGGCACGAACTGGATGGGCTGGACCCTGGCTACCGATGCGCCGTCATTGGGGCCGTCCGCTTCCGATTTCGCGGCATCTTCCTTGGAGCAGCTCTGGCCCTGGGCCTCGGCCTGCTCGCTGGTCGTCATATAGGGGTTGATATGGGGCTCGACCTCGCCGGGCTCGTCCACCGTGGTGGAATCGACCTCGAACCAGCCCTCCTCCGAAGCGCGGCGGAAGAACGAAGTGCCGCGCACATCGGTGATCTGCTCCACCGGCTCGCGCGCCGCGATGCGGTGTGCCACTTCGACCAGGGCGCGTTCTGCATTGCCGTAGAGCAGGATGTCGCACTTGCTGTCCACCACGATGGAGCGGCGCACCTTGTCGCTCCAGTAGTCGTAGTGGGCAATGCGACGCAGCGAGCCCTCGATGCCGCCCAGCACGATGGGCACGTCCTTGTAGGCCTCGCGGCAGCGCTGGCAGTAGACGATGGCCGCGCGATCGGGGCGCTTGCCGGCCACATCGCCGGGGGTATAGGCATCGTCGCTGCGAATCTTGCGATCAGCCGTGTAACGGTTGATCATCGAGTCCATGTTGCCGGCCGTCACGCCCCAGAACAGATTGGGCTTGCCCAGGGCCTTGAAGGCCTCGGCGCTGGTCCAGTCGGGTTGGGCGATGATGCCCACGCGAAAGCCTTGCGCCTCCAGCACGCGGCCGATGACCGCCATGCCGAAGCTGGGGTGATCCACATAGGCATCGCCCGTGACCAGAATGATGTCGCAGCTGTCCCAGCCGAGCTGATCCATCTCCGCACGGCTCATGGGCAGGAACGGCGCCGGGCCGAAGCGCTTGGCCCAGTACGGCTTGTAGCTGGTCAGCGGCTTGGCATCGCGGTGGAAAAAGGAAACATCAACCGGGGCGTTCATGTGGATGGGCTTTATATGGCCTCATGGCCTATTCGGAGAAACAACCCGTCAGTGTACTTTTCCGCCCTCAGCCTTGCACGAGCAAGGTCTTGCAGAAACAGGGTTGAACTCTGAACTTCATAGCATCCAGCGCTTGCCTTCATTGAAATTCAGTGCATAACACACCTTAAATCATTGAAATGCAAACGCTAGACACTCACTTCTTCATAGCACCAGAATCCAGATAGCGCGCCGACTCAGTCCTTTTCCTGCCTCGTCACAGCGCCGGTGGCAGGATCAAGCCTGAGCTTCATGACCGTCTGATCGGCGCGCAGCATCTTGACCTTGTAGCTGGTCTTGCCCCAGTCCGAATCCAGCTGGGCCTCCAGCGGCTTGCCGGGCAAGGCGGCAATAGCTGCATCGACGGCCTGTACCAGCGTGATCCGGGCATCGGCCAGGCGCTTGGCATGCTTGCCCTCGGCCCGGCCCTTGTTTTCCTCCACTGCGGCATCGCCCGTGCTGGCATTCACGCGCAGCTTGATTTCCTCATTCACGGGCGAGATCAGGGTGACCGAGTAATAAGGCGCAGCGCCTTTCTTACCCTCTTCCAGCTCGACATCGATCGCTTTTCCGGGAGCAACGGCCTGGGCTTTTTCGACAGCCTGACTCAAGCCGATCTGCACGGCACCTGTCAAGGCAAGCCATTCGGCAGCCGACTTGGCCAGGGCCGGAGTCGCACTCAATCCACTCAGGCTCAGGGCTGCAGATAGCAGCAAGGTACTGGGACGCAATCTCATGGACCAATCCTCCTACAGTGGCAATGGCTCCAGTCTGCCTCGATTCCATGGCACGGCCTTGTCGGAGATCAAGCCATATCGACTTGTAGAAAATTCATCTCAAACTATTGATAGGCAATAATTATCCGCTATGAAATCCGAGGGTCAGCACGCTGAAAACCCGCCAGGAACGAGCCTGGGCGGGTCGGGCTGACCGCCACAGACAAGCCTTTTGCTTACAGATCTTGCTGGGCCGCCGCAATCATTTCGCCAAACTGGCGGGCATCACCGAGCTGATTGGCGGCCAGCAGCGCCAGCTTGACCAGCAGCAGCTCTGACTTTTCCGCGCCCACGGCATCAATGGCGACAGCCAGCTGGTCGTACACGGTCTCCAGACCGGCGATATCAAGAGTGGTTTGGGTCATTTGAATCTCTCCTCAGGCTGGCAAGGCAGCTTTGAATGCGGCTTGCAGACGATTGGCGTCCAGCGCCATCCAGCGCGCACAGACATGCTGATCGGGGCGCAACAGATAGGCGGCGCCGTCGGCCATCACGCCGTAGCGGGCGCGGCAGCGGCCTTCGGTGTCATCAAGTACCAGATCGGAACCTTCGACAATGCCTGAAGCGTGGCTGCTCACGGCGATCAGGCGCACGGCAACACCGCGAGCTCTGACCCCGGCCGCGACCGCCTGCAGTTCGGCGGGAATCGCCTTGCCGCTCGTGAAATACAGCAGATCGAAGCCGCCGCCCAGATGGTCGAGCAAATAGCTGTCCGGCGCAAAGCGCACGTTGAGAGGCGGCGCGCCATGGCCGGGACCGGCCTTGAACAGCAGGTTGTCGTCCCCCATGCTGTTGAGCGGCGAGCTGCCGTACTCATGCGGGCGCGAGGTGCGCCAGTGATAGAGCGGGCCGACAAAGGGTTGGCTCAGCGACAGAGACAGCACGGCGTCGCGCAGCAGCCTGAAACCCCTGCTTGGCGGCGCCATGAAGCGTGTGCTCTTGCCGGCCTCTTCCACAATCTCGCGGGCCGCGCCCACGCGCTCGCTGCTATAGCTTTGCAGCAGCGCTGCGCTGGCCGCGCCCTTGGCGACGAGTGCCAGACGCCAGCCCAGGCCCTGAGCATCCTGAAAGCCGGTGTTGGCGCCGCGCACGCCGAAGATGGGCAGCATATGGGCTGCATCGCCCGCAAAGATCACACGGCCATGCACGTAGTTGGGCAGGGTCAGCGCGCGGGCCGAGTACACGGAGCTCCAGTCCATCTCCCAAGGCGTGCCGCCAAAGCCGATCATCTCCAGCTGCGCATCGATGCGCGCCTTCAGCGACTCGGGCCTGAGCGCATCCTCGGGATCTTCCCCGGCAGGCAGTTGGTAGTCCACACGCCAGATACCGTGTGGCTCGCGGTGCATGAGGATGGTGTTGCCCGGGTTCCATGTGGGATCGAAGAATGCGAGACGTTCGGTGGGCAGAGGCAGGTCGATGCGGATGTCGGCAATTACGAAGCGGCCCTCGTAGGAAGCGCCCTCCATCAATAGATTCATGGCCGTGCGAATCCCCGAACGCGCGCCGTCGCAGGCCACCAGCCAGTCGGCCTGCAGCTCGTAGCTGCCTTCCGGGGTATCCACCTCCACCAAAGCCTGCTCGCCCTTTTGCTCGACCTTGTTCACGCGGTTGCCCCAGCGCAGCTCGATCAGCGGGTTGGCCTGCACAGCATCGACCAGATATTCCTCCAGGTACTGCTGCTGCAGATTGATCATGGGAAAGAAGCGGTCGTCTTCGGCCCGCGCGTTTTCCATGCGAAACACGCGCTGACCGCGGTAGATGCTGTTGCCGTAGCACCAGGGCAGTCCGGTCTCCGTCACGCGCTGGGCCACGCCCACCTGCTGCAGGATTTCCATGGAGCGCCGCGTGAACACAATGGCACGGCTGCCTTCGGACACCTGCAATTCGGATTCGAGCACCACGCAACGCTGGCCGTGACGGGCAATCTCCAGCGCCGTGGTCAGGCCCACGGGGCCGGTGCCCACGATGACGATGGGGTGGCTTTGCTCGCCCGGATTCCGGGAGGCAAGCCAGGGCTGATGAACCTGGTACTGGTAGTAGATGGAGCGGCGTGGCTCGGCAAATGGCTGATGCATGTTCTTGTCTCCTGGGGGCGCTGTCGTGGTCAAACCGGTGCGCTTTCATCCCCTTGCGGTCTGGCTTGAGATGCAGTGTAGAAAAGCAGCTCATGGCCGATGTCACCAGATGGAGACAATACCAACCGGCAACAGATATTCAAGTCGAATCAGCCTCCAGCCTTTACAGATCAACCGCAAGCAGCTATCAAAGTTGACCATCGACAGCTTCAGCGGGCTCCATCAGCAGCGCAAACAGCTCGCGCTGCCCCTGCACGCCCAGCTTGGCGCAGACGCGTTTGACATAGGTGCGCGCGCTGCTGACGGTAATGCCCAGGCGCTGCGCCAGCGCATCTGCATCCAGGCCCTGGGCCAGTGCCCGCACCACGTCGAGGTCGCGCGGCGTCAGTTGCTCGAAGCGCCGCGCCAGACGCGCCAGCACCAGCCCGACCAGGTCGTCCTGCAGCGTCTGCCCCGCGTAATGCAGACGCATGGCCTGCATGACCAGAGGCGCAAAGGCCTCGATCCGGGCAATGGCTGCGGCGTCGAAGCAGCCATGCTCCTCGCCCCGATACAGGTTCACAGAAAGCCAGCGCGCGTTTTCCTGCAGCATCAGCAGCGACAGCCGCTCGGCAATGCGCGGCAGCTCATAACAGACATGGCGGTACTCGGGGTGCTGAACATCGTGCGGCCCCTGGCGATGCAGCCAGACGCGCGGCCTGGCATGCGGGTCCTTGGCAAGGCGCGCCAGCTCGGCCTGCATCACGCGCTGCGAACCATCGAGCGGATAAAAGCGCTCGCTGTAATCCTGGGAGATCATGGGCAGCGCCCCCGTGCGCGCCCTGTCGCCCATGCCCACCACGCGCGGCCTGGCCATGCCCTGGAAGGAGAATATCGTGCACTGGGCCAGCGGCACATGGCGCCCCAGCAGCTGCAGGATCTGCTCGGCCACGGCATCGCTGCTGCTGCGCCCCACTCTTTCCATCATGGCCGTCACATCGACCAGGGCCACGGGCAGTTGCGCTGCCTGCGCGGCAGCCGGCAGCAGCATCCAGTGCGAGGAATCGGGAAACGGCGCAGAGCTAGCAGTCATGGCTGCGATTCTCACCGCTGTATCGTGGCCGCGGACAGGAAAAACCGGCTCTCCCTTTCAGGAGCGGCCGGTCTGGCTTGAGACAGAAAATGCGCCCGGGCCTACCATTCGCCCACATTGCGTATGCGCTGCAGCAACTCCCATTCATCTTCGGGTGCCGCAGCCTGCAGAGCCTGGGGCTCTGCCAGCTCCTGCGCCAGCGGAGGCGGCGTGAAATGCTCGCGGCCAAAAGTATGTTCGCTCAGGGACTGTGGATGCGGATTGTTCATGACGGCCTCCTTTGCTCAAAGCTTAAGGCTCGAGGCTTGCCGAAATTGTAGGAATTGACTTAAGGACACTGTCGAGCAACCCCCACAAGCCGCGTCGTCATGTCATGGATAGGTCACAACTGCCGCTACCCGGCCCATGTACCGCAACGCTGCTCGGCCCCGACTTTGCGGTTATGCTGCCGCCGCTATGCCTCAGACTCTTCGTGCTCCCGTCTCCAGTGAACTGATCATCAAGAAAAGCCGCTTCATCGGCTGCGTTCAGCCGATGACGGACCGCTCCAGCGCGCAGGCCGTGGTGGATGCACTCTGGCGCGAGCACCCGGGCGCCGCCCATGTCTGCTGGGCCTTGCTGGCGGGCGGACAATCGGCGGCGGTGGATGATGGCGAGCCCAGCGGCACGGCCGGTCGCCCCATGCTGGATGTGCTGCGCCACCAGGATCTGGAAGGCGTGCTGGCCACCGTGGTGCGCTATTTTGGCGGCGTCAAGCTCGGTGCCGGCGGACTGGTGCGCGCCTATACCGATGCCGTGGCCCAAGCCTTGCTGCAGGCCGAGAAAGTCGCCATTCAGCGCATGCAGATCCTGCAATGCACGGCCCCCTATCCGCTGGAGGGCCTGGTGCGGCGCATGGCCGATGCAGCGGGTGCCGAACTGCTGGAGGTCAATCACAGCAGTCTGGTGAGCTTCAAGCTGCAGATGCCTGAACCCGACGCTGCCGAATTTGTCAGCGCACTCAATGAAAACGGTCAGGGCCGCATTGGCTGGCTCAAGCCGGACGAGCTGTAGACCGCAAAGAAAAACCCGCCTTTGGCGGGTTTTTGAGCGGGCAATTTTCAGCAATTGCCTTTCTTGGCCTGGCCCGGTGGGCAGCCGTGGGGGTGAGGCTTTTTGTAGCCATCGTCGTAGTATCCGCCACGGCTGTCATAGACAGCACAACCGCTCAGCACAAACATGGCTGCGGCCAAAGCAAACATCGTTTTCATGGGGTGATCTTTTCAGATTTTTGAGGGTATCAGTCTATAGGCGACCCCGCCCGCATTCTGTCAACAATCCTGTAGCGGCTTTCAATTGGCAGGCTGCTGCTGCTCGACCGCCACCTGCAGATGCAGCAAGGTGAAATACAGGGTTACATCGCCCTGCTGGTCGATAAAGGTACCTACGGCGCGCTGCAGGCGAGCGGCAATGCACATGCACTCCATGGCCTCGGGACGGCCGCCGAGAATCCGGGCCGTGGTCAGCAATGCCAGCTGGTTCTGTCGGCCGAACTCATGCACGACTTCCAGCGCTTCGCCATGCTGCTTGGGAATGGCTTCGTTAGCCCAGCTCCAAACAAAGCTGCCGTCCTGCTCGCTGCTGGTGCCCACAAGGCAGACCGTAGCGATCACTTCATGTAGCGGAGCTTCCAGCGCCAGCAGGGCGCGATCCAGATCCCAGCGGTAGCTGGGGCTGCCCTGCAAGCCAAATTCCAGCGGCCATTCTGCATTGCGGGCCTGCATCATTTCAACGGCCTCACGGCTCCAGGCGGCCCAGTCGGTGGTTTGTGCGTCGTTGCTCATCGCGTATCCATTGCTTTTCAACAGACCGCATTGTCAGGCAAGAAGCGGGCATGCCCGGAACCGGAATCCTATGTCCCCGTCGGCCTGCGCTCAGCTCTTCATCTGCTGCTGAATCCAGTCGACCAGAAGCTGCTGCACCGAGCCCGCCCCCCAACTCTGTACGGCCAGCAGACAGTATTGCGAGCCATCGGGTACAAAGCCCAGCGGCGCCACCAGCCGGCCGGCCGCGATATCGTCCTTCACCAGCAGTTGCGGGCCCATGGCTACACCCAGGCCCGCTGCTGCCGCCTGCAAGCTCAGGTAGAAATGCTCAAGCACCAGATCACCTGCTGCTTGCGCCTGCCGGATCCGGGTGGGAGGCTGATCTGGCCGGGTTTTCCACCAATCCTCCCAGGCCTTGGGACGCGTCTTGCTGTGCAAGCGCGTTGCATCGCCACGAAGCGCCAGACCGCCATCGGACTGCAACGCAAAGAACTGCGCCAGACTGTCCGGATGGCAGACCGGCCCCATGCGCTCTGCGCATAGGGGCTGCATTTGGACATTGCGACCCCAGTCAAAGTCGTTGCGCCGAATGGCCAGGTCAATGCCGCGCCCCCATTCCACGGTGCCACCGCCCGCAACCAGATGCACGGTGTGCTGCGGGTGGCGCGCCTGGAAGTCGCCCCAGCGCGGAATCAGCCAGCGCATGAGCAGCGTGGGCTCGCAGGACAGCAGCAAAGGCCTGTCGGCCACCTGCTGCCGCACCGCTTCTGCCGCGCGCGCCATCTGCGCCAGCCCGGCATGCACGCCATCGAACAACAAGCGGCCTGAGGCATTGAGAAACACGCGGCGATTGCGACGCTCAAACAGCGGCGCCCCCAGCTCCTGCTCCACCGCGCGCACCGCACGGCTGATGGCGCCATGGGTCAGATGCAGCTCATCGGCAGCGCGGCTGAAGCTCTCCAGCCGCGCTGCGGCTTCAAAGCAGCGCAAGGCCACCAGCGACGGCATGCGCTGTGGACCGGCCATGGCTATCTGTGATCTAGATTCACTATTTTCTTGAGAAATCATCGTTATTCAAAAAGCTATGACCGCCCTAGAGTTCAGGCTTGTAGAGCGATACCTGCCATTCTCCTGCAGCAGAGCCATCGAACAAACAGCAATTTAAACTCAACAAAACGCATAGCATGAACGCCTGGCCTACCGTGTTTCTTGTCACCTCTCTTGCCGTCATCAGCCCCGGCGCCGACTTCGCCCTGGTCACCCGCACCAGCCTGATGGAATCGCGCCGTGCGGGTCTCTGGGTGGCGCTGGGCATTGGCTGTGGCGTTCTGATCCATGTGGCCTACACCCTGCTGGGACTGGGCATGGTCCTGCAAGGCCTGCCCTGGCTTTTCAATCTGCTCAAATATGCAGGCGCGGCCTATCTGGTATGGCTCGGAATTTGTCTCTGGCGCGGCGCCAGCCGTGCAAATGACGATCGGCCAGATTCCCGATCCAGCGCCGAACCAGGCCAGCGCACTGCACGCAAAGGCCATGTGCCAGGCCGCTCGCTTTTTGTCCTGGGCTTTCTGACCAATGCACTCAATCCCAAGACAGCGCTCTTTATCCTCAGCCTGTTCATGCAAGTCGTCGGCCCTGCCGTGCCCATGCCCACCCAGTTGGCCTATGGACTTTTCGTCGCCATGGCCCACGTGCTGTGGTTTGCGCTGGTCGCCTGTTTCTTCTCGGCTCCGGTGCTCCAGCCCAAGGTTCAAGCCATACGTCCCTGGGTAGATCGCAGTCTGGGCTGCGTGCTGCTTGTCCTGGGCCTGCTGCTGATCGCCACCGGCACACCGGCCACTTCGAATCTGATGGATGCCAGCATCTGATGTGAAAAGCCTGACAGGCCCAATGGCCGCAATAGCAGCATCTGCAACGCAAACGACAGCTTTGGAGCGCCCACCCGTGCCATGCTTGTCATGGTTGGCACATATCAGCAAAACACCAAAGGAGACAGGCACCATGAAAAGCCGCTACCCCTTTCCCGATCTGAACAGCCTGCCTGAAGACATCAGGCAGCGCATCGCCGAGGTACAGCAAAAGTCGGGCTTTATTCCCAATGTTTTTCTGGCCTTTGCTCGCCGGCCGGCCGAGTGGCGCGCCTTCTTTGCCTACCACGATGCGCTGATGCTCAAGGAGGACGGCAGTCTCAGCAAGGGCGAGCGCGAAATGATCGTCACCGCCACCAGCGCTGCCAATCAGTGCCTGTATTGCGTGGTGGCTCATGGCGCCATCTTGCGCATCTATGAGAAAAAGCCGCTGATTGCCGACCAGGTGGCGGTCAACTACCGCAAGGCCGACATCAGCCCGCGCGAGCGTGCCATACTGGACTTTGCCATGAAGGTCTGTCTGCACAGCGCCGAAATCGACGATGCCGACTACGAAGCCTTGTACCCTCACGGTTTTGGCGACGAGGATATCTGGGACATTGCGGCTATTACCGCCTTCTTCGGACTGTCCAACCGAATGGCCAGCTTCGCGGGCATGCAGCCCAATCCCGAGTTCTATCTGATGGGCCGGGTGCCGCGCGAGAAAAAAGCCTGAAGCAACAAGCAGTAACTCGCTGCCTGCAATCGATGCAGCTTGCACGGGAATGACGCATCATCACTCTCAGAGCAGCGGCCAACCCGGCAAAACGCTGTTTGCCGGAGGTCATCCAGATGCGCAATACCGTTTGCTGCCTCGCCGCCCTGCTCGCCACGCTGTGCTCCACTGCAGCTCATGCCACCTCGTGGGAGCTCAAGCCCGGTAGCGACAACCGACTGGAATTCACCGCCACTTTCGAGCAAACGCCGGTCACCGGCGTGTTCAAAGACTTCCGGGTTCGTTTTGACTTCGACCCTCAAAAGCCAGACAGCAACAGGCTGAATGTCAGCATTCGCATCAGCAGCGCCGACATGGCCAACCCGGACATCAACCAGGCCATTGCCGGCAAGGACTGGTTTGACTTTGTCCGTTATCCCGAGGCAGTCTTTGATGCCAAGGAGATTCTCGATGCCCCCGGCACAACCGGCTACCGGGCACGCGGCACCCTGCAGCTAAAAGGCCGCAGGCAACCGCTTGTGCTGCCGTTCAGCTGGAAGCCCGAGGAGCGCCGCATGGAAGGCGAATTCGTCACCCATCGCTCAATATTTGATATCGGCACGGGAGAGTGGAAGAGCAGCAATGCCGTGGGAGACGCCGTGACTGTGAAATTTCGCATCCAGCTGCGCGAATTGCCATGACATTGCGCAGACAGCTGATTGCAGTCCTGCTGACTCTGATCACGGGCTGCTCGCAACCAGGCATCGAGCCAGCCCAGCCTCCCGGCCCGACGGCAAGGCCTGCGGACTTTCCTGCGGCCTTCTATGCCGACGCTGCTGCACGGGGCCAGTCGGTGCTTCAGATCGATTCCTCGCATTCCCTGGTCTCGATCACCGTTCGACGCGCTGGCGCTCTGGCCAGACTGGGGCACGATCATGTGATTGCCAGCCATGAACTGCAAGGCTATGTGGCCCCCCGGCTTGGCCGCGCCGATCTCTATGTGGCGCTGGACAGGCTATCGGTCGACGAACCCGCTCTGCGCGCCCAGGCGGCTCTGGACACCCAGCCCAGCGCAGCCGATATTGAAGCGACCCGTGCCAATATGCTGAACAAGCTCCTGCAAACCTCGCTCCATCCGTTTGCACTGATCCAGGCACATGCTTCCCCCGAAGCGGACGGCGATGTATTGCTGGCCCTGGAACTCACTCTTCACGGCGTTACACGCAGCCTGAGCGTACCGGCCCGAATCAGGAGGACGCCGAGCGAATTCCATATCAGCGGCTCGCTGAGCATCGATCAATCGAGTTTTGGCATCACGCCTTTGTCCATCCTGGGCGGTGCAATCCAGGTCCGCGACAGGCTCGAGTTGAACTTTGAAGTCCGTGCTGCTCCACCTTTGAAGCAGGAATCCCGGTCATGAGAACGGGGCTTGTCGGTGCCTGCGGCGCAGCTCTGACCCTGTTCTGCGGCGGTTTGCAGGTTTCGGCACAGGAGCTTCGCATAGAGACTGCCGAGCACAATGAGGCCATTACCGTGAACGCCTCGGCCGTCATGCAAGTCAGGCGGGCTACGGCCTGGAGCGTGATTTCCGACTACGACCATCTGGCCGACTTTGTGCCGGATATGCAAAGTTCGCGCGTGCTGCAACGCGATGGCAATCAGGTGCTGCTGGAGCAAAAAGGCAGTCTGGGGTTTCTGTTTTTTCGCCAGGCAATCGAGGTCAGACTGGCCGTGACCGAATGGCCGCAGCAGCGCATCGCCGCGCATGCGATAGGCGGCAATCTCAAGCAGATGGACGGCAGCTATACCCTGGAAACTCAAGCCGACGGCCGGGTACGCTTGGCTTACAGTGCTCGCCTGGTCCCGGCTTTCGCCATCCCGCCGCTGGTCGGGAAGCCAGTGCTGCGCCAGTTGCTGAAACGACAGTTCAAGGCACTGGTGGATGAAATCCAGCGACGCGAGGCCTTGACGCTTCAAGAGCAGAAGCAGACACCAGGAAATTAGCAGCAGGCCGTTACAAGGGCCAGATGGTATTGGACGCGAGCAAGCCCGGCCCCTGTGCCTCGGGTTGCCGTCATGACTGCGCAAGCATCTGCAAGAACAAAGACTTAAATCGCAGAGGCCCTGAGACGGCGCGTGAACTGCTCGAACTCTGCAGCCATGGGGGCAATGGCTGCCCTAGGCAGTACCAGGGCCTGCATAGCGTCGATGAACAGATAGTAGTTCACGTCATCTTCGGCAAGCGCCAGCACTCCTGACCACGGCAGTATCGTGTCTCCTCGAACCGAGGCTACCCTGATGGCGTCCGACGAGAGCGTGACCGTTTGTGGCGACAGAAACGCTCCATCCGGCAGGAGCATGAGCTTGCGCATGGATGCCTGTGACAGGTATGGCATCGTCACGACGGCGATCAAAGCGACGACCAGGAGGCAGGCAACCACTCCCAGTGGGCGGGAGATCTCGGGAAACTCACGCATCAGTCGCGCGTAGGATGCACCAGCGAGGCCAATGCAGAGCCACACAACAACCCGCAAGAGGAACGGCCAGGAAAGCATCCCTGCCTTCTGATGCCAGTGCCGCGAAACCATTTTCTGCAGGCGAACGAAGTCGGCGGGAACGAGAGTAAAGCTGGTGGTCATGTTCATGGTTGGCTCATGTGGCCACAGGGTTGAGCGACCTGCAGCAGCGAGTATTGATCGAAAGGTGCCTGCGGCATCTCACACGGTCGCTGGCTCTGGCTCATGAACGAATTCGTTACCTGCACTGTTGGCTGCAACTATAAGCCGGCGCACCGGGCATTACTGGGTGCGACCAGAGCTGTGCATGCGATACAAGCACAAGCCATGCAGCCGCAAGATGTGAAATTGCAGCAAATCGAGACAGCCATCTCCATGGCGTGACGGGTTTGAAGCATTGATCTGATTGCCTGCCACGTATCGATTTCGCTCCATCTTCCTCGAACGCCCGAACAGTCCAACAGCCTTGCTACCAGCACGTGGCCATCAGGCGCTGGCAGCAACTTCAGGCCTTGAAAGTCAACCAAGGCTTCAACCGCACACTCGCACGGATCAGCCCCGCCTCTTCCTGCGCCTGCAACACCGGCCCTACGGGTTTGTAGGCACTGGGCGCTTCTTCGATCAGTCGCTCTTCACGCAAGGTGATGCACTGCCAGACGGATTCGACCAGCGGCTGCTTCATGCGCCGCGTGTCCTGTCTGCGCACCTGACGACCCGCTCCGTGGCTGCAGGACCGCAACCAGTCGTCATGGCCCAGACCTTTGACGAGGAAGGAGTAGTCGCCCATCGATCCTGGAATCAACGCCCACTGGCCGTCATGCGCGGGAGTGGAGCCCTTGCGGTGCACATTGAACTCGCCCTCGGTCATCACCACGTTGTGGGGCACATCCACAATCAGGCGCGATGCATCGGGCGCAGCAATGCCTGCCAGCTCTTTGCGCACCAGCTCCGCCAGCGCCATGCGGTTGAACCACGCATAGCGCGCAGCCACGCCCATCGCTTGCAGATAGTCCTGCGCCAGCGCGCCGCTCAGGCCATACAGACCATGCTGAGGGTGTTTGATACCTTGCGGCCATTGCTGCCTGGCCAGGTCCATCCAGCGGCGACCGACATAAAAGCCGACATCGCGCGAGCCGGTGTGGATCATCACCGTGACATCGCCCTTCTTGAGCCCTGCAGAATAGGCGGCATGACGATCGTAGACTTCATCGACCACGCAGAACTCCAGGAAGTGGTTACCGCTTCCCAGGTCGGCAGCAGATGGCGGGCGCAGCAGCTCGCGCGCCTGCAACAGGGCTTCAGGCGCGTAACGACTCTGTCCCGCAAAGCCTTGCAGGCCCACGCACTCGGCCAGTTCGGCCTGCAGCCGGTCGCGGTTCACGCCTTGCCATAGACCCACGTCAGGCAACTGTTCAATAAAGGCCTGGGGGCCCTCATCAAACAGCGCCTTGAAGCCTGCGCTGCGCACGGGTACATCGCGCCCGTTCTGCAAGATGACGCGGGTCAGCCGCTGCACGATGGTGCTTTTGTGCAGCTCGGCCTGCGCCTGCGTCAGGCCCGTGCTCAGCAGGCGTATGCCGCAGTTGATGTCCGTGCCGATGGCCGCAGGAATCACGAAGTCTGGCGACGTGGCCACCACCGCCCCCACGGGCGCAATGCTGCCGGGGTGAAAGTCCGGCGTGGCACAGGCTTTGCAGACCGCGCCATGGCCTTGCGGGTCGGCAACCGAGGCGAAGTCCAGCAGTTGACTAACGGCTTTGTGCTCCAGCGGCAGGCTGTCGGGCAACAAAATGGTGGCTGCTGCCTGCTCGTTATGGATTTGATAGATATTGTCTCGGTAGGAGACCTGGATGCCCTGACGTGACAGAGCTTTTTGCAGTCGGGAAAGCTTCCCGGAAGAGTGCGGCATGATGCTGAGAAAACAGGTACGCAACAGCGCATCTCCGAATCTGGGAGATGCAACGCACCTTCGAGCAGCAGCATCAAGAAGGACTGATAAGCGGCGTATTCTAGTGAGTAAGCGCCGGGCCGCCTAACCGGCGTTGCTAATATGCTGCAATGCGCAATGCAATTCGGTCCTTTCAGATTCCTGCACCACTGCAGACTTTGTATGACGCAGCCGCGGCCATTGGCCCGCAGTTCGGCCTGTCGCCCGAAGCCGTTTTTGGGGACTGCGGCCTGCGACTGGAGATACCCCCCGTACCCGATTACATCGATTGGTGCACGCCGCGCAATGTGATGACGTTTGCGACCACGGGCTGCGACAGCGTTCATTACAGCTATCTGGTCGATGAGCGCCTGCCCGGTAGCGTCAGCCCCATCGTCATGACACTGCCCTGCGTGAACGAATTGAGCTGGGTGATTGCCGAGAACTTTCAGGAGTTCTTTGACTACGGCTACTGCGTGGGCTGGCGCGAGCTGGAACAGTTGTACTACGAAGATGAAAAAGGCGAAGCCTGCTTTCACGCGGGCTACCAGTCATTGAACAATCTCGGTATGCAGCAGCAGCTGCTGCTGCGGCTGCACAAGGCGCTGAATATGCAAGCTGTTCTGCCGACGCTGCAACGCTTTGGCGATCTGCAGAAGAAGTACCAAGCCCTATTGAATATTCCGCCCATGCCGGCAGAGCATGCCTGATTGCGTATCCATCAATCGTATTGATCCCCATATTCGCTGAGCGATACCGCTTTTCATCCGAAACTCAATCCAGAAATCGGGCAGCCACAGCGGGATCCGGCATCATGCACTGCTCGCTTTTGCCAAACCAGTGATAGCGGTTTCTGGCAATCACGCGGTAGAGCGCATCGCGCAATGCAGAAGGTATCAACCTGATCACCGCTGTCAGTCGCCAGGGCCAGCCCAGTGCGTGCAGCACGCGCAAGATGGCATCCGTGTGCTGCCAGGAGCGCTGTCCGTCCACCAGCAGCAAGGTCTGCAGACCTTCCATGCGCAAGCCTGCATCGGCCAACAGCTTGCCGCCGACCTCGCCCTGTATGGCGGCGAACTGAAAAACGCCCTGCTTGTCGTGCTTGAGCAAGAACTGCACCCAGCCATTGCACAACAGACATTCCCCATCAAAGACCACAATCATGCTTGTTCCTCGGGCAGCAACAGGTAGCCACGATAACTGGCCACCACGCCAATCAGGGGGACGGCCGCTTCGACATGAAATTGCATATGCTCCCCGGCTCCGGTTTCTTCGGCCACGATGCGCGGTGCCAGCCAGCCCGGACATGGGAAGCCCAGAAAGTAAAGACGCTGCAGTCGCATGAGAAGCCGTCCATCTACCGCCTGCAAGGCAAAGCACAGTCGCGCCAGGCCAAGGCGCTCGATCAGGTGGCCATTGTGCAACTGCATGGTTGAGTGCATGCGCTGCGAGGGGAAGATGCGAATCCAGGTTTCCGCCTCGGGACTGGCCTGCAGTTCGAAATGAATCGTCCCCTCGCTGGCGGCGCGTGGCGTGCCCAGAGCCAGCGCCAGCAGCTTGGCCGCCAGAGTCCGGGGGGCGCCGGTCTGCACCCTGCCCTGAAGCTCATGCTCACCCTGCAGGCCGTGAAAGCGCTGCAGGGCGACATCGAGCTTGCAGAACTCATCGCCCATGGCCTGCTGAAACAAAGAGGCGCTCAGCATCATCAAGCAAGCTCCCGCATCTGAATATCCAGTCCCTGCGCTTCGGCTGCAAAGTCCTGCAGCGTCAGCAGCCCCATGCAAGGCCTGGCGCCCGGCTCCAGCGGTACACCCGCAGCCAGCTTGCGTACCAGCGCACTGGCGGCCAGCGTGGGAACATAAGGCCCGTCGCCCGAGCCCGCCATAAGCCCCCAGCAGCGCTGGCAGGCTTGCCCCTTTGCATCCAGGCCACTGACCGTGACATGCATGGCCCCTGCATCGCTGCCCCAGTTCCTGAACCAGTCCGCCATGCGCTTGAGCCTGCGCGCATGTGCAGACCAGTCCTGCACCAGCCCTCTGTGAGCCAGCCAGGCCATGGCATTCATCCCGCGCTGCAAGAACGACAGCTCAAGCCCAGCACCGAATCTGATGGAAGGACTGCCTTCATAGCGAAGCGGTAGCAGTGCGAGATCCGGTACATCGCAGGCCGACAGCAGCCGCCGCCCAACAGGGGCCGGATAGTCATGCCCATAGCTGCGCAGCCAGCCAATCAAGGCTTGCTGGCCCAAGCCAGGCAGCGGCTTGCCACAATAGCTGAGGATGGCAGCGACGGTGGACAGGCCTCTATCCGTACGATTGCCCGGGCTGATGCCTATGTCGATATCGCTGACGCGAGCCATGCCCGAAGCCAGCGCATCCACGACCGCCGAGGACAGAGCTGGCACCGAACTGGCACCGCTGAGCAGCAGCACGCCCGCAGCTTTGGCCTGCGGATCGAGCACATCGATGCCGCAGACAAAGTCACGCCCATCGGCCAGATCCACATAGTGGACGCCGGCATGGGCACAGGCTCGGGCCACGCGGTAGTCCTGCTCCTGAAACGGGCCCGAAGTGTGAATGAGTGCGTCCACCTCCAGCGTCTTGAGTCTGTCCTCCAGACCGGGCGCCATCACGTCCACCACTACGTGGCTCAGGCTTGAGCAAGCATCGGGGGCCAGACTTTCAACCAGCGCCTGCCCCGCAGAGGCCGAGCGCCCTGCCACCACGATGTGCAAACCGCTTTGCCTGGCCAGCCTGGCAACCAGCCGGCTGCCGAAGAAGCCGTAAGCACCGACGACCATGACCTTCAATTCACGCATGCCTCAGTGTAGCGGGACGCGGTTTCGCTCCGAAGCGCAAGCCCGGCAACGGCGAGCCTGCTGAGCCGCGTTCATGGCTCGGTCACAGCCCGATCACAGTCCGTACTTGCGGATCTTGTCGTGCAGCGTGGTCTTGGGGGTGTGCAGCGCCTGCGCCGTGCGCGTCAGGCTGCCTTCGTTGTTGCGCAAGGCTTCGGAAATCAGGGAACGCTCTATGGACTCCATGGTTGCCGCAAGCGAAGCCGCTGCCTCGGGCGCCGTACCGGACGGGGACAGGCCGGCATCCAGCCCCAGCGTGATGCGCTCGGCCGTGTTGCGCAGCTCGCGCACATTGCCTGGCCAGTCGTGGGCAAGCAATGCCTGCAGACGCTGCGGCGTCAGCTCTGCCACGGGACGCTGGTGGCGAGCGGCGGCCTGCAACGCGAAATGCTCGAACAGCAGCGCAACATCCTCGCGGCGCTCGCGCAGCGGGGGCAGGTTCACCGTCACCACATTGAGACGGTAGTAGAGATCGGAGCGAAACAGGCCCTGACGGCTGAGTTCCAGCAAATCGACCTTGGTTGCAGCAATCACACGGCAGTCGACCGGAATGAGCGTGTTCGAGCCCAGGCGCTCCAGCACTCTTTCCTGCAGCACGCGCAGCAGCTTTGCCTGCATGGGCAGGGGCATGCTTTCGATCTCGTCAAGAAACAAGGTACCGCCGCTGGCATGTTCGATCTTGCCGATGCGCTTTTTGCCCGCGCCGGTAAAGGCCCCGGCCTCGCTGCCGAACATTTCGCTGTCAAACAGCGTCTCCGGCAGGCCGCCACAGTTGACGGCAACAAAATTGCCGCTCTTGCGCCGGCTGGATTCATGTAGGCTGCGCGCGACTCTTTCCTTGCCGGTGCCCGTTTCCCCCCAGATCAGCACATCGGCCTCGCTGGCCGCAAGGCTCTGCAATGTGCTGCGCAGCTGCTGCATGGGAAGCGAGCGCCCCAGCAACTGGTGCTCCAACACATTCCGACTTTGTAGCTGCTGGCGCAGGCTGCGCACCTCCAGCACCAGGCGACGGCGCTCCAGCGCACGGCGCACGGCTTCCACAAGGCGCTCGGGCGCAAACGGCTTTTCCAGAAAATCGGCGGCGCCATCCTTCATGGCTTGCACGGCCATGGAGATATCGCCGTGCCCGGTGATGAGAATCACGGGCAGTTCGGCGTCCAGCACGCGGGCGGCGGCCAGCAGCCCAAGGCCGCTCATTTGCGGCAAGCGGATGTCGCCGACCACGATGCCGGCAAAATCCGGGGACAGGTGCTTTTGCGCCTGCTCGGCACTGCTCACACAGATGCAGTCCAGACCTTCGAGGCGCATGGTCTGCTCACAGGCCATGGCGACATCGGCATCGTCTTCAACGATCAGGACTTTGAGGGAAGGGTTCATGGGCTGCAGGCAATCAGGACAGCGGCCGAGTATCCACCAAGGGCAGGCTCAGCGTGAAGATGGCCCCGCCTTCCGGATGGTTGCCGCCGGTCAGGCTGCCGCCTGCGGCCTGGGCAATCTCGGCCGACAAAGGCAGGCCCAGACCCAGGCCCAGTCCCTCGGGCTTGGTCGTGAAAAAAGGCTCGAACAGTCGCGCTTGCGCCTGATCGCTGAGTCCGGGGCCATGATCGCGCACCGTGATCTGCGCCCAGGCACCGCAACGGTTGCAGGCAATTTCCACGCACCGCGTATTGCCGCCTTGCACAGCGTCCAGCGCATTGCTCAGCAGATTGATCAACACCTGCTGTACGCGATTGGCATCGCACCAGGCGCTCAGCTCAAGATCCGAGGGCTGTCGCACGATCATGACGCCGCTTTGGGCAATGCGCGGCTCCATGAGGGACAGGGCGCCATCGACCACCTTGGCCAGTTCAACCTGCTCGGGCTGGCCGGCGGACTTGCGGGCAAAGTTGCGCAACTGCCCGGTAATACGCCCCATGCGCTCGGTCAGCTCGGCCATGCGCTGCAGATTGCTTTGCACCATCTCGCTCTGACCACGTTCCAGAAAGCGCTGACTGTTGCCGGCCAGCGCCCGCAAGGCCGCCAGGGGCTGATTCAGCTCATGGGCCACTTCCGTGGAGAGCTGACCGATGACGGCCAGTTTGCCTGCCTGTACCAACTCGTCCTGCGCCGCGCGCAGCGTGGTCTCGGCCTGCATGCGCTCCATCACCTCCTGCTGCAGCGCCACATTGGCACTCTGCAGATCGGCTGTGCGCTGCTGCACCTTGTTTTCCAGCACCTCGTTGGCCTGTTTCAGAGCTTGCTGGGCCGCCAGTTGCTCACGCACATGTCTGCGCCGCTGGTACAGCAAAGCTCCCAGCAAAAGCATCAACGCAATCAATGCCCCCGTCACCCAGGCGCGACTGGCCGCCAGTTGCAAGGCAACGCTCAGGGGGGAGAGCACGGTAATCTGCCAGGGCGTGCCGGCCATAGGTCTGGACTGGGCCAGAAAGCGGCCTGCGCTCTGGTCTGCCGCAGCGTCCTTGACATCGGGAATGCTCACCTGCCTGACGCCAGTGACATTGCTCATGCCACGCCAACCCAGAGGCCGCAGGTTCAGACGGTTGTATTTCTGCGAAGCTTCCAGCTCGGCACGCCTTGCCTCATCCAGCGGCAGCAAGGTCGCAAAGCGCCAAGCCGGCATATTGCTGAGAATGACCACGGTATTTTCGTCGCTGACCAGTACCGGAGACTCTGCGCTGGCCCAGGATTGCTCGAGCTGCGCCAGCCCGACCTTGACCACCACCACGCCATGCATCTCGCCCTGCCCTAAGGTAGTGGTCAGGTAATAGCCGGGCTCACCGCGCGTGGTGCCTACGCCGAAGTAGCGCCCGCGCCCTTCTCGCAATGCCTGCTGGACATAGGGCCTGAAACCGAGGTTCTCGCCCACAAAACTGTCGGCGCGGCGCCAATTGCTGGCAGCCAGCACATGACCGTCGTGATCGAGCATGTAGACGCTGAGGGTGCCCGCACGACGGCTCAGTTCCTCCAGATAGAGATTGGCGCGAGACTGCAGTCTTTCGTCGCCCGGCGATTGCAGCAGCGACAGGATCTCGGGCTGCAGGGCCACTACATCGGGCAGAAAGGCAAATTTGTCGATCTCGCGCCGCAGACTGGCAGCATAGAGATCGAGGCGGTTGTTGCCGGCAGCCACCACGGTCTCGAGACCGATCTTGACGAAGCCCTGATAGCCCAGCCAGCCGCCCAGGCTGCTTGCAGCCAGCCAGAGCAGGATCAGCAAAACAGCACGCAGGCGCGGGGGCAGGAAAGCTAACATGGTGCGAACCATGGTAGCAGCGCCCGGCACTGCAGGGGACAGGAATCCGGGCAACGGACGATCAGGCTCGGGCGCGAATGGGCTCGGGCATCAGCTGTGGCTCGACAGCCAGATCTGCGCAGGACTCCTGCTCTTCGTCGCCTTCCCATTTGGCAACCACGGCCGTGGCAATGGCATTGCCCAGCACATTGGTCAATGTACGGCCCATGTCCAGGAAGTGGTCGATGCCCAGAATCAGCAGGATGCCCGCTTCCGGCAAACCGAACATGGGCAGCACGGCGGCAACCACCACGAGCGAGGCACGAGGCACGCCGGCAATGCCCTTGCTGGAGATCATCAGCACCAGCAGCATGGTCAGCTGCGCGGTCAGCGACATCTCGATGCCATAGGCCTGAGAGATGAAGATGGCCAGGAAGGTGGTGTAGATCATGGAGCCATCGAGGTTGAACGAGTAACCCAGAGGCAGCACAAAGCCTGTGATACGCGGCTTGATGCCGAATTTTTCCAGCTGCTCCATGAGCTTGGGCAGCGTGGATTCGCTGCTGGCCGTGAAAAAGCCCACCAGCACCGGGCCGCGAATCAGCGACAGCAGACGGAAGACATCCTTGCCCAGCACCAGATAGCCGGCACCGATGAGCAGCACCCACAGCGCGGCCAGCGCAATATAGAAGCCCAGCAGGAATTTGCCGAACACCAGCAGCATGCCCAGTCCGTGGGTGGCAATGGTGCCGGCGACAGAGCCGAACACGCCCACGGGCGCAAAGCGCATCACGTACTCGGTCACGCGCAGCATGACATGCGAGGTCTCTTCCATCAGATCGACCAGCATGTGCTTTTTCTGGTGGTTCAGGTAGCCCAGAGCGATACCGAAGAACAGCGCAAACACAAGGATCTGCAACACCTCATTGGTGGCCATGGCCTCGAAGATGTTCTTGGGGAAGACATGGGTGATGAAATCCTTGAAGTTCAGCGCACCGGTCTTCAGACCCAGGCTCTCGGCATTCGTGGGAAGCTCCACGGTCAGGCCATGGCCGGGTTGCAGCACATTGGCAAAAACCAGACCCAGAAACAGCGAGCAGAACGATGCCGCGATAAACCAGCCCAGTGCACGACCGCCCACACGGCCCACGGAGCCGGCATCGCCCATATTGGCCAGGCCCGCCACCAGCGTGGCAAACACCAGGGGCGCGATGATCATCTTGATCATGCGCAGAAATACGTCGGTAAGAATGCCGAAATAGCCGGCAATGTCTTTGGCAGTCTCCGGTGTCGCGGCGTTGGCGTGGACGAGATAGCCCACAACCACACCCAGAACCATGGCCAGCAGAACCATGATGGTCAGGCGATTGGATTTCATTTCTTGGAATCTTGGTATGCGTTGTTTGAGCCGCTGCCGGAGTCCAGGCCTTGTAGGCACCGGGTTCTGACAGAGACAACAAACCGAGACGGACCGCCGACGGAACCGAGGTTTCGTCAGCAAGGCCCAGCCCCAGTCTCACTTGGTCAGCCGCAGTGAAGCGGCGTGCCGTCCTTTAAGCACATACCGTGCCAGCCAAAAAATCACGTCCAAGTCTTTGATTTGCTTATATTCAAAATACTTTTTTGCATAACCACAATCGGTTTTCCGGACGACATCTGGATTGATGTACGGAATTCCGAACAGAACTCAGGCCGTTACCGCCGAACGTATCCAGTCCGGCAGCGCAGCGGCTTTCTGCCGGGGGAAATCCACCCAGATCACCGTGCCTCCGCCAGCGGCGCAGATGACTCCCGGCTGCGCCACACGCTCCATGGTGGCCCAGGTCTCAAAAGTGGTGCGTGCGGGATCGCTGACAAACATCTTGAGCAGCACCTCGTCGGGATACGCAAGCTGCTGATAGAAATTACAAAAGGCGTTGACGATGACCGGCCCCTGCCCCGCGGAGTCCGGATTCAGGCCCATGCCATGCATCCAGTCGATACGGGCAGTTTCCAGATAGCGAAAGTACTGGGCGTTGTTGACATGTCCCATGGCGTCCATATCGCCCCAGCGTACGGGAAAGCGCGTTTCATAGACCTGCTTCTTCAGCTCGGGCAGCTCGATTTTCATGCCGGTATGTCTCCTGATTGAACGAGATTTGCAACTGCCTCACCACCTTGTTCTAGTTTCTTTGAGGGATGGCATGCCCTGGGGCGATCACTAGCCTATGGACTTTGCCACAACACCGATTGATGCGCTGTCGCCAAATCTGCACGGTCGTGCCGGGCTGTCAGCATAGAATCGCCCGCATCGCGGTTTTTGCAGACGCACCTGCCAAGGCCGCGCACGCCAGTTTTCCCAATCCAATATCAAGCGAGACTTTCCCGATGACAAACGAAGAGATCCTGGCCCAGTACGGCCCGCGAGAGGCCATGGAATATGACGTGGTGGTGGTGGGCGGTGGCCCCGGTGGCCTGGCCACTGCCATTCGCCTCAAGCAACTGGCGGCCGAAAAAGGTCAGGATGTCTCCGTAGTCGTGCTGGAAAAAGGCTCCGAGCCCGGCGCACATACGTTGTCTGGCGCCATCATGGACCCTCGCGCGCTGACCGAGCTGATCCCCGACTGGAAGGAAAAGGGTGCCCCCCTGAACCAGCCGGTGACCGAAGACGCCATGGTCTTCCTCGGCGAGAAGAGTTCCTTGCGCACGCCCAACTGGCTGCTGCCCAAGTGCTTCCATAACGAAGGCAACTACATCGTTCGCCTGGGCTTTGTCACCAAGTGGCTGGCAGAGCAGGCCGAAGCCCTGGGCGTGGAGATCTTCCCCGGCTTCACTGCGGCCGAAGTGCTCTACAACGAAGACGGCTCCGTCAAGGGCGTGGCCACCGGCAATATGGGCATCAGCAAGGAAGGCGAGCCCACGGGCGACTTCCAGCTGGGCATGGAGCTGCACGGCAAGTACACCATCTTTGCCGAAGGTGCGCGCGGCCACCTCGGCAAGCAGATCATCGCCAAGTACTCCCTGGACGCCAACCGCGACCCGCAGACTTACGGACTGGGCATCAAGGAACTCTGGGAAATCGACCCCAAGCGTCACAAGCCCGGCATGGTGCTGCACACCGCAGGCTGGCCCATGAAGAGCGACACCTACGGCGGTGCCTTCCTCTATCACCTGGAAGACAATCTGGTCACGCTGGGCTTCATCACCGGTCTGGATTACTCCAACCCCTATCTGTCTCCATTCGAGGAGATGCAGCGCTGGAAGACCCATCCCAATATCCGCTACTACCTGGAAGGTGACGAAGCCAATGGCATCAAGCCCGGCAAGCGTATCTCCTACGGTGCCCGTGCCATCACGGCCGGCGGCATCTCCAGCCTGCCCCGCTTTGTCTTCCCCGGCGGCGCGCTGGTGGGCTGCGAAGCCGGCTTCCTCAACGTCAGCCGCATCAAGGGCAGCCACGCCGCGATCAAGACCGGCATGCTGGCCGCCGAAGCTGCCTACGCCGCCATCGTCGCAGGTCGCCAGAGTGACGAACTGACTGCCTACACCTATGCGTTCGAGAACAGCTGGCTGTATGAGGAACTGTGGAAGGCACGCAACTTCAAGGCCTGGTTCAAGAAGGGCCTGACCACCGCCTCGATCATGAACGGCCTGGAGCAGTTCGTGCTGCGCGGCAACATCCCCTGGACGCTGCATCGCAACAAGCCCGACCATGCCTATCTGAAGCCTGCAGCCGATTGCACGCCCATCGAATATCCCAAGCCCGATGGCAAGCTGACCTTTGACCGCCTCTCCAGCGTGTTCATCAGCAGCACCAATCATGCAGAGAACCAGCCTGCTCACCTGACGCTCAAGGACGCCAGCGTTCCCGTCGACGTGAACCTGACCAAGTTCGCCGGTCCCGAGCAGCGCTACTGCCCCGCAGGCGTCTACGAATTCGTCGAGGACGAAGCCAATGCCGGCAAGCAGCGCCTGCAGATCAATGCACAGAACTGCGTGCACTGCAAGACCTGCGACATCAAGGACCCGACACAGAACATCGTCTGGGTGACACCCGAAGGCGGCGGCGGCCCCAACTACTCAGGTATGTAATCCGTCCACGATTGCATTCGGCGGCTGCAGCTGCTCCGGATGCTGCTCCATAAAGCCTGCGCCAGCCATTGCTGCGCAGGCTTTTTTCATGGGCTGAATGTTTTTAGCAACGCAGGCTGCCAAATGCCCACAAATTTGCAGCATCACAGCAAAAACGCATGCCACCGCAATCGCCGCGAATCACTCAATGAAGATCGCTTGCCGGT
This sequence comes from Comamonas sp. A7-5, assembly GCF_039581385.1. Classification (NCBI taxonomy): domain Bacteria; kingdom Pseudomonadati; phylum Pseudomonadota; class Betaproteobacteria; order Burkholderiales; family Comamonadaceae; genus Comamonas; species Comamonas sp. A7-5. The sequence goes on from NZ_JBCPWO010000014.1 coordinate 71,188, forward strand.
GCAGAAAGAGCAATGTTCAAAAAACAGGCAATTGCATCAATATGCCTGCCCATATCGCACAAGGCGCAGGAAAAATGCAGTAGAAAACCAAAATCCGGCCCCGCTCAACGCAATATTGCGCGCCATTGCCCGGCTTCCACACACACTAACTCCCGCCAATTAGCGCTTTGCGCAGCTTTCATGCCATTTTTTCGCGATCATCGTATAGGGATAAACAAGGTTATCTCAATCGCGAAGACAGCCAGATCGGTGCAGTAGACTTTGCCGCGAGGCGACGCGCATCACGCACTGCCGTCTTAATTCACCTGCAACACACAACAAACGCTGGAGATACACATGAAGCAGCTGTCCTTGGCCCGCATGGGCGCACTGGCCCTGGCAATTTCCGCCATGTCGGGTGCCTATGCCGCCGATACCAAGTCCGTGGCCGTGACCGCCATTGTTGAACACCCCGCCCTGGATGCGGTGCGCGACGGCGTCAAGGATGCCCTGAAGGCAGCCGGCTACGAAGAAGGCAAGTCCCTGAAGTGGCAATACCAGAGTGCACAGGGCAATACCGGTACGGCTGCCCAGATCGCGCGCAAGTTCGTGGGTGACAAGCCCGATGCCATCGTCGCCATCGCCACGCCTTCCGCGCAGGCCGTGATCGCGTCGACCAAGACCGTGCCCGTCGTGTTCTCTGCCGTGACCGACCCCGTTGCCGCCAAGCTGGTCGCCAGTTGGGAACCCTCCAAGAACAATGTGACCGGCGTTTCCGACCTGCTGGCCCTGGACAAGCAGATGGATCTGGTCAAGCAGGTCGTGCCCAATGCCAAGCGCATCGGCATGGTCTACAACCCCGGTGAAGCCAACTCCGCCGTGGTTGTGAAGGAACTGCAGGCCCTGCTGCCCAAGATGGGCTGGACTCTGGTGACGGCTGCGGCTCCCCGCTCGGTGGACGTCTCCAGCGCCGCACGCTCGCTGGTAGGCAAGGTGGACGTGATCTACACCAACACCGACAACAACGTGGTGTCGGCCTACGAATCGCTGGTCAAGGTTGGCCAGGACGCCAAGATTCCTCTGGTAGCGTCTGACACCGACTCCGTCAAGCGTGGAGCCGTGGCCGCTTACGGCATCAACTACCGCGATCTGGGCGAACAGACAGGCCGCATGGTGGCGCGTATTCTCAAGGGCGAGAAGCCCGGCGACATCAAGCCCGAAGTCTCTACCAAGATGGAACTGTTCGTGAACCCCGGCGCCGCTGAAAAGCAAGGCGTGAAGCTGTCCGACGCGCTGATCAAGTCCGCCGCTACCGTGGTCAAGTAATCCACTCCCTGTCGCCAGCACTGCCGCTCTCAGGCGGTGCCAGCACAGCGGCAGGTGCCGTGGCAACATGGCCCTGCCGATTTTTTTAGACGTTTGCCGCGCCTGTCGCTCTCTCTATGTCTCTATTTTCCATCCTCGGTGCCATTGAAATTGGCCTGATCTTCAGCCTGGTGGCGCTGGGCGTCTTCATCTCCTTTCGCTTGCTGCGTTTCCCCGATCTGACGGTCGACGGCAGCTTTCCCCTTGGCGGTGCGGTGTGCGCCATTCTGATTTCCACGGGCACCAACCCCTGGCTGGCCACGCTGGCCGGCACGGCAGCCGGTGCCGTGGCGGGCTTCATCACAGGCTGGCTCAACGTCAAGCTCAAGATCATGGACCTGCTGGCCTCCATCCTGATGATGATCGGCCTGTACTCGGTCAACCTGCGCATCATGGGCGGCCCCAATGTGCCGCTGATCAACGAACCCACTCTGTTCACCATGCTGCAGCCGGCGAATATTGACGACTATGTGATGCGCCCCCTCATCATGCTGGGCTTCGTCATCGTGGCCAAGCTGGCTCTGGACTGGTTCTTTGCCACCGAACGCGGTCTGGCCATCCGCTCCACGGGCTCCAACGCCCGCATGGCCCGCGCCCAGGGCGTCAACACCGGCGCCATGATTCTGCTGGGCATGGCAATTTCCAATGGCCTGGTCGGTCTGGCCGGAGCGCTGTTCGTGCAGACGCAGGGCGGCTCCGACATCTCCATGGGCATCGGCACCATCGTCATCGGTCTGGCGGCCGTGATCGTGGGCGAAACCATCCTGCCCTCGCGCAAGATCATCTGGGCCACGCTGGCCGTGGTGCTCGGCGCCGTGGTCTACCGCTTCTTCATCGCTGCGGCCCTCAATATCGATGCCATCGGCCTCAAGGCACAGGACTTGAATCTGGTGACGGCAGTGCTGGTGACCATCGCACTGGTGATTCCGCAAATCAAGAAAAAGCTGAAGAGAAAGTAACCCCCTGAGCGGCTTTGCCGCGTCCCCCAAGGGGGACGATGGCCTTTGCTGCGGGGCGGCCCTTGCTGGCCCTCTCGCCAAGGAACTGCAGCACTAACAAATGCTGCGCCCTCAGTGACTGATCGGAATACATCATGCTGAACGCACAAAACCTCGAACTCACCTTCAATCCCGGCACGCCGATCGAGACCCGCGCCCTGCGCGGCCTGTCGCTGTCCATCCCCGACGGTCAGTTCGTGACCGTCATCGGCTCCAACGGCGCAGGCAAGTCCACATTTCTGAACTGCGTCTCGGGCGACCAGAGCGTGGACAAGGGCAAGATCGAAATTGCCGGCATCGACATGACGCGCATGCCGGTATGGTCCCGCTCCAAGCAGGTGGCCCGCGTGTTTCAGGACCCCATGGCCGGCACCTGTGAAGACCTTTCAATCGAAGAGAACATGGCGCTGGCACACGAGCGCGGCAATCTCCGCGGCCTGTCCAAGGCAGTGAAGGCCAGCAATCGCGAGCTGTACCGCGACCGTCTGGCCACGCTTGGCCTGGGTCTGGAAAATCGGCTGACCGACCGCATCGGCCTGCTCTCGGGCGGACAGCGCCAGGCCGTGAGCCTGCTGATGGCGGCGCTGCAGCCTTCGCGCATTCTGCTGCTGGACGAACACACTGCTGCCCTGGACCCGCGCACCGCGGACTTTGTGCTGCAGTTGACGGCACGCATCGTGCAGGAAGCCAATCTGACCACCATGATGGTGACGCACAGCATGCGCCAGGCGCTGGATGTGGGCACGCGTACCGTCATGCTGCACCAGGGCAATGTGGTGCTGGACGTCAGCGGCGAAGAGCGCTCCAAAATGGACGTGCCCGACCTGCTGCATATGTTCGAGAAGGTGCGTGGCGAGAAGCTCGCTGATGACGCCTTGCTGCTCAGCTGATTCAAGCCGACGGCCTGACCGCACACAGGTCACTATCAAAAAAGAAGCTGCCAGTCCTTGATAATCATTGGCCGGCGGCTTTTTTCATCTCAAGATAGAAACTATCGACAACCAACATTGACATTTCGGCATTTATTTTTGACGAAATAAAAAAGAAAACAATCAAATAGACAGATCCCTACTGAATGCAGGCCGAGTATGAAGCCACTCTCGCCGACGATTTGACGAAGATATAAGGATATTTTTTTGAATTTCCGATCCAGTCATTAATTCTGAAATATCAAACACTTAGATATCGATTCAAGCCATGGCGGCCCTGATCCACAGCTCATGCTGTACGGCTCATGCGCAAATCGCTCACAATCTGCACCCTATCGGAAGCCACTGAGCACGATGCATGTCATCGCCGTTCACGCTGACCGCTTTGATATCCGGGGACTCCTGATATCAGGGCGCAACAAACGGGCATGAGGCCGAGGCTTTTACCAGCCAGGACCGCCAAGGCTTCATGATCCGCAAAAAACCAATATCTCTCATGAGCGATAGCCAAGCAAAAACTGACAACGGTGGCTTGCACCGTTCCCTCAAGGCCCGACATATGTCGATGATCGCCATCGGCGGCTCCATCGGCACCGGCCTTTTTGTCGCCTCTGGCGCAACCATCTCGCAAGCAGGCCCCGGCGGCGCATTGCTGGCCTACATGATCGTGGGCCTGATGGTCTATTTCCTGATGACCAGTCTGGGCGAGATGGCCGCGCACATGCCAGTCTCCGGCTCTTTTGCCACCTATGGCGCCAAGTACGTGGATGAAGGCTTTGGCTTCGCCCTGGGCTGGAACTACTGGTACAACTGGGCCGTGACCATTGCCGTGGACTTGGTTGCGGCGCAGCTGGTGATGGCCTACTGGTTCCCGGGCACCAACGGCGTGCTGTGGAGTGCGCTGTTTCTGGCACTGATGTTCGGCCTGAACGCACTGTCCGCCAAGGGCTTTGGCGAATCCGAGTTCTGGTTTGCTGCCATCAAGGTCACAACGGTGCTGGTCTTCATCGCCATCGGCGTGCTGATGATCTTCGGTATTTTGCAAGGTGGCGCGCCTGACGGCATCTGGGGCAATATCGCCAACCTGAGCACAGGCGACGCGCCGTTTGCGGGCGGTTTTGCAGCCTTGATCGGCGTGGCCATGGTGGTGGGCTTTTCCTTTCAGGGCACGGAACTGATCGGCATCGCCGCCGGCGAATCCGAAGATCCCGCCAAGAATGTGCCCAAGGCCGTGCGCAAGGTGTTCTGGCGCATTTTGCTGTTCTACGTCTTTGCCATCCTCATCATCGGCCTGCTGATTCCCTATACCGATCCCAAGTTGCTGCGCAACGATCTGGGCGATATCGCCGTCAGCCCCTTCACACTGGTGTTCGAACGTGCCGGCCTGCTGGGTGCCGCCGCCGTGATGAATGCCGTGGTGCTGACCTCCGTGCTGTCGGCCGGCAACTCCGGCATGTATGCCTCCACCCGCATGCTGTATGCACTGGCCAAGCAGGGCATGGCGCCCAAGCTGTTTGCCCAGGTCAACACGCGCGGCGTGCCCGTGCTGGCATTGATCGCCACCACCGTGATTGCCGCCCTGTGCTTTCTGACCAATATCTTCAGCCCCGAAGTGGTCTACATCTGGCTGCTGAATCTGTCCGGCATGTGTGGCTTCGTCGCCTGGCTGGGCATTGCCATCAGCCACTACCGTTTCCGCAAGGGCTGCGAAGTGCAGAACTACGATATGAACCAGCTGCCTTACAAGGCAGCGGCCTTCCCCTTCGGCCCCATCTTCGCCTTTGTGCTGTGCCTGATCATCACCTTGGGCCAGAACTATGAGAACCTGATCAAGGACCAGATCGACTGGGTCGGTGCCATCGCCACCTATATCGGCCTGCCTCTCTTCCTGGTCATCTGGTTTGGCTACAAATGGGTCAAGGGCACCAAGATCGTCAAATACTCGGAAATGGATCTGAACGGCTCGCGTTAATACCTAGTCATTTTTGATCCCGCCCAAGGCAGCGCCGGCAACGGCGCTGCCTTTTTTGCGTCCTGGGCCTGCCTCGAATGCCGTCGATTAGTCTCAACAGACGATTCATGTCATGACAAATATCTGAAAAATAAATGCTCACAGGCAACGGCCTGCAAGGTTTTTTCACTAGGAAAACAAGAGCAATGCAACAAAAGACGATGAGCGCAGCACTGATGCTGTGCATAGGTTTGCTGAGCGCAGGAGCCGCCTGTGCCAAGGTTCCCGCCACGGAAGCCGACAAGCTGGGCAAGGAGCTGACCTGCACCGGCGCCATCAAAGCCGGCAATGCCGACGGCAGCATCCCGCCATTCACGGGCAAGATCCTGGGCGTTCCTCCCGGCGTGAAGTTCACCAAGTCCGTGGGACAGTTTCAGCCCGATATCTACGCCAACGAAAAGCCGCTGTTCGAAATCACGGCCGCCAATATGGCGCAATATGGCGACAAGCTCAGCGCCGGTCAGAAGGCGCTACTCGCCAAGTTCCCCACCACCATGCGCATTCCCGTCTATCCGGGCCACCGCGACTTCCGTTATGACGACGACATCTGCGCCGTCATCAAGCGCAATGCACTGGAAGCCGAGGTAGTCAACGATGGCAATGGAGTCAAGGGCTTCATGGGCGCTCTGCCCTTCCCCATTCCCAAGACCGGGCTGGAACTGCTATGGAACAACCTCATGCCCAGCCGCGCCAGCACCGAAGAGGTGGAACGCGACATGGCACTGGTGGGCGCAAGCGGCGATATCGCCTGGGGCCGCACCAGCTATATCCAGCTCAGTCGTTATGACTCCAAGGAAAATCTGGGCAAGCCCAACGAGGGAAAATACGCCTATGTGACCAATTTTTCCATCCTGCCCGAGCGCGAAAAAGGCGGAGTGATTCTGTCCATCGAGCCCATGAACTTCGGCACGGACAAGCGCCTGGCCTGGAATTACGATCCTGGCACTCGCCGCGTGCGCCAGCTGCCCGAGTTCGGCTATGACCAGCCCTCCCCCGGCACCAGCGGCAAGGCGACCATCGACTCCGAGCGCCTGTTCAACGGCGGCTCCGAGCGCTACGAGTGGACCATGCACGGCAAGCGCGAGATGTTCATTCCTGCGAACACCTTCCGCATCAACCAGCAGATGAAATACGCCGATCTGCTCAAGCCAGGTCATCCCAACCCTGCCTACACCCGCTATGAACTGCGCCGCGTCTGGGTGCTGGAGGGCAAGCTCAAGCCCGGCTTCCGACACCTGTACTCCAAGCGTGTGATGTTCATCGACGAAGACACCGGCCACGCCGTCTCGGGCGACTTCTACGACGCACGCGGCCAGTTGTGGCAGCACGGTGAAATCAATTACTACTATGCCTACGACATCAAGAAATGGCACGCGGGCACATCGTTCTACTATGACCTGAATGCCGGCTCCTATGTGAGCATGAATCTGGTCCAGGAGCGCCCCAAGGCACCGATTCTGGGCAAGGACGACCTCAAGCCCAGCCAGTACACGCCCGAGGCGATTCGCAACCTGGGCAACTGATAGACAACAGGTGGCTCAGCCACTGCGCGCACCGCACCGCAAGGTGCAAAGAGAGGCCATGAGCCTCTCTTTTTTATGGCCGCTCCTGCCCCGAAACTGGAGCGCACCCCAGCATATGCGCAGGCTGCGTGCTAGGATGAAACACGGTGCCAGCATTGAAAACCATAGCAGCTGGCGTCGTTTTTTTGTCTTCGAGTCGATTTCAACGTGAACATCATTCACAAGCAGCCAGCGACCCACCCGGTCGCATGGCAGGGCGCGAATCTGGCGGGCGACCCCTCCCGGACTCATCGGCCATCCGCCGACACCCTTGCCGCCATCGCTGCCATGCGGGCCCGGTTCGGACAACGCCTCGAGTCACTTTGGAACAAGGCGTCCCGCTCGGCCAAGGTCGCAGCCTCGTCCTGTTTTAATCCCTGCACAACAAAGCCCGACTAAGCTTGCAGACGATTTAGTTCGCCGCAATCATGACTTCCATGCAATCCCTGGCCCGATGGCTGCCCTTTCTTAATTGGCCCAAACCGACTTTCGGCCTGCTGCGCGGCGAGTTCTGGGCCGGCTTGACCGTGGGCCTGATGTTGCTGCCCCAGGGCGTGGCTTACGCCGCGCTGGCGGGCATGCCGCTGATTACCGGCATCTACGCCTCCATCATTCCTGCTGCGGTGGCCATCCTCTTCAGTCCGTCGCCCCGCCTGGGTGTGGGGCCGACGGCACTGAGCGCCTTGCTGATCGGCGCCTCTCTGACCGGCATGGCCGAACCGGGCTCGGCCCAGTGGGTGGTGCTCGCTGCATGGATGGCCATTCTGTCGGGCCTGGTTCAATGGAGTCTGGGCGTGGTACGCGCGGGTTGGCTGCTCAATCTGGTCACCTCGCCGGTACTGGCAGGTTTTACCCAGGCTGCTGCGCTGCTGATTCTGGCTTCGCAGCTGCCCACCCTGCTGGGCATGCGCGCTGACTGGTCCACCGTCTGGCATTCGCCGTCCATCTATCTGTTCAGCATCCAGTCCATCGCCTACGGCCTGGTCAGCATGGGCTTGCTGATGCTGGCCAAGAAATGGCGTCCTGCTTTTCCCTCGGCCATTTTCATTATCGGTCTGAGCGGGTTCATCAGCTGGCTCACGGGCTTCGCCGATGCGGGCGGAGCCGTGATCGGCCACCTGCCTGCGGGGCTGCCCAGCTTCCAATGGCCCGGCATGCTGGACTGGGAGCAGTTCGGCGCCCTCGTCATGCCCGTGCTGGTCATCTCCCTGGTCAGCTTTCTGGAAACCGCGTCCAGCGCCCAGGTCGAACATCAGCAGGCCGGCACGCGCTGGAACGAGAACCAGGATTTGATCGCCCAGGGCCTGTCCAAGATCAGCGCCGGCCTGTTCGGCAGCTTTGCCACCAGCGCATCTTTCTCACGCTCTGCCGTCAATCTGCTCGCAGGTGCCAGGACCGGCTATGCCAACGTGTTTTCCATTTTGCTGGTGGTTGTGGTCGTGCTCTGGTTCATTCCCTGGCTCTACCATGTGCCCCAGGCAACGCTGGCTGCCATCGTGATCACCGCCGTGCTCAACCTGGTCAAGCCCAGCGCGATTCTCAAGCTTTTCAGGATCTCCAAGGTCGAAGCCAGCATCAGCGTCGCCACGCTGGTGCTGACCATCGTCACCGCCCCGCGCATGTACTGGGGTGTGTTCGCGGGCATCATGCTCAGCCAGGCTTACTACCTCTATCACCATCTGCACCCGCGCATCATCGAGGTCGGCGAGCATCCCGACGGCAGCCTGCGCAGCCGTCTGCTTTGGCAATTGCCACCCCTGGCACCTGAAGTCGTGGCTCTGCGCATGGATGCAGACCTGGACTTTGCCACGGCCACGGCACTTGAGCGCTACGCGGCCGATGCACTGCAGCAAACGCCCCAGGCCAAAGACCTGGCACTGCTGATGCAGTCCATCAACAGCATAGACATCACCGGAGTCGAAACCTTTGCCCGACTGGAACGCCTGGTCGCATTGCGCGGCGGTCTGCTGCACGTGGTGGGATTGAAGTTGCCGGCCGAGCAAAGGCTGGAACGCGCCGGACTGCTGCACAAGGAAGGCAGCCCCATCAGGCTCTATCGCACGGATGCCGACTTTCTGCGAACGCTTGGCAATTTCCCCACAGAACTGAGTCGGATCAACGCTGACGAAAAGCCTACATCCACAAAAAGCTAGGGGTCGCTGCTACACTGACGGTCATCATTGATAGTTTGTCGTGACTTCATCCGCCCCCCACCAATCCGTGTTTTTGCGCGATCTGCGCCTTGCCACCGCACACAATCTGGTGACTCGCGCGGGCGGTAGCGATAACCGTCTGCCCACTGACACTCCCACCCATTACCTACAAGCACTCATTGATGGCTTGTGCGCACTGTCTTTGCGCGACCCCCTCACGGGGCTGGCCAACCGACGCCATTTCCGCTCCGTGATCGAGCGCGAAATCGACCGCGTGGCCCGCTCCGGAGAAACCGCACTGCTGCTGATGCTGGACATCGACCATTTCAAGCAGATCAACGACGAGCACGGTCATATCGCCGGCGATATGGTGTTGCAATCCGTGGCACAGACCCTGTCCGAAATCATTCGCCCCATGGACACCCTGGCGCGCTTCGGTGGTGAAGAATTCGCCATAGTGCTTCCGGTGTGCCCTGCGCATCAGGGCCGTGCGGTCGCCGAGCGCCTGCGCCAGGCCATCGAAAGCAACTCCATCGCTTTGTCCTCGGGCCAGTCGCTGAAGGTCACTGTGAGTATCGGCGGGGTCTACGCCCAGCAATGGATTCGCAGCACGGCGCAACTGTGGACCGAGCGTGCCGATCGCCAGCTCTACCTGGCCAAATCGGCGGGACGCAACTGCGTCTGCGTGGAGGATCCGCCCGACAGTACGGTGAGTGCCGAGGAAAAAAGCCTGCTTTTCAGCCCTTTGCCTGCCGCTTCGTTAGAGGAAAATGTCTCTGACAATACAGCACCAGACGTAAACACCGACGCCGCAAGCCAGGTCATAACGCCTTGAGACGATGGACACCTTGGCCCCTCACCCTACTTTGCCCGCTCATATATCCATGGAAGATGCCCTGCGGGCGCCTGGCCGCAACAAGCAGGCCCACATCATTGCCGTCACCAGCGGCAAAGGCGGTGTCGGCAAGACTTTCGTCTCGGCCAATCTGGCTGCTGCGCTGACGCGTCATGGCTTCAGCGTGCTGGTATTGGACGCGGACCTGGGCCTGGCCAATCTGGATGTGGTGCTCAACCTCTACCCCAAGGTCACGCTGCACGATGTGTTCACGGGTCGCTCCACACTGGAAGATGCCATTCTGACCACGCCGGGCGGCTATTCCGTGCTGCTGGCCGGCTCGGGCATGATCGAGTACTCGCGCCTGACCCCCGAGATTCGTTCCCAGTTCATGCGCACGGTGGAGTTGCTGCGCCCGCGCTACGACATCATCCTGCTCGACACCGGTGCCGGCATCTCGGATGTGGTGCTGTTCTCCGTCTCTCTGGCAACCGAAGTGCTGGTCGTGGCCACGCCCGAGCCCACTTCGCTGACCGATGCCTACGCTGCCATCAAGGTGCTGGCCCTGCAGCAAAAGCGCCAGCAGATCCGTCTGGTCATCAACCAGGCGCAACGCCCCGGCGATGGCCGCGCCATCACGGGCCAGTTGCAGCAGGTGCTCAACCGCTTCGTGACCACCGAGTCCGGCCAGCCGCTGCAGCTGACCCACTGGGGCGATATTCCCGTCGACTCTGCCGTGCGCGAGGCCGTGATGCGCCGCCAGTTGCTGCTGCAGGCCATGCCCGGAGCACCCGCATCCCTCGCAGTGGCACAGCTGTCCAATAAAATCAAGGCAGAGCTGACGGCCCCGGTCTGAGCTGCATCACCGTCGATGCAGCAGCCGCGCGGCCGCCCCCCCGGATATCGACGTGGCCGACATACTCAACATCTCCTGCTACAAATTCACGCCCCTGCCCGACGCCGACCAGCTGCGCCAGACGCTGCTGGAGCGTGCACATGACCTGAGCCTCAAGGGCACGGTGCTGCTGGCCGAAGAAGGCATCAACTTTTTCCTGGCCGGCCCTGCCCAGGCCGTGCGCAGTTTTGTGGACCAGCTGAAGCAAGACCCGCGTTTTGCCGACCTGGCTCCCAAGGAAAGCTGGTCCGAGACCGTGCCCTTTCGCAAAATGCTGGTCAAGGTCAAGAACGAGATCATCCGCATGGATCATCCCGCCATTCGACCCGCCCATGGCCGTGCGCCATCGGTCAGCCCGGCCACGCTGCGCCGCTGGCTGGAGCAAGGCCATGACGACGAGGGCCGCGAGGTGGTGACGCTGGACACGCGCAACGACTACGAAGTGGACGAAGGCGCGTTTGCCGGCACGATCGACTGGCGCCTGAGCAAGTTCACCGAATTCCCGCCCGCACTGCGCCAGCACAAGGACGAATTCGCGGGCAAGACCGTCGTCAGCTATTGCACTGGCGGCATCCGCTGCGAAAAGGCCGCCATCCTCATGCAGGACGAAGGCATCGAAAACGTCTACCAGCTCGAAGGCGGCATCCTCAAATATTTCGAGGAGACCGACGGCAAGTTCTACGACGGCGGCTGCTTCGTCTTTGACGGTCGCGACTCGCTGGGCACCGATCTGTCGCGCACCGAGCTGGTTCACCCCCGCCCCATCAAAAAGCATCTGATGGAGCAAGACGCGGAGTAAGCAGCGCCAAGATGGCGCTCAACGCTACTATCAAAAACTAAGCGGCTAGCGCTGGCTCAGGCTAAGTTTCAGAAATATTCATCTCTGAAACTCCTGCAGGAGCAGCGCTAGCCGCTTTGAATTGGATAGCACCCAACTTAGCCGAACGCTTATCTGGCCCAGCGTGCTGCAGCCTTGGCCACGCGCTCGCCAAACTGGCGTGCGGTTTCCAGATCACCGCCGGCCATCTCGCCGGCCGATGAGTCAGAGGGCGACTGCGCCATGGCACCGCAGAAACTGCCCATCCAGTTCACATCGTTGCGCTGGGCAGCCTTGGTATTCGAAGGCAGCAGGCCCAGCCCCACCCACACGCCGCCATGCTGCATGGCCAGGTGGTAGAAATAATCGAGCGTGACCTGCTTGTCGCCCTGCACGCTCGCGCTGTTGGTAAAGCCGGCAAACAGCTTGTCCTTCCAGGCCTGGGCAAACCAGGCCTTGGACGAGGCATCGGCAAATTTCTTGAATTGCCAGCTCGGAGCGGCCATATAGGTCGGCGCGCCGAAGACGATGGCATCGGCCGCAGCCAGCTGCTCCCAGCCGCCCTCGGGCAGATTGCCATCGGCGTCGATGGCCAGCAACTGTGCGCCCGCGCCCTGGGCCACGGATTGCGCCATGCGCTGGGTATGGCCGTAGCCGGAGTGGTAGACCACAACGATATTGCTCATGATTTCTTCTTTCCTGCTTGCATCGGCGCGGCCATCCGCCGCGCCATCCTGTATCTGTACCAAATAAAGGCCCGCCGGATTGACACCCGGCGGGCCTTGTCTTGCGAGAGCGCGCTAGCTTATCAAAGCTATGACCGCTTGCGCACGTTCAGCTTGTGCTCTTCATGCTTCAGCCTTTGCGGCCGTCCACGCTCCAGGCACCTGCCCCATGGGCGGCGTAGCCAAGCAGGCCCCCGACCACGGCGATGTTCTTCCAGAACAGCAGCTGCTGCATCATGGCGGCCTCTGCGGGCACGCCCCAGAAGTTATGGAAGAAGAAGCTGGCGATCAGCGTGAAAAATCCCAGGATCAAGGCCGCGCAGCGCGTGTGCCAACCCAGCAATATGGCCAGACCGCCCACGATCTCGATCACCAGGCCCACCGCCACCGCTACCTGAGGCATGGGCATGCCCGCCGATGCGGCATAACCCACGGTGCCCGCAAAGCCACTGATTTTCTGAATGCCTGCTGGCAGAAACAGCAGGGCAATCAGCACACGGCCCACCAGGTCCAGAGGATTTCGCAATTGATTCAACATTTAAACTCCAGTCATTGCGACCAAGGGCCGCGTTGGTTCATATCAGTACAAGCCTTGAAATCGTCAGACTCAAGGTTCCAGGTCAAACACCAGAACTTCCGCAGCCCGGCCATTGGCAAGGCGCAGGCGCTCCTCATTTTCAATAAGTGCAGCGTCGCCGCTTGTCAGCTTTTGTCCATTCACGTCCAGCTCGCCACGCACCAGGTGCACATAGGTCTTGCGACCGGCTGGCAGGGCCACATCGGCAGCCTCTTCTGCATCGAACAGACCGGCATACAAGCGTGCATCGGCATTCATGGGAACCGAGCCCTCGGCACCGTCAGGTGAAGCCACCAGACACAGACGTCCACGCTTTTGCGCCTCGCTGAATGTCTTCTGGGCATAGCCTGGCTCGATACCCGTCCGTGCGGGCAGCAGCCAGATCTGCAGAAAGTGCGTGGTCTGCTCCTTGGCATAGTTCTGCTCGCTGTGCACCACCCCCGAGCCCGCGCTCATGCGCTGCACCTCTCCAGGCAGGATGGGAGTTTCATTGCCCATGCTGTCCTTGTGCGAGAGCGCACCTTCGAGCACATAGCTGATGATTTCCATATCGCGGTGGCCGTGCGAGCCAAAGCCTGTGCCGGGGGCAATCCGGTCTTCGTTGATCACGCGCAGATTGCCGAACCCCATATGGCGCGGGTCGTAGTAACCGGCAAACGAAAAGCTGTGATAGGACTTGAGCCAGCCGTGGTCAGCGTAGCCGCGTTCCTGGGATTTGCGCAGAGTCATCATGGTGTGCTTCCTTTCGTTCAAGTGACTGTCTCTATGGGCTCTACTGTAGAAGTCACCTGCCAGGCTGTGGCTGAACGGCGTTGATGGCATCATTCAAACTGTTTGAATCATCAATCTCACCATGCCCAGCTCCCGCGATGTGCTCACCCCCGACAGCCTGGCCATGCTGCAGGCTATTGCCGAAACCGGCAGCTTTGCCGCCGCTGCGCGCTCCCTGGGCCTGGTGCCCAGTGCGCTGACCTACCGCGTGCGCCAGATCGAAGATGCGCTCGATGTGCTGCTGTTTGACCGCAGCTCGCGCCATGCCCAGGCCACGGAGGCCGGCCAGGCCCTGCTGCGCGAAGGCGCCCGCCTGCTGCAGGAGATCGATGCCGTGGCGCACCGCGTCAAGCGCGTGGCCACGGGCTGGGAGCCGCAGCTGACCATCGTCATCGACGGGGCCGTGGCCCGCACGCCCATCTTCGAGCTGGTCGAAGCCTTTTATGCGCTGACCCCGCCCACCACACTCAAGCTGCGTGACGGCATTCTCAATGGCACGCTGGAAGTGCTGACCAGCGGCCATGCCGATCTGGCCATTGGCGTGGCGGTCAACACCAGCAATGTCTCAGAGCTGCAGACGCGCGAAATCGGGGAGATTGATTTCGTCTTCGCCGTCGCGCCGCACCACCCTCTGGCCAGACTCGACGAGCCGCTGTCCGACGAGTTGCTGCTGCGCCATCGCATGGTGGCCGTGGCCGACTCCGGCGTGCGCACCAACACCAGCTTTGGCCTGGTCAACGGCCAGGACGTGCTCACCGTGGACAGCATGCAGGCCAAGCTGGAGGCCCAGATACGCGGCATTGGCGCCGGCTTTCTGCCACGCGGCATGGTGCAGGCCTATCTCGATGCCGGCCTGCTGGTCACAAGACAGGTGCAGCGCGCCAGTCGCAATCTGCGCCTGCACTATGCATGGCCCGGCCCCGCCCACCGTACGCCTGGACGTGCCCTCCAGTGGTGGCTGACGCAACTGGAAAGCCCCGCCACGCGCAAGGCGCTTATGGAAAACCATCACCGTCAATAAGCTGCTGCGCGTCGCAGCCATCACGCGGGAGGTGTAGAGTGAGTTGCGCTGCAACAATTCAGCACAAGCAGCACTTGCTATCTTTTGGATAGCTGCTACGCTAGAACTCAAACGGTGTCGAAAAGGCTTTTTCATGAATGCTTCCCGCACTCGCGCGTCCGCAACTGCCTCCGCTTCTTCCCCTTCCCCGCATACCGGTGCCAAGCGCATTGCCGTCATCGGCGCGGGCATTGCAGGTCTGGCCTGTGCCCGCACGCTGATGCAGGCCGGGCACGACGTCCATGTCTATGAGCGCCTGACCCAGGCCGGCGGACGCATGCGCTCGGTCAGCGGCCCCTACGGCAGCTTTGACATCGGGGCCCAGTTCTTCACCGTACGCGACCCGCGCTTTCAGCAAGTGCTGGACACCACGCCCGGCAATCTGCGCGCCTGGAGCCTGAACAGCGTGCAGACCCGCAACGCCCAGGGCCGCAGAGTCGACAAGCACACGCCGGTGCGCGAGACCCACTGGGTCGGCATGCCCGATATGCAATCGCTGCCACTGGCCTGGGCAGCGCCGCTATGGGATGCCGGACGCCTGCATCTGGGCCAGTCCCTGCGCGCCATGAGCCACCACATTGCCAGCGGCAGCAACCACAGCCGCCACCAATGGTCCCTGATGCTGGATACCGAAGACCACGGCCCGCAGATTGCTGCCGACTTCGATGCCGTGGTGCTGGCCGTGCCAGCGCCCGTGGCCGCGCAGCTGCTGCAGACCGCACCGCAGGGGGCGGCCCTGGCCAGGACCCTGGCCCCTGTGGAAATGGCCCCCTGCTGGGCCATGACGCTGTCCTACCCCATGGCCGCGCAGGCTGGACTGACCACACTGGGCCCGCAGTGGAATGCCGCACGCAGCACGCATGAGCGCGTTGCCTGGGTAGCCCGCGAGTCCTCCAAACCCGGCCGCGCCCAGACCGAGCGCTGGACGATTCATGCCAACCCGCTGTGGTCCAACGAGCACCGCCACGACGACGCCACGCGCGTGCTTGCCAAGCTGCAAAAGGCCTTCGGCGAGATCACGGGCATCCGCGTTGCGCCGCGCCATGCCAGCGTCTACCTCTGGCAGCATGCCCAGACGCTGGCGCCCCTGGGCAGGCCGTTCAGCCACGACCCCTCGGTCGGCCTGAGCCTGTGCGGGGACTGGTGCATAGGCATGCGGGTGGAAGACGCTTTTGTCTCGGGTCTGGAAATGGGGCTGGCCCTGGCCTGAGCCAACTGCGCGCAGTCAAGGGGCGTAAGATGGCGTCCCTCATGACTGCGGCCCTCTCCCGTTCCTCCTCCAGCGCTCCCTGCACGGGGCCATATATCGGGCGCTTTGCGCCCTCTCCCACCGGGCCGCTGCATGCCGGCTCTCTGGTCGCGGCACTGGCCAGCTGGCTGGATGCACGCGCCCACCACGGACGCTGGCTGATTCGCATCGAAGACATCGATCCGCCACGCTGCCAGGTTGGTGCCGACCAAGAAATCCTGCGCCAACTGGCCGCCTGCGGCCTCCACTCCGATGCCCCCGTGGTCTGGCAGTCGCAGCGCCATGCACTCTATGAAAAAGCGCTGCAACAGCTGCAGGCGCAAAAAATGGCCTACCCCTGCGGCTGCACGCGCAAGGACATCGAAGCCGCCTGGCTGGCACAGGGACTGACTCACGAGCGCCATGTGGAGCGGCCCTACCCCGGCACCTGCCGTCATGGCCTGCAAGGCAAATCTGCCAGAGCCTGGCGCTTTGCGCTGGAGCAGCAGGTACATGACTTACAAAAGAATCAACCCGAAACACCCTACCAACAAGCGCAAGCAGCTACGCAAAGCATAGCAATCGGGCACTCTTGCCTGGAAAGCAAGCGCCCCGTGCTGCACTGGCAGGACCAACGTCTGGGCGCCCAGCAGCAAAACCTGCTCGCCAGCGTGGGCGACTTTGTGCTGCGCCGAGCGGACGGGCTCTGGGCCTACCAGCTGGCCGTGGTCGTCGACGATGCCGAGCAAGGCATCACCGATGTGGTGCGCGGCGAAGACCTAGCCGACAACACCCCTCGCCAGATCGCGCTGCAACACGCCCTGGGTCTGACCCAGCCGCGCTATCTGCACACGCCGCTGGTCTGCATGGAAAACGGAGAAAAGCTCTCCAAACAGCATGGCGCACCCGCCGTGGATGTCAGCCAGCCGCTGACCGTGCTTTCTGGCGCGGCGCAGCAGCTCGGCCTGCCACAAGCGCCCGCAGCCGCATCCTCCAGCAGCGAAAGCCCCGCAAGCGCCTTGCCTTTGGCGCTGGACTTCTGGGTCCGGTGCTGGCGCCAAACCTACAATATCGCCCCGTGACTTCTTCAAATCCAACACCTACCACCGATATGGCCGAAAACGTGCCAGCCGCTGACGCACCCGCAGCATCCCAAGGCCAGGCGCCCGAAGGCGTGGCCTATCCCAAGACCATCAAAAGCTATGTACGCCGCGCCGGCCGCACCACCACGGGCCAGGCCAAGGCTTTTGAAGAACTGGGTCCGCGCTTCCTGCTGCAATACCAGAAGGCTCCTCTGAACGCCGCTGCCGCCTATGGCCGCGACGGCAAGCTGATTCTGGAGATCGGCTTCGGCATGGGTGAAGCCACCGCCCATATCGCCCGCGTGCGCCCCGACGATAATTTCCTGTGCTGCGAAGTGCACGAGCCCGGCGTGGGCGCGCTGCTCAAGCGCATTGGCGAGCAGGAGATCGAGAACATCCGCATCCTCCAGCACGATGCCGTGGAAGTCATCGACAACATGCTGCCCGAAGCCTCGATCGACGGCGTGCACATCTTCTTCCCCGACCCCTGGCACAAGAAAAAGCACAACAAGCGCCGCCTGATCCAGAGCCCACTGATCGCCAAGCTGGCTGCTCGCATCAAGCCCGGCGGCTACATCCACTGCGCCACCGACTGGGAACCCTATGCGGTGCAGATCCTGGAAGTGCTGAACGCAGAACCCATGCTGCAGAACACGGCCGAGAACTACGCCGAAAAGCCCGACTACCGTCCGCTGACCAAATTCGAAAACCGCGGCATTCGCCTCGGTCATGGCGTCTGGGACCTGGTGTTCAGGAAAAAGTAATACCCCCTGAGGCGCTCTGCGCCTTCCCCTAGCCGGGCGCCCCCTTTCTCTACGCGCTTCGCACTATGGAAGGGGGACGATGCCTTCGCCGCGAGGCGGCTCTTGCTCGGCATCTCGGATCTTGATCACCGCCAGTTGCAAGGGTTTCGCTCCAAGCCATAAAAAACGCTCCTCATTGAGGAGCGTTTTGTTTTGAGTCAAGGCAGCCTAAGCTGCCTTTTGACGCTCGCCTTACAGGCGCTCGGCTCAGAGGCGCTCGGCCACCCAGGCTTGCACGCTGGCCAGCGCTGCGGGCACGGCTGCGGCATCGGTGCCGCCGGCCATGGCCATATCGGGCTTGCCACCGCCCTTGCCGCCCACTTGCTGGGCCACAAAGTTCACCAGCTCGCCGGCCTTGACCTTGGCAGTTTCAGCTTTGGTCACGCCTGCAGCCAGCTGCACCTTGTCGCCGTCCACGGCAGCCAGCACGATCACGGCCGCGCCCAGCTTGTCCTTGAGCTTGTCCATGGTGTCGCGCAAGGTCTTGGCATCGGCGCCTTCGAGCTTGGCTGCCAGCACCTTGACGCCATTGACGTCGGCGGCCTGCGTGGCCAGCTCGTCGCCCTGGCTGGAAGCCAGCTTGCCCTTGAGCGCAGCGATTTCCTTTTCCAGTGCCTTGATCTGATCCAGTGCACCGCCGATGCGGTTGGTCAGCTCGGCTGCAGGGGCCTTGAAAGCGGCTGCAGCCTGGTCCACGGTGGACTCCAGCGACTGCAGATAGGCCAGCGCGTTCTCGCCGGTAATGCCTTCGATACGGCGCACGCCAGCGGCCACGCCGGATTCGCCCACCACCTTGAACAAGCCGATGTCGCCGGTACGGCTGACGTGAGTGCCGCCGCAAAGCTCGCGGCTGGAGCCGATATCCAGCACGCGCACGGTTTCACCGTACTTCTCGCCGAACAGCATCATGGCGCCGGTCTTCTGGGCGCTTTCGATATCCATCACGCGGGCATCGGTGGCGGTGTTGGCCAGCACCTCGGCATTCACGCGGGCTTCGATCTCGCGGATCTGCTCGGCCGTCACCGGGGCGTTGTGCGCAAAGTCGAAGCGGGTGCGCTCGGCATTGACCAGCGAGCCCTTTTGCTGCACATGGCCGCCCAGCACTTCGCGCAAGGCCTTGTGCATGATGTGTGTGACCGAGTGGTTGCGCATGGTCGCTGCGCGCACGGCGGTATCCACCTGTGCTTCAACGGCATCGCCCAACTTCAGGCTGCCGACTTCCAGCACGCCGTGGTGACCGAATACATCGGCCTTGATCTTGAGCGTGTCTTCCACGACAAAGCGGTTGCCGCCTGCGGCAATCACGCCCTGGTCGCCGACCTGGCCGCCGGATTCGGCGTAGAAGGGGGTCGTGTCCAGCACCACGACACCGTTTTGGCCGGCCTGGAGCTCGTTCACGCTCACGCCATCGGCGTACAGCGCGACGATCCTGGCAGCCTCGGCCAGCTTGTCGTAGCCGGTGAACACATTGGCGTCCCCCGTGTATTCCAGCGCGCGGTCCATCTTGAACTTGCCGGCTGCGCGCGCCGTTTCCTTCTGGTGCTGCATGGCGGCGTTGAAGCCTGCCTCGTCCACCGTCACGCCACGCTCGCGCGCCACATCGTTGGACAGGTCCAGCGGGAAGCCGTAGGTGTCATGCAGCTTGAAGGCCACATCGCCGGGCAGCACCTTGACGTCGCCGGCCAGAGCGCTGTCCAGGATTTCCATGCCGTTGGCCAGGGTCTCGAAGAAACGCTCTTCCTCGGCCTTGAGCACGCTGGTGATATGTGCTTCCTGCTCCTTAAGCTTGGGATAGGCATCGCCCATCTGCACCACCAGGTCGGCCACCAGCTTGTGGAAGAAGGGAGTCTTCTGGCCTAGCTTGTAGCCGTGACGGATGGCGCGGCGGATGATGCGGCGCTGCACATAGCCGCGACCTTCGTTGGAAGGGATCACGCCGTCGGACACCAGGAAGGAGGTGGCGCGGATATGGTCGGCAATCACCTTCAGCGAAGGAGTGCTCAGATCTTCGGTGCGGGTTTCGCGGCCGGCAGCCTTGATCAATGCCTGGAACAGGTCAATCTCGTAGTTGCTGTGCACATGCTGCAGGATGGCCGCCAGGCGCTCCAGGCCCATGCCGGTGTCCACGCAAGGTGCGGGCAGCTTCACCACGGAGCCATCTTCCTTCATGTCGAACTGCATGAACACATGGTTCCAGATCTCGATGAAGCGGTCGCCGTCTTCTTCCGGGCTGCCGGGAGGGCCACCGGCAATGTGCTCGCCGTGGTCGTAGAAGATTTCCGAGCAGGGACCGCAGGGGCCGGTGTCGGCCATCATCCAGAAGTTGTCGCTCTTGTACTTGCCGCCCTTGTTGTCGCCGATGCGGATGATGCGCTCGGCAGGCAGGCCGATGACGTTCTTCCAGATGTCATAGGCCTCGTCGTCTTCGTGATAGACCGTGGCCAGCAGCTTCTCGGCAGGCAGACCGAAGACCTTGGTCAGCAGCTCCCAGCCCCACTCGATGGACTCCTTCTTGAAGTAGTCGCCGAAGGACCAGTTGCCCAGCATTTCGAAGAACGTGTGGTGGCGCGCGGTGTAGCCCACGTTTTCCAGGTCGTTGTGCTTGCCGCCGGCGCGCAGGCAGGCCTGCACCGAAGTTGCGCGGTTGTAGGGGCGCTTGTCCGTGCCCAGGAACACGTCCTTGAACTGCACCATGCCGGAGTTGGTGAACATCAGCGTCGGATCGTTGCCGGGAACCAGCGAGCTGGACGCGACAACCGTGTGGCCCTTGGAAGCGTAGAAATCCAGGAACGTCTTGCGGATGTCCGCAACGGAAAAAGTGGGTGTACTCATGGTGTTTGGTATGAAGACGCCTGCATGACGCCTGCGATCAGTACGGCCCGGCGCTGCTTTTTCAGGAGCTGCGCAGACAGGCAAATCAGCCGAACATTATAGGTTTGCGGCTACATACCCGCGCGGCCTTGTGCCGATAACAGCGATCATGAATTTTCATGCGTTGCATTAATGTCTTCATCATCGGCTTGCGGATAATCGGCAACCACTATGAGCGATACACCCCAAACCGAGACCTCCAAGCCCGCTGCCCCCGCCAAAAACCGCCTGGTCGTCTGGCTCATCGCCCTGCCCGTGATCATCTTTGGCGCACTCATGCTCATCGGCCAGTTCATGGACGATCCGCTCAGCAAGCAGCGCTGGACGGAGGCAGAAACCATCAAGATCTGCTGGAAACAAACGGCCAAGCCCGAGGCCGAGCGCAAGACCCAGGAGTTCAAAACCCCTCAGGACTGCGAACGCCTGGAGTTCGATTTCAAGACCCGCTACGGCGAAAACCCTTGAGGCAGCCGCGACGCGGCAAGCCCGGGCAGGCGTCTTGGGTGACTGAGGGGCTTACTCTTCGCCCCAGTCTTCGTCCGCGCCCTCTTCCTCTTCTGCTGCAGCCAGCGCGATCATGCGATCGAAAGTCTCGATGATCGCGATGCGACGGTCCTGCTTGTAGCCCTCTTCGGGCTCCAGCTCGTCGATGCTCTGGTCCCAGGCCTGCAGATAAGTGGCTTTCCATTGCTCCAGCGTCTGCAGATCCGGCCACAGCGGATGCATGCCGCCCTCGGCCATGGCGCACAGCAGCTCGATACGGCAGGGAACCAGATCGGACTCAGACTCGCCTGCCTGCAAGGCCTCGGGCGAGTCCAGAGCCTCGGCAATTTCATCGATGAGCTGGCCCGTGATATCCGCCAGCCAGTCCAATGCGGTGTCGTTATCGAAATTGCCGTGCGACCAAGTGCCCATGACCAAACTCCTTGCTGCGATATGTCAGTAAAGCAAGGCCCAACATAGCGAGCCTTGATGTCAGAACTGTGTCAGTGCGGAAGATCGATCCAGGCGCGGCAAGTCAACGGTTGCGGTTTTTCATGGCGCGCTCCACCTCGCGCTTGCCTTCGCGGTCCTTGATCACGTCGCGCTTGTCATGCTCGGCCTTGCCCTTGGCCAGGGCGATCTCGCATTTCACGTAACCGTTCTTCCAGTGCAGATTGATAGGCACCAGGGTATAGCCCTTTTGCTCGACCTTGCCGACCAAGCGCTTGATCTCGTCCTTTTTCAAGAGCAGCTTCTTGATACGTGCCGAGTCGGGATTGACGTGGGTGGAAGCGGTCTTGAGCGGGTTGATCTGGCAGCCCAGCAGGAACAGCTCGCCGTCCTTGATCAGCACATAGCCATCGGTGAGCTGCACCTTGCCGCTGCGCAGGGCCTTGACCTCCCAGCCGTGCAGCACCATGCCGGCTTCGTGGCGCTCCTCGAAGAAATAGTTGAAAGCTGCTTTTTTATTGTCGGCAATGCGCGACGATGTTTCTGGTTTCTTGGCCATGGAATATTAGTTGCAGGCGGACCGGAGATGAAAGCTCTCCCTACAATACTGGATTGCCGTCTCGCCTCTGAGCGATGATTTTAGTTTCGCATCGCGCCTCTGGGTGCATTGGCCTAGGCCAATTCCCTGCTCTTGCGCCCTGCTGATTGCTCTTTGTTCATGAAAAACGTCAACAAGTCCGTCCTCATCTGGTACAGCCCCGAAGAAATGTTTGCCCTCGTGACGGACGTGGCCCACTATGCCGACTTTCTGCCCTGGTGCGATCATGCCAAGATTCTGGAGCAGGACGACACAGGCATGACAGCCGAGGTGGGTATTGCGTTCAGCGGACTGCGCAAGTCTTTCGTGACGCGCAACACGAACAGTAGCATGGATGACGGCGGCAAGCAGGTCAGCATGCGTCTGGTCAAGGGACCTTTCTCGCGTCTTGAAGGCCACTGGCGCTTTCATCCTGTAGGCGACGGCACGCAGCGCGCCTGCAAGGTCGAGCTGCAACTGGACTACGGCTTCGAGAACGGTGCCGTAGCCGCCATCATCGGCCCGGTCTTCGACCGCATCGCAGGCTCCATGGTTGACGCCTTCATCAAGCGAGCCGAGCAAATCTATGGCTGATGCCCTGCCGGAGGTGATCGACATCACGGTCTGCATCTCGCCCTGCCCCGGTACCGTAAAGGAAGCCTTGTTGCAGCTTCCCGCAGGCAGCACCGTCCAGCAGGCGCTGGACGCCGTGACCGCTTCAACAGCATTGCCGGACCTTCAAGTACCCGAACCCTTGGCCGGCATGGTCGGTATCTGGGGCAAGGTCGCGAATCCGGGCCAGGTTCTCAAACATGGCGATCGTCTGGAAGTCTATCGCCCGCTGACCGTAGACCCCAAGGTTGCCCGACGCGAACGCTTTGCCCGCCAGGGTGCGCGCAGCGCCGGACTTTTCAAGCGTCAGAGAGACGGAGCCAAGGCGGGTTACTAGCCAACAGGACTCAAAAAAGCGCCTTCAGAAGGCGCTTTTTTATCGAGATCCCGGCGAAGACTCCGGCGACTACTGCGCTGGCTCGGCCATGGGCCCGCAATCGGAAGCGATCACGGCATCGGCGCGCTTGATCTCGGCATCGCGCGCGGTCTCATCCATGAAGCCACGCTCGCCCTTGGCATTCACATGGGAGAGCAAGCGGCCCGACGCCAGGGTTGTCTTGGCCTGCCTGGCACGATTGCAGTTGTCCTGGCGCTGCCTTTCCTTTTGCAGTCTGTCAGCCTGGGTCTTGGCTGCTTCCTGCTCCTGCATCTTGCGCTTTTGCTCTTCCAGCCCCTTGTCCACACCGGCGTCCGCCACGGGCTTGGCCGCGCCGACCTCCGGCACCGCCGAAGGTGCTGCGGGCCTGGCTCCGCCGGGGCTGCGCAAAATATTCTTGGCAGGGATATCGGCCGGCGGAGCCCTGTCGCTGAACACTTTGCGCCCCTGACCATCAATCCATTGCCACTGGGCAATTGCGGGGACCGTGCAGCAGGCAATGGCTGCAAACAAAGCGAACTTGATGGCGTGCATGGAGTCAATAAGTCTTGGACTGGCGTTGGGGATTCTGGGTCACGAGCCCACATTGTGCGGCAAGTCACAGGTACAATCTTTCTTTTGGAGCCATCACATGCGCCTTCTCGGAAAAGCACTGACCTTTGACGACGTCCTGCTCGTTCCCGCCTACTCCGAAGTCCTGCCCAAGGACGTTTCCCTCGCCACCCAATTCACTCGCAATATCCGCCTGAACCTGCCCCTGGTGTCTGCCGCCATGGACACGGTGACAGAAGCGCGTCTGGCCATCGCCATTGCGCAAGAAGGCGGTATCGGCGTGATCCACAAGAACATGACAGCCGAGCAACAAGCCGCTGAAGTGTCCAAGGTCAAGCGCCACGAATCCGGTGTGGTGCACGACCCTGTGGTCATCACCCCCGAGCACACCGTGCTGCAAGTGCTGCAGCTGTCGGAAGAACGCGGCATTTCGGGTTTTCCCGTGTGCGACGGCGGCAAGGTGGTCGGCATCGTGACCAGCCGCGATCTGCGCTTCGAGACTCGCTACGACGTTAAGGTCAGCCAGATCATGACGCCCCGCGAAAAGCTGATCACCGTCAATGAAAAAGACGGCACCAGCCCCGCCGAAGCCAAGGCACTGCTGAACAAGCACAAGCTCGAACGAATCCTGGTGGTGAACGACGCCTTTGAACTCAAGGGTCTGATCACTGTCAAGGACATCAACAAGCAAACCACCTTCCCCAATGCCGCGCGTGACGCATCGGGCCGCCTTCGCGTGGCTGCCGCTGTCGGCGTGGGCGCTGGCACCGAAGAGCGCGTGGAACTGCTGGTCAAGGCCGGTGTGGACGCGATCGTGGTGGACACGGCTCACGGCCACTCCAAGGGCGTGATCGATCGCGTTCGCTGGGTCAAGCAGAACTACCCCCAGGTGGACGTCATCGGCGGCAATATTGCCACCGGCGCAGCCGCCCTGGCTCTGGTGGAAGCCGGTGCCGACGCGGTCAAGGTCGGTATCGGCCCTGGCTCCATCTGCACCACCCGTATCGTGGCCGGTGTGGGCGTGCCCCAGATCATGGCCATCTCCAATGTGGCCGACGCCCTGAAGGGCACCGGCGTGCCCCTGATCGGTGACGGCGGCATCCGCTTCTCCGGCGACATCTCCAAGGCCCTGGCCGCTGGCGCCTCCACCATCATGATGGGCGGCATGTTTGCGGGCACCGAAGAAGCTCCTGGCGAAGTGATTCTGTACCAGGGCCGCTCGTACAAGAGCTACCGCGGCATGGGCTCCATCGGTGCCATGCAGCAAGGCTCGGCCGACCGCTACTTCCAGGAATCCTCCACCGGCAACCCCAATGCCGACAAGCTGGTTCCCGAAGGCATCGAAGGCCGCGTCCCCTACAAGGGCTCCATGGTCTCCATCGTCTATCAGATGGCTGGCGGCGTGCGCGCCTCCATGGGCTACTGCGGTTGCGCCACGATCTCCGAGATGAATGAAAAGGCCGAGTTTGTGGAAATCACCGCAGCCGGCATCCGCGAATCTCACGTGCATGACGTGCAGATCACCAAGGAAGCGCCCAACTACCGCGCTGACTAAGCAAGCCCCTTGAAATCTGACCAGATTGAAAAACCTGGTCAGAATGCTAAAATCTGGCCTGAACTACTGGTTCTAGCCAGATTTTTTGTTTTCCATCATGCAATCTATCGGTATCTACGAAGCCAAAAGCCGCTTTTCCGCCCTGGTCGAAATGGTCGAGCAAGGCGAAGAAGTTCGCATCACGCGCCATGGCAAAGAAGTCGTGCGCATGCTGCCCATGCGCCGCAAGCCCGTTATCACCGATGAACAGATTGCCCGCGAGCTGGAGCAGATCTCGGCCCTGCAGCAGACAGTGAAAGCTCAAGCAGCCACAAACCCGGCAGCGAACAGCATCACCGGTTTGCGCCACACAGGACGGAGCCAGGCATGAGCGCCACCGCTTTTGTGCTCGATGCATCCGTCACCGCCGCCTGGTTGCTGCCTGACGACGCCAGCGAGCACACCAGACGCCTCTACACCCGTATCCGCCGCGATGAAGTGGACCCACAAGCCCCCAACCTCTGGCAGTGGGAATGCGGCAACCTGATTGCATCGGGCGTGAATAATGGCCGTATTCCACAGACTTCGGTCGAAGGCCTGTGGGGCGTGCTGGAAGCCATTCGCCACCGCGTGGAGCTGCACGACCTGGCTCCTGCACAGCACAAGGCCGTGCTGGATGTGGCACTGGACACCGGCCTGCCCACCTACGATGCCGCATACCTGTGGCTGGCGCAGTCGCTGCGCCTGCCACTGGCCACATTCGATGCAGCCCAGATCGCGGCCGCCCGCAAAAGCGGCGTCACCGTCTGGGCTCCCGAAGATTTCTAATCCCTTTTTGCCACCCTCTTGCCCTTGATCACCATGCAACACGACAAGATTCTTATTCTGGACTTCGGCTCCCAGGTCACGCAGCTGATTGCTCGCCGCGTGCGCGAAGCCAATGTCTACTGCGAAGTTCACCCCTGCGATGTGAGCAGCGACTGGGTGCGCGAGTTTGCCGCCGACGGCAAGCTCAAGGGCATCATCCTGTCCGGCAGCCATGCCTCCGTCTACGAAGTGGACGACCGCGCTCCCGACGCCGTGTTCGAGCTGAACCTGCCCGTGCTGGGCATTTGCTACGGCATGCAGACCATGGCCACCCAGCTGGGCGGCAAGGTCGAAGGCTCCAACACCCGTGAATTCGGTTACGCCGAAGTGCGCGCCCATGGCCACACCAAGCTGCTGGAAGGCATCGAAGACTTCGCCACGGCCGAAGGCCACGGCATGCTCAAGGTCTGGATGAGCCACGGCGACAAGGTCACCGAACTGCCTCCAGGCTTCAAGGTCATGGCCTCCACGCCGTCCTGCCCCATCGCCGGCATGGCCGACGAAGCACGTCGCTACTACGCCGTGCAGTTCCACCCCGAAGTCACGCATACCGTGCAGGGCCAGGCACTGCTCAACCGCTTTGTGCTCGACATCTGCGGCACGCAAGCTGACTGGATCATGGGCGACTACATCGAAGAAGCCGTGGCCAAGATCCGCGAGCAGGTGGGCGATGAAGAAGTGATCCTGGGCCTATCCGGCGGCGTGGATTCGTCCGTGGCTGCAGCCCTGATCCACCGCGCCATCGGCGACCAGCTGACCTGCGTGTTCGTCGATCACGGCCTGCTGCGCCTGAACGAAGGCGATATGGTCATGGACATGTTCGAAGGCAAGCTGCACGCCAAGGTCGTGCGCGTCGATGCCTCCGCTCTGTTCCTGGGCGAGCTGGCCGGCGTGTCCGAGCCCGAGCAAAAGCGCAAGATCATCGGTCGCCTGTTCGTGGACGTATTCAAGGCCGAAGCCGAAAAGCTCAAGGCAGCCAACGCCGGCTCCAAGGGTGCAACCTTCCTGGCCCAGGGCACCATCTACCCCGACGTGATCGAGTCCGGCGGCGCCAAGAGCAAGAAGGCCGTCACCATCAAGAGCCACCACAACGTCGGCGGCCTGCCCGAGCAACTGGGCCTGAAGCTGCTGGAGCCCCTGCGCGACCTGTTCAAGGACGAAGTGCGCGAACTGGGCGTGGCCCTGGGCCTGCCCCGCGGCATGGTCTACCGCCACCCCTTCCCCGGTCCCGGCCTGGGCGTGCGCATTCTGGGTGAGGTGAAGAAGGAATATGCCGACCTGCTGCGTCGCGCAGATGCCATCTTCATCGAAGAGCTGAACAACTGGATCGACGAAAAGACCGGCAAGAGCTGGTACGACCTGACCAGCCAGGCCTTCACCGTGTTCCTGCCCGTCAAGAGCGTGGGCGTGATGGGCGACGGCCGCACCTACGACTACGTCGTGGCCCTGCGCGCCGTGGTCACCAGCGACTTCATGACTGCCGACTGGGCCGAGCTGCCCTACGGCCTGCTCAAGAAGGTCTCCGGCCGCATCATCAACGAAGTGCGCGGCATCAACCGCGTCACCTATGACGTGAGCACCAAGCCACCAGCAACCATCGAGTGGGAGTGATTCGGTGTCTGGCATCGGCTGGCACCGAGTAGCATGAAAACACACCTAAGCCCGCGTCACTGCGGGCTTTTTTATGATTTGGTTCGGCATCTTCAGGCAATATTTGGCATCGCCAAGCACCGTTTTTTCATGGCATGATGAATGGCATTGAACGCTTCAATGCCATGAGATGCCGCCAATACCATGCAGTCCCTTCCGGGTGTTCATGGTATTGATATGGCGTAACACAATGATTTTATTGTGTTTTTACGCCATGATAGGATGGGCTGCGAATCATGGTATTGGAGCCGAATCAGGGCGAAAACCATGCTGACCGATACCAAGCTGCGCAACCTCAAGCCGAGGGACAAGCTCTACAAGGAAAACGACCGTGACGGCCTCTATGTGGCCGTCACGCCCGCCGGGGCGATCTCGTTCCGCTACAACTACTCGATCCACGGCCGGCAGGAGACCATCACCTTCGGCCGCTATGGCGTCGGCGGCATCACCCTTGCGGAAGCCCGCGAGCGGTTGGGCGAGGCCAAGAAGATGATCGCGGCTGGGAAGTCGCCGGCCAAAGAGAAGGCGCGGGACAAGGCTCGCATCAAGGATGCGGAGACGTTCGGGGCATGGGCGGAAAAGTGGCTGCGCGGCTACCAGATGGCCGACTCCACCCGCGACATGCGCCGTTCAGTCTACGAGCGCGAGCTGAAGCCGAAATTCAGCAACCAGAAGCTGGTGGAGATCACCCACGAGGACTTGCGGGCGCTGACCGATGCCATCGTGGAGCGCGGTGCACCGGCGACCGCAGTGCATGCTCGCGAGGTGGTGTTGCAGGTCTTTCGCTGGGCCATCGAGCGCGGCCAGAAGGTTGAGAACCCGGCAGAGCTGGTGCGGCCGACGACTATCGCCAAGTTCGAGCCGCGCGACCGTGCGCTGACGCCCGACGAGATCGGTCTGATGTACCAGTACATGGAGCGCATCGGCACAACGCCATCCATTCGGGCTGCCGCCAAGTTGTTGCTGCTGACGATGGTGCGCAAGAGCGAGCTGACCAACGCGACCTGGAGCGAGATCAACTTCAGCGAGGCGCTTTGGACCATCCCGAAGGAGCGGATGAAGCGACGCAATCCGCACCTGGTTTTCCTGTCCCGGCAGGCGCTGGACATCTTCATTGCCCTCAAGACCTTTGCCGGCGGATCGGACTACGTGTTGCCGTCGCGGTACGACTCGGACTTGCCCATGAGCAGCGCCACGCTCAACCAGGTGCTGACGCTGACGTATCGGCTGGCGCAGAAGGAAGGGAAGTCACTCGCCAAGTTCGGGCCACATGACTTGCGGCGCACAGCCAGCACGTTGCTGCATGAGGCCGGCTACAACACGGACTGGATTGAGAAGTGCCTGGCGCACGAGCAGCGAGGCGTCAGGGCCGTCTACAACAAGGCCGAGTACCGCGAGCAGCGGACGGCGATGTTGCAAGACTGGGCGGACATGATCGACGAATGGACACTGAAGCGGCCGAAGGCGTAAGCCAGAAGATGACAGTTCGCTCGCCTGCCCGAACATCGAGGCATGGCCCCGGGTTTCATTGACACTTGAGGGGCGCTGCGTTTTAGCCGCTAAAAAGTGGCTGCTGCGACCGACGGGGTGAAGCCGGGACGCATGGCCTGAGTGCCCGATGCCTTGCGCGCCTCGATCCATTCCTCGACCTCTGCCAAGTCCCAGGCGACGTTTCGGCTGGTGAGTGCGATCCGGCGCGGGAATTCCCCACGCTGCTCCATGTTGAAAATCGTGCGCTCAGACAGCGGGATCATCGCCAGTAGCTTCTTGCGGTTGATAAGCGTCTTGCTTGTCGTTGCTTGCATCTCCTGGCCTCTTTCAGTCACTTGCGAACATGTGCCTGATGGTGCCTGGCGAAGCAGGTTGATTCGGTCCAATTGTTGGCGATTATGGTTGACAAGATGGGCGTCAAAAAACGAAGTGCCTATTGGGTTTCCTCAGGTCGAATATTTCGGAAATCGATGTCAGTGCTTTAGATACCGCTTGGCGAGTCAGGGATTTTTGTCTATGGCCTTGCAACTTGCTTGCGATCACTGATTGATTGAACCCGGAATGTAGAAGAACCAGCATTTTTTTCTTGGTGTCCGACAGCTTATTGTCCACCATCAATCGGGCCAGATTGCGCAGCGCGGCTTTGTCTGCCGGCTGCACTCCCTTGTGCAGCAAATAGCGGTAGTAATAGCTATCTACCAGTGGATCGCCCGACGCCGCTGCCTGTGGTGAGGACGGCCTGGCGCATTGGCGGCTGAGCCTCGCTACTTCGACTTCAAACTGGCTGAGCGACCGCTTCGCTTGTCTGTATACAGGGTTCCATTCGCCATTCGGAAGTTTGGGGCGATGCCTGTTGCAATACTGATGGCTGAGTTCAAGCTTCTTGCGGTTTTCAAGCTCCACATCATTGACCTTCTCCTCGGCGACTATGGCCATGAAGGCTGAAAACTCCGAAAGATTTCCGCAGAGATCGCAAAAGCCATGTTTGCGTTCTGCATTGAGACTGACGCCCCTGACGGCAGTTGAGGTCTTTGGACGCTTTCGGCCACAGTCACTAACCAAGTCGATTAATGATTCGAACGAGGCAACAAAGCGTTGATCTCTGGCTGTTTGCGTGTCTTCCGTCTTGATGAACTGGCGTAGCAACTGCCGTTGCACACGAACCATCGCATCAAACCCAACCAGTCGAATAATTGCGCTGAAGCCGATTCCTGTTCCCGCGCCGGGGACGTAACCAGAATAGCGTGCCGGTAGAGTTGCCAAGTACGCGCTCACGGCGGGGTCGACCACTTCGTGGATCAGTCGCCAGATGGGGTAGCGTCTTGAGGATATGGAGTATGGCTTCCAGCGTTCGCGAAAGTCTTTGATAGCCTGAGAAACGCCAGGCGCACATCCTTCCCAGATGGAAATGTAGTAAGGGCCAAGGCGTTTCTGCGCGTCTTCTTCGCTTTCCATGTCAACCATTATCGACAACAAATAGGCTCCAAGCAAGCCTGGCGCTGCGTAACCTTCGTTGCAATTCAGTTGATAACGGAGGTTTACGCAATGACGATGGAAGACACGCTGCTGCAACGCTTCGGCCCGCTGCTGAGCATGGCACAGCTCGCCTCTGTCCTGGATCGATCGCCGGATGGATTACGGATCAGCCTGCGCGCACCGAGCGAGTGGGCGGGGCGGATCAACAAGTCCCGCTTGAAGATCGGCCGGCGGGTCTACTTCCGAACTTCGCAGATCGCCGAGGTGTTGAGCGACGAGTCCCTGTACTGAGCGGGGAACAGCGTCATGGCGATTGATGTACTGGCGGCCTTCGAGCAAGAACCGCCGGTGCTTGACTTCATATGGCCCGGCTTCCTTGCGGGCACTGTGGGCGCGCTGGTCGCCCCGGGGGCCACAGGCAAGAGCTTCTGGGCGCTGGAAGCGGCCATGAGCATTGCATGCAGCGTTGCCGGCGGCGACCTCGTGGGCCTGGCCCCCGCACACACCGGGCGCGTGGTCTATCTGGCCGGGGAAGACCCGCCGCCCGCGCTTGTACGGCGCATTCACGCCATCGGCCAGCACCTCGGGCATGCAGCCCGCGAAGCCATAGCGGAGAACCTTGCGCTTCAGCCGATCATGGGCAAGCGCCTGAACATCATGGAAAAGGTTCAGTTGCGCCGCGTCATCGAATACAGCGCCGGAGCGAGGCTGATCGTACTGGATACCCTGAGCCGCATCCACGCCCTCGATGAGAACAGCAACGGCGATATGGCCCGCCTCGTGGCTGTGCTGGAGCAGGTCGCGGCTGCCACGGGCGCATCCGTGCTCTACCTGCATCACGTCAGCAAGGGAAGTGCTCGCGAAGGGCAGACCGACCAGCAACAGGCCGCACGTGGTGCGTCCGCGCTGATCGATAACGCCAGGTGGTGCGGTTACGTCGCGCGCATGACTGAGGACGAGGCGAAGCGCCTCAGCGACCGCGCTCATGACCGGCAGCCCATCGGCGATGAGCGGCGTGGCTACTTCGTGCGCTTCGGCGTCAGCAAGCAGAACTACGACGCCACGCCGCTTGATCGCTGGTACATGCGGCACGCTGGCGGCGTGCTGTTGCCGGTGGAGCTGTATGAGGCCCGCAGAAATGAGGAAAAGGGACGTGATGGTCGGAGGCGAGGCGATGGCTTTTGACCTCACCCATGCCAGGCACGACCCAATGCACTGTTTGGTTCCCGGTTTGTTCCGCAGTCTCAAGCGCGGCGAACGAAAGAAGTTCAAGCTCGATGTGACGTATCACTATGCCGAGAATGAACAAGCGCGATTCGTCGGCTTTGAGCCTCTTGGCGCTGACGATATGCGATTGCTGCAAGGCCTTGTGGCTCTTGGAGGGCCGAAGGGCATCATCCTGACGCCACAGCCAACAGCGGATTTGCCGAGGCAACTCCGTCTATTCCTGGAGCCGAAGTTCGACGCGGTTGGGCAGGATGCGCTTGTCGTACGCGAGAGCATGACAAGCCTACTGGCCGAAATCGGCTTGACCGATGGCGGCGACAACATCAGGGCGATCAAGGCGTGCTTGCTCCGCATGGCGAACGTGACGGTGGTAGTCACAAAAGGAAGCCGGCAAAGGTCCTTTCACCTGATGAGCTATGCCTTCGACGACGAAGACGGGCGGCTATTCGTTGCGCTGAATCCCCAGATTGCGGAGGCGATTCTTGGGCGGCGCCCCTACACCCGCATCGAGATGGCCGAGGTGCGGGCGCTCCAAACCGACCCGGCTCGCCTGATTCATCAACGGCTGTGCGGCTGGATCGACCCTGGCAAAGCCGGGCGCGCAGAACTCGATACGCTTTGCGGTTACGTCTGGCCGGACGAAGCGAACGCCGAGGCCATGAAGAAGCGCCGGCAGAAGGCTCGCAAGGCCCTGGCCGAGCTTGATGCCGTGGGCTGGAAGGTGAACGAGTATGCAGAAGGAAAGTGGGAAATCGGGAGGCCGAGGCCCGTAGCAACGTTCCCCAATCTCCGTAGCAACGTTCCCCTTCACCCGTAGCAACGTTCCCTGCCAAAAACTGGAAAACACAGTAACGGCGCGGGCTTGCGGTCAGTCCGCAAATTCCATCCATGATCTTCCAAGATCATCCACTAGGCGCGGCATTTGCCGCCGCCCTGTAGGGCGACGCCAAGCCATTGCCTGCGGCCTTCGGCCGTTGAGTTGTACGCCAGAAAGGTGGTCAGCTCCTGGTTGATCTTTTTAGCGGCTAAAACATAGCGCCCCTCAAGTGTCGATAGGCAGGCGTTGTATGTTGTATGTTGTATGTTGTAGCACGCTACAACATACAACAGTTCAATGCGATTCCCGGCCACGTCATAAGGGCGGCCTTCTTTTCGCGCGCACGTCGAAGCTGCAGCATCGTCACTTCCGGCGAGGCTGGCCACATCCCGGCCACGGTCGACCATCGCCACATCCAGCGATGCACCGAGGGCCATCGCCACATTCGACGATGACGGCCGCCGGCGCTGGATCTCGCATCGCCACTTCCGACGATGAGATCCCACTCTTTGACACTTGAGGGGCGGAGCTGCGGGGATTCTTCCGGCCTTTTCCTCTTGGCGTTGAAACTTTTTCGGCGTTGCTGAATGGCGTCTACCGCATTTTCTGTCGCGTCGAGTCCTTCATGTCAACCAATTCGGCCAACTATTGGAATGTTGTGTAGGCTGCCAGTTCGTAACCTTCGGAGTAGTTCAGTTGATAACGGAGGTTTACGGAAATGACGACAAGGATTGAGCAGGAACTGGCCGCTCGTCTCAAGCGCGAGCAGAAAAGCGGGCGGCTGACGCGGAAGGACTACTTGCCAGCGTTCATGGCGGCGCGCTCGAACGTGATGGAGGCGATGGCCGCAGGCTTTGCGCTAAAGATCATCTGGGAGCACATGCACGAGATCGGGCGCATTCCGTTTCGCTACGAAACGTTCCTGAAATACGTCCAACAGCACATCACCAATGCGCCGGCCGACCTGACGATGCCAAGTTCAGAAGGTAAGGCCGCCGGTCCGGCGAAGCGGACTTGAGCCAGCACGCTTGCTATGAAGAACGTCCAACAAGGTCCGTATTCAATCGCTGTAAGCAGTCTTGTGAAACGCTGCAACCGCCCGGGTGAATCGCAGCAAGCGCACGTAAACCGGCAACTTTTATCTGTTTTCCCGCGGTTGGCGTGCCATTGCGCGTCAATGGCGTGCTTATCGCGTGAGATTAGGTGAGTCGATTGTCGAGAATCAACGCGATGGTGCGGGCAGGATGTGTGAAGTTAGCTAACCGGCGAGCCGGTTATCTATCTTCACTATCCCTTATTCGCGCCGGGGCGCTCAACGGGTCATCCTGCTCTGCGAGGCAGCCGGCTACCGCCGGAGTGGTTCAGCCGAGGGCCGAGCCTTGAGCTTTTTAGCGGCTAAAAAGCCCGGAGGCCGGCCATGATCGCCAAGCACGTGCCGATGCGCTCGCTTGGCAAGAGCGACTTCGCGGGTCTTGCGAACTACATCACCGACGCGCAAAGCAAAGACCACCGGCTGGGCCAGGTGCAGGCGACGAACTGCGAAGCCGGTTCCATCCAGGACGCCATCACGGAGGTGCTGGCGACCCAGCACACGAACACCCGCGCGAAGGGCGACAAGACCTACCACCTGATCGTCAGCTTCCGGGCCGGCGAGCAGCCGAGCGCCGACACCTTGCGCGCGATTGAGGAACGCATCTGTGCCGGGCTGGGCTATGGCGAGCATCAGCGAATCAGTGCCGTCCACAACGACACCGACAACCTGCACATCCACATCGCCATCAACAAGATTCACCCGACGCGGCACACGATGCACGAGCCGTACTACCCGCACCGGGCGCTGGCGGAACTCTGCACGGCCCTGGAGCGCGACTACGGCCTGGAGCGCGACAACCACGAGCCGCGCAAGCGCGGCGCGGAGGGCCGGGCCGCCGACATGGAGCGGCACGCCGGCGTTGAAAGCCTGGTCGGCTGGATCAAGCGCGAGTGCCTGGACGAAATCAAGGGCGCGCAGTCCTGGCAGGAGCTGCACCAGGTCATGCGCGAAAACGGCCTGGAGTTGCGCGTCCGCGCCAATGGCCTCGTCTTCGAGGCCGGCGACGGCACGATGGTGAAGGCGAGCACAGTAGCCCGCGACCTTTCCAAGCCGAGCCTGGAGGCGCGGCTTGGCCCGTTCGAGGCTTCGCCCGAACGGCAGGCGCAAACCACCGCGAAGCGGCAGTACCGCAAAGACCCCATCCGTCTCCGCGTCAACACCGTGGAGCTGTACGCGAAGTACAAGGCCGAGCAGCAGAGCTTGACCACGGCGCGCGGCCAGGCCCTGGAGCGCGCCCGGCATCGCAAGGATCGGCTGATCGAGGCGGCCAAGCGGTCGAACCGCCTGCGCCGCGCAACGATCAAGGTGGTCGGCGAGGGCCGCACGAACAAGAAGCTGCTGTACGCCCAGGCGAGCAAGGCGCTGCGCAGCGAAATCCAGGCGATCAACAAACAGTTCCAGCAGGAGCGCACCGCGCTCTATGCCGAGCACAGCCGGCGCACGTGGGCCGACTGGCTCAAGAAGGAGGCGCAGCACGGCAGCGCCGACGCCCTGGCCGCCCTACGCGCCCGCGAGGCGGCCCAGGGCCTCAAGGGCAACACCATCCGGGGCGAGGGCCAGGCGAAGCCCGGTCGCGCGCCGGCGGTGGACAACATCACGAAGAAGGGGACGATCATCTTTCGCGCCGGCAACTCGGCTGTGCGCGATGATGGCGAGCGTCTGGCCGTGTCCAGCCAAGCCGACCGCGCCGGCGTGGCGGCGGCGCTGCGCCTGGCGATGGAACGCTATGGCGAGCGCATCGCCGTCAGCGGCAGCGTGGCGTTCAAGGCCGCCGTGATCCGAGCGGCGGTCGATGCGCAGCTTCCTATCACCTTCGCCGATCCAGCCCTGGAAAGCCGGCGGCAGGCCGAGACCACGAAGGCCGAGGTCAAGCGCCGGCCAGGCGTGCCGGCAGCCGGCCCGGAACCACCGCCGCATCGCCGGCATGGCCTGCGCACGCTTGGCCAGCTCGACAACCTGCACATTGAGGGCGAGGCCCAACGGCCGGCGCAAGTGCCGACCACCTCGGCCCCGAAGCCGTCCAGGGTCCAGAAGTCGGCACCGTCCGAGTTGGAGCAGCGCGAGGCCCGGATACGGGCGCAGATGGAAGCCAAGAGGGCGAGACGCCAGGGCAGGAAGGGGCGTGGAGCTTGATGCTTGCGCAGGTGACTGCATTTATCTATGATTGCAGTCATGGACAGCAAATGAGAGGTTTTGAATTATGGCAATCTTGACTGTAAGGAACGTGCCTGATGACGTGCATCGCGCTTTGCGCGTGCGGGCGGCTCAGCACGGCCGCAGCACGGAAGCGGAGGTGCGCGAGATTCTGGCGGCTGTGGTCAAGCCAGAGAAGCGCGTGCGCGTGGGCGAAGCCTTGGCCGCCATCGGTCGCAAGATCGGGCTGACCAATGAAGATTTCGCTGTGTTCGAGAGCGTGCGCGACAAGACGCCGGCCAAACCGTTGAGCTTTGACTGAATGATCGTCCTGGATACCAACGTCGTTTCTGAGGCGATGAAGCCAGAGCCAGACGCGGGCGTAAGGGCCTGGCTGAACGACCAGGCGGCGGAAACCTTGTATCTGTCGAGCGTCACGCTGGCCGAGTTGCTGTTTGGCATCCGGGCGCTGCCAGCAGGCAAGCGCAAGAACATGCTCGACCGCGCCCTGAACGAACTGCTGGAGCTGTTCAAAGATCGGGTGCTGCCGTTCGACACGGATGCAGCGCGCCACTACGCCGACCTGGCCGTGACGGCCAAGAACGGCGGGCGTGGCTTCCCGACGCCAGACGGCTACATCGCGGCCGTTGCCGCATCGCGGGGCTTTATCGTGGCATCACGCGACACATCGCCCTATGAAGCGGCCGGTGTGACTGTCATCAATCCTTGGGAGGGCGTGTAGGGCCAGCGACACCCCGTAAGGGCCAAGAACAGAATCACAGAAGTCCGGGCCTCAGTGCCCAGGGCGATACCGATCAGCTAGTGGCGTAGCTCTTCGATGAAACCTTGCCATGGGCAAGCGCGAGCTTGGTCAGGGCATTGCCTTTCTTTCATCGAATGGAGATTACGCTCATGAAGCACGTTCGTTTTTTAGCGGCTAAAACCGCGCTCGCCGCCGCCCTGGCCGGCAGCATCGTCATCACGCCTGTGCAGGCTGGTATTCCCGTCATCGACGGCACCAACTTGTCGCAAAACATCATGACGGCCATCGAGTCGGTGGCTCAAACGCTCAAGCAAATTGAGCAGTACAGCACCCAGCTCCAGCAGTATCAGAACCAGCTCCAGAACACGATGGCCCCGGCCGCGTATATCTGGGATCAGGCGCAATCGACCATCAACGGGTTGATGAACGCCACCAACACGCTGAACTACTACAAGAACCAGCTCGGCAGCCTGGACAGCTACATCGGCAAGTTCCAGGACGTGAACTACTACAAGGGGTCGCCGTGCTTCTCGGCCACCGGCTGCTCGGCCGCCGAGTGGACGGCCATGAAGAACGTGCAGCAGCTCGCCAGCGAGTCGCAGAAGAAGGCCAACGATGCCTTGTTCAAGGGCCTCGACAAGCAGCAAGACAACCTGACCGCCGACGCAGCGACGTTGCAGCGGCTCCAGTCCTCGGCGCAGGGCGCAACCGGGCAGATGCAGGCCATCGGCTACGCCAACCAGCTCGCCAGCCAGCAGGCCAACCAGCTCTTGCAGATTCGCGGCCTGTTGATCGCGCAGCAGAACGCGGTGGCGACCAAGATGCAGGCCGACGCCGACAAGGAAGCCCAGCAGGCGGCAGCCGGGGCAACTTCCAGGGAATCGAGGATCGAGCGCACGGCCACCCCGAAAAACTGGCTCGAACTGACCCGCTGACGGAGGCCCAGCACCATGAAAAAGACGATGCTGCTTGCCGGCCTCGCGGCGGCGATGCTGGCCGGCTGCGACAACAAGCCGGCCATTCCGCCCATGCCCGAGGTCAATGACACCAATTGCCAGATCGAGGCGATCAAGAAGATCGAGGATAGGGCTACGCGCGAAACCTTCGCCGGGTTGTGCTCGCGCCGGTCGCCGGCCGGCGGCGGCATCGCCCCGACCGAGCGGCCGATGAACTGGCTGGAGCTGGCCGATCCGAAAGGCTCGAAGGGGCAGGAGGTGAAACCATGAAAGCACTGCACAAGGCGGCGCTGATCGGCGTCACTCTCGCGCTTTACTCCACCGCTGCGTCGGCCCAGCTCACCAACCAGGGGATGCTTGACCAAGTGGTGACGGAGTTCGCCACGCGGGCCACGGCCTGGCAGACAGTGGTGATGAACGCCGCGACGTTCTTGTTCTGGACGCTGGGCACGATCTCGCTGGTCTGGACGTTCGGTTTCATGGCGCTGCGCAAGGCCGACATTGGCGAGTTCTTCGCCGAGTTCATCCGCTTCATTCTGTTCTTCGGCTTCTTCCTCTGGCTACTGCGCAACGGCCCGGCCTTCGCCAACTCGATCATCCAGTCACTGGCCCGGATCGGTGAGCAGGCATCCGGGGTGGCGTCGGTGACACCCTCGGGCATCGTGGATATCGGTTTCATGATCTTGAAGCAGGCATTCACGAACTCGTCGATCTGGTCGCCCGTGGATAGCTTCATTGGTGTGGCCTTGAGCGTCGGCATCCTGATCCTGCTGGCAGTTGTCGCCGTGAACATGCTTCTGCTGCTCGTGTCAGGGTGGTTGCTGATGTACGCCGGCATCTTCTTCCTCGGCTTCGGTGGCTCTCGTTGGACTTCCGACATGGCGATCAACTACTACAAGACGGTGCTGGGCGTGGCCGTGCAGATCATGACGATGGTGCTCCTGGTCGGCATCGGGAACGACCTGCTTTCCAGCTTCTACGCCAGGATGAACACCGGCACGCTGAACTTTGAAGAGCTGGGCGTGATGCTGGTTTTCTGCGTGGCGTTGCTGATGCTGGTCAATCGTGTGCCGCCACTGATCGCCGGCATCATTTCCGGCACGGGAATTGGGAACGCCGGCGGCATCGGCAACTTCGGTGCGGGCGCTGCTGTAGGTGCTGCGATGGGTGCGGCCAGTGTTGCGGCTGGTGCTGCAAGCATGGCCGGTGCTGCCGTGATGAGTGGCGCGGCCAACCTCGCCGGCGGGGCTTCGGCCGTCAAGGCCGCTTTCGAGAAGGCCCAGGGCAGCGCGACGAGCGATGTCGGCGCAGGTGTGGACATGATGGCGAGCATGGGCGGCGCGAATACATCGAGCGGTCAGGATTCGGCCGGCGCAGGGGCATCACCGTTCGCGCAGGCGGCAGGCTTTGGCGGTTCGTCGTCGGGTGGCAATAGCACGTCACTCGGCAGCAGCTCGGCCAGCGCGAAGGGTGACGACAAGGCCGGCGCCGGCGACAAGGGCGGCAGCTCGACGGCCAGTAGTGGCAACGGTGCCGACAAGGCGGCTAAAAGCGAACCCAAGTCCGCTGCCGGCGGGGCAGGACAAGGGCAGCAGGGCAGCCATCAGGCCGCGCCGGGCAGCACCGGCCCCAGTGGTTTGACTCGTGCCGCAGCATTGGCAGCGGGCACCGCCGGCGAGCTGGCGAAAGGCGCAGGTGCTGTGCTCAAGGGCAAGGCCGTGCAGCTCGCAGAGGGCTTCCAGGAGCGCATGGGCCAAACGATCGGCGGCCAGGTGGCAACGGCGATCCGGGCCGGCGCGGCAGCCGAGCCTCCGGCTTTCGATGGCAACAGCTTGGCCGGCGAGCAGGCCGGCAATCAGGCTGCCGATACAGATGATGAAGTTGCTGCTTTCGTGAATCGCTCGACGCCA
Source organism: Comamonas sp. A7-5 (assembly GCF_039581385.1). Taxonomy (NCBI): domain Bacteria; kingdom Pseudomonadati; phylum Pseudomonadota; class Betaproteobacteria; order Burkholderiales; family Comamonadaceae; genus Comamonas; species Comamonas sp. A7-5. Next base: position 110,816 of record NZ_JBCPWO010000014.1, read on the forward strand.
GCATGAAAGGCGCGTCGGCCGGCGTGGGGCCGGCCGACACTTCCACTAACCCACCTGATGGAGAGGTGAATCATGGCAACTCTGAATCCTACCAACGCAACCCAGGCAGTTCATCATGCGGCCGCGCAACTCGCGGCCTTGGACTGGATCGATCAGGACGCAGCCCGGCAGCTCGGGCCGCTGGCCGAGGCGGTCGCCAATGCCTTCATGGTCGTGTTCTACCAGGCCGAGACAGGTCGCGCGACACCGACCGACTTCCGTGAGGCGCTGGATGCCGTGCGCCAGTCGCTTTCCACCGCGTAAGTCACGCGCCAGGAACAGCAAGGGCGGCCAATGGCCGCCCTTGTCGCTTCCGGGCCTCCATCGTCGGAAGTGGCGATGCGTGCCGGCGCTCGAGCATCGCCAGATCGGGCGATGACGGCCGCTTCACTCTTCCGGCGATGTGGATCTCGCATCGTCGCTTCTGGCGATGAGATCCACCTGCAGCACCGCCAGGAATGGCGATGTGGCCCGCGTCGTTCACGACGCGATGTTGTGCATGATTCGCGCACGTGCCGCGACTTGATGTGCGTGCTCGATATAGGCCGAGTCGCCCGTAGCCTCGGCGTCGGCCAGAAATGTGGCCACGGCTTCAGCGGTGGTCAAGTCCTGGGCCGGGTCAAAGGGTGTGAGGGGCTCCAGGCCCGCATCGACGCGGCGGGCCAGTTCGATAGCTTGAGCGACGTCAGCCAGCCGGGCGCGCACTTGGTCAGCAGTAACGGCGCGGCCTGGGTCGGCCTTCAACGCATCGTAGGCCGGGCCGATTCGCTCATGCAGCCAATGTTCCATGTTCACCTTCTCTGTTTTCTCTTTGCCCATCGCACACCTTACGCTGACGTTGCTCAACCTATCCCATCCAGAAGAGGTCGCAGGCTACTACGCGGCCTGCTTTTCCCTGGAGTGAAAAACGCTGACCACCTTCTTGGCGTCAACCATCTGCACCCTGACGGCTAAAGCACATGGCTTTGCCGTCTCACCGGTGACGCGAGCCTGCCGCAACGCGCGGTGCCGGGCGAATCTATGGCCTCCTGCCCATGAGATTCGGGGTTCATTTGGGTGAATAGAATGGTAAACTTGGCCAAACTTTGGAAGACTTCGCCGTGCGACACCAAGCGAGCCGCCTGACATGAACCAACCCGATAGCGAAATTCTCACGCTGGACGAAGTGGCGGTCTACCTCAAGGCAGGGAAGAAGACCGTGTACCGGTTGGCCCAGCAGGGGGAGATACCGGGATTCAAGCTGGGCGGGACCTGGCGGTTTCGTCGCAGCGAGTTGGATCGCTGGATTGCCGCGCAGATAGCCGAGAAGACGCAGGACAAGACATGAGCACCCCGCAGAACAGCAACAGCCAGGCGGCCTCGCTCAGAGGGAGGGCTACCCGCCCATGAACGCCGTAGAAATCGAACAAGCCATCACCGATCTCGCGGAGCACCCTTTCGACCGTGCAGAGTTCCCCTACGCCTTCCTTGAAGCCTTCGGCAACAAGGCGACGACGATCAAGCGCCTGCGCGCAGGGGCGTCGAACAAGTCTGACCTCGGCGGTGTTCTCCAGACCAGCAACATCCACATCCTGACCTGCGACGCAGGGCGGGTGACCCAGACGCTGGCCGCCCTCAAGGCCAGCCCGGCGACGGCCAAGGCCAAGGCGAAGTTCATCCTTGCTACGGACGGCGCGGACTTCGAGGCCGAAGACCTGACCAGCGGCGAGACCGTCGCCTGCGCCTTCAAGGACTTTCCCGATCACTTCGGCTTCTTCCTGCCGCTGGCGGGCATCAGCACCGTCCGCCAGATCAGTGAAAACGCTTTCGACATCCGGGCCACCAGCCGCCTGAATCGCCTGTACGTTGAACTGCTGAAAGACAACCCTGAATGGGGCACGGCAGAGCGTCGCCATGACATGAACAACCTCATGGCGCGGCTGATCTTCTGCTTCTTTGCTGAGGACACCGACATCTTCGTCGGCAAGGGACGCTTCACTGAAACAGTCGCGCAGATGAGCGCCAAGGACTCGTCCAACACGCACGAGGTCATCGCCACGCTGTTCCGCACCATGAACACCAAGCGCGAGGACCGGGCCGCCGCCAAGATTCCCCGATGGGCCGAAGACTTCCCATACGTCAACGGGCAGTTGTTCTCTGGCGGTGACGAAGTGCCCCGATTCAGCAAGATCGCCCGGTCCTACCTGCTGCACGTCGGCGGCCTGGACTGGACCAAGATCAACCCGGACATCTTCGGCTCGATGATCCAAGCCGTCGCCGAGGACGAGGAGCGCGGCGAGTTGGGCATGCACTACACCAGTGTCCCCAACATCCTGAAGGTGCTGAATCCGCTGTTCCTCGACGACCTGCGGGAAAAGCTGGAGGAAGCGGGCGATAACGCCCGCATGTTGCTCAACCTGCGCAAGCGCATCGCCAAGATCAGGGTCTTCGACCCGGCCTGCGGTTCGGGCAACTTTCTGGTCATCGCCTATAAGGAATTGCGCGCCATAGAGGCCGAGATCAACCGGCGGCGCGGCGAACCGGATCGCGCATCAGAAATCCCGGTCACCAACTTTCGCGGGATCGAGCTACGCGACTTTCCGGCCGAAATCGCCCGTCTCGCACTGGTCATTGCCGAGTACCAGTGCGATGTGCTGTACCGGGGGCAGAAGCTGGCGCTAGCTGAATTTCTGCCTCTGCGCAACGAGAATTGGATTACGTGTCACAACGCACTGCGAATCGACTGGTTGAGCGTGTGCCCTGCGACCGGTACTGGCGTGAAGCTGCAGGCGGACGACCTCTTTGAAACTCCACTCGATCAAGCCGAGATCGACTTTCAGAACGAAGGCGGCGAGACGTACATCTGCGGAAATCCGCCGTACAAGGGCAGCAAATGGCAGAGCGACGAACAAAAAGCCGATTTGGCAAACGCTTGGGTCAAGCACCCCAAACTGGCGAAGACGACCGACTTCGTGACAGGATGGTTTGCGCGCTTCTTCGACTACGCTGACAGCGTTCCAAATGCAGTTGCCGCCTTCGTGGCAACCAACAGCATATGCCAGGGCCAGCAGGCCATTGACGTTTGGCCGGTAGCCTTCCAGCGTGGCTACGAAATCCGCTTTGCACACACTTCGTTCAAGTGGGCGAACCTTGCCAGTCACAACGCTGGCGTGACGGTGGTGATCGTCGGTCTGGGTGAAAAATCGACGCTACCCAAGAGGCTCTATCAGGAGGAGTTAGTCAAGCAATGCTCTGCTATCGGTCCGTATCTTGTGCCGGATAGCCTCGCATATGTTCAGAAGGCCAATGACCCGATTGGCGAGCAGTCCACGATGCTGTTCGGCAACATGCCACGCGATGGCGGACACCTTTTTCTTGATGCCGAATTGGCAGAGAAGGTCATTGCCGAAGACGTTGATGCGCGCCCCTTCGTCAAGCGATTTGTCGGTTCGACCGAGCTAATAAACGGCAAGCTACGGTACTGCTTGTGGATTGCGGACAAGGACGTGGAGTCTGCCAAGAGAAGCGTCTTCATTTCTGAGCGCTTGCGGTTAGTGGCGGAGAATCGCAAGCAGTCAGATGCCGAATCTACACGTCAGTTCGCCAAGCAGCCACACCGTTTCGTCCAAATCGCGGGCGTGGCGCGGCGGGATCAAATACTCGTTCCTGGCGTTAGCTCGGAGAACCGACCCTACTTGCCCTGCGACTACTTGACGGCTGACGTCATAGCGTCAAACAAGTGTTTTGCACTATATGACGCCCCGCTGTGGAATATGGCGCTAATTGTGTCGAAGTTGCATTGGGTTTGGATTGGGACCGTGTGCGTTCGCATGCGAACCGACTTTTCCTACTCCAACACTGTCGGCTGGAACACCTTTCCCGTTCCGGCACTGACGGATAAGAACAAGGCCGACCTCACGCGCTGCGCTGAGGACATTTTGCTGGCGCGGGAGCATCACTTCCCCGCGACCATAGCGGACCTGTACGACCCCGAAAACATGCCCGCTGATCTTCGCGCCGCCCATGATCGCAACGACGAAGTGCTGGAGCGCATCTACATCGGCCGGCGCTTCAAGAACGACACCGAGCGGCTGGAAAAGCTGTTTGACCTCTATACCAAGATGACCGCTTCGGCTGCACCGGCCAAGGGCAAGAAGCGCAAAGCGGGAGCCAACGCATGAGTGACAAGATCAAGTCCGTACCGTCCGTTTCCGTCACCTACGCCCGCAACGGTGCGTCGACCAAAGCAAATGCGCTTGGGATGCGGCCCATGCAGGAGCGGGCCTACGAGAAGCGGGGCGAGCAGTATCTGCTTATCAAGTCGCCGCCCGCATCGGGCAAGAGCCGTGCGCTGATGTTCGTGGCACTCGACAAGCTCAAGAACCAAGGATTGAAGCAGGCCATCATCGTTGTGCCGGAGAAGTCCATCGGTGCCAGCTTCAACGACGAGCCGCTGTCGAAGTACGGCTTCTGGTCCGACTGGCACGTCGAACCCAAGTGGAACCTGTGCAACGCGCCAGGCAACGACAACGGCGGCAAGGTCAAGTCGCTGGGCGCATTCCTCGAAGGCGACGACAAGGTGCTGGTCTGCACCCATGCGACCTTCCGCTTCGCGGTTGATGCCTACGGCGTGGAGGCGTTCGACGACCGACTGATTGCGGTCGATGAGTTCCACCACGTTTCGGCCAACCCGGATAACAAGCTCGGCTTGCACCTGGGGCAGTTCTTCGCGCGGGGCAAGACGCACATCGTTGCCATGACCGGCTCCTACTTTCGTGGCGACGCCGAGGCCGTGCTCGCACCGCAGGATGAGTCGAAGTTTGATACCGTCACCTACACCTACTACGAGCAGCTCAACGGCTACGAGTACCTCAAGCAACTCGACATCGGCTACTTCTTCTACAGCGGGCCTTACGTTGATGACATCCTCAATGTCCTCGATCCCGCCGAGAAGACCATCATTCACATCCCCAACGTCAATTCGCGCGAGAGCACGAAGGACAAGATGCGCGAGGTGGAACACATCATCGAGGCGCTGGGGGAGTGGCAGGGCATCGACGCCGTCACCGGCTTCCAACTCGTCAAGCGCCCCGATGGCCGCGTGCTACGCCTCGCTGACCTTGTCGATGACGACGCCGCTAAGCGCGACCGCGTGTCCGCCGCGCTCAAAGACCCGGCGCAGAAGAACAACCGCGACCATGTGGACATCATCATCGCGCTGGGCATGGCGAAGGAAGGCTTCGACTGGATTTGGTGCGAACACGCCCTGACCGTGGGCTACCGCGCCAGCCTGACCGAGATCGTTCAGATCATCGGCCGTGCAACCCGCGACGCGCCTGGTAAGACCCGCGCGAGGTTCACCAACCTGATCGCCGAGCCGGACGCGGCCGAGGAAGCTGTCACCGAGGCCGTCAACGATACGTTGAAGGCCATCGCAGCCAGCCTGCTGATGGAGCAGGTTCTTGCTCCGCGCTTCGAGTTTAAGCCCAAGAACCCCGACAGCGGCCCGACGCCGGGATTTAACTACGGCGAGGGTGGCTACGACGCGGACCGTTGCAATGTCGGTGTCAATGAGCAGACAGGGGCTTACCAGATCGAGATCAAGGGCCTCGCCGAGCCCAAGAGCAAGGAGGCGGCGCGAATCTGTCAGGAAGACCTGAACGAAGTCATTGCGGCCTTCGTGCAGGATAAGCCCACCATCGAGCGCGGCCTGTTCGATGAGGAGCTGGTGCCCGAGGAGCTGACGCAGGTTCGCATGGGCAAGATCATCAAGGACAAATATCCCGAGCTTGACGCCGAAGATCAGGAGGCCGTGCGTCAGCACGCCATTGCTGCCCTCAACCTCACGCAGCAGGCCAAGCGGCTGGTCACCGAAGGTGAGAACGATGGATCACCCAACACCGCCCTAATCGACGGCGTGCGCCGCTTCGCGATGGATGTGCGCGAGTTGGACATCGACCTGATCGACCGCATCAATCCGTTCGGGGAAGCCTACGCCATCCTTGCCAAGACCATGAGCGAAGACAGCTTGAAGCAGGTCGCGGCGGCCATCTCGGCCAAGCGCACGAGCCTGACGCCGGAGGAGGCGAGGGAGATGGCCGTTCGCGCCGTCCAGTTCAAGAAGGAGCGCGGCCGCATTCCGGCGCTCGATTCCCAGGATGCCTGGGAGCGACGCATGGCCGAAGGCGCGGCCGCCTTCATGCGCTTCAAGGCGGAGGGACGCTATGAGTAACTCTGATCTTGACGAACTCGCTGCGGAGCTTGCCGAGTTCGCACCTCCTGAGAAGAAGGGCGGACGGCCGGCCAGTGAGGAGCGCGTCATCGCGGGCTTCGAGGAAATCCAACGCTTCACCGAAAAGCACGGCCGTGCGCCGCAGCACGGTGAGGACCGCGACATATTCGAGCGCCTTTACGCCGTGCGTCTGGACCGTTTGCGCGCGCTCCCGGACTGCCGCGCCCTGCTAGAGCCGCTGGACCATCAGGGCTTGCTTGCCGCTGCGCCTGCCGTTGCCGCTTCGGCAGATGAAGCCATCGACATCGACGACTTGGCTGCAGAGCTGGCGGGCGTAGCGGAAGCGGACGACATCACAGTTCTACGCCATGTCCGCACCAGCGCCGACAAGCGTGCCGCCGAGGAGATCGCGGATCGCAAGCCCTGCGAGGACTTCGAGACCTTTCGACCCTTGTTCGAGCGCGTGCAAGCGGAGGTCAAAACCGGTATGCGCCAGTCCCAGCCCATCGAAGCGGGCCGCCGCGCGATTGAAGCCGGGGACTTTTTCATTCTCGATGGCATCACGCTCTACGTTGCCGAGGTCGGCGAGCCGTTGAAGACCACCGCCGGGGAAGTGGACCGCCGCCTGCGCCTCATCTTCTCCAATGGAACCGAGAGCAATCTGCTGCTGCGCTCGCTCCAGCGAGCGTTCTACAACGACCCCGCCGCGCGGCGGCTGGCCTCGCCCGAGAGTGGGCAACTCTCCTTCGGCGGCGAGCTTGAGGCCGATGATGTCGAAAGCGGCACGATCTACGTCCTGCGCTCCCTCTCCGATCATCCCTATGTCGCGCAGCACCGCGACATCATTCACAAGATGGGCGTGACCGGGGGCAGGGTGGAGACGCGCATTGCCAACGCCGAACACGACTCCACCTACCTGCTGGCGAAGGTCGAAGTGGTGGCGACCTACAAGCTCGCCGGCATCAACCGCACCAGGATGGAGAACCTGTTTCATAGGCTGTTCGCGCCCGCGCGGTTGAACATCACCATCAACGACCGCTTCGGTCATCCTGTGCAGCCTGAGGAATGGTTTCTCGTTCCGCTGTTCGTGATCGATGAGGCCGTCGCGCGCATCAAGGATGGCAGCATCACCGGCTACATCTACGATCCCAGCGCCGCGAAGCTGGTGAAGGCATAGGACAGCCCAAATGCATGAATAGCCCTGGCCGCCTGCCAGGATGAACGCCAGGAGGAAGCAGCATGACGAAGCCGTATCAGGAAGACCAGACCGAGCCGTTTTTCATCACTGAGGAAGTCGAGGCCGAACTGATCGCGGCCGGACACGTGTTCGAGCCACCAAGCCACGTCAGTACAAAGCGCCTCCCCGAAATCCTTGCGAGCCTCACCGGCGACGAACTGGCAACCTGGCCGAGCGTGCTATCGAAGGGGGAGGTCGAGCGCCGGCGGGTTGGCCAGCATCGCTAGGTCTGACGATGCCGACTCAACCGCTCTCTTGGCGTTCGATGGTATTTTTCATGGCATCGTGAATGAATTGATTTTTAAGATGTTGATATTGAATGACTTTTTCTTGCAAAAGACAATCGAGTGGGAATAAAGCGCTGTCGTGAACTGACACGCAAGCTTTAGACTCTTTTCTCATGGAAGCCCGTGTTTTCACGGGCTTTTTTCATTTCTATCTAGTCCTATCTGGAACTAGCCGGTCTTGCGAAGTCGGCGGGTTTCGATGGCACTTTGCATGGCACCGAACGTCGCCCATACCATCCGCCTCGTCGATACCATCAGTCCTGCTTTCTGCAGTTGACGGCATAAAAATCACCTAAGTCTTTGATTTTAAATACGGTTCCATGCACAAAAACGCGCTTGCTTGCTGCTGGTATCGCGCATATGCCCGCGAACAGTCACCGCAGGAGCGCGGGCAACACGAGTTTGCAGAGCAAGAGGCCAAGGCTCGAAAAGTTGGACTTTGGCGAGAGGCCGGGCCAATCGCGCCATGGGATTGGCGCAAAGCCTTATGCGAGCCTCGGCACAACCCAAGTCCGTAAACAACCCTATGCTGACCGTCGCCCTAGCGAATTAACCGCCGAAGAGCAGCCAGCCAACCGCCGCCCGCTCCGAGCTACGTAACATTACGGCCATAGGCGCTCGGTTGTCCAAACAGCGCCGTCGCGTCTGTAGCGCAGACGTATGTGGCGCCGCTGTTCATGACCTTGCCAGAACTCAATGGTGTCAGGCCGCACAGCATAGACAACCCATTCGGGCGAGATGAGTTGCGGGTTCTCTTCAAGCCGCTCCAGCTGTTTGGCCAACCCATCTTCAAATTCCCTATCAGAGTCCAGAACATCACTTTGCCGACCGAGTAGAGCTCCGGCGCGAGAGCCATGTGGTCGCGCCAAGAAATCGGCTGCTTGAGCTTGAGGACCCATGTCGTGCGCAACACCACGAATGCGGATTTGACGTCCAAGTGCAGGCCAATAAAAGGTCAGTGCCACATTGGACTTGTAGGAAATTTGGTGGCCCTTGGGGCTGCTGCGTGTGATGGCGAAGTGCCAACCGTGGTCATCTACATTTTTGAGGATTAAGACACGCGCATCGGGATGTCCGTCAGCATCCACGGTAGACAAGGTCATCGAGTGCGGCTCTCGGATTCCAGCGTCGATGGCCATCTGCAGCCATTCGACGAAAAGGACTTCGGGGTTGGCGGGTGCAAGCGTGATGTCGAAAGGCTTATATGGGCCGGGCAAGGATTTTAGGTTCCGCAGCAGCTCTCGTATGTTGGACACGGTGTTGTCTCTTTCACTAAGTAAACGATTCATGTTCGCAATGTGCAGATTCTCCGTCACCTCATGGCCGTCGTTAGTCGGAGTCCGCTTCCGGCCGTCTTCAGTTGTCGCGCCGAGTCTTCGCTTGCTTCTGAATCGAGAACGTCACCGTGAAGTCCGGGTTCACCACTACTTCGCCAGTGCTCCGAAGCCGGTACTCGCCGGGCTCAGCCTTTCGAAAAGAACGCGTATCGGGAGGTAGGTGGAACTGCTCGCCGGCTCGCTGGCCTTCCAGTGATAAAAGAATTCCCTTGCGCTCATCGGCATGGACGACGCGACCGAGCAGTTGTTGCTGCTCGAAAGGCTCCTCGGCACCCACGTCAAAGTAGGCAAGTCCAACGAGAACCAATTGCCCAGGGAGCGTGTTCGCAAGGGTCGCATCCCATGGCAGCTCTTCATTAAAGTCGTTGCTCATGGCCGAAATTCTGCCCTCAAGTTAGAGGTCTGCTCCTGGCCGAGAGCACCACTTCGTACCGGCCGCCGATAGTGGCCTGTCGAACAATTTCCTGATCACAAGTCGAATGACTGCTGTCAGGGCGCACACCAAGCTCACGTTGTCGCCCACGGGCCGTCTTTCAATGACGCTGCAGATTGCCAACGCCGAAGTGCTCATTCGCCTCCGAGGTTGAATAACCCAATAACCTCGCAATTGGCACGTCATCGAGTTTGACCTGATCCGCCACGCTGCGCAGAATTATTGTTCATCTTGCCGCCGCGAGCCAAGACGACAAGTGCGTGTTCCTGTGGCTCCCATGGAGGTTCGTATGAGCTATCACTTGGAAGGTCGCCTGCTCGAGGTTTGTAACTGTAAGGTTCTGTGCCCCTGCTGGATTGGCGAGGACCCGGACTACGGCACTTGCGACACCATCGTCGCTTGGCGCATAGACAAGGGAAACGTCGATGGTGTTGACGTGGGCGGCAATACCATCGCTGCCGTAGCCCATGTTCCCGGCAATATCCTGGAAGGCAACTGGAGGGCCGCGATTTTTGTCGACGACCAGGCTTCCAAGGCACAAGAGGAAGCGCTGCTCAAGGTCTACACCGGCCAGGCCGGGGGGCCGGTCGCCGATCTCGCCAAGCTGATCGGCGAGGTGGTATCCGTGGAGCGAGCACCCATCCGCTTCACGGTCAAGGAGGGTAAGGGCCAGTTGGAGATCGGCAAGGACTACTTCGCTGAACTCGAGCCGTATCGTGGGGCCATGAATAGGCAGACCACGCTTTCCGATACCGTGTTCTCGACGGTACCCGGGGCACCGGTTTTTGTAGGCAAGGCTCCGACCTACCGATCAAAAAACGCCGCCCTCGCCATCGACCTCGATATCAAGAACCACAACGCCCTGCAGAGCACCTTTGTCTTCGACGCCTGAGCCGCCGGGTCAATCCAAGGCGAGTAGCGATCGGAGCACAAGCGCGGAGATTTCCCAATGACGCCGCAGGCAAGCCCCACGCTGACCAGCGCCACCCGTCACCGTCGCGTGTTCTTGCCGGTCTTGGCAGCACTGGTGGTGCTTGCCTGGGTGACGTTGTGGGCTTGGGCGCGCAGCCCTTACGGTCGCTATCTCGAACACGGTGACTGGACGGCGGAAGGGCCGGCAGCGTTTCTGTGCCGTGTCGTTCCCGCCGGCGATGTGGTCGTACCCATGGCGCTTTACGCCGTTGCCTGGATCCTGATGACGGCGGCCATGATGCTACCCACCACCTTGCCGCTGTTCAACGCCTTTGATCGGTTGACGACCGGGCGCACGGACCATGGGCGCCTCTGCATGCTGCTCGGCCTGGGCTATATGGCGGTATGGGGGGGCTTCGGGCTGCTGGCACACGCACTTCACTCTGCGGTGCTGTCTTTGCTCTCCAGCGTACCCACGCTGGCTTGGCATGGCTGGCTGCTGGGTGCGGCGACCATTGCCTTGGCCGGTGTTTTTCAATTTAGCAAGCTCAAGTACCAATGCCTGGAAAAGTGTCGCACACCCTTGAGCTTCGTGATCGAGCACTGGCATGGGGGTGAGCACCCAGCACGGCAGGCGTTCGCGCTTGGCGCTCACCACGGCCTGTTTTGCGTCGGCTGCTGCTGGGCGCTGATGCTGTTGATGTTTGCGCTCGGTACCGGCAGCCTCGGCTGGATGCTCCTGCTCGCGGCCATGATGGCGATCGAAAAGAACATCCCCTGGGGCCGGCGTCTCAGCAAGCCGCTAGGTATCGCGCTGCTGTCTTGGTCTGCAATCATCGTAATGAGCCATGGTTGACACGCGTGCTGGCCGCACCTTCTTGCAAACGCTCTCGCCGCGGTGGCGATGCTCGCCTTCGCGGCCAATTCATTGTTGTGCCGACTTGCACTGCAGAAAACAGGCATCGATCCGGCCAACATCGACAGCATCCCCTGCGGGTCAGTTCTGCGTGGAAATTAACAAACAGGGAAATGTCCGCGTTGATATGTTCCGTCGCAGACCGAGCAGAGCCCTAACGACTGCAAAAGCTACTTCACCCATCTACTTTCGCTATGCAGCGATTGCCGTCATTGATACAGCCAAGTCCACCGGGCCACCTCATGACACTACTCGGCCGCTCGAGCCTGCGAGCAGGATCTCTGCGGAGGGCACGCGCTCATACCTTGGCGAGGAAAGCCGCCGCATCACCCGCTTCACACTTCCAGTCTGCGAAGACCCCAACCAAATTGCATTCCACGCAGTGGCAAGCGATGTAGTACCAGCGCACGTCATGTGTGCCCTCGTACACGGAGACGCCGGACATCAGCTCGAACACCTCGTTCTCGCACACGCACTCGTGCGCCTCGGGGGCGGCCTCTTCAACGTAGTTCGCGCTGTCGCCCATCAGGTGTCTCTGCCCGCAGTCGGTGCAGGTGCGGATTGCCACGCCTGCTTCTTCATCAGTCTGCAGCGCAAAAGTCCGGCACCCGCAATTGCATTTGGACGAGGCAAACCGGACGGCCTCATGGCGATTCGCAACACTGTAGCTGCGCAGCTCGGCTTGGGTGTCGCCGGACGTCGTCCCGTACATGAACTCGCCCTTCTTCGTCAGTGCCATTGATGCTGTTCCATTCTTCAAGGTGGGCTTCCCAGCAGACCTGACGCCAGGCTTGCCCCGATCCTCTGGATTTTGCCTGAAGGCACGGTGATTCGTCGTCAAGGGGTCGGATCGGGGTGGTCGCCGACAAGGGCTGCGGAAATCCTTGAATGCCGATTCTTGGAGATTGCAGCCAGAGACCATCAAGTTCAGCTGTTGATCGCCGCCGACCTTCGATGATGAAGCCCCTACGTCAGCTCTCAGCTTGAAGCAGTCGGCCAAGCAGCCTTCGCGAACGGCTGCTCCTGGCCGTTTCCAGCCATACGCACCGGAGCAGCACCCTCCTCTGAGACAATCGCGTGATGACCGATGAATCACCGATCCACACAGTCCACAAGCGCGTTTGCCAAACCTTCCTGA
>NZ_JBCPWO010000015.1:0-121895 GCF_039581385.1 Comamonas sp. A7-5
TGATGCAGACTGGTACATCAGGGTGATCAATGCGCAGCGGGAAATCAGCTCGCCCAGCAGTTGAGCCAGCACCTCGTTGCCCATGAGCTCGGCCATGCGCACGTGGAAGTCGCCCAGCAGTTCGGTGCGCTGGCCCACGTCATTGGCTTCCATGGCCTTTTTCTCGGCAGCCACATGCTGCTTGAGGGCGCGAATCTTGGCAGCGCTGCTTTGCTTGACAAAGCTGCGCACCATCTCGGCTTCGAGCATGCGGCGCACGGCAAACACCTGGCGCGCCTCGTCCACCGAAGGCGTGGCCACAAAGGCGCCGCGGGCGGGCTCGAGCCGGATGAGACGGTTTTGTGAAAGCTGAAACAAGGCCTGGCGCACCAGGGTGCGGGAAACTCCAAAGTGGTCGGCCAGCTTTTGCTCGGCCAGCTTGGTGCCGGGCATCAGGCGATGCTCGACGATGGCCTTGGTCAGGCTTTCGACAATGAAACTGGTGGTGGAAGTTTCCATAAATCCATCATAGCGGTTGAAGACAAGTTTTGTATACAGTTTCTGTTCACCAAACATGGTGTTTGTATCGATGTTCAGGCGCAGAAAGCTGTGCGCAAGCGCGCAAACCCAATGGGAGCAAGGGCTTGCAACATTGGTATTGCAAAGATCAGCAGTGTTGTGACTGGGGGGCCTCTGTAAGGGAAAAAAGCCCGAATGCACAATGCGCAGCTATGCAAGCACAGAATACATCCTCGCGCGCGCAGGCCGCGGCAACGCCTGTTCCCCAGCAAGACCCGGCTGGATTTCTGCGTCATCTGTATGACGTGGCAGTGCGCAATGCCCTGCCCATCGAGGGTCTGGCGCGTCATCTGCCCAAGCCGCCCAAGGGCCGCACGCTGGTCCTGGGCGCCGGCAAGGCCGGTGGCTCCATGGCGCAGGCGCTGGAAGCTCTGTGGCCGCAGGATGCCCCGCTGTCGGGTCTGGTGGTGACGCGCTACGCGCACATTCCCCCACGCCCCGAAGGGCTGGCCCAGCGCCTGGAGGTGGTGGAAGCTGCCCATCCGGTGCCGGACGCGGCCGGTCTGGCTGCGGCCGAGCGCATTCTGGCGCTGACCGAGGGGCTGACCGCCGACGATCTGGTGATCTGCCTCATCTCCGGCGGCGGCTCTTCCCTGTTGACATTGCCCGCCGAAGGCATCGACCTGGCCGAGAAGCAGCGCATCAACAAGGCGCTGCTGGAGAGCGGCGCGGCGATTGGCGAGATGAACTGCGTGCGCAAGCATCTCTCGCGCATCAAGGGCGGCCGTCTGGCCGCTGCCTGCCATCCCGCCAAGGTGGTGACGCTGACCATCAGCGATGTGCCCGGCGACGATCCTTCGGTGATCGCCAGCGGACCCACGGTGCCGGACGCGTCGACCTGTGCCGACGCACTGGCCATCCTGGACCGCTACCAGATCGGCATTCCCGAGTCCGTGCGCGCTGCGCTTCAAGCCGGCGAGCTGGAGACGCCCAAGCCCGGCGACGCCCGCTTTGAAGGCCATGAAGTGCATCTGATCGCCACACCCCAGCAGTCGCTGGAAGCCGCGGCCGCCGCAGCCCGCGCGGCAGGCATTGCCGTGCATGTGCTGTCCGATGAGATGGAAGGCGAGTCGCGCGAGGTGGGCAAGGTCCATGCGGCGCTGGCTCGTGCCGTGGCCAGGCATGACCAGCCTTTTGCCAAGCCCTGCGTGATTCTCTCGGGTGGCGAAACCACGGTGACCATCCGTCCGCGCCAACCCGGTGCGGCCAAGGGGCGCGGCGGCCGTGCCGGCGAGTTCTGCCTGGGTCTGGCCCAGGCCCTGCAAGGTCAGGAAAAGGTCTGGGCGCTGGCCGCGGACACCGACGGTATCGACGGTGTCGAGGACAACGCGGGAGCCCGTGTCTCGCCCTGCACGCTCAAGCGCGCGGCAGAGCTGAACCTGCGCATCAGCGATCACCTGGATCGCAACGATGCCTATGGCTATTTCTCGGCGCTGGGCGATCTGGTGATCACCGGCCCCACGCACACCAATGTCAACGACTTCCGCGCCATTCTGATTCTTTGAAATCATCAAATTGAATAGCTGCTTGCGCAGGCTATTCAACGGTTTTAAGTGGAAAAATATCTGCAGCTACCGCTTATAAAGCGGTAGCTGCTATTTTTTTTATATAGCTGTAGTGTAAAACTAGCGCTACCTATCCCAGTGCTCCGAGCAAGAGCTGCCTTGCGGCGAAGGAGCAGTCCCCCTCCGTTAGCGCGCAGCGCGTACAGAGAGGGGGAAGGCGCGAAGCGCCTCAGGGGGAGCTAGCCCCCTCTTGGCAGATCCTCCCACCAGGCATCGTCGAACTTGCCCTGAAGGAAGGCGATGAAGGACTGCACCTTCTGCGGCACCAGGCGTGGCGAGGGGTAGACGGCGTGGATCTCCTGCTCGGGCAGGCGGCAGGTCTTGAGCACTTCCACCACGCGGCCGTCCTTGAGCGAGTCCTGGGCCACATAGCGCGGCAGGGCCGCAATGCCCATGTGCGAGCGGGCAGCGGCCAGCAGGGCCGAGAGGTTGTTGGAGCGCAGCCGCCCCGTGACGGGAATCGACACCGGCTCGCCGCTGGCATTGCGCAGGCGCCAGATATCGTTGCCCTGCACGCTGCTGTAGATCAGCGTGGAATGCTCCTTGAGGTCCGAGGGGCGGCGCGGCGTGCCGTGCTTGCGCAGATAGGTGTTGGAGGCCACCAGCACCCAGGGATTGACGCCCAGCATGCGCGCGCCTAATGAGGAGTCGGCCAGCTTGCCCAGGCGCAGCGCCACGTCGATGCCGTTGGCTACCAGATCGGTGTAGCGGTCCTCGAAGCTCAGATCGACCTGCACCTGCGGGTTGTGCTTCATGAAATCCATGGCCAGCGGAATGAGTACACGGCGCCCGAAGGCCACCGAGCTGCCGATGCGCAGCTGACCCTGCACCTGGGTCTGGCGCACCTTGACCACGTTCTCCGCCTCGGCCACGTCGCTGACGATGATCTTGCATTTTTCGTAGTACAGCGCGCCGGCTTCGGTCAGGCTCACGCCGCGTGTATTGCGGTTGAGCAGGCGCACCTTGAGGCGCGCTTCCATGGCCGCGACCTGTTTGGTGACGGTGGGCTGGGTGGTGGCGAATTCCTGTGCGACCTTGGTGAAACTGCCGGTCTCCACCACGCGCACAAACATGTGCATCGCGTCGAGTCTGTCCATGGGTTTGTCTCCTATTTATTCTTGGGTGGAATAAATTTTATGGTCTGAGAGCGGCTTCCAGCAAGCAAGGGTCTTGACTAAAGTTCAACCAAGTTTTTAGGAGACCCTCATGGCCAAAATGAAAGCAATCGACGCCGCAGTCCTGGTGCTCGAAAAAGAAGGTGTAACCGTGACGTTTGGTGTGCCCGGCGCGGCCATCAACCCGCTGTACGCTGCAATGAAGAACCACGGCGGCATCGGTCACATTCTGGCCCGTCACGTGGAAGGCGCGAGCCACATGGCCGAAGGCTACACCCGCGCGGTGGCCGGCAATATCGGCGTGTGTATCGGCACCAGCGGCCCCGCCGGCACCGACATGATCACCGGTCTGTACTCGGCCAGCGCCGACTCCATTCCAATCCTGTGCATTACCGGTCAGGCTCCCCGCTCGCGTCTGCACAAGGAAGACTTCCAGGCCGTGGACATTGCCTCCATTGCCAAGCCCGTGACCAAGTGGGCCACCACCGTGCTGGAACCCGCCCAGGTGCCACGAGCCTTCCAGCAGGCTTTCCACCTGATGCGCTCCGGTCGTCCCGGCCCCGTGCTGATCGATCTGCCCATCGACGTGCAACTGGCCGAGATCGAATTCGACATCGACACCTACGAGCCCCTGCCTGCCTACAAGCCAGCTGCTTCGCGCAAGCAGGCCGAGAAGGCCATCGAGATGCTCAACGAATCCGAGCGTCCCCTGCTGGTCTCCGGCGGCGGTGTGATCAACGCCGATGCCTCCGATCTGATGGTCGAGCTGGCCGAGATCCTGAACGTGCCCGTGATCCCCACCCTGATGGGCTGGGGCACCATCCCTGACGACCACCCCCTGATGGTCGGCATGTGCGGTCTGCAGACCAGCCACCGCTACGGCAATGCCAACATGCTGGCTTCGGACTTCGTGTTCGGCATCGGCAACCGCTGGGCCAACCGCCACACCGGCTCGGTCGAGGTCTACACCAAGGGCCGCAAGTTCATCCACGTGGACATCGAGCCCACGCAGATCGGCCGCGTGTTCGCCCCCGACTACGGCATCGTCTCCGACGCCAAGGCGGCTCTGGAGCAATTCGTTGCCGTCGCCAAGGAGTGGAAGGCTGCCGGCAAGCTCAAGTGCCGCAAGGCCTGGGTGGCCGAGTGCCAGGGTCGCAAGAACAGCGTCGAGTACCTGCGCAAGACCAACTTCGACAACGTGCCGATGAAGCCCCAGCGCGTCTACCAGTGCATGAACCGCACCCTGGACCGCGACACCACCTATGTGTCCACCATCGGTCTGTCGCAGATCGCCGGCGCCCAGTTCCTGCACGTGTACAAGCCCCGCAACTGGATCAACTGCGGCCAGGCCGGTCCTCTGGGCTGGACCACTCCCGCCGCCCTGGGCGTGCGCGTGGCCGACCCCCAGCGCAAGATCGTGGCCCTGTCCGGCGACTACGACTTCCAGTTCATGATCGAAGAGCTGGCCGTGGGCGCGCAGTTCAAGCTGCCCTATGTTCACGTGCTGGTGAACAACAGCTATCTGGGTCTGATCCGTCAGGCACAGCGCGCTTTCTCGATCGACTATTGCGTGCAATTGGCGTTCGACAATATCAACATGGATGAGGGTGATGCGACCCGCGGCTACGGTGTTGACCATGTTAAGGTCGTTGAAGGTCTGGGTTGCAAGGCGATCCGCGTTCATCGCGCCGAAGACTTTGCCCCCGCCATGCAGCAGGCCGAAGCCTGGATGGCCGAGCACAAGACCCCTGTGGTGATCGAGTGCATCCTGGAGCGTGTGACCAACATCTCCATGGGCGCCGAAATCGACAACGTGGTCGAGTTCGAAGACCTGGCGACCGAAAAGGCCGACGCGCCCAGCGCACTGGCCCTGCTGGACTGATAGGAAAACTCCCCCGGAGCGGCTTTGCCGCTTCCCCCTCTCTGCGCGGGAGGGGGACGACGCCTTCGCTGCGGGGCAGCGCGGCCGGCTTAGGCCCTTGCTTGGCGTCTAGCGCCTGCAACTATTAACGATTACCGGAGACTTTTATCATGCCCCGTTTTGCAGCCAACCTGAGCATGTTGTTCACCGAGGTGCCTTTCCTCGAGCGTTTTGAGCGTGCCGCAAACGCAGGCTTTGAAGCCGTGGAGTTTCTCTTTCCCTACGCTCATACCGTGGAAGAGATCAAGGAGCGTCTGGACGCCACCGGCCTGAAGATTGTTCTGCACAACCTGCCCGCCGGCGACTGGGACGCGGGCGAACGTGGCATTGCCTGCGACCCCAAGCGCGTGGACGAGTTCCGCGCTGGCGTGGCCAAGGCCGTGACCTATGCCCACGCCCTGGGTGTGCCCCAGCTCAACTGCCTGGCCGGCAAGGTTCCTGCCGGTGTTGACGCTGCCGTGGTGCGCCGCACTTTCGTGGAAAACCTGCGTTTTGCTGCCGCCGCCCTGAGCGCCGCCAACATCCGCCTGCTGATCGAGCCGATCAACCCCTTCGACATCCCCGGCTTCTACCTGAACCGCACTGACGATGCCCTGTCCATCCTGGACGAAGTGGGTGCGCCCAACGCCTTTGTGCAGTACGACATCTACCACGCCCAGCGCGTGGAAGGCGAGCTGGCAGCCACCATGCAAAAGCAGCTGGGCCGCATCGGTCACATCCAGCTGGCCGACAACCCCGGTCGCAACGAACCCGGCACGGGCGAGATCAACTACCCCTTCCTGTTCGCACACCTGGATCGCATCGGCTACGACGGCTGGATCGGTTGCGAATACAAGCCCGCCAACGGCACCGAGTCCGGCCTGGGCTGGCTGCAGAAGATCGGCGGCTGGAACAAGGTTGCCGTGGCTGCATGAATGGATGACCCGGTCTGTGGCGCCGGCTCGCAAAGCGCCATTGGCCATCGAATTTGAGTATCAAGAAAACTGAGGAGTACAACCATGAACGCATCGTCTCTCAAGCTGGGCTTTATCGGTCTGGGCATCATGGGCGCGCCCATGTGCGGCCACCTGATTGCGGCCGGCCACCAACTGTTCGTCAACACCGTGGGCAAGGTGCCTGCCAACATCGCCGAAACCAGCGCCACCCAGTGCACCACTGCTCGCGGTGTGGCCGAGCGCGCCGACATCATCTTCATCATGGTGCCCGACACTCCCGACGTGGAGAAGGTGCTGTTCGGTGAAGACGGCGTGGCAGCCGGCCTCAAGGGCAGCTCCGGCAAGATCGTGGTCGACATGTCCTCCATCTCGCCCGTGGCCACCAAGGACTTTGCCAAGCGCATCGAAGCCGCTGGCGCCCAGTACCTGGACGCTCCCGTCTCCGGCGGTGAAGTCGGTGCCAAGAACGGCACCCTGTCCATCATGGTCGGCGGCCCCGATGCAGCCTTCGAACGCGTCAAGCCCCTGTTCGACAAGATGGGCAAGAACATCACCCTGGTGGGCGGCAACGGCGACGGCCAGACCGCCAAGGTGGCCAACCAGATCATCGTGGCTCTGAACATCGAAGCCGTGGCCGAAGCCCTGCTGTTTGCATCGCGCGCCGGTGCCGATCCAGCACGTGTGCGTGAAGCCCTGCTGGGCGGTTTTGCCTCTTCCAAGATCTTGGAAGTGCATGCCGAACGCATGATCAAGCGCACATTCGACCCTGGCTTCCGCATTGCCTTGCACCAGAAGGACCTGAATCTGGCCCTGTCCAGCGCTCGTCAGCTGGGCGTGTCCCTGCCCAACACCGCTCAGGCTCAAGAGCTGTTCAACAGCTGCGTGGCCCACGGCGGCGCTGCCTGGGATCACTCGGGCATGGTGCGCGCCCTGGAAATCCAGGCCAACTTCGAAATCGGTCAGAAGGCTGAATAAAGAGAGGTGGGGAGGGCGGCCACTGGCCAAGCGTACGGCCAGCAGCCGCCTCAAGTGAAAGCCGCGCTCGGGGGAGCGCGGCTTTTTTGTTCAGCGTCAGTAACCCATGGTCTTTCCGTCAGGGTTGCGCGGGTCCGAAGCGCCGCGCAGCAGGCCGTCGCGGATCTCGATGGTCTGCGTGCGGCCCATGGATGCCTTCAGTGCCACCTTGTGGCCCCATTGTCTGAGCAGGGCCAGCGTATCGGGGCTGAAGCCTTTTTCAACGCGCAACTCGTCTGGCGTCCACTGGTGATGAAAGCGCGGCGTGGCAGCCGCTTCGGCCGGGTTCATGCCGAAGTCGATGTGATTCACGACTTGCTGCAGCACCGTGGTGATGATGCGCGCTCCGCCCGGGCTGCCGGTGACGAGAACCGGCTTGCCGTCCTTGAGTACCAGGGTCGGTGTCATGGATGACAGCGGCCGCTTGCCGGCCTGCACGGCATTCGCGTCGCCGCCCACCAGACCATAGGCATTGGCCACGCCGGGCTTGGCCGAGAAATCGTCCATCTCGTTGTTGAGCAAAATCCCCGTGCCCCTGGCGACGATGCCGCTGCCGAAATTGGTGTTCAGCGTATAGGTCACGGCCACCGCGTTGCCGGCCTTGTCCACCACGGAGTAATGGGTGGTCTGGTCGCTTTCATAAGGCTGGGGCCTGCCGGGCCGGATGTCCTTGCCGGGCCTGGCCTGCTGGGGCTTGATGCTGGCGGCCAGCTCGCTGGCATAGCTCTTGGAGATCAGCCCCTTGAGCGGAATCTTCACAAAGTCCGGGTCGCCCAGATACTCGGAGCGGTCGGCATAGGCGAGCTTCATGGCCTCGGTCATGTAGTGCACGCTTTGCGCGCTGTCGGCACCCCATTGATTCATGGGCCAGCGCTCCATCATGTTCAGGATCTGAATCAGATGCGCGCCGCCCGAAGAGGGCGGAGGCATGGTCACGATCTGGTAGCCGCGATAGCTGCCGCGCACGGGCTCGCGCTCTGCAACCTTGTAGTCGCGCAGGTCCTGCAGGCTGAGGGCATTGGCGTGCGGTGCCATCTCCGTCACGATCTTCTGCGCGATCGCACCTTCGTAGAAGGCCTTGGCACCCTGCTGGCTGATCAGGCGCAGGGACTGCGCCAGATCCTTTTGCACCAGCCTCTCGCCGCTTTGCAGCGGAGCGCCGTTCTTCCAGAAAACGGCCTGGGTGGCGGGCCAGCGGCCCATGTTCTTTTTTTCCTGATCCAGAGTCTTGGCCAGGGTGACGCTGACGGGATAGCCCTTGTCCGCCAGCGCAATCGCCGGAGCCATGACCCTGGCCAGCGGCATGCTGCCCCAGCGCGAGAGCGCATGCGTCATGCCCGCCACGGTGCCGGGCACGCCTACGGCGTAATGCGTGTAGAGCGATTTGCCGTCGATGACCTTGCCGGCGGCATCCAGATACATATTGCGTGACGCGCCTTTGGGTGCCACTTCGCGGAAGTCCAGCGCAATGTCCTTGCCGCTCCGCGCGTCGTGCACCATCATGAAGCCGCCGCCGCCGATATTGCCGGCATTGGGCAAGGCCACGGCCAGTGCAAAACCCACGGCCACGGCGGCATCGACGGCATTGCCGCCCGCCTTGAGAATATCCACGCCGATCTGCGTGGCCAGCTCCTGCTCAGAGGCCACCATGCCGTTCTTGGCGATGACGGGGTGAAAGACATCCAGTTCGAAGTCATAGGCAGCAGCGGCTGCCTGGGCGGCGGCGGTCTGGGTGACGGCTGGCGCTGCGGCCTGAGCGGTGGCGTCGTTACGGATGGCCGCGCGTTCGTTGCTGGCGGGCTCTAGCGTGGCCGTGCTGCTGCAGGCGCTCAGGCCGGCCAGGGCGATGAGCAGGCTGGCTGCCAGGGCGGTGGTGCGCAATTGCATGCGTTGTCTCCTGTTCGCTTGATGAATCGGACCAGTGTATAGAGGCTTGCACAGATGCCAACCGGACAGAGCTGGCTATGTGCCTGAAAGTCAAGGCAGAAAAGCCTTTGATGGAGTACAGGAACTGTATACACTTTAGAGATCAAAGCGCTGCGCTCATGCGCGAGCAGACTTTGTGATGGCATAGATGTTTCAGGGCTTACGCAAACAGGAATGCAACAACGGTCTGCCTGAACCCGTTTTGCGTAAGTCGTGTGTTTGATACAACCAAGGGCAGTGGCAAACTGCCTGTGAGGAGATTTCCATGGGCCTGAGCACCCACGTTCTCGACACTATGAATGGCTGCCCCGCCGCAGGCATGGCTGTCGAGCTGTTTTCCACCGAAGGCGACAAGGCCACGTTGATCAAGAGCCTGGTGCTCAATCATGACGGCCGCACCGACGCGCCGCTGTTCGACAACAACACGCTCAAGGTCGGCACTTACCGCCTGACCTTTGATGTTGCGGCCTACTTCAAGGCCCGTGGCGTGCAACTGCCAGAACCCAGCTTTCTGAACAAGGTGAGCCTGGACTTCGGCGTGGCCAATGTGGAGCAGCACTACCACGTGCCTTTGCTGGTCAGCCCCTGGAGCTACTCCACCTATCGCGGCTCCTGAGCGGGACGTGAGTCTCTCGAAGCGGGAGACATGGCAAAAACAAGAGCGGCTTGCGCAGGTCATTTCAAGGTTTCAGCATTAAAAGGCATTGAAACCAAGATATGACAGGCGCAAGCCGCTCCTGTTTTTAAGGACTTATTTGCCCTTGGAATACGCCATGGCCACGACCAGGGCGCTCACGAAATAAAAGGCCTGCAGCTCCAGCGCCCAGCCGCCGGTGTTGTTGAGCATCAGAATCTGCCGGGTGTGCATCAGCGCAAATGCCACCACCATATTCACCGCAATCACCAGTGCGGCAGGCACCACCCACAGGCCCACCAGCAAAAGCAAAGGCGCGACCACTTCGCCCAGATAGACGGCATAGGCCAGAAATCCCGGCGCACCCAGGCTCTCGACCTTCGCCTCAATGCTGCCTATGCCATAACGAATCTTGGCCCAGCCGTGCAGCAGCATGAGCAAGGCCAGGGTGACACGCAGCACAACCAGAGCTGCCTTGGGGTGGTGAAAGTAATTCCAGAACTTCATGAACTTCCTGTCGTCCGCGCGATGCTTATATCAACAATGCTAGCGCCTGTTTCAGACAATTCGTCGGATTGCCTATGGATGGGGCCAAGTCTTGTCTTATGTTCATGTTGTAGGTCTTTTTCGACAACTGCTCTTGCCTTCTGTAGGCCAATGGCGCAAGCTGTAACCGCTGAGTTTTATCGGCAACGCTGCGCACTAGCATCGTGCCAACCCTGTTTCTGACAGCTTTGCATCGGGGGGATGTGCAAAAGCGACTCAATGTCGGACTGCAGGACCTTCTACCTCTGAAATGTGTCTGCACATTCATCCCATGAAAGGATATAGGTATGCGTCAAATTTCTCTGCGTTCTGTTGCGATGGCTGCTGCACTGGCTGCCGGTGCCATGACCATGACGGCCTGCACCACGACCAAGCCTGACACGGCATCGGCTCCCCGTGCCGATTCCACAACGGTCAATACCCGTGCCAATGCAGCTCTGGAGCGCCTGTACCAGACCGCACCAGGATCCAAGGAAATGGTGCAACGCGCCAAGGGGGTGCTGATCTTCCCGTCGGTGATTGGCGGCAGCTTTGTGGTCGGGGTGGAGCATGGCCGCGGCGTACTGCGCGTGGGCGGTCAAAACCGTGGTTTCTACAGCACGACAGCGGCCTCTATCGGATGGCAAGCTGGTGGTCAGTCCAAGGCTGTGATCTATGTGTTCAACACACAGGAGGCGCTGGACAAGTTCCTCAAGAGCGACGGCTGGTCCGTGGGGGCTGATGCCACCGTGGCAGCTGGCAAGATCGGTGCCAATGGCAGCGTGGACACCACGACCGCTCAGGCTCCGGTCACCAGCTATGTGCTGACCAACGCGGGCCTGGAGGCCGGCGTATCGCTGCAGGGCACGAAGATCACCAAAGTGGTCGAATAAGCCTCGCCTGGCTTGTGACAACAAAAAACCGGCCTTGGCCGGTTTTTTGTTGTCCGATGCAGCGGGTTGCATCGCTGTGCGCTTTTACTGGCCCAACTGACCTTCGGTCAAGGTGTCGAGCTGGAAGCGTCCCGACTTGTCCCAAAGCCAGGTGTCGGTATAGGTCACGCTGCGACCCGGGGCCGGGAAGGGGGCGGCGGAGCGCACGGCTCGCTCGATCTCGGCCACCACTTCGGGGGCATGGCCTGGCTTGCGCATCCAGTGCAGGTTTTTCACGCGGCCCTGGCCGTCGAGTTGAACCTGCAGCACGCCGATCGCATACAGCATAGGCGGCAGCATACCCTGGTAGATGCGGCCGGAGTTGCGTTCATATAGATGCTGGGCGGCCTGCTTGCGATAACTGGGGCTGGCCTTGTCGGCGGGCGTCGTGCCGATGGATGGGCTTTGAGGTGCGATCTGACAGGCGGTCAGCACCGCTGCAACGGCAGCCATCATCCCGGTCCGCAGCCAGTTCAGGGGGCGGCGGGCTGGTGTGTTGCGGGTGGGGTTGTGGGTTTCAGACATGACGCCAAGCGTAGCCGCAAATGGATGGAGGCAGCAGCCTGGGGACGCAATTCTGAAGCCACCTCGTGAAAAATCTGCAACGACTCGTCAAATCCGGTCCGGATATGCATCCGATTAATGTGCTCATACGCTTGTCTGTCTATTGCGACTCGCAAAATGCATGAACATCGGTCATCAAAGCAATCGGCGTTCAGTCATGTGGAGCGAAACACAGCAAGGAATCTTGAACCGTCTGGCGCAGCAGCCGCTGTGCTGGGTGCAGGTACAGGCCACTCGTGGCTCCGTGCCCCGCGAGGAGGGGGCCTGGATGGCAGTGTTCGCCGATGAGGTGATGGGGACGATCGGCGGTGGTCATCTGGAGTGGCAGGCCATTGCCCAGGCGCGCCAGCTGCTGGCGCAGTGGGACGCAGACCCCTCAGCCTTGCGTGAGCATATCCAGCGGTATGCGCTTGGCCCCAGTCTGGGGCAATGTTGCGGCGGTGCGCTGGAGCTGCACTTTGCATGGTTTGACGCCCGCGATGCGCTACGTCTGCGGGCCTTGATGCCCGAGCCGTCGCAATGTGTGGCCTTGTTCGGCGCTGGCCATGTGGGGCATGCGCTGGTGCGCATTTTGCGCAGCTTGCCGTACCGCGTGGTCTGGGTGGACAGCCGTGATGCAGTCTTTCCCGTGGAGGAGCAGATAGGGGTGCAGTGCGAGCACTCCGATCCGGTGCAGGCCGCGGTGGCAGAGCTGCCGCCGCAGTCGCAGGTGCTCATCATGAGCTTCAGCCATGCCGAAGACCTGGAGGTGGTGGCGCAATGCCTGCTGCGCCAGCGCGAGCGAGGAGATCTGCCTTTTGTGGGGTTGATTGGCAGCAAGACCAAATGGGCCAGTTTCAGCAGCCGCTTGCGCAGGCGAGGGTTCAGCGATGCAGAGCTGGCTCACGTCACCTGCCCGATCGGTGTGCCGGGCATTACCGGCAAGGAGCCCGAGGTGATCGCTGTGGCGGTGGCGGCACAGCTTCTGCAGCGCTTGTCTGCGAGCTGATGGTGCAATGAATGCCCTGATCTGGTGCGGGTGGCCGCAAACATGCGGTTACCTGCCCTAAAAATCAGGCCCGATCCTTGCATATCGCACTTGTATTAGGGAAATCTCTAGGGTGGTTTATCCCTGATTCGAGAGTTGCGGCAGCAAAAATTGCATACACTTTCGGTCGACAGAATGGTCGCAGCGGTGCCCCGTGTGTAACGTCCGGGAGCGCGGCCTTTTCTTCTGCTCAGAGCGCCCGCAGTGGTGAGCAGGTTGTTCGGCAGCCCCACGCTGCCAAGGTTGAGAGCTATGGAAAGCTACATTCTCGACTGGGCCGGCCTGCTGTTGCGGTGGCTCCACGTCATTACCGCGATCGCCTGGGTCGGTTCCTCCTTCTACTTTGTGTTCCTGGACAGCAGCTTGACGCCGCCCGTGGATGACGACCTGAAGAAGCAGGGCGTTAACGGCGAACTCTGGGCTGTGCACGGTGGCGGTTTCTACCACCCCGTCAAGTTCAATGTGTCTCCTCCCAAGATGCCGGATCACCTGCACTGGTTCTACTGGGAAAGCTACACCACGTGGCTGTCCGGCTTTGCCCTGCTGACGGTCTCCTACCTCTGGAACGCCAACATCTATCTGGTCACTCCCGGCGACCCCAATGCAATGAGCACCGGCGCTGCCGTGGCTTCGGCTCTGGGCTTCCTGGTGGTCTTCTGGCTGCTGTATGACTTCATCTGCCGCACTTTCGGCCAGAAGAAGAATGGCGATGCCACCGTCGGTGCCATGGTTCTGGTGCTGGTGTGTATCGCAGCCTATCTGGCCTGCCACATCTTCCCCGGCCAGGCAGCCTTCCTGCTGATGGGCGCGATGATCGCGACGTCCATGAGCGCCAACGTGTTCTTCTGGATCATCCCTGGCCAGCGCAAGGTGGTGGCTTCGCTCAAGGCTGGTGAGCCTGTGGACCCACGTCACGGCCAACGTGCCAAGCAGCGCAGCGTGCACAACACCTATTTCACGCTGCCCGTGCTGTTCGCCATGCTGTCCAATCACTATGGCTGGTTGTACAGCCACAAGCTGAACTGGCTGGTGCTGATCGGCATGATGTTTGCCGGTGCTGCCATTCGCCAGTTCTTCGTGATGCGCCACGGCTACAAGCTGGGTCGCAACAGCCACCCCTGGCCTTACGCTGCTGTCGGCGTAGCTGCTCTGCTTGCCGTGTTTGTCTGGCTCAAGCCTGCTCCTGTGGCTGCAACTGCTCCAGTAGCGGCTGCTCCAGCGGCACCCGCAGCCGGGCAGGTTGCAACTCCCGCGGCCCCTGCAGCTGAAGTCGCAACTCCTGCAGCCGAAGCCGCGTCACCTGCTGCTGCTCCCGCAGCCGCTGGCGGAGAAGGCTTTGCCAAGGTCAATGCGATCTTCCAGCAGCACTGCGTGGTGTGCCACGGCACGGCTATCCAGCAAAAGGCTGTCCGTCTGGACTCCCCCGAAGCGGTGAAATCGCACGCCCAGCAGATCTACCAGCAGGTGGTGCAGCTGAAGAAGATGCCTTTTGGCAACCCTGCGGCTCTGTCCGACGACGAACGCAACCTGATCAAGACCTGGTACGAGTCCGGCGCTGCCGTGAACTGACCATCAGCTGTTCGGGGTAATGAAGTCGTAGGCAGCGATCTGGTCTCCATGCGACCTTCTGTGGAGCTAGATTGCGTCAGCAAAGCCTAGACTCCTTCTCCTCGTAAAAAGCGCTCCTTGTGAGCGCTTTTTTTATTGAGATTCAACACTCAAGCTGCGGTGATGCGGTGTTGAACAAGACGACTGCAGCAAATGAAAGTGTGAAGTCTGCCTCGGGCTGAGGACTCAACTGATCCCTGCTAAACGGCTTTCAAGCGTGATCGATAACATGCTGGCGTTTCACCGAAGGTCCGGCGAAACAGGCTGATGTAAGCGCTGATACTGGCATAACCGAGATCCAGTGCAATGGCTGTAATGCTTATGCCTTCGGCAAGCATTTCAAGTGATCGCAATAGGCGTACGCGCTGGCGCCAGGCAGTGAAATTAAAGCCTGTCTCGCTGACAAATCTGCGACTGAGAGTGCGCGAGCTGATAGCCCCGAAATTTGCCCAGTCATCGATGCTGCGCTCGTCGGCTGGATTGGCTATCAAAGCTTTGGCGATACGTTGCAGACGCGCATCTGCTGGTATGGGCAGACCAAACTCCTCAACCGGCAGGCTTCTGATCTCGTCCAGAACCACAGCGCATATATGTGACTGTGCTTGACTCGATAGATCGGAGGCTTGCGGCATGGAGCTGGCAATACGCAGCACCGCTTCGCGCAGCAGGCCCGATACCCTGATGATGCAGGGCTGTGTCGGCAAATTGGCGCATGCGGCTTCTGCCACATAGGCGCTCCAGCCATGGTAGGGGCCGAAGGAGCGCCCAGCGTGAGCATGATGGGGAGGAAGCCAAACGGCATGTATGGCCGGCACCACCCAGAGACCGCCATCGACCTGCACCGAGATCAGGCCTTTGATTGAACCAAACAATTGACCGCGTGCATGCTGATGCATCTCGGAAGATAGCTCACTTTCCAACATTCGAGTGGCCGCTACAACACTGGGCCCGTCAGGGGAGTCCATATAGGAGCCCAACAGATGCATGAGATCAGGCATGGCGGATTTGAGTTATCTAATGGCCGATAAATTCTACAGCCGCCATATCACCTAGGCCTACGCTTGCAACTTTCCTCAAACACAGGAGTTTCACGTGCCTTTATCAAAAGACTCGGCGGATCAAGGGTTGCACAAGAGCAGTCAGTCAGATGCAGTTGATCTGAATCGGCTATACGCGCGCCCAACGGAGCGAATTCAAAAAGCGGTTCTCGATCATTTGATGGATTTCCACAAGGAATACTTGGCAAAAGCTACGTTTTTCTGTCTTGCCACGGGAGATGAGAATGGCTTGGATGCATCGCCACGCGGAGGTCCTCCCGGCTTCGTGCGGGTACTGGATGCACGCACCTTGGTTTTTGCGGACTGGCCCGGCAACAATCGCATTGCCTCCTTGCGCAATCTTCAGAATGACGACCGGTTGGCGATGCTGTTTCTCTTCCCAGGTCTGGAAACCTTTTTGCGAATCAATGGACGCGGTCGAGTTTCATCCGATGGTGACCTGATGCAAGAGTTGCGAGAAGGGATCAAGGTGCCAAAAACTGCAATAGTGATTCGGATCGATGAAGTGTTGTTCCACTGTGGACGTGCCATCAATCGCGCCCGGTTGTGGCGTGACGAGAGTCATCTGGACCCCAATCATCTGCCTACAGTCGGAGATGTGATGGCTGGCCTGGCCCAATTGCAGGGTGACGCTCAATTCACATCAGAACAGATCGTTCACGCAAATGAGCGCTACTCAAGTGCCGTAAGAACTGAGCTTTATTGAGCGCTCACAGTTTCGCCACATCTCTGCCGCATGCCCCCTGCGGTCTCGCAGGACTCAAATTACTTGTTTATGCGGGCGCCGATCTTGGGGTCTGGCCCTGCTTTCGAGTAGCCCCAGGGCTCCTGCTATCAAGGCATGGGTTCCCTCAAGCAATTCTGCCTCCATCTCTGCCTCTTGCAGTTGCCCGTCCGCTTCGTCAAGCGGCTCCAGGCGGGCTGCGGCATACACCGTGTCGGCCGCAGAGATGCAAAAGAAGGTCACGGTGGAGAGCAGCCAGCGTGATTGTTCCTTGGTGATGCCGTAGGCCTGTGCAATATGGGCCTGATGGGCGCTGATCTTCTCCAGCATGGCCGGTGTGGCCGCCAGGCGGCGAATCACGAAGGGAGTGACGCCGGGGTGCGCTTTTACGAACTGTCGTGTGGACGCAGTGAACCCCATAAGGTATTCCTCCAGCCCGATCTGCTGAGGGCTTGTTGCCTGCGGCAACTCCCAGCGCTTGAAGATTTCCTCTGCAATCAGGTGTTTGAGTGCTTCCAGGCTTGGCACATGCTTGTAGAGCGCCATGTGGCTGACGCCCAGTGCAGCGGCAACGCCGACGAACGTAATGCCAGGAAGGCCGATGGAAATTCCGGCGTCTGCAATTTTCTCTCTGGTGATGGAGCGTGGTCTCCCACGAGTCGAGGGCTTGGGTGTGTGGGGCATACGCTGGTTCTCAGTCTCTGGGCGAGATTGTCGGTGATTCACATCACTCGTCGTAGACCTATTGCTTGAATCGTTTTGAATTAGTTTATCATCATGCAACTAATTCTCGTAAAGCTTCTCGTTCGCATCTTTGTGAGAGATGGCCTTCTTCCATATCGAATGTCTACCTCTGAATCGCTTGCAGTTGCTGCCAGACCCGCGCAGCCGATCGCCCGGATATTCGCGCCTGTTCGCGGGCGCTTGATGCTTGCTGGCCTGAGCGCTGCGGTTGGCACCATGTTCACGCTGGTGCCACTGGCGGTCATCGCGCATATCGTCAAGCAAGCCTTGCTCGATGACTTGGGGGGCATATGGGTCAGCATCGCTGTCGGAGTGCTGTGCATGTTCGTAGGCATGGGTTTGGTGATCGTCGCCGAGCTGATCGCGCACCTGGCAGACAACCGCCTCACTTACGATCTGCGCCTTGCTGTAATCAAGCGGCTGTCGCAAGTGCCTTTGGGCTGGTTTACTGCCCGCGCCTCAGGGGAGGTCAAGCAGGCGCTGCAGGACGATATCGCGACGCTGCACAGTCTGACTGCGCATTTCTATACCGCCGTGGGGCGTGCGGCCGGGGCGATCGTGATTGCAGTGATTTATCTGTTTGTGCTGGATTGGCGCATGGCGATCTTTGCGCTGCTGCCATTTCCCGGATTCTTCGTTTTTCTCAAGCGCGCAATGAAAGCCAGCAATGCGCACATGCAGGAGTTCGTTGCACGACTGGGGCGGATCAACAGCGCTACGGTGGAGTTCGCGGGCGGGATTCCGGTCATCAAGGCCTTTGGCGGAGCGAGCCTGGTCCACGCAGGTTACAGAGATGCCGTGGATGGATTTGCCAGTGCCTTTACGGATTTCACTCGCCCGCTGGTGATCTCCATGGCTCGTGCGCATGCATTGATTGCGCCTGTGACCGTGCTCGGTGTGGTGCTGGCTTCTGGCGCTGCGTTTGTGGCCATGGGCTGGATGCAGCCTCTTGATGTATTGCCGTTCGCACTCGTCGCGCCCGGTATTTGTGCGCCGCTTTTGCTTTTGCATACCTTGCTGCATGACCTGCAGGGTGCAACCGGTGCGGCCCAGCGCGTGCTGGCATTGCTGGACACTCCGGTGCTGCCGCAACCGGCGCCGGGGCAGCCATCGCATCCTGAAGGCAATGCCGTGCGTTTCGAGCAGGTGGGTTATGCGTATGCGGCAGAGCATCAGGTGCTGTCCGGCATCAGCTTCGACATGCATCCCGGCACCGTCACGGCCGTGGTCGGCCCTTCGGGTTCAGGAAAATCCACGCTGGCACGTTTGCTGTTGCGGTTTTTCGATCCCGCACAGGGGCGCATCACTCTGGGTGGAGTCGATTTACGGCAGATCACCAGCACAACCCTGTATCAACGCATTGGCTTTGTGCTGCAGGAAGTGCAGCTGATTCACGCCAGTGTGCGCGAGAACATTGCGCTGGCCCGTCCATCGGCCACTATGGAGGAAATCGAGGCAGCAGCCCGCGCAGCCCACATCCACGATCGCATTCTGGCGTTGCCGCGTGGCTACGACTCCGTGGTTGGCGAGGATGCGCAGCTCTCCGGTGGGGAGCGCCAGCGCCTGAGCATTGCCCGGGCAGTGCTGCTGAATCCGCCCATTCTCGTGCTGGATGAAGCTACCGCATCTGCAGATGTGGAAAGCGAAGCCTTCATTCAGGACGCACTTTCTCGCTTTGCACGTGGGCGCACCTTGCTGGTGATTGCACACCGGCTCGACACCATCGTGCATGCGGATCGCATTCTGGTGCTGCGCGATGGAGAGATTGCCGAGCAAGGCAGACATGCGCAACTGATGGCTGAAGACGGTCTCTATGCGCGGCTGTGGCAGCTTGGTGCTTATGCCAGCCCGATGCCAAAGAGTGAGCTGCCATGCTGAAGACCTTTTTGAAGTTGCTGGGTGATGATGCACGCCTGCTGCACCGCTACACATGGATGGCTGTTGCCTACGGTGTGCTGTGCGGTCTGACGATGGCAGTGCTGCAACCGTTGCTGACGCATTGGTTGCAAGGTGACTGGCGTGCAGCCATGGGCTGGCTATGCGTGCTGCTGCTGGGTGTGCTGCTGTCATGGATTGCCAGACGTGTCGTGGAGCAGGCGGGCATCCGTGTCGGCGTGGCGGTTCTGCAAGGCGGACGACATCGCCTGGGCCTTCATATGGCGAGTCTGCCCATCGGCTGGTATACGCCGAAAAATACCGCGCGCATCGGCCATGTGGTGACGCAGGGGATGATGGGCATCGCGCAATTGCCAGCGCATGTTTTCACTCCACTCATCAGTGGTGCGGCCACGGCCGTGATCGTGTTGGTGGCACTTCTGGTTGTGAGTCCGGTCCTGGGGCTCACTGCGCTGATTGCGCTTCCATTGCTTGCAGGATCGTTCGCATTGACCTCGTCGATGTCGGCGCGCGCCAATGCAGCTTTTCAGCGCGACTTTGCCCAAGCCAGTCAGCGTGTGGTGGAGTTTGCCCAGGCCCAATCCGTGCTGCGCGCGTTCAGCGGCGATGGCCGCAGCACACGCTTTCTGGAGCAGGCCATTACCGAGCAACGTCAATCCGGACTGCGGCTGGTGGTGTTGTCATCGCTGTCCTCCGTATTCTGTGTATGGACCGTGCAGCTGATCTTTGCCGTGCTGCTGGTGGTCGCGATATCCGGTTTGAACGCAGCGTCCGGTGGCTCTTTGTCCACAGCGCAAATCATTGCCTTGACGGTTGCGTTATTGCTTGTGGTGCGTTTTATCGAGCCCTTGCAGGAAATCGCCGGCTACGCGGAAGTGCTTAGGAGTGCAGGCTCGCAGTTGCAAGCAGTACAGGAGCTATTTGCCGTGCAGCCGCTGCCGCAACCGAAGCAGGCAACACTTGTTGGCGATTCTTGCGTGGAGTTGCGTGATGTGCGGTTTCAATATCCCGGGTCTGCTGATGAAGTGCTGCACGGTGTGAGCCTACATGTGCCGCCGCGCAGCATGACGGCGCTGATAGGTGCATCTGGTTCCGGCAAGTCCACGGTGACGCGACTGATCGCCCGTTTCTTCGATGCCACGCAGGGGAAGGTCTTGATCGCAGGCGTGGATGTCCGTGACATTGGCGATGCGCAACTGGCCGGGCAAATCAGCCAGATCTTTCAGGACAGTTACCTGCTTTGCGGCAGCATTGCCGACAACATCCGCATTGGCAAATCGGACGCCAGCGATGCGCAAGTTCTGCAAGCTGCGCATCAGGCCGGGCTTGATGAAGTCATTGCGCGATTGCCAGACGGGGTGCTGACGATGGTGGGCGAAAACGGCGCACGTCTTTCCGGAGGCGAACGCCAGCGCATAGCGATTGCCCGGGCCTTGATCAAGGAGTCCCCCATCCTGCTGGTGGATGAAGCCACTGCTGCGCTGGACGCAGAGAACCAGTCCATCATCGCTCAAACACTTGCACGGCTGAAGGGGCAGCGCACGCTCATCGTGATCGCGCACCAGCTCTCCACCATTGCCATGGCCGATCAGATTGTGGTGCTGGAAGGCGGCGGCGTGGTAGAGAGCGGATCACCGGCGCAGTTAAAGGCAAGGCAGGGTCGCTATGCCCAGTTGCTTGCGCAGAGCCGCGCTGCCAAAGGCTGGCGCATGGACGCAGTGCAAATGTCTGGGGATTCCGTGTGATGCGCAAGCGTTGGTTGCTGGTGTTTGCTGTGCTGTGCGTGGTGTCCGTGCTGCTGGGGGCGCGGCAGATGGTGTGGTCGGACGTGCTTTCATTCTCCGGCGATGCCTGGCT
Organism: Comamonas sp. A7-5; assembly: GCF_039581385.1. Lineage (NCBI taxonomy): Bacteria > Pseudomonadati > Pseudomonadota > Betaproteobacteria > Burkholderiales > Comamonadaceae > Comamonas > Comamonas sp. A7-5. The sequence continues at coordinate 20,604 of NZ_JBCPWO010000015.1, forward strand.
CACCCTGACTGCAAGCCGCTTGCCGCGTTTGGCGGCGCTGGTGCTTACGGGGGCGGGTCTGTCGGTGTGCGGCGTGATCCTGCAGCACATCGTGCGCAACAAGTTTGTGGAGCCGGGCACCACAGGGGGGCTGGATGCGGCCAAGCTCGGTATTTTGGTAGCGCTGACCGTGATGCCTGCTGCGGGAACCCTGAGCCGGATGCTGTTTGCGCTGGTGTTCTGCCTGATGGCAAGTCTGCTGTTCATTGCCGTGATCCGACGCATCCAGTTTCGCAATCTGGTGCTGGTGCCCGTCGTCGGTCTGATGTACGGCAGCGTGCTCACCTCGATTGCCGAGTTCTATGCATACAGCCACAACATTCTGCAAAGCATGCAGGGCTGGTTGCTGGGTGACTTTTCCCGCGTGGTGCAAGGCCATTACGAGATTCTCTACATTATTTTTCCGGTAGTGATGCTGGCCTATCTGTATGCGCACCGCTTCACTGTGCTGGGCATGGGCGAAGACATCGCCACGAGTCTGGGCCTGGGTTATGCAGCCACGGCCATCATCGGTTTGGTGCTGGTGGCATTGACGATTTCTGCCACGGTGATTGCCGTGGGGGCGATTCCTTTTGTGGGCCTTGTCGTGCCCCAGCTGGTTGCCATGCGCTGTGGTGAGAACTTGCGACGCACATTGCCACTGGTGGCTTTGGGTGGTGCATCACTGCTGCTGGCCTGCGACATTGCAGGCCGCCTGGTGATGTACCCGTTCGAGGTGCCTATCGGCCTTACTGCCGGTGCGGTGGGCGGTGTGATGTTCCTGGTGCTGATTGTGCGGGGACTTCGCTGATGCGCATGTCGTTGACCAAGACCTGCTGGTTCGCAGCGCTGTCGATTGCACTCCTGGCGCTTGCTTTTGTGCTGCTGGGCTCCGGACTGGATACGGATTATGTGATCCCCAAGCGCCTTGTACGCCTTGCGTCGATTGTCATCGGCGGCATCTGCGTGGCAGTGTCGGCCATAGTGTTTCAGGCGCTGGTGAACAACCGCATTCTGACGCCTTCCATCATGGGTTACGAGGCCGTGTATCTGCTGTGGCAGGCCATGCTGCTGTTGCTGCTGGGTACACATGGCTTGAGCATGCTTGGCGTACACGGGAATTTCCTCGTCTCCGTGCTGTTGATGCTGACCTATTCATGGGCACTTCAATGGTGGCTGTTGCGCCGCGGCCGCAATGATGTCTATGTGCTGCTGCTGCTCGGTCTGGTGCTGACCATGGTGATCGGCACGTTCACCCAGTTTGTGCAACTGCGCATCAGCCCCGGCGAGTTTGCAGTGTTTCAGGGCGTGAGCTACACATCCTTCAATCGTGCCAAGCCGCAGACTTTGCTCTATGCAGCCATTGCGGTAGCGGTCGCCTGTGCCGTGGTCCGCAAGACGCTGGCGGTGCTGGATGTGCTGGCTCTGGGGCGTGAGCAGGCCATTTCTCTGGGCGTGCCGCATGGCCGGTATTTGCAGCTCTACCTGGCGCTGATCGCCATTTTGGTGGCGCTGTCCACCAGCCTTGTGGGACCCACAGCCTTCATGGGCATCTTTGTGGCCAACATCGTCTACGCCCTGGTTCCGCATGCACGCCACCGCGTCATGCTGCCGCTGGGGTGTGCGGTTGCCATTGCCATTTTTCTTGCCGCTCAACTGCTGGTTGAGCATGTTTTCAACTACAAGACCACCGTCAGCATCCTGGTGAATCTGGTGTGCGGTGTGTATTTCCTGGCACTGATTGTGCGCAAACGGGGTGCAGCATGATGGGTGTCAACCATCTTTCCAAGCAATATGGCGGCAGGACGGTGTTGTCAGACGTGAGCGTGGAGTTTCCTGCTCAGCGCGTCACATCGCTGATCGGCCCCAATGGTGCGGGCAAGTCCACGCTGCTCATGCTGATGGCGCGCTTGCTGGAGCCCCGCAGCGGTGCGATTCATTGGCAGGCACGTGACGTCAGCCGAATTCCCGTTGCCGAATACGCACGACATGTTGCCACGCTGCGTCAGGCCCCCGGCTTCAATATGCGCCTGACGGTGGAAGAGCTGGTCGCTTTTGGACGTTTCCCGCATAGCCGTGGCGCGCTGACTGTTCAGGATCGCCGAGCCATGGATGAGGCAATCGCCTTTCTGTCTTTGGAGTCGCTGCGTCACGCTTTCATCGATGAGATCAGCGGCGGCCAGCGGCAGATGGCATTTCTCGCAATGACGATTGCGCAGCAGACAGATGTGCTGCTGCTCGACGAGCCACTCAACAACCTCGACATGAGGCATGCCGTACAGATCATGCGCGCACTGCGTCGCCTCTGCGACGAGCAGGGCCGCACCGTGATTTTGGTGATTCACGACATCAACTTTGCGGTCAATTACTCGGACCACATAGTCGCGCTCAAGAACGGATCCCTGCGCTTTCACGGCCCGGCTCAGGACGTGGTGACCGAGACGCGCATGGCCGATCTGTACGAGCTGGATTTCGAGATCACGCGCAATCAGCGTGGCTGTTTCTGCAATTACTTCACATCCAGGGAAGATCACTCATGAATTCGTTGCGCAGGCAAATCCTGCTCTCTGTTGCCGGCATGGCGGCTTTGTCCTCCGCGCCAGGCATGGCCCACGCCTATGAGCCTATTTCCATCCGTCACAAACTGGGCACCACGCTTATCAAGCGTCTGCCGCAGCGTGTGGCGGCGCTGGAGATGAACGAGGTGGACTTCCTCGATCAGCTTGGCGTGCCCGTTGCGGGCATGGTGAAGGACTACGTTCCCCATTTCCTCGCCAAGTACAAGGGCGACGCCAAGGTGCAGGACCTCGGCGCCATCGTTCAGCCCAATCTGGAGCGTGTGCACGCACTGCGGCCGGATCTCATCCTGATGACATCGCTGCAGGCCGGCAAATACGAGGAGCTGGCTGAAATTGCCCCCGCCTTGTACTACGAGGTGGACTTCAAGAACAGCGAGAAGGGACATATCGAAGTCGTCAAGAACCATCTGCTGACCCTGGGCCGCATATTCAACAAGGAAGGGCTTGCCAGCGCCAAGGCTGCAGAGCTGGATGCACAGGTTCAACAGGTGCGGCGCATCACGCAAGGTCGGCCGGAGCGGGCCATGATCGTGTTGCACAACAACGGAGCTTTCAGCTCCTTCGGCCTGCAATCGCGTTACGGCTTTGTGTTCAGCGCGCTGGGCGTGAAGCCCGCAAGCTCTGCGCTGGAAGCCAGTCTGCATGGGCAACCCATCTCCAGCGAATTCATCCAGCAGGCGGATCCGGAGATCCTTTATGTGGTGGATCGCACTGCGGTGATGGAGCGCCGCCCCGTCATCAATGCCGATGGCATTGCTAATCCCTTGCTGCGCCAGACCAAGGCCTGGAAGAACGGGCACGTGGTGTTTGTCGATGCAGATGCCTGGTACACCACAGGTGCCAGCCCAAGCTCACTGAAGCTGTTGTTTAGCGATGTGCTCAAGGGCTATTCGCGCTGATTGCTTCTTTATTTGTCATAGCCAGGTCCATACCCAGCCAGCAGTTCTATTAAGCATGCGGTGCAAAAACGTCATGCATGTATCGACAGGAATCGGGTATGCCCAAGAGCCCAGGTCTCATTTCACAAAATTCTCTGAAGACTCCTCCATTTGCGCGCCGGCGTAGCGTGATGTGCCCCTATGTGCTGCTGGGACTTGCCATGGGCAGTCAGCTGGCGGGAGCGGCGCACGCCCAAGTGCAAACCAGCGAGGTCGAGGCCACTCTGCCACAGGTCACCGTGCAAGAAAAAGTCGCTCCCGTCACCGCTCCCTATGCGGGGGGGCAGGTCAATTCCGGCGGTCGTGTCGGCCTGTTGGGAGACAAGGACTTCATGGAGACGCCCTTCAACACCATCAGCTATACGGAAAAGTTCACGCAGGATCGTCAGGCACAGACCATTACCGATGTGATCTCTGCCACCGATCCCACGGTGTTCAGCAATGGGGTTGCCGCGTCATGGAGCGAGAACTACTCGATTCGCGGTTTCTCTTCGAGCAGCTCGGACATGACGCTGGGCGGTCTCTACGGCATGGCTCCTTACTACCGCACCACGCCGGAGATGTTCGAGCGCATCGAAGTCCTCAAAGGACCGTCCGCATTGCTCAATGGCATGCCCCCTGGAGGATCAGTAGGGGGATCCGTCAACCTGGTTCCCAAACGCGCTGCCAGCGATCCCATCACGCGGCTGACTACCACCTATATGTCGGATTCGCAGTTTGGCGGCCATATTGATCTGGGGCGCAGATTTGGCGCAGACAAGCAGTTCGGCATCCGCTTCAATGGTGTTTACCGTGGAGGTGAAGGGGCGGTAAACCAGCAGGACAAGAAATCCAGGCTTGCATCACTGGGCCTTGACTGGCGCGGCGACCGAGCCCGGATCTTCGCCGACTTCTACACCAGCGATGACCGCGTGAACGGCGTGACACGCGGCATCAGTCTGGCTCCGGGCGTGGCCATTCCCAGGCCGCCCAAGCCTGAGACCTTGCTGAACCCCAACTGGTCGCATGTGCACAACCAGGACAAGGCTGCGATGGTGCGCGGTGAATTCGATGTGAGCGATCAGGTAATGGCCTACGCGGCCTTCGGCGTCAGCAAAACCGACTATGAATACAACGGTGCGATGTCGGCTCAGGTGCTCAACGCTGCGGGCGATTTCAAGACCGCCATGGGACAACTGGCCTTCGAGCAGAAAAAGCGTTCGGCAGAAATGGGTCTCAAGGGAAGGCTCCAAACCGGAGCCATCAAGCATCAATGGGCGCTCAATGCAACGCACTATGCTCACAAGCAGGACGACTATGGTCGCCGCAGCGTGCCGGGTGCCGACTGGACTACCAACCTCTACAACCCGGTCTGGGGACCGGAAGCCCCCTTTGTTGCGCCGCACATCTCGCACACCGAGGTGCGCCTGAGCAGCTATGGCCTGGCGGACACCATGTCATTTGCCGAAGATCGTGTGCAACTCACCCTGGGTGTGCGCCGCCAGCAAGTGGTCAGCGACGCCTTCAGTATCACCACGGGGGCGCGCACTTCGCGATATGACCAAAGCGCCACATCGCCTGCTGCAGCATTGCTGTTCAGGGCGACAGAACATGTTTCGGCCTATGCCAATTACATTGAAGGCCTGAGCCAGGGCGCAACCGCACCAATGACCGCGGCGAATGCGGGCGAAGTATTTGCGCCTTACAAGACCAAGCAGAAAGAAGTGGGTGTCAAACTTGATCTTGGGGAATTCGCGCACACGCTCAGTCTGTTCGAGATCACACGCCCCAGCAGCTATACGGACCCGGTCACCAATATCTTCTCGTTCGGCGGCGAGCAGCGCAATCGCGGCATTGAATGGGGCTTCTGGGGATCGCCGCTGCGTGGCGTACGCCTGATGGGCGGGATCGCTTACACCACGCCCAAGCTGACGCAGACCGCAGGCGGCGTCAATCAGGGCAAAGTCGCCACGGGTGTACCCAAGCTGCAAGGAAAACTGGGGGCTGAATGGGATGTTCCTGCCATTGCCGGGCTGACTGTTACGGGTAATGCCACGGCGGTGTCCAGGCAATACATCAGTGCGGACAACAGCCTTTGGGCGGCAGGGCGTGTGACCTACGACCTCGGTGCACGCTATGCAACCAAGGTCGCCGGCAACCCAGTCACGTTTCGTGCGACGGTGCTGAACGTTACCAACAAGGCCTATTGGGGCATGCCACTGCTGTCCAGCTTGGCACTGGGGGCGCCGCGTACGCTTGCACTGTCGGCAACGGTTGACTTCTGACGCGGGTGTGCTGAAGTTTGCAGTTCGGTCTCTGGCCTCCAGGTCGACGATGCTCTTGCTAATTCCGAGCAGATATGGATCCGAGATCCTTTGACGACGGCCGCGCATTTGATGCATCTGCGCGGCTGCTATGACTCTTGGCCGGACCGGGTCTGGCTTGGTGGAGGGCTGTGGGGCTTTTGCATAGGTGAGAATGGGTATCATTTATGTAAAATCGTTGCATTTCCAATGCACGAGAGACTTCGGTGCCTACCCACGCCAACAGCATCGCCAGTGAAGCACTTGGCAGCATGTACACACTGCACAACCGCTGGCTGATCTCCTGGCTGCAGCGCAAGCTTGGTAATCGTTGTGATGCGGCAGACATTGCGCAGGACACATTCACGCGCATTTGGACAACTGCCAGAACGCAAGCAATCGAAGACATCAGAGAGCCCAGGGCTTATCTGACAACCGTTGCCAGGCGATTGATGATCAATCACCTGGAACGCCGCTCGCTCGAACAGGCATATCTTGCCTCCTTGCAGCTATTGCCTGAAGCCACCGCGCTCTCCGCAGAGGCCCGAGCCATCTTGCTGGAGACCCTGGAGGAGCTGGATGCATTGCTGGGAGAGCTTCCAACGAAAGTTCGCACCGCATTCCTGCTTTCGCAGCTCGAAGGGCTTGCTTATGAGGAGATCGCCACGCAGATGCAAGTAAGCGTGCGTACGGTCACCCGCTATATGACGCAGGGCTTCCGGCAATGCCTGCGCGTGATGCTGGACGCCTGAAATGAGTGCAATCGATGCAAGCATTCTCGATGAGGCCGCTCAATGGCTGGCTCGTCGGCATGCATCGGATTTCAGCGAGGCAGAGCAGGCCGAGCTTGCTCGATGGCGCAGCCTCAGTGCAACCCACGAGGAAGTCTGGCAACGCATAGAGCAACTGAAGTTCCGAATGGATGGTGTTCCCTCGGCAGTCGGCATGGCCGTTCTGGATCGTCCACGTGCTGCGGGAAATCGCCGGCAGATTCTGCGTGCATCGGCACTCGCTCTGGCAACTCCAATGCTTGGCTGGTTCTCCTACCGCTATCTGCCATGGCACATCTGGAATGCAGACTTCAGAACAGCAACAGGCGAAAGACGCGAACTGACATTGGCTGACAACAGTCAGGTGCTGTTGAATACGGCTTCCGCAATAAGCGTTCAGTTCGATGGCAAAGAACGTCTGATCCAGCATCTTGCTGGTGAGATTCTGGTGGAAACCGCACACCTGAGCGAATACAAGACCTTGCCCTTTGTTGTCCAGACTGCCGATGGGCGGCTGCAGGCACTGGGCACCAAATTCATCGTTCGAAAGCATGCACGAAGCACGACGCTGTCGGTGCTGCAAGGCGCGGTGCAGGTAATGCCTGCGCATTCCAGGCAATCGCTTGTCGTGCAGGCTGGCGAGCAAGTGAACTTCGATGCTCACAAGGCGGGGGCCTTCACCTCGCTGCCATCCCACGCCGATGCCTGGACTCGGGGTGTGCTGTATGCCGAGAATATGCGCTTGGCTGACTTCCTGGAGGAGTTGCAGCGCTATCGCGAAGGAATCCTGCGCTGCGATCCAAGTGCTGCTGAGCTGCTTGTGTCCGGCACATTCCATTTGCGCGACACAGATCGTATTCTCGAGCTGCTGGCTCGGACCCTGCCAATCCATAGGCAGCAACGCACCCGTTACTGGATAAGCATCACGCGTTCCTGACGTTTCTCAGGATCAGGTTCTCGCATGCTGCCCTCGGAAATTCAGGTTGCAGCGATGACTCTTTTAAATCGCTGTCCTGTTTTTCAATCTCGCCTGTCAAGTGCATCAAGACCCGTTTATTGACAGCCAAGAGGATTGAGCAGATGCCCGAAAATTACGTCCGAAAACCCAACAGGAACGCCAATGCGATGCGACTGCGCCCGGTCGCAACGGCAGTCAGAGGAATTTTTGTTGCCATTGTCGGCGCAGCCGCTATCGGTTTGCACATGCCAGAGGCTTTTGCTGCAGATCCGGTTACCAGTCCTGCGCAGAAGTCCTATCAGGTGGCCGCTGGCCCAATTGGCCCCGCGCTGATGGACTTTGCAGCTCAGGCAGGTATCAATCTCAGCATGGATCTGAGCAAGCTCAAGGACAAGCGTACTCCTGGCCTGTCTGGTTTCCACACCGTCGATAGCGGTTTTGCACATTTGCTGGAAAGTTCGGGGCTGAGTGCACGTCGTCTAAGTGAAGGCAACTATGCACTGGAAGTCCCGGGGACCACCAAGGCATCCATCGAGCAAAAGAGCAGTGCTTCCGTGCCCGTCAGCGGCCAAGGCTCTCCGGAGCTTGCCGCCGTGACGGTGACGGCACGTACCCAGAATAATCTCGTTGCGCCGTCTAGGCAGGTCAGTATTCTCGAAGCTGAAGAAGTTCAGCAACTTCGGCAAGGCTCCGACAGTCTGGCAACCATGCTCAGCAAAGTCGTCCCAGGGATGGCCGATTCCAGCCACACAATCACCGACTATGGGCAGACTCTGCGTGGCCGGAACATGCTGATCCTTGTGGACGGGGTTCCGCTGAACACCAATCGCGACTCATCCAGAAACCTCGCCAACATCAATCCTGCAGACATCGAACAGATCGAGGTGCTTCGCGGCAGCAGTGCCATCTACGGCAGCGGCGCAGCAGGCGGCATCATCTCTGTGCGTACCAAACGCCCCTCGGGTGAGACCAAAGCAGAGACCATCGTGACGGGATCTGCACCGCTGTCCAAGCTCAGAGGCGCCGGGCTTGGAGCCGAAGTCCAGCACTATCTTTCTGGCGGCGGCGATGTGGTCGACTATTCCGTCAGCCTGGGCGCAAAGCATGTCGGAGGCTCATTCGACGCCAAGGGGCGCCGCATTGCACCAGAGCCCAGCCAGGGAGACTTGTTCGACTCCAATATCTACAACGTGTCGGCCAAGATCGGCTTCAAGCTGGACGCAAATCAACGGTTTCAATTCTCCGCGAGCCACTACAACGCCAGCCAGGACACTGACTATGCATCCGATCCGTCAGTGGCCCGCTTGCCCGCAGGTACGGCAGCCGCCAGGCCTATCAAGGGCTTGGTACTTGCAGATCAAAACCAGATCAAGAACACCATGCTGGGTCTTGACTATGAGAACCGCGATCTCGCAGGCAGCGCCGTGGCGGCTCAACTCTATTACCGGGATTTTTATACGCGCTTTGCGCCCTTCGATGCACGAGCCGTTCCTGTGCGAGGCGCCAACGTCGATCAGTCCATGCAGAACTCCGATGTGTTCGGTGGTCGCCTGACCATCAAAACACCTCTCGGACAAGAGAAGAACACCTTGCTGATCTGGGGGGCGGACTTCAATCACGAGCGCACCGACATGCCGATCGATATCTTTGATCCCAAGGCCTATGACGCCAGTGGAGGTCTGGTGTTCAACAAGATTGGCCGCTTGATCTATATGCCTCAGGTCACGACCCGAAGCATTGGCGCCTTTGCCCAGTTGCAACACAAATTCAACGATCAGTGGTCTGTGGAAGGCGGAGCGCGCTACGACCGAGCTCAGGCCAGCTTCAACGACTTCACCCCTTTGTCGCAATCGAAACTGCCCAGTCCCCAGTCCGTGGCTGGCGGTACCGTTAAATATGGCTCATGGTCTTACAACCTGGGCACGGTTTTTGCACCTATCAAGGGACACGAGTTCTATGCGTCCTACAGCCAGGGCTTTGAGCTGCCGGATATCGGGGTCGTGGTACGCAATGCCACAGCGGGCTTCAACATCGGCAACTCCAACCTGCAGGCCGTCAAAACAGATACCGTAGAAGTCGGTTGGCGCGGGAAGTTTTCCAACGTCATTGCCAACCTGGGAGCCTTTCATTCGAGCTCCGACCTCGGTGCCGTGCAGAGCTTCAACAACGGACTCACGCTGCTGCGAACCAAAGAAAAAATCCGGGGGATTGAAGGTGGCCTCGACTACTTCAGCGACGATGACCGCTGGAGCAGCGGTGGGAGCATTACCTGGATGAAGGGTCGTGAACTCCCGCAGGGCTCAAGCCTTTATCAGGGCATGACGGGCTATCGTATTCCGCCCCTCAAACTGACTGCCTATGTGGAATACCGTCCCAATGCCAGCTGGAGCCACCGTATCCAGGCAAGCGCATATGCCTCCAAGGATTACCGCCTGGATGGCAAGACCAGCTTTGGGCGCCATGACACCAAAGGCTACACCACAGTGGACTTGATCAGCCAATGGAAAATCGATTCCAAGAACCGCGTATCGCTCGGTGTGGAAAACCTGCTCAACCGCAACTACTTCCCGCTATACAGCCAGCTGCTTCGCAATAACAACAACACCAGCCGCCTCCCTGCAGCGGGCACTGTGTTGCGAGTCAGCTATGCACACACTTGGTAGGTGCGCGTCATACAAGCCGGTCGAAGGTTGGCGGTGATTTGCGCGCCTGATCTGCTTGAACTGCCTTGACGTTGGGGCACTTCGGCGACTGCTTGCCGTTTTTTGTCAGTGTTCCCTGAGAGTCTGCTGCCTTAGCTGGCTTCCTGTGTCCGGTAAGGAATGACAGCCATCGGCAATCCATGGTCGACGGGCAAAAAGATGCAGTGATATGAGGCGCCTGGACGAGTCTGTTTCCGGGGCTGAGTTGTGTTTACGAAGTTGTCGATCTGGAATATCGACTTGTCAGGTCCAAAGGGTCGCAGTTTCGACTAAGGCCCTTTTTGCTGCTCGGCCCGGCTTGTTGACTTGGCTCAATATGAGCCGGGGCAAAGCCCGGCACAGTGTGGCGCATATGTTCACCATGCCCTCCATGTCGCAAATCGCTTCCACGTTTGGGCAGCCTGAGAGCTTTGCTCCAGGCTCTTGGCTCAGGCAACGTCGCCAACCCCTCGATTCGGTGCTGTATCTGGAAAGCGGCAGCGTGATGCTCGGGGTCGGGCAGGATTCGGCCATGCGCCATCAACTGGGGCAGGTGGAAGGGCCGACCTGGCTGGATGCCGCTTTTGCACTGCAAGAGCGTCCTTCCTGCCTCGATATGCAGGCGCAGACGGCTGGGCGCATCTACATCATTCCTCTGGCGCGCTTTCTAAGTTCGGTGGCGGAGCTTGCACCCGCCGTGCAGCACTTGCTCAAAGATCTGGCCAGAGCCTATTGCTCGCAGACCGAGCTGGCGGTCAGCCGCCTGGCTCAGGACGCCGAAGCTCGCTGCGCCCAGTGGCTGCTGAACCATGCGAGCCCGGGAGGAAATGGCAATGCCTTGCATGTCACCCTCAAGGCACGCAAACGCCTGATTGCAGCGCAACTGGGTATTGCGCCGGAAACATTCTCGCGTGTGCTCCGGCAGTTGCGAGAGCATGGGCTGATTGCCGGGCGAGGCAATGTCATTGAATTGCCCAAGCCCGGCGCACTGGAGGTGCTGGCGCTGGGGTAAATACCGGGCCGGGTTGCAGGCCATGCAGCGCTTGGCTTCTGCTCTGAGCAGGAGCTTGCGGCGTAGCATTTGTCGACAATCTCCGGGGTTTCCTCTCGTTGGGTTGCAGACATCGGCTCTCTATATTGAGGCCCATGTCAGATGCTGTCTTCTCCCTGCAAGCAGAGCCGCCATGGGTTGCGCCGTCGCAGCCAGAGGAGGTTGCTGCCGCGCCACAGTCTGGGCGGATACGCAGAGGCCCAGGCCCCATGCTGCGCAGCATGGTGCTTGTTGCCATGATTGCAGTGCTGCTGGCTGGAGCTGGCGCTGCGGGCTGGGTGGCTTATTCACTGCGCCGGGCGGTCATGGACGGAGCACTGCCGGCGCAGACCAAGGCGTTGGAATACGCGGCTCGTTCGCTGGCCTTCAGAGTCGAGCAGCAGCAAAAGCCCCTGCATAGTCTGTCCTCTGTGCTAGCGGGCCATATGCATGATTCTCCGGAGTCACTGCAGGCCATGCTCAAGCAGCCCACATCCATGGCACAGCAGTATGAGCAACTTCAACTGGCTGATGGAAAAGGGCAGTTGCTGGTCAATCTGCATCAGGAGCAGGCGCTGGCCGCAGAACAGCTTGAAGAGCCGCTGCGTGAAGTGCTCAAGCGTTCGTTGGCTGAGGGCAAGCCGATCACCCAAGCCTGGGTGCGTGCCGGTGATGCGGGCCTGCAGCTGGAGTTTCAGAATGTCGTGCCGGTGCGTGATCTGCAAGGCAAGTTGCAAGGCGTTCTTGGCGGCAGCTACCGGACGCCTTTGTCGGTGTTGTTTTCGCTGGAGGCTGCCTCTGCCGAAGCGGGTAGCCAGTTGCTGCTGATCGACCGTGATCTGCGTCCGCTGGCTCTCAGCAGCAAAGGGCAGTGGCAATTGCCCCCTGCCTTGGGAGATGCTGCGCTACCTCGCGGGCTGGATCAAGCCTGGCTCAAGACGGCACAGACCGGTGCGGTCAGTGAACAGAGAAATAACCAGCTCTGGAGCGCCATGCCGCTGCCTTGGGCGCAATGGACTCTGCTGAAGGTCAGCAACGTTCAGGAATGGGTGCCGGGAGTCTCGGTCAAGATGATGGGCTGGCTGGCCACGGCCTTGCTGGCATTGGCCGGACTGCTGGGTGTGGTGCTTTGCCTGATCGCCTATCCGCTGACGGCCTTGTTCCGCTCGGCAGAGCAGGCTTCTCGACGCGGGCTGATGTTGGAAGTGGACTTGGGCAGCCGGGGGGACAACTGGTGGCATGGCCTGTCCGATCATGACTGGGGAGAGGCCCAGACCCTGCGCACTGCCCTGCAGGCCCTGGGCGGTGGATATGAGGCGCATGGCGAGCTGGAGCGTGATTTGCAAATGCAGTTGCAGACCTTGATGGACTATGCCCCCGTAGGTTTGATCGTGACGCATGGCTCCAAGGTGCAGCGTGTGGGCATGCAGGCCGCCAGGGTATTGGGCTATCAGCCTCAGGAAATGCAGGGCCTGGCTGTGCGTGATCTGTGTGCCAGCGATGCCGACTATGAGGATCTGATGGGGCGGGTCCGGCGGGCTCTGGATACTTACGGACAATTTGATAGCGAAGTCTGCTTGGTACGCAAGGATTCAAGGCCGATATGGGTGCGAATTCACGGTCAGAGCATGCAGCGCATGCACAGGGCCTGGGAGCAGTCGGGCAAGGCGCTGGATGGTCAATATCTGGTCTGGGAGCTGGAGGATGTGACCACGCAGCGGCAGTTGCGCGAGCAATCGAGCTGGAAAGCCATGCACGATCCCTTGACCCGTCTGCCCAACCGAACGGCGTTTGCTCTGCGGCTCAAGGAATGGCTGCGCGAATATACGACTCCAGACTATCTGGAGAGCCTGGGCGGCGCGAATGTGATCGCCCGTTCGCAGAGCGAGCCCAAGGCGCATGGCATTGTGCTGTATGTGGACCTGGACCACTTCTCCCAGGTCAATCGCCAGGGCGGGCGTGAAGTGGGTGACGAGGTGCTGGGCCATATCGCCCGGTTGATCGAATCAACGGTACGCCCTCATGGCTGGGTGGCCAGGGTGGGGGGCGATGAATTTGCCATTCTCATGGCCGGAATCAGCCGGGAAGAGGGAATGCGCCATGCGCAGCTGCTGTGCATGGCCATCCAGGACTGGGAGGGCTCCTACCAGGGGCAGCGCTATATGCTGAGTGCCAGCATCGGCATGTTGCTGCTGGATGCCAGCTACCACACGGCGGCCAGCGCCTTCAAGGGGGCCGATATGGCCTGCTACGCCGCCAAGCGCAAAGGGCGCAATCGTGTGGAAGTGATGACTGCTGCGGTCTGAGCCGGATTGCGCATGCTGAATTCAAGGCAGATATGACAGCCTAGAGGGCAATCCCTTGGCTGCTCAAAGGGGCTGACTGAGTTACGCTCTGCGGCTGCTTTGTATACAAAATGGATGAGGCTGGCCGTGCCAAAGCGCCCGGATGGCCGTGACCTATGCGTGACCAGACCTTGTTCGACAAGATAGATTTGCACCTGATCAGGGTGCTGCACACGGTGCTGACGGAGCGCAGCGTTTCCAGGGCAGCGCTGCGACTGGGCATGCACCAGCCGGCGGTGTCTGCAGCACTGCGGCGTCTGCGCGAGCTCGCTGGCGACCCTTTGCTGGTGCGCTCCGGGGCACAGATGCAGCCTACCGATGTGGGGCTGCGCATGGTGCAACCCTCGGCAGACATTCTGCGTGCGGCCGAGGGGCTGTTCAGCGATGCGCGGCAGTTTGACCCGCGCACCTCGACTCGTACCTTCCGCATTGCGGCCAGCGACTATCTGGACCCCCAGTTCCTGCCGCGGCTGATGTCGGCCATGAAGGCGCAGGCTCCGCATTGCCCGGTGGATTTTCTGCCGCTGAGCGCCGAAGCGCATTACGAGGGGCAACTGGCCGATGGCGAGATCGACGTCGTCATCGGAAACTGGCCGCAGCCACCGGAAGGCCTGCACATGGCCAAGCTGTTCGAGGACGAGGTGGTCTGTCTGGTCAGTCCCAAGCATCCGGCAGTGCGCAGGGGCTGGGATGTACAGCAATGGCTGCAGGCCGAGCATATTGCGCCAACCCCGGCCTATCCGGGTGCCCTGGGCGTGATAGACGAACAATTGGCAGGCATGGGCTTGAGCCGCCAGGTGGTGGCACGCTGCGCGCATTTCAGTCTGATTCCCGACATGGTGGCATCAAGCTTGCTTGTCATGACCTCGGGCAGATTGTTCTGCGAGCGTTTCAGCGAACGTCTGTCCCTGGCCATACTGCCTTGCCCCGTGGAATTCCCTCCGCTGGTCTATTACCAGCTCTGGCATGCGCGTTCGCATGCCGGAGCCGCCACACGCTGGCTGCGAGAGGTGGTTCGCAACGTTGCACTAACGCTGCGAAATCAATAGCTTGTATCGTATTCCTGTTCAGCGCATAGAGCCTGTTTGAGTCAATTTGTTATTTGAATTGAGAGACAATCCAGCGATGAATCCCCCCCCGACACATTCCCCATCTGCGAGTGCGCCTGCGCGTTTGCAGCTGGAGGGTATTACCAAGCGGTACCCGGCTGTGGTTGCAAACAGCAAGGTATCGCTGAAAGTTAAGCCCGGCGAGATCCACGCCATCCTGGGCGAAAACGGCGCTGGCAAGTCCACGCTGATGAAGATCATCTACGGTGCGGTCAAGCCTGACGAGGGAGCCATCCTGGTCGACGGCAAGCCGGTGCAGATCCGCAATCCGCAGGAAGCCCGGGCACTGGGCATTGCCATGGTGTTCCAGCATTTCAGCCTGTTCGACACGCTGACCGTGGCCGAGAACGTCTGGCTGGGCCTGGACAAGAGCATTGCACTGGCCAAGGTGATCGAGAACATTCAGGCCACGGCCCGCGATTACGGGCTGGAGGTGGACCCGCATCGTCCCGTACACACGCTTTCCGTCGGCGAAATGCAGCGTGTGGAAATCATCCGCGCCCTGCTGACCAATCCCCGCGTGCTGATTCTGGACGAGCCCACCTCGGTGCTCACGCCCCAGGCCGTGGAGATGCTGTTTGTGGTGCTGCGCCGCCTGGCCGCGGAAGGTTGCTCCATCCTCTATATCAGCCACAAGCTGCATGAAATCCGCTCGCTGTGCACGGCCTGTACGGTGCTGCGCGGCGGTGTGGTGACGGGGGAGTGCAACCCGGCCAACGAGACCAATGCTTCTCTGTCGCGCATGATGATCGGCTCGGAGCCGCCGGAGCTGGAGCACCGCACGGCGAATACCGGCGACACCGTGCTGCGTGTACAGGGCCTGTCGCTCAAAAGCCAGGACCCTTTCGGTGTCGATCTGCAGAGCATTGCGCTGCAGGTGCGTGCGGGCGAAGTCGTCGGTATTGCAGGCGTTTCCGGCAACGGCCAGAAGGAGCTGATGTATGCGCTGTCCGGAGAGGACACACGCTCCGAGGCAGAGGCCGTGCAGTTGCTGGGCAAGGGCGTGGGACGCATGGGCCCGGGCAGGCGCCGTGGCATGGGCCTGCATTTCGTGCCTGAAGAGAGGCTGGGGCGCGGTGCCGTGCCCAGCATGGGCCTGGCCCACAACCTGTTGCTGACGCGCAAGACCGCAGTTGGCAAGGGCGGCTGGATTCGCATGGCGGCGCTGCAGGCGCAGGCGCGGGACATCATCGGTCGCTTCAACGTCAAGGCTGGCGGCCCGAATTCGGCCGCGCAGTCGCTGTCGGGCGGCAATCTGCAGAAGTTCATCGTGGGTCGTGAAATTGATGCCAAACCACGTCTGCTCATCATCTCTCAGCCCACCTGGGGGGTGGATGTGGGAGCTGCTGCGCAGATTCGGGGCGAGATTCTCAAGCTGCGCGACCAGGGTTGCGCCGTGCTGGTGGTCAGTGAGGAGTTGGACGAGTTGTTTGAGATTTGTGACCGCCTGCATGTGGTGGCAAAGGGCCGCCTGAGTCCTTCGGTGGATAGAGCGGCTGCCACGGTGCAGCAGATCGGTGAATGGATGAGCGGCCTGTGGGATGCGGCAGTCGTGCAGGGAGGTGCCCGTGCTTAAGCTGGAACAACGCCCCCAGGCATCGAAGTTCTGGACCTATGGCTCGCCGATTCTGGCGTTGCTGATCACAGTGCTGGTAGGGGTCTGCCTGTTTGCCCTGCTGGGCAAGGATCCGGTCAAGGGCTTGCAGGCCTTTTTCTGGGAACCCATCAAATCCGGCTATGCCCTGGGCGAGCTGGCCGTGAAGGCCACGCCTTTGCTGCTGATTGCGCTGGGGCTGGCCGTGTGCTTTCGCTCCAATGTCTGGAATATCGGTGCCGAAGGCCAGTTCGTCATAGGGGCGGTGGCTGCGGGCGGCATTGCCTTGCTGGCCGACAAGACCACCGGTCCCTGGATCGTGCCTGCCATCCTGATCGCCGGCATGCTGGGCGGCATGCTCTGGGCGGGCATCGTGGCCTTGCTGCGCGACCGCTTCAACGCCAACGAAATTCTGGTCAGCCTGATGCTGGTCTATGTGGGCACGCTGGTGCTGGGCTATCTGGTCTATGGTCCCTGGAAGGACCCCATGGGATACAACTTCCCGCAGACCAAGAGCTTTGAGCGCGTCACGCAGATTCCTCGGCTGGTGCAGGGCATGCGCATGAATATCGGCGTCATCATCTCGTTGGTGGGAGCCGGTCTGCTGTGGGCATTTCTGTTTCGCACGCGTGCGGGTTTTGCCTTGCAAGTCGGCGGTCTGGCGCCGTCGGCGGCACGCTATGCCGGCTTTTCATCGCGCAAGGCGCTGTGGACGGCGCTGCTGATTTCCGGTGCCACAGCCGGTCTGGCGGGGGCGTTGGAAGTCGCTGGCCCTCTGGGTCAGCTCACTCCCTATGTGCCCGCCGGCTACGGCTTTGCGGCCATCATCGTGGCCTTTGTGGGGCGCCTGCATCCTGTGGGCATGATTTTCTCGGCCATTCTCATGAGCATGTTTTATATCGGTGGCGAGCTGGCGCAGTCGCGTCTGGGCCTGCCCAAGGCGCTGACCGGCGTCTTCCAGGGACTGCTGCTGTTCGCGCTGCTGGCCTGCGACACGCTGGTGGCCTATCGCATCCGCTGGGTGGCAAAAAAAGCCGGCAGCGCCATTTCTGCAGTGAAGGGAGCCTGATCCATGGAATCCTATGCACTGCTGCTGGGCTCCACCCTCAGCGCCGGCACTGTTCTGGCGCTGGCGGCCCTGGGCCTGCTGATCAATGAAAAATCGGGCATAGTCAATCTCGGCGCCGAAGGCATGATGCTCTGCGCAGCCATTGCAGGTTTTGCCGCTACCGTGCACACCGGCAATACCTGGATGGGCTTTGGCGCGGGCATGTTGGCAGGGGCCTTGCTGGCCGCCATCTTCGGAGGACTGGTGATCTGGTTCAACACCAACCAGTACGCAACCGGTCTTGCGTTGTCACTGTTCGGCGCGGGCTTCTCGGCTTTTGTGGGCCTGGGCTATGTGCAGGCCAAGCTGCCCGAGCTGCCCAAGTACTCCATCCCGGGCCTGGCAGATCTGCCGGTCGTGGGCCCGGCCTTGTTCACGTTGCATCCGCTGGTCTACGGCGCCATCGTGCTGGCCGCCTTGATGGTCTGGTTTCTGTACCGCACGCGTGCGGGCCTGGTGTTGCGTTCGGTTGGCGAGTCGCCCTCGTCAGCCCATGCTCTGGGCTACCCCGTGCGCCGCATCCGTCTGATGGCCGTGATGTTTGGCGGTGCCATGTGCGGTCTGGCGGGCGCCTTCATCTCGGTGGTCTACACGCCGCTGTGGGTGGAGAACATGGTGTCGGGCCGAGGCTGGATCGCTCTGGCGCTGACGACTTTCGCGACCTGGCGACCGGCCCGCGTCCTGCTGGGCGCCTATCTGTTTGGCGGCGTGACCATGTTGCAGTTCCATCTGCAGGCCACGGGGGTCCAGGTGCCCAGCCAGATTCTGTCCATGCTGCCATATCTGGCCACCATCGTGGTGCTGGTACTGATCTCGCGTAATCCGACCTGGATTCGAGCCAATATGCCGGCCTCCCTGGGAAAACCCTTCTACCCTGGAGCGTGATGCCCAAATGTGGTGCAATCCGCTTTTCAAAAATAACGAGAGGACAACTTCGATGACAACTCTGGGCAAACGCGCTCTGATCAAGATGATCGGCCTGACGGCTGTTTCCATGGCTGTGCTGACCGCTTGCGGCAAGAAGGAAGAAGCACCAGCGGCTCCTGCCGCCGCACCTGCGGCTGCTCCTGCTGCCGACAAGCTCAAGATCGGCTTCATGTATGTGAGCCCCATCGGCGACGGCGGCTGGACCTACCAGCACGAGCTGGGCCGCAAGGCCATCCAGGAGAAGTTCGGCGACAAGATCGAGACCTCCATGGTCGAGAGCGTGCCAGAGTCTGCCGACGCCGAGCGCGTGATGCGCGACATGATCGGTCAGGGCAACAAGCTGGTCTTCGCCACCAGCTTCGGCTATCAGGACTTTGTGCAGAAAGTCGCCGCCGACGTCAAGGATGTGAAGTTCGAGCACGCCACCGGCTACAAGACGGCCGACAACGCAGCCGTGTACGACACCAAGACCTTTGAAGGTGCTTATCTGGCTGGCATCGTGGCGGGTGCCATGACCAAGACCAAGACCGTGGGCGTGGTGGCTTCGGTGCCAATCCCCGAAGTGGTGCGCAACATCAACAGCTTTGTGCTGGGCGCCCAGAGCATCGACCCCTCCATCAAGGCCAAGGTGGTCTGGGTGAACGAGTGGTTCGCTCCTCCCAAGGAATCCGAAGCCGCCAACAGCCTGATCAACGGCGGCGTGGATGTGATGTACCAGAACACCAATTCTCCAGCCGTGCTGAAGACGGCCGAGGAGCGCGGTGCCCGTGCCTTCGGCAAGGACGGCGACATGAGCGGCTTCGCGCCCAAGGCCCACCTGGGCTCGGCCGTGATCGACTGGACTCCTTACTACAGCAAGGTGGTGGAAGACACGCTGGCAGGCAAGTGGCAGACCGGCAACTTCTGGTGGGGTGTGAAGGAAGGCGCCATCGACCTGAAGAAGATCGCTGACGACGTGCCCCAGGAAATCAAGGACAAGGTTGAGAAGGCTCGCGCCGGCCTGAAGGACGGCTCCTTCGCCGTCTGGACCGGTCCCATCAAGGACAACACCGGCAAGGAACTGCTGGAAGCCGGCAAGGTTGCCGATGACGCCTGGCTGCGCAGCATCAACTTCTATGTGAACGGTATCGAGGGCAAGGTGCCCGGTGCCAAATAAGCACTGTTTGCGGGGCGCCTGAGCTGCGTCCGATCAAAGGCCCCTAGGGGGCCTTTCTTTTTGCGCTGTCGTTTTCAGGATACCTATCTGCAATTTGGCGCAGTTTATGCATATATTGCCCAAGGTGTAACCGGTATCCATGGGCTTGCGCTCCTGTCGGTTTCAAACCTCACTCTTTGTTCCAAGGAAACTTTAATGACTGATTTGCACAAGCGTTCATTGATCAAGGTCGCCGCACTGACGGCTATTGCCTCGGCCGCTCTCGTGGGCTGCGGCAAGAAGGAAGAAGCAGCTGCGCCGGCAGCAGCCCCCGCTGCCGCTCCTGCGGCCGCTGCTCCCGAACCTCTGAAGATTGCTTTTGCTTATGTCGGCCCGGTGGGCGACGGTGGTTGGTCCTTTGCCCATGACCAGGCCCGCAAAGCCCTGGAAAAAGAGTTCGGTGACAAGATCAAGACCAGCTATGTGGAGAGCGTGCCCGAAGGTGCCGATGCCGAGCGCGTGCTGCGCGACATGGCCTCGCAGGGCAACAAGCTGGTGTTCGGCACCACCTTCGGCTATATGGACGTGATCCAGAAGCTGGCCCCCGAATTCGCCGACGTGAAGTGGGAACACGCCACCGGCTACAAGACCGCCGCCAATGTCAGCACCTATGACAGCCGCACTTACGAAGGTGCCTATCTGGCCGGCATCATTGCCGGTGGCATGACCAAGTCCAACACCCTGGGCGTGGTGGGCTCGGTGCCTATTCCCGAAGTGATCCGCAATATCAACAGCTTCACCCTGGGCGCCCAGTCCGTGAATCCCAAGATCAAGACCAAGGTGGTCTGGGTCAACGAATGGTTCAGCCCTCCCAAGGAGACCGAAGCTGCGACCAGCCTGATCAACGGCGGCGCCGACATCCTGTTCCAGAACACCGATTCGCCGGCGGTGCTGAAGACGGCCGAGGAAAAGGGCAAGCGTGCCTTCGGCTGGGATTCGGACATGACGGCCTATGGTCCCAAGGCTCATCTGGGCTCGTCCATCATCAACTGGGCGCCTTACTACATCGACTCCACGCGCAGCGCGCTGGAAGGAAAGTGGAGCAGCCGCCAGACCTGGTGGGGCGTCAAGGAAGGCGTGATCGACATCGTTTCACTGGCTGACGACATTCCAGCCGACCTCAAGGCAAAGGTTGAGGACGTGAAAAAGGGACTGAAGGAAGGTACATTCACCATCTGGAAGGGCCCTATCACCGGCCAGGACGGCAAGGAACTGATCGCTGCCGACAAGGTTGCCGATGACGGTTTCCTCAAAGGCATCAATTTCTACGTCAAGGGCGTGGAAGGCAAAGTGCCCGGCGGCGACGCCAAGTAAGCACTGCTGATCAGGCATCGCGCCGCCTCGTCGCACCGATTGCGGCCGGTGGCGCATGTCTTCACGGCAGACCCCGGGTTTGCCGGGTAGTGTTGGCTGTTAGCAGTCGTCCAGACACGACTTGCAGCGACAGGGCCGCCGCAGAGCGGCCCTTTGTATTTCGATAATGACGAGTATCCCCATGACTGAACGTACCCTCTGGCATCCTGTTGCCCAATCCTCCGAGGTGGTGAGCGCGCCGTTTTCCGTGCTGCTGCTGGAACAGCCGCTGGTGCTGTGGCGCAATGCAGAGGGACTGGTTCAGTCCTTTGTGGACCGCTGCCCGCATCGCGGTGCACGCCTGTCCATGGGGCGCGTGGAGAACGGGCATCTGGAATGCCCCTATCACGGCTGGCAATTCTCCTCCGGTGGTCAATGCGTGAAAGTGCCCGCCGTACCCGATTTCACACCTCCGGCATCGCAGCGCGTACAGGCCTTCGAGGTGCAGGAGGCCTACGGACTGATCTGGGTGCGCCTGGAGTCTTCCGACAGCCAGCTGCCCGTGTTCGCAGCCGAGACGGACGAGCATCTGCGCAAGGTGAACTGCGGGCCCTACGACGTGGCGGCCAGTGCACCGCGCATCATCGAGAACTTCCTCGACATGTCCCACTTCGGCTTTGTGCACGAAGGCTGGCTGGGCAGCCGTGACGCCACGGCCATTGCCACCTACAAGGTCGAGACCACGCCCACCGGCGTGCTGGCAACAGGCTGCAAGGCCGTGCAACCCCAGTCCAATCTGCACTCCACCCAGGCGGCCGAGGTGGAGTACACCTACGAGGTGACCGCTGCCTATACCGCCGTACTGACCAAGATTCCCGAAGAGGGCAGCTCCAAACAGGGCTGGCGTGAGCAGATCGGCCTGTTCATCTGCCCTGTCACTCCCGAAACCAGCCGCGTCTGGTTCCGTCTGGCGGTCGCGGACTTCGAATCGACCGATGAGCAGTTGCAGACCTTCCAGCACACCATCTTTGTGCAGGACCAGCCTGTGCTGGAGTCGCAGCTGCCCAAGGCCCTGCCGCTGGATCCGCGCACAGAAATGCACTCGGCGGCCGATCGCATGTCATCGGCTTATCGCCGTTTCCTGAAGGCCCAGGAGATCGCCTTCGGAACCTGCTGAGACAGGCCCGGGAGGCTTTGCCGCCTGCCCCGGCCTGGCGTCCATGCGGCTCGCCGGGAGGCCGCGCCAAGGGCTTGTGGCCGCCAGGCCGAAGTCACAGACTCGTCGGGGCTGGCCATATGGCTTGAGCTGCGCCGGTTTGATAGGCTAGACATTGAATGGCGCGTAGCGCCAAGGAGAATAAAGATGAACACCGTGCCTGCCGTAGATGTTTCCCGTCTGCCACAGCTGCTGCGAGCCATGCCCAAGGCCGAGCTGCATATGCATATCGAGGGTTCGCTGGAGCCCGAACTGATTTTTGCGCTGGCGCAGCGCAACAAGGTGGCTCTGGCCTATGACAGCGTGGAAGCTCTGCGCGCGGCCTATGCCTTCACCGATCTGCAGAGCTTTCTGGACATCTATTACGCGGGTGCCAGCGTGCTGCTGCACGAGCAGGACTTCTACGACATGGCGCGTGCCTATCTGGATCGCGCCGTGGCCGACAATGTGGTGCACACGGAAATCTTCTTTGACCCGCAGACCCACACCGAGCGCGGCGTGGCCATGGAGACCGTCATCAACGGTCTTTACCGCGCCTGCCGCGATGCGCAGATCGAGCAGGGCATTTCCTCCTCGCTGATCCTGAGCTTTCTGCGCCATCTGAGCGAAGAAAGCGCCTTGCAGACGCTGGAGGCCGCGCTGCCGCTGCGTGACCGCTTCATCGGCGTGGGGCTGGACAGCAGCGAGCTGGGCAATCCGCCCGAAAAGTTCGCCCGCGTGTTTGCGCGCTGCAAGCAGCTGGGCCTGCACCTGGTGGCCCACGCCGGGGAGGAGGGGCCGCCTGCCTATATCTGGGGTGCTCTTGATGTGCTGAACGTGGAGCGCATCGACCATGGCGTGCAGTCAGAGCAGGATGCGCTGCTGATGCAGAGGCTGATCAAGGAGCAGATTCCGCTGACGGTCTGCCCTTTGTCCAATCTCAAGCTCTGCGTGATCAAGGACCTGGCCGATCACAATTTGCCGCGCCTGCTGGCGGCCGGGCTCAAGGTCATGATCAACTCGGACGACCCTGCCTATTTCGGCGGCTATGTCAACGAAAACTACACCCAGCTATTTGCTGCCACGGGCATGGGCGCGCCCGAGGCCTACCAGCTGGCGCGCAACAGCCTGGAAGCGAGTTTTGCCGCTGAGGCGCAGAAGGCCGAGTGGATTGCAAAGCTGGATGCAATATTCGCGCAATTTGCGGCTTAAAAATAGGAGCTTCCAGCGCTTGCTATATGTGGATTTCAGATGGTTTTTTATCTGAATTCAATGAATATCAAGTGCTGGCAGCTCTTTTTTTATCAGTGGCTTGCTTCAGGAAAACTGGGCCTTGATGCGCTCAGCCAACTCTCCCAGTGCCGCAAAGCCCGGCTCCTCGCGCTTCCAGACCACGGACAGGCCATCGCCCTCGAAACGCGGCAGCACATGCAGATGAAAGTGGAACACCGTCTGCCCCGCTGGCGCGCCATTGGCCTGGAAAATGTTGATGCCATCTGGATCGAAAGCATTGTTCACCGCAGCCGCCACGCGCTGGGCCGTCTGCATCACGGCGCCGGCTTCCTCGGGCGTCAGCTCCAGCAGATTGACGGCATGGCGCTTGCTGGCTACCAGCACATGGCCTCGTGTGGCCTGGCCGATGTCCATGAAGGCGATGGTCAGATCGTCCTCATAGACCTTGGCCGATGGAATCTCCCCTTTGACGAGCTTGCAGAAAATGCACTCGCCAGGGGGTGAGTGGTCTACAAACATGGGCATGACGCTCTCCTTTTTTATGGTTCAAGCGTTCTATCTTAGAGGCTGAGCGGTTTCAGGCCCGCGTCGCGCGCAGGCAGCCTGGGGTGATCTCGGCCATGGATGTCGCGCCCAGCATGGCCATATTGCGGTCAACCTCGTCACGCAGCAAGGTGATGGCGTGATGAACGCCCTGCGCACCCCCAACTGCGGCGGCGTACATGAAGGGGCGGCCCAGAAACACCATGCGCGCGCCCAGGGCCACGGCCTTGAGCACATCGCTGCCGCGGCGAATGCCGCTGTCCATCATCACGACCGTGCGGTGGCCCACGCGGTCCACCACATAGGGCAGCATCTGCAGCGGCGCGACCACGCCGTCGAGCTGGCGGCCGCCATGGTTGGAGACCACGATGCCTTGCGCACCGATATCGGTGGCCATCACGGCATCGTCTTCGTTGAGGATACCTTTGATGACCAGGTTGCCCTTCCAGCGCTGGCGAATGCGTTCGATGTTCTTCCAGTTCAGGTGGTCACGGCCCGAGGTGTCGCGGATGGCCGTGCCCGACAGCAAAGGCGCGCCGCGCGTGGCAAACGAATTCTCGAAGTGCGGCATGCCGTGGTTGATCAGCGTGCGCAGCATGGTGCCCACCATCCAGCGCGGGCGGGTGATGCCGTCATAGGCCAGGCGCAGCGAGGGGCGCAGCGGCATGGAGAAACCGGTGCGCACATTGTTTTCGCGATTGGCCCAGACGGGGATGTCCACGGTGATGACCAGGGTGCCGAAGCCGGCGGCCTCGATGCGCTCGATCAGGCCGTCGATGCGCGTGGTGTCGCCGGGCAGATAGGCCTGGAACCAGGTCGACGGTGCGGCCTTGGCTACATCTTCCATGGGGATCAGCGAGGTGCCGCTCATGATGGCGGGAATGCGGTTGGCAGCCGCCGTCTGTGCCAGCACCAGATCGCCACGGTAGGCATTGATGGCGCTGATGCCCACGGGGGCTACGCCGAATGGCGAGTCCCAGGTCTGGCCGAACAGCTCGACCTTCTGGTTGCGCTGCGACACATCCACCATGACCCTGGAGCTGAAGCCGTATTGCTGGAAGCTGTCACGGTTGGCCTGCAGCGAGACGCAGTCTTCAGCCGCGCCGGAGACATAGCCAAACAAGGGACGGGGCAGGTGCTTGCGTGCGGCGGCCTCGAAGTCATGCAGCGACAGAATGTTCTGCAGATGACGGGGAAGCCCTGCGCGTTGGCCGTAGGCGGCTTGCGCTTTGGGGGCGGAGGCTGCGTTTGCAGCAGGGGCTTGTGACGATGCCATGGTAGGGCGCCTCGGGAGCGAAATTCAGGGGTTTAACTGGCTGCGCCCCCGCACACTTGCGGTGCACGGGGGCGTGACAGAAACATCAGGTGTTCAAGGTTTACTGAGCGAATGTACCGCGCTGACGCATCAGCTCGCGGTGCAGTTGCTCGTTACGCTCGAACGGTGCGCGGCCATGCACATAGAAGTAGTTGTTCAGAACCACCAGGTCGCCAGCGGGCAGGCTGACGGTGCGGGTGCCGGGCGAATTTTCCATCGATTCGGACAGGCTCTGCAGATATTCGGCTTCTGCGTCGTTGGCGGGCTGCACGAACTGGTCGATAAAGGAGATCGACAGGCCGAACTCGCCGTGGAAGAACACGGGGCGTTCCACGCGCTCGTTCACGTTCTTGGAGCCCGGGGCCTTGTACAGCAGGGGCTTGGCGCCCAGCGGGTCCTGTACGAAGCAGTCCAGTTCGCTCCAGTCGTCCAGGTGCAGAAAGCGCGACTCGCCGCCCACGGCGTTCTGCTCGTCGAACTTCATCATCAGCAGCCAGTCGGTGGCTTCGGTCACGAAGGTGCCGTCGGTGTGCATGGTGAACAGACGATAGGCCTGGCGCAGATAGGAGTCGCTGGCGTCGGTGTGCTTGACCAGGAAACGTGCGTAGTACTTGTTGGACATGGAGTCGTGGTTGGCCGGGCCCAGGATATGGCCGATGGCGGTGCCGAACTTCACGTAGTCGTCGCTATCCTGGCTCACGCCTTCCAGACCCAGCACAAAGCCGCCATGCTTGCGGTCCTTGATGATGTTCACCAGGGTCTCGCCAAAGTCGGCACCCATGTGGGCCTTCAGGCGGCGTGCCAGATGAAAGCGCATGAAAGGCACGTACTCGAGGTTCTGCACGTCGATATCGCGCACATCGGCCAGGAAGGCGTTCAGGGCTTCGGTGTTCAGGGTCAGCTTCAGCAGGCGGGGATGCTCGGGGTGAGCGGCGATCTCGTAGGCGGCAGGCTGAATCAGTTGCTGGGGGGTAGTAGCGTTCATGGTGGGCGGGTACTTCAATCAGGAATGGTGTGATTGAACACTTCTTGTTTGATACGATCTACGGGGTTAAATGCATTTTTTGATAAGAATTTCAGATTAAATCCATGCTCAGCTACCGCCAACTCGAGCACTTCGTCACCGTGGCCCAGGAGCTGCATTTCTCTCGTGCCGCCGACAAGCTGGGCGTGGCCCAGTCCGCCGTCAGCGTGCAGGTGCAGCAACTGGAGCAGCAGCTGGGCGTGCGCCTGTTGCAGCGCAACAAGCGCAAGCCCATCACGCTGACTGATGCGGGCGAGCTGCTTTATGACGAAGCCGTGGCCGTGCTGCGCCATATGGAGCGGGCCCAGCAGATCGGGCAGCTGGCGGCCCAGGGCATGAGCGGTCATGTCAAGCTGGGCTATATCTCCTCGTCCGTGACCTCGGGTGTGCTGGCGCGCATGCTCACGCAGTTCCGCCCCGGCCATGAGCAGGTGCACATGCAGGTGCTGGCCATGGAGACGCCGCGCCAGCTGCAGGCGCTGCAGCAGGGCGAGATCGATGCCGGTCTGCTGCGGCCGCGCCGTCGCTACCCCGAGGGCGTCAAGGCGGTCATCGTGCACAGCGAGCCCTTCATGGTGGCGCTGGCCGAGAACCACCCGCTGGCACGCCATGAATCCATCAGCGTGGCCGATCTGCGCGGCCAGACCTTTATTGCGCCGCAGTTCATCAACGAAAGCGAAGGCTTTGCCGAGGTGCTGGCGCGGCTGGCCGAGACGGCCGGGTTTTCGGCTCGCGAGGCCTATCGCGTCAACGACTTCGTCACGGCAACCAGCCTGGCGGCCGCGGGCTATGGCATTGTGGTGCTGCCCGAGTCGAACCGCCTGCTCAATCAGCCGGGCGTGGCCTTCAGGCCGCTGCGCGACTTCAAGGAAAACGTGCACATGGCACTGGCCTACCGCGAACGGGAGAACTCACCCGCGGTGCGCGCCTTTCTGGCCGTGGCCAGAAGCTGCGCCGCCTAGTTACGCGGCTGCGGGCAGGGCGGTGTTGCAGCGCCGGGTTTTGGGTGTTTAACTACCTAAAGTAATAGCTGCTATCGCTTGCTGATATTGGTTTATGGATATAAATTGCATTGAAATCAATGCATGAAAAGCGCAACAAGCTTTGTTATTGATAGCGCAAGTCCTGGCCTGCGCGCAGCCGTATAGCCTCTATAAGCGCTGCCGTGTTCCGCAGGCAAGATTGGGCGCGTAAGCTCTGGTCCATGAAAATCTATCGTAGTGCCCTGCTGCGCTTCGCCGATGACGGCCAAGCGGTTTATGACTCCGACGCCTTGCTGGCGATTGCTCCCGATGCCGCGGGTGTGCAGCGCGTGGTGGCTGCGGGCAGCTGGCAGGCGCTGGCCGACCAGTACCTTGAGCGCGAAGGGGTGCAAGTCATTCACCTGCCCGGCAAGCTGCTGGCACCGGGCTTTGTCGACCTGCATATCCACTACCCGCAGACTGATGTGATCGGCGCGCCGGCCCCGGGCCTGCTGCCCTGGCTGGAGAACTACACCTTCCCGCACGAGTCGCGTTTCCATGATCGCGAATATGCCGATGGCGTGGCCGATTTCTTCATGAACGAGCTGCTGCGCAACGGCGTGACCACGGCGCTGGCCTTTGCGACTTCGCATCCGGCATCGGTGGACGCCATCATGACGGCAGCGCAAAAGCGCAGCATGCGCATGATTGCCGGCAAGGTGCTGCAGGACCGCAACAGCCCCGATGGCGTGCGCGACGACACCGAGCAAAGCCTGATCGACACCGAAACCCTGATCCAGCGCTGGCATGGCGTGGACCGCCTGGGCTATGCGATCACGCCGCGCTTTGCGCCCACCAGCACGCCCGAGCAGCTGCGCGGTGCGGGCGAGCTGGCAGCCCGGTATGGCGATGTCTGGATCCAGTCCCATGTGGCCGAGAACCTCGACGAGATTGCCTGGGTCAAGGAGCTGTTCCCCGCCGCGCGCAGCTATCTGGCCGTCTACGACGACTTCGGCCTGATGCGCGAGCGCGCCGTCTATGCGCACAGCATCTGGCTCGATGAAACCGACCGCCAGCTCATGCATGACACGCGCTCGGCTGCGGCCATCAGCCCGACCAGCAACCAGTTTCTGGCCAGCGGCTATTTCGACTACCTCAAGGCCGACAAGGCGGGCATGCTCTACGGGCTGGCCAGCGATGTGGGCGGCGGCATGAGCTTCTCGCCGTTTCGCACCATGCAGGCCGCCTATGTGGTGGGGCGCGAGAGCCATGCCAAGCAGGGCCAGAGCCTGTCGCCGCAAAACCTGTGGTGGCAGCACACGGCAGGCGCTGCGCGTGCGCTGGGCCTGCAGGGCGTGATCGGCAATCTGCAGCCCGGCTGCGAGGCCGACCTGGTCGTCATCAACCCTGGCTGCACGCCACTGCTGGCGCGCAAGACGGCCCAGGCGCGCAATCTGGACGAGCTGCTGTTTGCCATGATCATCCTCGGAGATGACCGCCTGATTGAGCAAACCATTGTTTCTCAAGCAAAATAGCGGTCTTGCGCTTGATTTGTGAGCGCACAACGCTATGAAAAATCAAGCGATACAGGATTTCTAATGAGCATCAAGAGCGACAAATGGATCCGTCAGATGGCGGAGCAGCACGGCATGATCGAGCCTTTCGAGCCTGGCCAGGTGCGCCAGGTCGACGGCAAGAAGATCATCAGCTACGGCACCTCGAGCTATGGTTACGACATCCGCTGCGCCCGCGAATTCAAGGTCTTCACGAATATCCACAGCACGGTGGTGGACCCCAAGAATTTTGACGAGAAGAGCTTTGTCGACTTCGAGGGTGACTATTGCATCATCCCGCCCAACAGCTTTGCACTGGCCCGCACGGTGGAGTACTTCCGCATCCCGCGCGACGTGCTGACCGTCTGCCTGGGCAAGAGCACTTATGCGCGCTGCGGCATCATCGTCAACGTGACGCCCTTCGAGCCCGAGTGGGAGGGCTATGTGACGCTGGAGTTCTCCAACACCACGCCGCTGCCGGCCAAGATCTATGCGGGCGAAGGCTGCGCCCAGGTGCTGTTCTTCCAGGGCGACGAGCAATGCGAAGTCAGCTACAAGGACCGCAACGGCAAGTACCAGGGCCAGCATGGCGTGACCCTGCCCAAGGCCTGAGGCCTGTTGCTTCGCCAAAAAAGCCCGCTGCGGATACAGCGGGCTTTTGCTTTCCAGGGAGGCTGCTGGGCGGGATCAGGCGGCTGCCGCTTCGAGGGCCGGCCAGTCCAGATTGCAGTGCGCGCCCACGCTGGCATGGCGCTGCAGCGCCGCGTCCACCATCAGGCTGCACAGCGCCAGCTGGTTGCGCAGTGCAGGGTCGGCACCGCGCCATTGGGCACGCCACAGCACCAGTTGCTTGGCCGCCGCAATCAGGCTGTGGTTGCTGCGCACAATGCCCACGTTGTGCAGCATGAGTTGCTGCAGCAATTGGCGCATCTCCTGCTGGCTTTCAGCGCTCAGGCTCTTGCCGGGTTTGCGCTGCCTGCCAGGAATGGCCGCGGGCTTGTGCAAGGGCTGCTCGGCCATGCGCAGCGCGGCAGACCTGCCCATGACCACGCACTCCAGCAAGGAGTTGCTGGCCAGACGGTTGGCGCCATGCAGGCCGGTGCGGGCCACCTCGCCAATCGCCCATAGCCCGGCCACGGCAGTGCGGCCGTCCACATGGGCCTGTACACCGCCGCAGGCATAGTGGGCACAGGGCGCAACGGGGATGGGCTGGGTGGCAATGTCTATGCCGTACGCAGCACACAGTGCCATGACGCCGGGGAAATGCTGCTCCAGCCAGTCGCGGCTGCGGTGTGTGATGTCCAGCAGCACATGAGGCAGCTGGTGGGCACGCATCTCGCGGTCGATGGCGCGGGCCACGATGTCGCGTGGCGCCAGTTCAGCGCGTGGGTCGTGACGCAGCATGAAGCGCTCGCCGGGCTGGCCTTGTCGGTCCGGCAGGCAAAGCAAGGCTCCTTCGCCGCGCAGCGCTTCCGAGACCAGGCCCACGGACCGGCCGCCCACCTGCAAGGCCGTGGGGTGGAACTGCATGAATTCCAGGTCACGCACGACACAGCCCGCGCGCCAGGCCATGGCAATGCCGTCGCCGGTCGCCGTGGCCGGGTTGGTGGTGCTGGGGTAGATCTGGCCCATGCCGCCCGTGGCCAGCACGGTATGGCTGGCCAGCATAGGCTGCTGCTGGCCATCGGCATTGCGCACGTTGGCACCCACGCAGCGCTGCTGCACGTCCAGCAGCAGTTCCATGGCGGTGCAATGCTGCAGCAAGGTGATGTGCTTCAGATGCCGGCAGGCTTGTAGCAGGGTCTGGTGCACGGCCTGCCCGGTGCGGTCGGCCGCATGCACAATGCGCCGGGCGCTGTGACCGCCTTCGCGCGTCAGGTGCAGGCTGCCGTCTGCATCGGTGCTGAAGGGCACACCCAGGGCCTGCAGCCAGGCGATAGCCTGGGGGCCTTGCTCCAGGATGCGGCGCACGGCGCCTTCGTCGCAGAGGCCGGCGCCGGCGATCAGCGTGTCCTGAACATGGGCTTCCAGGCTGTCGACGGGGGCCAGCACAGCGGCAACGCCGCCTTGGGCCCAGGCGCTGGCGCATTCGTCGGCACTGCTTTTGCTGAGCACGGTGATGCGCAGTGTGTTGGGCAGGCTGAGTGCCAGCGTCAGGCCGGCAAGTCCAGAGCCGATGATGAGTACATCGCTGCAAGTCTGAGATTGGGGCATGGTGCTTGTCCTCTCTCAGGCCGGACCGAAGTTCTGGAACAGGGCTGCATCGCGTTCCAGCTCGCCACTGGCGCGTACCGGCTGGCGCTGGGCAGCGGCAAAATCCAGCATGCGCTGTATGGGCTTGCGGGCGGCCAGGCCCAGCGTCGCATCAAGCTCGATGGCACCGCTGCCTTGCAGCAGGGTCCGCTCCACGCCCGGCAGGCTGTTCATGGCCATCCAGGGGCAGAAGGCGCAGCTTTTGCAACTGCCGCCCGTGCCCGCCGTCGGGGCAGGCAGAAAGCGCTTGCCCGGATAGCGCTGGCGCATGTCGTGAAGAATGCCCTGGTCGGTGGCGACGATAAAGGTGTCGGTGGGCAGCCTGCCCACGGCGGCGATCAGCTGGGTGGTGGAGCCCACCACATCGGCCAGCGCAGTGACGGCGGCCGGCGATTCGGGGTGAACCAGAATCGCGGCCTCGGGGTGGGCATTGGCCAGGGCCTGCAGCTCGTCGGCCTTGAATTCGTCATGGACCACGCAACTGCCCTGCCACAGCAGCATGTCGGCACCGGTCTGTTGCTGGATGTGGCTGCCCAGATGGCGGTCGGGTGCCCAGAGGATTTTCTCGCCGCGCGCGTGCAGGGCGGCTACGATGTCCTGTCCTACCGACGAGGTGACCACCCAGTCGGCCCGGGCTTTGACGGCAGCGCTGGTGTTGGCATAGACGACCACGGTGCGGTCGGGGTGGGCGTCGCAGAAGCGGCTGAACTCGTCGGCCGGGCAGCCCAGGTCCAGAGAGCAGGTGGCATCGCCGTCGGGCATGAGCACGGTCTTCTCGGGGCTGAGGATTTTTGCGGTCTCGCCCATGAAGCGCACGCCGGCCACGATCAAGGTCTTGGCGGGATGGTTGGCACCAAAGCGCGCCATCTCCAGCGAGTCGCCCACGCAGCCGCCGGTATCGCGCGCCAGATCCTGCAGCGCACCGTCCACATAGTAGTGGGCGACCATGACGGCATTGCGTTCCTTGAGAAGAGCCTTGATGCGCTGCGCCGTCTCGCGCTGCTGCTGGCGGTCTTGCTGCGGCAGCACCCTGGCCCAGGCCTGGCCTGTGCTGCACTGGCTGCTGCTGCCCGGTGCGGGCTGGTCGAATTCCACGGTTCTGATCGTCATCATCTCCATCCTGAGTTGCGCTGTTAAATATTTATACTCAATCTGAGTATTATTAAAACCGCTTTTTTTGAATTTGTCACCAGGGAGACAAATTAGGCTGGATGGCGTTGCTTTTCAGCGCAGTCAGTGCTCGGGAAGACAATCCAGAGCATGGATGGATCGCTTATTCAGCAATGACTTGATGCTTCTGAAAAATGAGCAAGTGGAGGATGTTCAGGCGGGTTGCCTGAGCAGGTGCTGGCGCAGGGCCAGGCGGGTGGCGGCCAGATCCCAGCCGCCCCAGCCGCAGGATTTGAAGAGTACAGGCTTCGTGGAGCGCGACCAGTCCTGATACACCACGGCGGCCAGCGTGGGCAGGGTGTCGACCTCGATGCCGGCCTGCAGCAGGTCGCCGGCCTCGTGCGCAGCATCGGCGGTGTCGACGACGATCTGGCCCTGGTGCAGAAAGCGCCGGCACAACTCGGGATCCAGCTCCACCATTTGCGGCGTGAAGGCGCCGACAGCGCAGACAAAGGCATCGGGTCTTGCCGCCTCATGCAGCACCACGGCCTGCGCGGGCGTGCAGGTCACAATCAGCGGGCAGTGCCGGGCGGCTTCCTCCAGGTCGTCGGTGATGCGCGCATGCAGACCCAGGTCGCGGGCCTGGTCTGCAAGCCGCTGCGCGCTGCTGGCACTGCGCGAGTGAATCCAGACCTCCTGCGTGCCAAGGCCCTGAGCAAAAGCCTGCATATGGGCGCTGCCCTGCACGCCGGCGCCGACGATGAGCAGGGCGCCTTGAGGCCTGGGGGCCAGGCGGCGCGCTGCCAGCAGCGATGCGGCTGCGGTGCGTCTGGCCGTGACGGTGGGGCCGTCCAGAATCAGTTGACGCACTCCGGTCGCTGCATCAAAAACCACGATATCGCCCTGAATGGTAGGTCTGCCCATCCGGGCATTGCCTGGCGTGAAACTGATGAGCTTGGTCATGACCACCTGGCCATCGGTGGCCGGCATGCAGAACAGGCAATTGCCCGCAGCCGTCGGCATGACGATGCGTGGCGGAACCGAGACACTGCAACTGTTTTGCAGCTGGCGCAAAAGTGCTTCGATCTCATCGGCCAGGGCGGACCATGGCAGCAGTGCGGCAGTGGCGCGGGCGTCCAGAGACGCTGTCGAGGGCTGGGTCTGGGCATTCATGGGCAGTCGTATGAGGGCAGCGGACAAGCTTCTGAGCTTACAGAATTGCAAGCCCGGCCCGGTGTTGACCGACAGAATCTCGCTGCACGAACGCTTCTGGCGAAGGCTGCCAGCGCGCACAATAGCCACTGTCTTATCCATCGATTCTGTCGTACACATGTTTGGCTTTTCTCCCCGCTCCGGGCAACGCAAGGACCCTACCTGGACACAAGCGCCTTCCAGCCGTGGTCATGTCGAGCCTGTCTGGCGGGATGGCGGCTCGGCTGCAAGCTATGAGCCGACCCAGCAGCAGGCGGCAGCACCGCGCAAATCCTCTTCGGCCAAGCTCTGGGTATCGGCGGCCCTGGCGGTGGTGGGCCTGCTGGCAGTGGCCTTTCTGTTTCTGAGCATGGTCGATGTGGTGGAGGAACAGGTAGCCCGCAACCAGCCTCAGTCCATGCCTGGCGCGCCGGGCGTGCCCTTGATCTCCACGCCTGCCGGCCGCTGAACACCAGGCCAAACGTCAACAATGCTGCGCTGCAGCTTGACTGAGGTGGCAAAAGCACAGCTTGATACCTGCATTCGGAGCCGCAGCCCTTAATATCGCCACCCGGCGCAGGCCGCGTGCAACACAGCTAAGGAGTAAGCACCATGAGATGGGAAGGTAACCGCGAGTCGGACAACGTCGAGGATCGCCGTGGAGACGGTGGTGGTGGTGGCGGTGGTTTTCCCATTGGTGGTCGCAGCATCGGCATCGGCACCGTGGTGCTGGCGCTGATTGGCTGGGGCGTGTTCGGCATCAACCCACTGACCACGATTGGCGTTCTCTCCGGAGGGGGCTCGCCCCAGGTGCAGCAGGCTCCGGCGCATCGCCCGGCTGGCGATGACCAGGGGGCCAAGTTTGTCTCCACGGTGCTGGCTTCAACCGAGGATGTCTGGACCCAGATCTTCCGTGAAGGCGGTGCTCAGTATCAGAACCCCAAGCTGGTGCTGTTCACTGGCGTGACGCGCACGGCCTGCGGCACGGGGCAGTCGGCCATGGGGCCGTTTTACTGCCCGGGTGACTACAAGGTCTATCTGGACATGGACTTCTTCAACACCATGAGCCGTCAGCTTGGTGCTCCCGGTGAGTTCGCGCGCGCTTATGTGGTTGCCCATGAAGTGGGCCATCATGTGCAGAACCTGCTCGGCATCTCGGGCAAGGTGGACAGCATGCGTGGCCGTGTCAGCGAACGCGAGCAAAATGCCATGTCCGTGCGCCTGGAGCTGCAGGCCGACTGCCTGGCCGGCATCTGGGCCAACAAGTCGCAGCAGGCCAAGAGCTGGCTGGAGCAGGGCGATATCGAGTCGGCGATGAATGCCGCACAGCAGATCGGCGACGACAAGCTGCAGCGCGAAGCCACGGGCACGGTGCGTCCCGACAGCTTTACCCATGGCTCCAGCGCCCAGCGTGTGCGCTGGTTCACCCAGGGCTACAAGAGCGGCAGCGTCAAGGCCTGCGATACCTTCGCAGCTCAGTCGCTTTGAGCCACAAGCTGGCCTGAACCAGGCGTGTGCACTGTCACACGCCTTTGTTTTTGGGGCGGCAGAATGTGAAAATCCGGGTTATCCCGATAGATTGCACGGGATATTGGCAAGGCTTTTTACGCGTGAAAACAGAGGGGGCGAAGGCTTTTCATCTGCAGAAAATCACAAAGCCAACGCGAAAAACCCACTCGGTGCGACAATAACGCCCTCAATGACAAGCTCTTTCTCCAATCTTCACTTGGCTGAGCCCCTGGCACGCGCAGTGGCCGACATGGGCTATGAGTCCATGACTCCGATTCAGGCGCAGGCCATTCCGGTGGTATTGACCGGCAAGGACGTCATGGGCGCAGCCCAGACCGGCACAGGCAAGACGGCGGCTTTCTCCCTGCCCCTGCTGCAGCGCCTGATGCGCCATGAAAACGCCTCGGCATCGCCTGCCCGCCATCCGGTGCGTGCCCTGGTGCTGCTGCCCACGCGTGAGCTGGCCGACCAGGTGGCACAACAGATTGCCCTGTACGCCAAGCACACCAAGCTGCGCAGCACCGTGGTGTTTGGTGGCATGGATATGAAGCCCCAGACCATCGAGCTGAAAAAAGGCGTCGAGGTGCTGGTGGCCACGCCCGGTCGTCTGCTGGACCACATCGAGGCCAAGAATGTGGTGCTCAATCAGGTGGAGTATGTGGTGCTGGACGAGGCCGACCGCATGCTGGATATCGGCTTTCTGCCCGATTTGCAGCGCATCCTCTCCTATCTGCCCAAGAGTCGCACCACGCTGCTGTTCTCGGCCACGTTCTCGCCCGAGATCAAGCGTCTGGCCGGCAGCTATCTGCAGGATCCGGTGACCATCGAGGTGGCTCGTCCCAACGAGACTGCATCCACCGTGGAGCAGCGCTTCTACAAGGTCACGGATGACGACAAGCGTTATGCGATTCGTTCCGTGCTCAAGGAGCGCGACATTCGCCAGGCCTTCATCTTCTCCAACAGCAAGCTGGGTTGTGCGCGTCTGACGCGTGCCCTGGAGCGTGACGGTCTGCGTGCCGCCGCACTGCATGGAGACAAGAGCCAGGACGAGCGCCTGAAGGCGCTGGAAGCCTTCAAAGCCGGCGAGGTGGATCTGCTGGTCTGTACCGATGTGGCCGCGCGAGGTCTGGACATCAAGGATGTGCCCGCAGTCTTCAACTACGACGTGCCTTTCAATGCGGAAGACTATGTGCACCGCATCGGCCGTACCGGCCGAGCCGGCGCATCGGGCCTGGCAGTGACTCTGGTGACCGATCATGACAGCCGCAATGTGGCCGACATCGAAAAGCTCACCAAGAAGAAGATCGAAGTCGAGCCCGCGCCCATGCTGGATTTCCGTCCGGCACGCCGCAGCCGCAGCGACGAGGAGTATCGTCCGCGTCGCGAGCGCGAATTCGATGCAGCATCGCGTGGCGGTCATGCGCATCGTCCATCGCGCATGGCCCAGCGTCCTGTCAATCTGGATCCGTTCTTTGACAAGCCCTATGAGGCCAGCAGCGTCAGCGAGACCGCATCCTGGGACAGCAAGCATGCAGCCCCGGTCAAGAGCACAAGCATCAAGCCCAAGCGCAAGATTGCCGCTTTGTTCAAGGCTCCCGTCGTGGCTTCCTGAACACGGGGTCATCGCGCCACAAGAAACGCCTGCGGATGCAGGCGTTTCTTTTTTTGAAGCTTCAGCCCTTGCTGCCAGGCACCTGAGCCTGCGGACACTGCAGCTGTATCAGCTCTCGTTCGTCCATGCGCTCCCCGATTCTCATCATGCTGAGGCAGCCGCCCCAGACGCAACCGGTGTCCATGGCCATCAGATCGGGCCGGTTGACATGGCCCAGCGTGGACCAATGCCCAACAGCCATGGGTGTATCGGCAGTGAGCCGGCCCGGCACATCGAACCAGGGCATCAGTCCTTCGGGTGCGTGATCGGCGGATTCCGCGCTCTCAAAATCCATGACGCCGCCGGCACTGCAAAAACGCAGACGGGTAAAGGCGTTGACGATGCAGCGCAGTCTGTCATCGCCTTGCAGGTCGGCGGACCAGCGATCGGGCTGGTTGCCGTACATATTCTGCAAAAAACGCGCATGGTCGGCATGCTGAAGCACGGCCTGAACTTCGGTGCTCAAGGCCACGGCATCCTGCACATTCCATTGAGGAAGCACGCCGGCATGCACCATGAGAAGGTTCTCACCCAGCGCATTGGTGTGCAGGCGAGCCAGAGGCTGCTGGCGCAGCCAGTGCAGCAGGGCATCGCAATCGGGTGCGCTCAGAACCTGGGCCAGAGTGTCGCGCTTGCTTTGACGGCGAAGACCCCGGGCTGCGGCCAGCAGGTGCAGGTCGTGATTGCCGAGCAGAGGGCGAATGGCATCGCCGCCCTGCATGCAGCGGCGCAATACCTCGGCGGATTTGGGGCCGCGATTGACAAGGTCGCCGAGCACGTAAAGTGTGTCCCGACTTGCGGAAAAATCCACGGTTTGCAATAAGCGCTCGAAAGCGTCATCGCAGCCCTGGATGTCCCCGATACAGTAAAGTGCCATGGTCTTCTTTCTGGTGGACGAGTCAGGGATTTTCTGCTGTTTGCATTGCTGACACTGCTTAACGGGGTGTTTGTAATGTCGAAACTGGCATTGGCCTTCCGATTGCAGGGCAGGATTGCCAGCTTTGGCAAAGTTCGTGAGCAGGGACGCCCAAGCTGTGCTGGAGTTGCTTGAGAGTCCACGCAGTTTCTGTCTTTCGTGCAGCTTGGAATTACCTCCATCGGACGCTCAACGGTATTGGGGTGGGGTTGCGATCAGCGATGGATTGGCCGTTTGGCTGATATCTCCGGGAATATCGGAAAAGAGAGCAACCATTTCGGCAACGACTATCGTCGTAACTGCTATTACATTTATAACGATTATCTTTGGAGAGCTGGCTCAAAAGCGTATCGGGCAGCCCTATTCAGAGCTGGTTTCGGCATGGCAAGGCGCTCCATGGCCTGGGTTGCATCTATCGCAAAGTCCTTTGTGCGTTTGTTGTCATTTTCAACGCATGTCATATTGACTTTGCTGCGGATTAGTGAGTTCGCCTGTGCAGCAATGACCGAGGAAGAAATCGCAACTGGTTTGGAGCAGGGGCGTCAGCCAGGTTTGATGGAGGTGCATGAACATCAGGCGGCGTAAGCGTATTTCATTTAGACGATATTTATTTGACGTATTCAATGTTATTTACGCCGATATGTGTTGTCTTGGTGGCGAAATGGCGATGCGTCAGGTTCTGCAGGCCTGTGCCTGGCTGTTGCCCGGATGGAGAGCTGGGAAGACATCCTGGTTACTGCATGCCGAAGCCAGCTGGATGAGATGCAAGGCATCATCGGCGTGCCCAATAGGTCGGTAGTCGCTGAGAAATCACAAGACTTGCAAGGAGAGCAGGCGCTGGCTTTGAAATTTTTGCCTGAGACTTGATGTGAGATGAGGCTGCTGGATCAACTGCGTGCCAATGCAGGGAGCGGGGTGTTTGTCGTCGAGGAATATGGGGCGGAGCAGGGCATCACGACACCGCATGGTTGGCTCTAAGTCAGTGCCAGAGAGCTTTGCTCCTTGGAGGAGGCTGAGGTCTGGGCAACTCGCAGAGAAGACGGATTCTGACTGCTCAAGGTGCTGGTGCCTATTCAGAATTGAAGGCCAGGCTGACTATTTGAGTATTGCCAGGCGAAGGCTGGGGGCGCCATAAAACGCCGGCCGGGTTATTCCCTGCCACAGCAGCCATTTGCCCGGTCTGGAGTGGTTTGGATGAAAGCGTATCGACAAGATATTGGCAGCTCCGGAGGCTGAATAGCTATTTATTAACACGTAGTTGCATTTTATAAATATTCTGAATTGTGGTTTTTGCTTACTCGGAAAATTATGAATTTGAAATTCCGGCATTTATAATGAATCCACTTTAATCAACCAAGAAGCGCAAATCATGAGCACTTACAAGGAACTCCTGAAGCAGAGAGAAGAGCTGGAACAGCAAATCAACGAAGCCCGTTCGCGTGAACTGGCCGAAGCCGTGAGCAAGGTTCGCGGCCTGATTGCCGAGTACGGCTTGACTGCTGAAGATGTTTTCCCTCCCGCTCGCGCGCGCTCTTCCGCCAATGCTGGCGCCAAGGTGGCTCCCAAGTATCGTGATCCTGCAACGGGTCAGACCTGGACCGGCCGCGGCAAGCCACCAAAGTGGATTGCAGACCAGGATCGCGAAAAGTTCGCCATTTGATCTGCTTTTGCGCACGTTGAAAGAGCCCGCCTTGGCGGGCTTTTTTCATGGCTGCAAGGTTTGCGGCAGCGCAAACAAGAGTTCTCTTCGATGCTGGTGACTAAGCGGCACAATAAGAGTCCATGAACAAGCAGGTGTTGATTGCGGGGGGCGGTATTGGCGGTCTGGCAGCAGCCATTGCGGCGGTGCGGGCTGACTGGGATGTGCGCCTGTTCGAGCGCGCAGCGCAGTTTTCCGAAGTCGGAGCCGGTATTCAGCTGGGACCCAATGTGGTGCGCTGTCTTCAGGCATGGGGGCTGCAGCGATCGTTGCAGCAGGTCGTGGCCTGTCCTTTGTCCTTGCGAGCCTGCAGTGCCGTGACGGGGCAAGAGCTGGGGCGATTGCCCCTGGGCGCAGATATGGTGCAGCGCTATGGAGCCAGCTACCTCACCATTCATCGCGCCGACCTGCACCAGATTCTGCTGGAGGCCTTGCAGGCTCTGCCAGAGGCTCACCTCAACCTCGACCAGTTCGTCAGCAGCTATAGCCAGCAGGACGGCGTGGTCACCATTCGCACCAGTACCGGCAAGCTCATCGAGGGCGATGCCCTGATCGGCGCTGATGGCGTGCGCAGTGCAGTGCGTGCACAGATGCTGGGTGATGGCCCGCCGCGTGTGACCGGGCACCTGGCTTACCGTGCCCTGGTGCATCAGGCCAATCTGCCCAAGCGCTTGCGCACCAGCGAGGTCACGGCCTGGCTGGGGCCGCAATTGCACGCCATTCAGTATCCCGTGCGCCGGGGCGAGCTGCAGAATCTGGTGGTCATTGTGCAGGGGCCGGCCCCCGAGGATCTGGACAGCTGGGATCACTCGGCCAATCTGCCCGATCTGCTCCAGCATCTTCAGGGCGCATGCGCTTACCTGCAGGATCTGGTTCAACATGTTCCCGATGTGGGCGGCGAATGGCGTTTGTGGCCGGTGGCCGACCGGCAGCCGGTGTCCTCAGAGACCCAGATGGCGCAAGGCCTTGTGGCCCTGCTGGGCGATGCGGCCCATCCCATGCGCCCCTATCTGGCTCAGGGTGCGGGCATGGCCATCGAAGATGCGGCCGAGCTGCAAAGTGCTTTGTCCATGCATGATCTGGATGTCAGTCTGCGGCTGCGCCGCTATGCGCTGAATCGCTGGCAGCGCAATGCCAGGGTGCAGGAGCGCTCGCTGCGAAATGGCCGGATCTTCCATGCGACAGGGCCTATGCGCTGGGGGCGCGATCTGTCGTTGCGCGCCCTGGGCGGGCGCATCATGGATGTGCCCTGGCTCTATGAGGGCGCGCTCTAGCAACAGGTTGTCATAACCAGAATGGTTTTCGCGCCGCTGCCTGCCTGGCAGATAGACAGCTTCAATTGCTGGCCTTGTGCAGCAGCGGCGAAGGTTTGATGAGCTGGTAAGCCAGCACACCGCTGCCCAGCATGGCGGCAATCATCAGCATCACAGCCTGATAGATGTCGGCATTCTGGCGTTCCGCAATGCCTGCGACCAGCCCGGACAGCCACTGCATGAGCGCGGCTCCGAGAAACATGGCCATGGTGAAGATGGACAGTGCGCGTCCAGTCGTGGCCGGTGGGTAGGAGGAGCGCACATCTGCATAGATCAGCGTGCCGTAGCCCGACAGCACGCTCATGACCAGCAGCAGCAGCACGCTGCCGACAGATTGGTGGAGCAGGGCCAGTGCTACAAAAACGGTTGCCATGAGCAGCGCAAAGCGTGCAATGCGCTGGCGACGCCTGGCCGGACCGGGGTCCAGCCGTCCGAACATGGAAGGCACAAACAGCGAAATGACGGAGCAGGCCAGGGCCACATTGCCGGTCGTGACCAATGAAAACTGGTAGCGATCCATCAGCATGGGACTGAGCCAGAGGCCGCGCACGGTGAGAAACGAGGCATAGCTGACCATGCCCAGCAGCACAATGCCCCAGGTATGGGGCAGCAGCAGCAGGCTGCCAAAACCCTGCAGCGCCTGCATGAAGCCGGGCTTGGGCTGGGAGTCCCCAGGAAGCGCGGGCTCGTGCACCTTGAAGAAAATCAGCAGCCAGGACAGCGCACTCAGCATCGCCAGCAGCGCAAAGCCGGCGCGCCAACCCATGTGCTGCACCAGCCAGGCCATGGGCGTGCCGGTAAACAGCAGGCCCAGCCCGCCCAGGCCAAGGCCTATGCCCGAGAGGTAGGCAAATTTATCGGCCGGAAAGTGGCGCGCGATGAACATGGTGCTGGCCAGAAAGGCGGGCGAGCAGCCCACGCCGATCAGCAGCTGACCCAGCATCAGCCAGGAATAGCTGGGTGCGAGTGCGGACAGCGCGGCGCCTGCAATCGACAGCGGAAAGGCCAGCAGCACGGTGCGGCGCAGCCCATAGATATCCATGCCTATGCCCATGAGCAGCTGGGCCACGCCGAAGGACAGCGCAAACAGCCCGGCAAACGATCCCAGCGACTGCGCGGACAGGCCGAAGTCCGTGCGCAGACCGTCGGCGATGATGGAGGTGACGGTTCTGAAGGCCTGGCTCAGAGCAAAGCCAGTGAGCAGGCAGACCAGCATGGCCCAGGCGGAAGAGTCGGGCTTGGGGCTGGCGTTCGGCGCAGCCTCGGCGGCGCTGTGATCGGAGGGCATGGGCAGTTTGTTGCGATGTTAGGTTTTGCACGGAGCCTAAAGAATTCAGGCTGCCCGCGCTGTCACGAAAGAGCAGCAGGGGCAGCCTGAATGGCGATGGCCTTGATGACCGGCCTACAGCTCGGTGCGCAGGCTCCAGATCTCGGGGAACAGCACCACGTCCAGCATCTTCTTGAGGTAGCTCACGCCGCCGGTGCCGCCCGTGCCGCGCTTGAAGCCGATGACGCGCTCCACCGTGGTCAGGTGGCGGAAGCGCCATAGGCGGAAGGCATCCTCGATATCGGCCAGCTTTTCTCCCAGCTGGTAAAGATCCCAATACTTGTGCGGATCGCGGTAGACGGTGATCCAGGCCTGTTTCACGCCCTCGCTGGCTTCATAGGGCTGGGTCCAGTCGCGCTGCAGGCGGTCGGCAGGCACGGCGATGCCTTCGCGGGCCAGCAGCTGCAGGGCCACGTCGTACAACGATGGCGATTCGTAGGCGGCCTGCACCTGGGCCAGCAGATCGCTGCGGTGGGCGTGGGGCTGGAGCATGGCCGCGTTCTTGTTGCCCAGTGCGAACTCGATGCAGCGGTACTGGTAGCTCTGGAAGCCGCTGGAGTTGGCCAGATAGGGGCGCATGGCCGAGTACTCAGGCGGTGTCATGGTGGACAGCACGGTCCAGGCGCTGACCAGCTGCTCCATGATGCGCGAGACGCGCGCCAGCATCTTGAAGGCATCGGGCTTGGTCTCGCCCGATGCATTGGCAATGGCTGCCGTAGCCGCGCGCACCTCGTGCAGCATCAGCTTCATCCACAGCTCGCTGGTCTGGTGCTGCACGATGAACAGCATCTCGTCATGGGCGGGCGACAGCGGATGCTGGGCCGTGAGAATCTGGTCCAGATGCAGATAGTCGCCATAGCTCATGTCACGGCTGAAGTCGAGCTGTGCTTTCTCGTCGCGGACGATGGCTGCGCCGCCATGCAGGGGGCAACCGGAGGATTCATTCGTCATGGTCAAATCATCTTTGATAGGTCAGTGCGCGCAGCGTAACCGAATCCGGGCACACAAAGCCTGCAAGAACGTGGATGCATGCTGCCATGGCTTTGCGTAAAGTCGGGACAGTCACAGACCGATGACAGAAAACGCACTCAGCCGAGATCAAGCCATGCCCAGTCCTCTGCCTTTCGCCGCCACTGCAAATTCGCAAACAGATGAGCGCATGATCCAGTGCTGCCGCTGGCTGGAGAGCGAAGAGCCCATGCCCGCGCTGGATGAGCTGGCTCAGCGCCTCGGGCTCAGTCCCTGGCAGTTGCACCGCAACTTCAAGCGCGCCACGGGGCTCACGCCCAAGGCCTATGCCAAGGCCCATCGCGGCAGGCATGTGCGTGCCGCGCTGGCGCAGGAGGCCAGCGAGTCGGTCACCGATGCGGCCTATCTGAGCGGCTATGAAGCCAGCAGCAGCTTCTACAAGGACGCACCGGCCATGCTGGGCATGGCGCCGCAGTCCTATCGCAGGCGCGGCCAGGACCAGCGTATCCGCTTTGCCCTGGCCGAATGCTCGCTGGGCAGCCTGCTGGTGGCCAGCACCGACAAGGGCGTGTGCTGCGTGCTGCTGGGCGATGACCCGCATGCGCTGGTGGACGATCTGCAGCAGCGTTTTGCGGCGGCGCAACTGATCGGGGCCGACGCCCAGTATGAACAGACCGTGGCCCAGGTGGTGGCCCTGATGGAGCAGCCCCGTCTGGGGCTGGCCCTGCCGCTGGATATTCAGGGCACGGCGTTTCAGCAGCGCGTCTGGCAGGCGCTGCAGAGCATTCCGGCCGGCCAGACCGTCAGCTACAGCGAACTGGCCCGGCAACTGGGCCAGCCCAGCGCCACGCGGGCCGTGGCCAGCGCGGTGGCGGCCAACCCGATTGCAGTGGCAGTGCCCTGTCACCGTGTGCTGCGCAACGATGGCAGCATCTCGGGCTATCGCTGGGGTGTGGAGCGCAAGCGTGCGCTGCTGTTGCGCGAGGCCCAGCAGGCCCAACTCAAGCTCTCTTAAAGAGAGCTGCTATCGCATGCTAATCAGCGTTTTTGGATGGGTATTTATCTGAAATCTTTGATTTATGGGCGATAGCAGCTATGAATTTAATGAATGAAGTGCAGGTGCGCTCCGGCGCTGCCCCTGTGATAGAAAACCGCATGCTGCTTGAAATCTCCATTGCCCTGCCCGCGCGTTACCGCTTCGATGAATTCGTGCATTTCCATGATCGCGACGAGCAGCAACTGGCTGAGCGGGTCGATGCCGGTGCGCACAGCCTGCACAAGGCCATCATGTGGAAGCGCAGTCCCGCCTTGCTGCAGCTGCAATGGCAGACCGGACAGGTGCAGGCCAGCCTGCATGCGCCGCAGGCAGAGCCGGCAGAGGCAGACCGGGCCGCGCTGCAGGCCATGGTGAAACGCATGCTGGGGCTGATCTACGCGCCCGACCAGCTGGAGTTGGCGCATGGCGACCACTCCGAGCTGGGCGCGCTGCTGTCGCGCCAGGCCGGCCTGCATGTGCCGGGCTCGCCCACGCCCTTCGAGGCACTGACCTGGGCCATCACCGGCCAGCAGATCACGGTGGCCGTGGCCGTTTCGCTACGGCGCAAGCTGATCGCGCTGGCGGGCGAGCTGCTGGCGCAAGGCGGTGACATGCCGGCCCTGCACGCTTATCCCGATGCACAGCGCGTGGCGGCCTTGGGGCTGGACGCGCTGCGCGGCGCGGGCTTTTCCCAGGCCAAGGCCCAGACCCTGCTGGCCGTGGCCCAGGCCGTTGCCGAAGGCCGGCTGCCGCTGGACGACTGGGCCGCCCGCAGCGCCGCCGGGCGCTGGAGCGAGGAGGATGTGGCCGCTGCCTCGGCGCAATTGCTGGCGGTCAAGGGTATAGGGCCGTGGACGGTGAACTACACCTTGCTGCGCGGCTATGGCTGGCCTGACGGCAGCCTGCACGGAGATGTGGCGGTGCGCCGGGCCATAGGCCTGCTCACGGGTGGCGACAAACCCGATGCGCGTGCCGCCAGCGACTGGCTGGAACAGTTCAAGCCCTGGCGCGCGCTGGTGGCCGCGCACCTCTGGGCCTCGCTGGCCGACAG
This sequence comes from Comamonas sp. A7-5, assembly GCF_039581385.1. NCBI lineage: Bacteria > Pseudomonadati > Pseudomonadota > Betaproteobacteria > Burkholderiales > Comamonadaceae > Comamonas > Comamonas sp. A7-5. The sequence continues at coordinate 65,281 of NZ_JBCPWO010000015.1, forward strand.
CGCCTATTGAGAGGCGACAGGCGGCAGCGCTTCAGAGCGGCGGCGACAGCACCAGCAGCAGCAGGCGTGCGGGCTGGCCCGAGGCGTTGGCCAGCCGGTGCTCGCTGTCCACCACCAGCGTGGCCGTGTCGCCCGCATGCAGCAGCACCTGCTCCTGGGCGGTGAAGACTTCGATGCTGCCTTCGAGCACGTGAAAGACCTCGCGTGTGCCTGCGCGATGGGCCGCGAAATGGCTGGAGACCGCATGTGGCGGAAAGCGGTAATGCACGAGGTTCACACCCGCGCTGGGGCTGGCCAGGGCCAGGCGCTCCACGCCGCTGGCCTCGTCGACAAAGCGCAGATTCTCGCCGGCGCGCGTGATTTGAGCGCTGGGCGCGCTTTGCACCAGCTCGCCCAGCTCGCAGCCCAGGCCCTGCGCAATCGCCATGGCATTGCGCAGGCTGGTGGCCAGCAGGCCGCGCTCCACGCGCGACAGCGCACCCGGCGAAACACCGCTGGCCTGGGCCAGCTGATCCAGTGTGATGCCCAGCTGGGCGCGGCGCGCGCGGACGGCGGCGCCGAAAAGCGCATCCTGCTCCGATGCCTGCGATGCGGTGGTGGAGTTCAAGTCTGGCTCCTTGTCATGGCGTCTGTTCTTGTGTTGAAAATTTTCCTATGAGAAAATAATTTTGCGTATAGGAAATTATTTTTCGAGGATAAATGCAATGTACATGTTTATCAGTGCCTTGCCCGTGGCCACCGTCATCGCCGTCCTGCTGGCGGGCTGGCGCTCGCTGCATGCCGCAGCGCTGGGCGTGGCGGTGGCGCTGCTGGTGATTGCCCTGGCGTTTGCGCAGCCCGCTTCAACATGGCTGGCCGCCGGCATGCACTGGGCGCCGGTGCTGCTGGAAGTGCTGCTGATCGTGGCAGGCGGGCTGCTGCTGTCCGAGGTGCTGCGCGCGTCGGGAGCGCAGAAGGCCCTGGCCGACTGGCTGCTGGCCAGGGCCGGCAGCGGCACGGGCGCCGTGCTGCTGGTGGTGCATGGCATCACGCCGTTTGCCGAGTCGGTCACCGGTTTCGGCGTGGGCGTGACCATCGGCATACCGCTGCTCGCGCACTTCGGCTTGCCGCCGCGCAAGGTGGTGCTCATCGGCCTGCTGGGCCTTTGCGCCGTGCCCTGGGGCTCCATGGGGCCGGGGACGCTGGTGGCGGCCACCATGGCGGGTCTGCCGTTCAAGGAGCTGGGTCAGGCTTCAGCCCTGGTCAGCGTGATTCCGTTTGTCATCACCGGCATGGCGGCGGCGGCTCTGGCGAGTGTGCCGGGCCGTCGCTGGCCGGCTCTGCTGCAGGGCCTGCTGTCGGGTCTGTTGCTGACGGCGGCCGTGGCTCTGATGAATACCCTGGCCGGCACGGCACCCGCGGGGGCGCTGGGGGCGTTGCTGGTGGTGGGCTGGCATCTGCTGCGCCTGCGCGTGTCGCAAGCGGACGCGGACAAGCCGCAGTTGAGCGCGCCAGGGCGGCGTGCGCTAGCGGCCTATGCGCTGCTGCTGGGTGGCGTGCTGGTGGCGGCAGCGCTGCTGCACACCCTGGATCTGCCCGCTGCCTGGCATGGGCTGGCTTCGCCGGGACTGTGGCTGCTGGTGGCTGCGGTTTTTTTCACGCGAGGCCGGCCGGCGCGCCCATCGTTGGCAAAGGTCTGGCGCTCCTGGCTGCAGGTGGCGCCGGTCACGGCGCTGTTCATTGTGCTGGGCGTGCTGATGGCGGTTTCGGGCATGGCCGCGCAACTGGCCCAGGCGCTGGCCCGCAGCGGGCCGCTGTATCTGCTGGCCGCACCATTTGTGGGCGCGCTGGGCGGCTTCGTGACCGGCTCCAATACCGGCGCCAATGCCATGTTCGCGGCCACGCAGGCCGAGATCGCCCATGCGCTGGGCGCGCCGCTGCTGCCATTCATGGCGGTGCACAACGTCAGTGCCTCGCTGCTGCTCATGGCTTCGCCCGGCAAGGTGGAGATGGCCGTGCAGTTGCTGGCGCAGGGCGCTGACCAGCGGCGCTGGGTGCAGCAAAGCGTGTTGATGCTGGACCTGGCCGCCGTGGCGCTGATGGGCGTGCTCAATTGGAGCTGGGCGCGGGCCTGATCGGAGGTCGCCCGGCCCGCCCCCGGTGCCTGCTTCAGGTCACGGCATGCACGGTATTGAACTCGGGTCGTTGCCACTCGCCCGATTCCAGCACCTGGCGCAGATGCTCGACGGCATTCCAGACATCGGCAAAGCCCACATACAGCGGCGTGAAGCCGAAGCGCAGAATGTCCTTGTGCCTGCCCGTGCCGCCGTCGCCCTTGCGGAAATCACCGATCACGCCGCGTGCAATCAGCGCCTGGACAATGGCGTAGGCGCCGCTGCCCTGGCCATTCACGCCCAGGCCTTCTTCCCGGGTCAGGCAGACCTGGGAGCCGCGTGCCGCATGTTCGCGCGGTGTCGCCAGACCCAGGCCGTGGCCCTGGCAGCGCTCTTCCACGAGCTGGATGAACAGATCGGTCAGCGCCAGCGATTTCTTGCGCAGCGCGGCCATGCCGCCGAAAGCCTCGGCTTCGGTGTAGATGTCGATACCGCACTGCAGCACGCTCATGCTGATCATGGGCTGGGTGCCGCAGAGATAGCGCTGTATGCCCTGGGCCGGGTGGTAGTCGGGCACGAACTTGAAGGGCTCGGCGTGGCCGAACCAGCCCGACAGCGGTTGCCAGAAACGGTTGATCAGGCGCGGATGCGCCCAGACAAAGGCTGGCGCGCCGGGGCCGCCGTTGAGGTATTTGTAGCTGCAGCCCACGGCAAAGTCGGCATCGGCGCCCTTGAGGTCCACGGGCACGGCACCTGCGCTGTGGCACAGATCCCAGACGCAGAGAATGCCTTTGGCATGGGCGGCGGCCGTGACGGCTGCCATATCGTGCATGGCGCCCGTGCGGTAGTTGACATGGGTGAGCATGGAGATCGCCACATCGGTCTGCAGCGCGCCGGCGATTTCCTCGGGCTCGAGCAGCACCAGCTCCAGGCCGTATTCCTGGCAGACGGACTGGGCGATATAGAGATCGGTCGGGAAGTTGCTGCGCTCGCTGATCAGCTTTTTGCGGCCGGGCGCATCTTCGCGGGCGATGCGCGCGGCAGCGCTCAGCACCTTGTAGAGATTGATGGAGGTGGTGTCGGTGAACACCAGCTCGCCCTGGCCCACGCCCAGCCAGGGGGCGAACTGGTTGCCCAGGCGCTCGGGCAGCGTGATCCAGCCGGCCTTGTTCCAGGAGGTGATGAGGTCCTGGCCCCATTCCTGCGTCACCACTTCGGCCGCGCGTGCGGCGGCGGCCTTGGGCTGGGCGCCCAGGGAATTGCCGTCCAGGTAGATCACGCCCTGGGGCAGGGCAAAGCGCTCGCGCAGCGCGCGCAGCGGGTCCTGGGTGTCCAGAGCCTGGCAGTCTTGCAAAGTGGTCATTGTCTTCCTTCTCTCATTTTGATAGCTACTGACGATGATTGTGTCTACGCCAGAGCCGGTTCTGATTCAAATATGGCTGGACTCGAATTCGCCCATTGTGTCCGAGACCGGGTCGGCCCGGCCGCCTTGCAGCGAGGACATCGGTTTCTTTGCGCCAAGCGCTTCAGAGCAGGCTGCGCAGCACGGCGCGCACTGGCGAGGCATCGGCTTCCGTGAGCTTGAGCGGCAAGGCGATCAGCTCATAGTCGCCTTCGCTCACTTCATCGAGCACCAGGTTCTCGAGCACGCGCAGGCCGCGCTGGCGGATCACCATATGGCTGTCCAGGCTCTTGCTGCTGGCAGGGTCTATGCTGGCAGTGTCTATGCCGATCAGCTTGACACCCAGGTCGGCCAGCTTTTGCACGGTCTCGGGGGCATAGGCGGCCAACTCGGCATCCCAGCCGGTGGGTGCTTTCTCGTAGGTGCGCACCAGCACGCGCGCGGGCAGGCCGGCATCGATGGCGTGCGCTATGTGACGCCATTCGATCAGCGGCCCGCAGCCCATGGCGTGGATCACGCGGCAGGGGCCCAGAAAGGCATCCAGATCGACGGCGCCGATGGCCGCGCCCTGCGCATCGTAGTGCAGCGGCGCATCGGCATGCGCGCCCACATGGGGCGAGAGATGAATGGCGCTGACATTGACCGGGCAGCCCGGGCCAATGCTGGCCACCCATTCCTGGCTATAGGGCGTGTCGCCCGGAAACACCGGTGCGGCAGGATGAATGGCAGGAGAAATATCCCAGATCTGGCGTGTCATGGTGTGTATGAATGGGTTCGGTCGCTCTTGATCGATAACAGGCCCGAGTGCGGGACAGCCAGCAAGGGCCGGGGCCGGCCGCGCCGCCCCGCAGCAAAGGCTGTCGTCCCCCTTGGGGGAAGGCGCGCTAGCGCCTCAGGGGGCCGCCTTCTTCTTTCTATACCAAAGAGCATAGACCAGCACCAGCACGATCAGAAACGGCACACCCACCAGCACGGTGGTGTGGAACTCCTTGGTAAACAGCGTGGTGACGATCACGCCCGCCATCAGCAAGGCGCCTACCAGGGTCAGCACGGGAAAGCCCCACATGCGGAACTCCAGCTTCTGGCCAGGATGCTCGCGCTGCCAGCGCGGGCGGAAGAACAGATGGGTCACGAACACCATGAACCAGGCAAACATGGCGCCGAACATGGCGATCGACATCATCAGCTCCAGCGACTGCTCGGGCTTGAGCACGTTGAGCACCATGGCCACGGCCATGCCCAGGCAGGAGACGGCAATCGCGCCCAGCGGCACACCGCTTTTGCTGAGCTTGCTCAGTCCCTTGGGGGCATAGCCGCCGCGCGAGAGGCTGAACATCATGCGCGAGGTGACGTAGAGCTGGCTGTTCATGGCCGACAGCGAGGCCAGCAACACCACGAAGTTGAGGGCCGCGGCCGCGCCGGGGATCTGCAAAATTTCCATCACCTTGACGAACGGGCTCTTGTCCGTGCCCGCATGACTCCAGGGCACGACGGCCAGCATCAGTGCCAGCGATAGCAGATAGAACAGCACCAGGCGCAGCACCGTGTTGCGGAAGGCGCGGGTCACGGCCTGCTTGGGGTTCTGGGCTTCGCCGGCCGCAATGGCAATGGATTCCAGGCTCAGATAGCTGAAGATGGCCACGATCACCCCCACCCAGGTGCCCCACCAGCCGTTGGGAAAGAAGCCGCCATCGACAAAGTAGTTGTCGAAGCCCACGCCCTCGGGTCGGGTGCCGAAGATCACATAGGCAGCAATCAGGATGAAGGCCACGATGGCAATCACCTTGACCATGGAGAACCAGTACTCGACCTGGCCGAAGGCCTTGACGCTGGTGGCATTGACGGCGGCCAGCAGGGCCGAGAACAGCGCCACCCAGATCCATGGCTCCACGGCCGGGAACCAGTAGGCCATGTACTTGCCCACGGCCGTGACCTCCATGCCCACGGCCAGCACCACGGCACCCCAGTAGGCATAGCGCACCACAAAGCCGGCCAGAGGGCTGATGTAGTGCTCGGCGTAGGCGCCGAAGGAGCCCGAGGTGGGGTGGGCTACGGTCATCTCGGCCAGGCATCCCATGAGCAGCAGGCCGATGAAGGCGCCGATGGCGTAGCTGATGAGCACGCTGGGACCGGCAAAGCCGATGGCAAAGGCGCTGCCCATGAAGAGACCGGTACCGATGGCGCCACCGATGGCGATCATGGTCATCTGGGCCGAGTTCAGGTGCTGCTGCAGGCCTGTCTCGCGTTGCTGAATACTGTCAAAGTTGGCCATTGCTGACTTGCGCGTGCGAAAAATCGAAGCGGCAAGTATCCCGCGAATGACCGGCTGCGGCGGCGTGGCGGCGAATGTCCCTGACCCGGCCGGCTTAGCGCTGCGTGCCGGCGTAGTTGCCGGGCGTCAGCGCATGATGGGCCTTGAAGGCGCGCTGCATGTGGGCCTGGTCGGCAAAGCCCATCTGATGAGCGACCGAGGCCAGGGGCTCGCCCTGGGCCAGCAGGTGGCGCACGCCATTGAGGCGCAGGTTGAGGCGGTAGGCCCCGGGCGTGACGCCGGTGACGGCCCTGAAGCGGCGGATGAAACGGCTGGGGCTCATGCCGCAGCGCAGGGCCAGGGCCTGGACGCTGGTTTCGTCTTCGGGGCTGCGGTGCATGTGCTGCAGCGCGGGTAGCACGGCATCGGCGGGCTGGGGCTCTGGGGCAGGGGAGTCTGCGGCACGGCCCAGCAGCTGCAGAAAATCCGTCAGCGATTGCTCGTGCTGCCGCAGCTGCGCATCCGTGGCGCTGCCGGCAAGCGGCTGGCAGAGACGGTCTGCCCAGCGCGAGATTTCCGGCTTGTGCAGCGCGCGCCGTGCAAAGCGCAGGCCGCCGACGCCGAGCCGCTTATGCACCCAGTCGGCCTGCACGAACAGCATGCGGTAGGACCAGGGCTGCAATGTCTCGGGGTTGCAGGCATGCCAGTGGCCGGGCTCGATCAGCACCACGCTGCCAGCACTCAATGTTTCGGGGCCATCGTCGTGAAGAAACAGGGTCTCGCCCTCATCCACGATGCCTATGGAGTACTGCGCGTGCGCATGCAGCCGGTAGCTGTAGCAGGACTGGCGGCTGATGCGCAGCTCGGCCCAGGGCAGGGCCGGGTGGCGGTGGAAATGGTGACTGGGGGCTGGCATGACGGCCTCATCATGCCAGCATGCTGACCACGCTTGCCACCAGCACCATGGCCAGGGCCTGGTTCAGCCGCCGTTGGCGCAGGGGCGTGCTCAGCCACTGGGTCAGTGCATGGCCCAGCGCGGCCCAGCAGCCAACGCCGAGCAGGCAGGCCAGCAAGGAGACGCTGCAAAACAGCAGCAAGGCGGTTGGCAGCGAGACCTGCTGCGCGGCCAGCGGGGCGACAAACATGCCGATGCCCGAAAGCGCCACCAGCCAGGCCTTGGGGTTGAGGCTCTGAATGGCAATGCCTTGCACGAACGCTCCGCCTGGACCGGCCGGCAGTGATGCGGGGGCGCTCTCCCTGGCCGCCCGGCCATGGGTCCCGGGGGCATTGGCCAGCTGCCAGGCCAGCCAGAGCAGATAGAGAGCACAGACGCGCGGCGCCCAGCGCAGCAGCTCTGGCTGCTTGAGCAGCCATTGCCCGCTCTGGCCCATCAGCCAGACGATGACGGCGTAGCTGAGGCTGGCTCCCAGTACATAGCAGAAGGCGGCGCCAGCGCGGCCGTTGCCATGGCGCAGGGCCAGCACGTTCACCGGCCCTGGCGTGATGGCGCCGGCCAGTGCAAATCCGGCCATGGCCAGAACAGAAGAAAGCATGGACAAACCTGAAACAAGAGGTCGCCAGTCTGAGTCCTTGGCTTTTCCAGGTATTGAACAAAATTGCGCCTTTGCTTGGTTAACAAGTGCAAAACGGCTCTTTTCGACCGACACAAGAAGGTGACTTGCGTTACGCTTGAATGCTTTCGCGAACCTGACCCCCATCCCATCTTCCATGCCATCCGCAGCAGCTTCTAGCCCATCCCGAGTCTGGCCGGCCGTACGCATGGTGGGGCGTGCCGACATGGGGCGCCAGCGCAGCAATAACGAAGACTCGGTAGGTCTGGAGCCGCAGGCCAGGCCCTGGCCGGTTGCCGTGCTGGCCGACGGCATGGGTGGCTATAACGCGGGCGAGGTGGCCAGCGTCATGGCCGTGGAGCTGATCACGACCAGCGTGCAGCACGGTCCGGCAGCCGATGAATCCATGCTGGCAGCACAGTGCGAGCTGACGGACGCCCTGCACATGGCCAATACGGCCATCTATGCAGCCGCGCAGTCCACGCCCGGCTGCAGCGGCATGGGCACCACGGTGGTGGCCGCCCTGGTGCTGGCGAGCGAGGTGCTGATTGCCCATCTGGGCGACTCCAGGGCCTATGCCTGGCGCGCCGGCCGGCTGCAGCGCCTGACGCGCGACCATTCGCTGGTGCAGCAGGATATCGATGCCGGCCTGATCAGCGAGGCCGATGCCAGGACCTCGCGCTACGGCCATCTGGTGACCAGAGCGCTGGGCGTGATGCCCCAGGTGGAGCCGGAGCTGAACCACTGGCCGCTGCAGCGGGGTGACCGCATTCTGCTGTGCTCGGACGGCCTGACCGATATGCTGAGCGACGCCAGCCTTGCCTCCCTGTTCGATGAAAACCTGCCGCTGGCGCGGTTGCAGGAGGCCTTGATCGAGGCGGCGAATGCCGCAGGCGGCAAGGACAATATAGGCGTGGTGCTGATCGAGCTGGACGCCTGATCCCGGTATCTTGCGGGACTCTTAGATCAGACCGCTTTCCAGCTGAGGCAGATTGTGGCGCTGGCGCACGCGGTTGCAGGCGTCCGAACCTGCGGCGAACTCGCGGCAAGGGGAGGGGCGCCATTCATAAATGCCGCAGTACGCCTTCTCTCCCACCTTGCCCACCAGAGCTGCACAGCGTGGCCTGGCCCAGTCCGTGCCGCGCATGCGGCAGGTGTAGTCGGTAACTTCCTCAACCAGTCCTGCGGGGACACTGCCCCCATGCTCCTGGGACTCGTGCACGGAAAAATCGACACGAAAGGACGCGCAACAGGCGCCGCAGCTAAGGCAGGGATGGGTCATTGGAGAGGCGGAATTTATCCGGTGGGGCGGCGATTTTCGCAGCTGTGCAAACCCTTTGGTTGTGTCGGGCCGCAGATTTGTCAACCGCGCCGCTCAATACCCGCCCAAAAGTCCATGCTGCTGGTGCCAATTCGCCACCGTTGTGCACCAATCGCCTACAGTAAATGGAAAATGAGAATCAAAATCAATTAATAATGCGCTATGAGTTCTTTGCAGTCCCCCTCGGCGAGGTCTGAGGCAGTGTCAGTTACTTCGTCCATGAATGCTTTTCCTGTTCAAGCGTCTGAATCCGGCGTGCCATCTTCCAGCGCTGCAGCCACAGCCACCGGGCCCATCATGGGCCTGGATCAGCTGGTGGTGAATCAGCCAGCCCGGGTGGTGGATCTGGCTTCCTCCGAAGGCGAGGATGAAAGCCTGCTGCTCAGACTCATGGAAATCGGCTTTCTGCCCGGCGAGTCCGTGCGCGTCGTCGCCACCGGCTTTCCCGGCCCCGACCCGCTGGCCGTGCGCATAGGCCAGGCGACGTTTGCGCTGCGCCGCCACGAGGCGTCGCAGGTGCTGGTGCAGCTGGAGGCCGCAGCATGAACGCGCGCGAATCCCAGATCACCATGATGAGCCCTCAAGCCGCGGAGCAGGCGCCCCTGCGTGCCGCGCTGCTGGGCAACCCGAATTGCGGCAAGACGGCGCTGTTCAATCTGCTGACCGGCGCCCGCCAGAAGGTGGCCAACTACGCGGGCGTGACCGTGGAGCGCAAGGAAGGCTGGCTGAGTACGCCTGGCAAGCGCCGCGTGCGCGTGCTGGACCTGCCCGGCACCTACAGCCTCGATGCGCACAGCGAGGACGAGCGCATCACGCGCGACATAGTCAAGGGCCAGCATCCGCGCGAAGCGCCGCCCGAGTTGCTGGTCTGCGTGACCGATGCCACCCATCTGCGTCTGAACCTGCGTCTGGTGCTGGAGGCACGCGCCCTGGGCCTGCCCATGGTGGTGGTGCTCAATATGAGCGATATGGCGCGTCGCCAGGGACTGGTCATCGACAAGGCCAAGCTCAGCGAGCTGCTGGGCGTGCCCGTGGTGGAGAGCGTGGGCGTGCATCTGTCCGGCGCCAAGGATTTGCTGGCCTGGCTGGACAGCGATCAGGCCAGGCAACTCAAGGCGCCGACGCTCGAAGGCCAGTTCAAGCCCGTGACGGGCAGCAATTCGCGTGCCCAGCTGCTGGCCCTGCACCAGCAGGTGGCCGAGATCATGCGCCTGGCCGTGCAGGAGCCTGCGGCTCCCACGCAGCGTGATGATCGCATCGACTCCGTGGTGCTGCACCCGCTGTGGGGCACGCTGCTGCTGGTGGTGACGCTGTTCCTGATGTTCCAGGCAGTGTTCAGCTGGGCCGAGCCCCTGATGGACGGTATCGAAGGCCTGGTCAGCGACTTCGGCCAGTGGGTGCATGGCGTGATGCCTGATGGCGTGCTGCGCAGCCTGCTGGTGGACGGCGTGATTGCCGGCACCGGCTCGGTGGTGGTCTTTCTGCCGCAGATTCTGATTCTGTTCTTCTTCATCCTGGTGCTGGAAGACTCGGGCTATCTGCCGCGCGCCGCCTTTTTGCTGGACCGCATCATGGGCAGCGTGGGCCTGTCCGGACGCTCCTTCATCCCGCTGCTGTCCAGCTTTGCCTGTGCCGTGCCCGGCATCATGGCCACGCGTTCGATTTCGAGCTGGCGCGACCGTCTGCTGACCATCATGATCGCGCCGCTGATGACCTGCTCGGCACGCCTGCCCGTGTACACGCTGCTGATCGGCGCCTTCATTCCCGAGCAGACCGTGGCCGGCTTCTTCAATCTGCAGGGCCTGGTGCTGTTTGCCCTCTATGTGGGCGGCATCGTCAGTGCCATGGCCGTGGCCTGGGTGGGCAAGCTGGCCACCAAGGTCAAGACCCGCACGCCGCTGCTGATGGAGCTGCCTTCCTACCGCATCCCCAGCCTGCGCAGCCTGGTGCTGGGCCTGTATGAGCGGGCCATGATCTTCCTGCGCCGCGTCGGCGGCATCATCCTGACCGTCAGCATCGTACTGTGGTTCCTCTCCAGCTACCCCGGTGCTCCCGAGGGCGTGACCGAAGGCGCGATTCGCTACAGCTTCGCGGGCCAGATCGGTCGTGCGCTGGAGGTGGTGCTGGCGCCCATCGGCTTCAACTGGCAGATCGCCATTGCGCTGGTGCCCGGCATGGCCGCACGCGAGGTGGCCGTGGGTGCGCTCGGTACGGTGTATGCGCTGTCGGCCGTGGGCGATGACGCCATGGCCCAGCAGCTGAGCCCGCTGATCGCCAGCAGCTGGTCGATGGCGACCGCGCTGTCGCTGCTGGTCTGGTTTGTGTTTGCCCCCCAGTGCATCTCCACGCTGGCCATGGTCAAGCGCGAGACCAATGGCTGGCGCTATCCGCTGCTGATGGCCGGCTATCTGTTTGCTCTGGCCTATCTGGCCAGCTTTGTGACCTATCGCGTCGCCGTGGCCCTGGGCTGGGGCTGAGAAAGGATTGTCTATGTGGCAGGAACTGATAGTGGGCGCCATCGTGCTGGTGGCCGCCGTATCGCTGGCCTGGCGTTTCATGCCGGCCGGTCTGCGCAGCAAGCTGACGCGGGTTCATCCTTCGCTGGCGCCTGCGGGCAAGAGCGGCAGCTGCGGTGGTTGCAGTGCCTGTGGCGGCGATAGTTGCTCGGATACGCGCAAGGCTTGAGGCGGATACCGACCTTACATAAAAATATAGCTGCCTGCGCTTGCCATTTCTGAATTTCAGATGCTTTTGTATCTGAAATGATTAAGTGGCAAGCGCAGGCAGCTTTTTATTTGATAGCAACAGTGCTTTCCGGTTTGTCGAAAGCTCAGGCGGCTTCCAGCCAGGGCTGGACTTCCTCGTCGCTCAGTGCCGACAGGCCGAACTTCTCGCGCGTGTCCTGGCAGCCGTAGGAGGCAAACGGAAAGTCGCGGCAGGGGCGCGAGCGCTGCTCGTAAATGCCGCAGCCTATGCAGCCCGCGCCGACCTCGGGCAGTTCGCGCAGCGCCACGCAGCGCACCGGGTGGCGCTCCGTGCCGTTCATGCGCGCGCGGTTGCCCTTGCCGGGCACTTCATGGGCCAGCTCATCGGGGACGGTGCCGCCCATGGATTGCAGCTCGTAAATGGAAAACTCAACGCGGTAGTTCTGGCAGCAGGCGCCACAGTTCAGGCAGGGGTGGACGGATTCGGACATCGTGTTTCTTCAAGGATTCAGGCATCGGGGTCGCGCCGTCCTCCTCTGGGAAGGACGGCTTTCTAGGGAACAGAGGGAAGCCGGCGCACAGGGCTGTCTGCGGCTTCCGGTGCCGAGCCACTAGGTATGGCCTTGAAGAAACTTCAGATAGAAGGTGTGGATGCGTACATAAAGTGCACGCACGCGCGCGGCAAAGGATTTGCGCGGGCCGAAGAAGGAGGGCACGCGCGTGTGGCGTGCCATATGGGGCTGGCGCAGCGCCAGCAGGCCGCCGCGCTGGCCGTAGCGGGCGTCGCCCTGGGTGGGGCGCAGCGGAAACAGAAACACCGCCAGCTGGCGCAGGGCCCGCTGGCGGTGTGGGGATGTGATGTGGCTCAGGTGCATGGGTGTGGTGGTATGCAGATGAGCCCGGACGTGCCGAATCAGCCTGGCTGGCGGCCCAGCAGCAGGTACTCCATGAGCGCCTTTTGCACATGCATGCGATTTTGGCTTTGGCACGCGGCATGCTGCCGCTTCACACCCGCGAAGCGGGTATGAGCCTGCGCCCGAATCGCATGCTGGCTCTGGCGAGCCGTCGCGTGCACCGATGTCTTCGCCATCAGTCCACGCGACCCAGCAAAAGGTACTCCATGAGCGCCTTTTGCACATGCATGCGATTCTCAGCCTCGTCCCAGACCACGGATTGCGGTCCGTCTATGACTTCGGCTTCCACTTCCTCGCCGCGGTGGGCGGGCAGGCAGTGCATGAACAGGGCATCGGCCTTGGCCGAGGCCATCATCTCGGCATCCACGCACCAGTCGGCAAAAGCCTTCTTGCGCGCCTCGTTCTCGGCCTCGTAGCCCATGCTGGTCCAGACATCGGTGGTGACCAGATCGGCACCCTTGCAGGCTTCGAGAGGGTCCTTGAACACCTTGTAGCAGCCGGGGTTGACGGGCTTGCCGTTGAAGGCCAACTGCTCGTCCACCTCGTAGCCGCCGGGCGTGCTGACATGGACCGTGAAGCCCAGCAGATCGGCGGCCTGCAGCCAGGTGTTGGCCATGTTGTTGCCGTCGCCCACCCAGGCCACCACCTTGCCCTTGATCGAGCCGCGGTGCTCGATGAAGGTGAAGATGTCGGCCAGGATCTGGCAGGGGTGGAACTCGTTGGTCAGGCCGTTGATGACGGGCACGCGCGAGTACTGGGCAAAGCGCTCTATCTTGTCCTGACCGAAGGTGCGGATCATGACCAGGTCGGTCATGCGGCTGATGACGCGTGCGCTATCTTCAATCGGCTCGGAGCGGCCCAGCTGGCTGTCGCCCGTGGTCAGGTGGACCACGGAGCCACCGAGCTGGTACATACCGGCTTCGAAGCTGACGCGGGTGCGCGTGCTGGCCTTCTCGAAGATCATGGCCATGGTGCGGTCGATCAGCGTGTGGTGCTTTTCGTAGCCCTTGAACTTTTTCTTGATCAGGGCGGCACGTTCCAGCAGGTAGTCGTATTCATCTGCCGTGAAGTCGCTAAATTGCAGGTAATGCTTCATGCGGAATTCCTTGGAGGATCAGGCAGCCAGAATAGCTTGAACCAGGGGCTTGAGCCTGGCGACGATTTCGTCGGCTTCGGCCTTGCTCAGGATCAGCGGCGGCACCAGGCGAATCACGGTGTCGGCGGTCACGCTCAGCAGCAGGCCGGCTTCTGCGGCCTGTCCAATCAGCTCGCCACAGGGCTTGGTCAGCTCCACGCCAATCATCAGGCCCTGGCCGCGCACTTCGACGAAGCCTTCGAGGCTGCCCAGTTCAGCCTGCAGTTTAGCTTTCAGATATTCGCCCACTTCAGTGGTATGGGCCAGCAGGCCGTCTTCCTCCATGATGCGGATGGTTTCCACCCCGGCGCGCATGGACAGAGGGTTGCCGCCAAAGGTGGAGCCATGGTTGCCAGCCTTGAGCACTTCGGCAGCCGCCTTGTGCGCCACTACGGCGCCCACGGGAACGCCAGAGCCCAGTCCCTTGGCCAGGGTCATCACATCGGGCGTAATGCCGGCCCACTGGTGGGCAAACCATTTGCCGGTGCGGCCCATGCCGGCCTGCACCTCGTCCATGATCAGCAGCCAGCCCTTGGCATCGCACAGCTCGCGCACCTTCTTCAGATAGTCGGCGCGCATGGGGTGCAGACCGCCTTCGCCCTGGATGGGCTCCATCATGATGGCGACGATGTTGGGATTGCCTTCGGTCGCGTCGATCAGGGCTTCGTAATCATTGGGTGCGATGCGGGTGAAGCCAGCGAGCAGATCGCCAAAGCCGTTGCGTACCTTGGGGTTGGCCGTGGCGCTCATGGTGGCGATGGAGCGGCCGTGGAAAGCATGGTCATAGACCACGATTTCGGGCTTGGCAATGCCTTTGTCCACGCCGTATTTGCGGGCGATTTTGATGGCGGCTTCGTTGGCTTCCAGGCCGGTGTTGCAGAAGAACACATTGGTCATGCCCGAGCGCTCGGTCAGCAGCTTGGCCAGGGTTTCCTGGCCGGGCACATGATAGTAGTTGCTGGTGTGGATCAGCTTGGCCACCTGCTCTTGCAGGGCCGGCACCAGCTTGGGGTGGTTGTGCCCCAGGGTGTTGACGGCAATGCCGCCCAGTGCGTCCAGGTATTCCTTGCCGTTCACGTCCCAAACGCGGCAGCCCTGGCCGCGCTCCAGCGCGATGGGGACGCGGCCGTAAGTGGGCATAACGTGGGGCGAAGCTGCCTCGATGAAAGCGGTCATTGCAAGAATCTCCTGAGAAGGAAGGTCAACGGCGCACTGCGGCGCCTGAAAAATGAGAGCTTTGATTCTAGAGTGCCCGGATAACCCCAACATTGCGGATTGCGCATCGCTGCCATGCAATCAACCTACGCCATTGTGGGGTTGACAGCATGGCTCTTATACAAGAGTTAGAATGCTTGTTTAGGCATGTTGGCGGGGATCCCGCCTGGTTGCCGGATCTTTTTGGCGAATATTTGATGGTTACCCCTTCCAGCAAAGAACTGTTCATCATGGGTATGACCCATGCCGGAAAAACCTTTCGACCCAGCGACTGGGCCGAGCGCTTGGCCGGGGTCATGAGTCAGTTTCGCCCTGGTGGTGCCTGCGCCGGAAGCCATCTGAGCTACTCTCCCTGGTGCGTGCCTACGGTGATGAACGGCACCAAATGCGTGGTCATCAACCGGGATCTGCGCGACTACGAGCCCATGGCCTGGGACTTCTGCCTGAACTTCGCCAAGGACAACGATCTGCAAGTGGCCGAGGCCTGTCTGCTGCCAGACAAGCTGCCAGCCGGCAAGAAGTGATTTTTAGGTGCCAAGAGGCGCCGCGCAAACGACAAAGGCTTCCACGGGAAGCTTTTTTTGTATCTGTGCGCTGCGGGTCTAGCTCTGCGCTGTCGTGCTGTCCAGCAGCCGTGAGCGGCGCCATGGGCCCCAGCGGTAGTGGGCGATGGACAGCAGCATGGATGCCAGCGCGCTGAGCGGAAAACTCCACCACAGCGCATCCTGCCCCCACAGCGGCTGCAGCCCCCAGGCCAGGGGCAGGCGCAGGCCCCAGAGCGTCAGGGCCAGGATGGCCAGGGGCGCCAGCACCGCACCCGTGGAGCGCACCACGCCGGCCAGCACGCTGCTCACGCCCAGCAGCATGAACGAGCCCAGCACGATGCGGTTGAGGTGGCGTGCAGGCTCCAGGGCCGTACTGTCATCGGGCAGGAACAAGGCCAGTACGGAGCGGTCGCAGGCCAGAATCAGGGTCACACAGGCGCCGGTCAGCAACAGGTGGCAGGCCACGCCGGCACGCGCCGTGCGCGCCACTCGCGACCAGTGGCCGGCGCCCACGTTCTGGGCGGCGATGGTGGTGCAGGCCGAGGCCACGGCAATGGCCGGCATCTGAACATAGGCCCACAGCTGCAGGGCCGCGCCGTAGGCGGCCGAAACCTGGGCGCCATGGGCGTTGATCAGGGTCAGCATCAGCACCAGGGAGAGTGAGACCAGCAGCATCTGCAGGCCCATGGGCAGGCCCTTGATGACCAGGCAGTGCAGCAGCTCAGGCACAGGCCGCCAATGGCGGCGCTGGCGCCAGCCTATCCACAGCGGCAGGCGCTGCCAGCGCAGCCAGGCCAGCAGGCCCGCGAGGCCCAGGCTGTTGGCCACCAGGGTGGCCAGGGCCGAGCCCGCCATGCCAAGGCCTGGCAGGGGGCCGGCGCCGAAGATGAACAAGGGGTTGAGCAAGGCATCGCCCAGGGCCACGCCCAGCAGGGCCACGAAAGGCGTGCGACTGTCGCCTGTGCCGCGCAGCACGGCGGCCACGAAGATCAGCAGCAGCATGGGCGGCAGCGCGAGAAAGAGCACGCGCAGATAGTCCACGGCCAGTGCGGCGGTGGCAGGCTCGGCCCCCATTGCACCCAGCATGGGGACGGCCAGCGGCCAGCCCAGGGCGGCCATCAGCAGGGACATGCCCAGAAACAGGCTGGCACTGGTGCCTGTGATGCGGCGGGCCAGGGCCCAGCGGCCCGCACCCACGGCCTGAGCCACCAGCAGATTGGCGGCCTGGCTGATGCCGAAGACCAGAGCAATCAGCGCAAACAGCAGATTGTTGGTATGCACGGCTGCAGACAGCGCACTCTCGCCCAGATGGCGTCCGATCCAGAAGGCATTGACCGAGGTATTGAGCGACTGCAGCACATAGCCGCCCCACAGAGGCAGGGAAAACCGCAGCAGGGCGCGGCCTATCGGTGCATGGGTCAGTGGCTGGTGCATGGAAAAAAAGGCTGCGCAACCTCAAGCGCTGGGGCTTGGCAAGAAAAAACCCCGCGCGGCACAGGCCGGCGGGGCGGGCACCGGCGGGGCCGGTGCGGGGAGTGCCGGGCTTAGAGCGCCTGCATTTCCTTGTTCAGCTGGGTGGGGTTCTGGGGAGCTGCGGCAGGCGCGGGAGCCGCTTCGGCCTTCTTGCCCAGGTCGACAGGGACGTCCACATAGGGCAGCTTCAGGGCCGAGCTGGTCATGCGGCGGATCTCGTTGGTATAGGCGGCATCCTCGTTGATCTTGCGGCCGTAGGAGGGCACGATCTGCTGGATCTGGGCCTTCCACCCGGCGCTGGCCATCTGCTCGGGGAAGGACTTCTTGAGCAGGTTCAGCATGATGTGGGGAGCGGTCGAGGCGCCAGGCGAGGCACCCAGCAGGGCAGCGATGCTGCCGTCTTCCGAGCCAACGATTTCGGTGCCGAACTGCAGCACGGCGCCTTTTTCAGGGTCGCGCTTGATGATCTGCACACGCTGGCCGGCGGTGACCAGCTTCCAGTCCTCGCGCTTGGCTTCGGGGAAGTACTGGGCCAGCACGGCCTGACGGTCGGCATCGGTCAGCTCGGCCTGTTGCATCAGGTACTGGACCAGGTCCAGGTTGTGGATGCCTACGCGCAGCATGCCCATCAGATTGTCATGGGTGACCGAGGAGAACAGGTCCCACCAGGAGCCGTTCTTGAGGAACTTGGTGGTGGCCAGTGCAAAGGGGCCAAACAGCACCACGGGCTTGCCGTCGAGCTGGCGGGCGTCCAGATGGGGTACGGACATGGGAGGCGAGCCGGTGGAGGCAATGCCGTAGGCCTTGACGTCGTGGCGCTTGGCCAGCTCGGGGTTCTCGATGGCCAGGAACTGGCCGCCCACGGGGAAGCCGGCGTAGTTCTTGGATTCGGGGATGCCCGAGGCCTGCAGCAGCTTGAGTGCGGCACCGCCGGCACCGACGAAGACGAACTTGGCCTTGACGGTCTTTTCCTGGCCGCCCTTGGCCAGATCGGCCACGGTCACGTTCCAGGTCTTGTCGGTGTTCTGGCGCAGGGCCGTGACTTCGCTTTGCAGGTGCAGCTGGAAGTTGGGGCTCTTCTGGAGCGAGGCCATCAGCTGCTCGGTCCAGACGCCATGGTTCACGTCGGTGCCCAGGGGCATATAGGTGGCGGCGATCTTCTGGGCCGGGTCACGGCCTTCGATCATCAGCGGGGCCCACTTCTTGATCTGTGCCTGGTCTTCGGAGTACTCCATGCCGTAGAACAGCGGGTTCTGGACCAGGGCCTGCTGGCGCTTCTTGAGGAAGGCGATGTTGTCATCACCCCAGACGAAGCTCATATGGGGGGTGGCGTTCACGAAAGTCTCGGGCGACTGCAGGTGGCCGCGGCCGACCTGGTGGGCCCAGAACTGGCGCGTCACCTCGAACTGCTCGGCAATGCTCACGGCACGCTTGGTTTCCACGCTGCCGTCGGGCAGCTGGGGCGTGTAGTTGAGCTCGGCAAAGCCGGAGTGGCCGGTGCCGGCGTTGTTCCAGCCGTTGGAGCTTTCCAGGGCCACGCCGTCCAGGCGTTCGAAGACCTCGATCTTCCAGTCGGGCTGCAGTTCCTGCAGGTAGGTGGCCAGCGTCGTGCTCATCACGCCGGCGCCTACCATCACCACATCGACGGGCTGCTCGTTCTCGGCCTTGGGCACGGAGCGAGGGAATATTGGCCAAAACAAAAATAACAGCGCGGCCAGGACCAGGGCCGCGACGGCTCCCAGTCCTGCTTTGATCGACTTTTTCATGACTTTTTCTAGACTTGACTATCAAAAAAGCCTGCAGGCAGGCGGCAGGCTTTTTGCGAAGATACGGGGCAAGTCCTATAAAAGACATGAGACTCCCCGACCTGGGGATTGTCCTAGGGAAGTCAAAATCTGACGCTAATCAATTCGTATTAGGGCGCTTTGTGCTAGGCGTGAGGCGCGTCTGTGGATGCCTTGATGAGGCAGTCTGTCGGGCACAGGCAACAAAAAAACCGCCCTGAGGCGGTTTTGATGTTTTTGCTGACAGCGCACCCGTTACAAACGGCAGATGACCGAAGTCATCCGTGCTTGAGTGAGGCTGGTATTAAGCAGCCAGAGCCAGGGTCTTGACCTTGGCGGACAGGCGGCTCTTGTCGCGAGCTGCCTTGTTCTTGTGGAAGATGCCCTTGTCAGCGATCGCGTCGATCACGGACTGAGCCTTGGCAAACAGTTCAGCTGCCTTGGTCTTGTCGCCGGCCACAACAGCCTTCTCGACATTCTTGACAGCAGTACGGTACTTGGAACGCAGCGAAGTGTTCGCAGCGTTCAGCTTGACGTTCTGGCGGGCGCGCTTGCGGCCAGAAGCCAGGCGGGGGTTCTTTTTGGCTTTAGTTGCCATGATTTATTTCCTTGTGTGTCTGAGGATGATGTCAGCAAAACAGTGGATTGTATCACCCCCTGTGCGGCTTTGCCGCTTCCCCCTTTAAGGGGGACGACATCCTCGCGGCGGGGCGGCCCTTGCTCGATGTCTCTGTGTTGGGCCGTGTCTGGTTTGAGATCGCTGGATTGCTACAGAGTGAAAAGCGCCGCAAATCAGCCTGCAGCGCTTGGCATGAACGCATACACTTCGCTGCGTGTCACTGTTCAAAGCCGCCTCCACCGTATCCCTGATGACGCTGGCCTCCCGTGTTTCGGGGCTGGTTCGCGATCTGCTCATGGCCTCCATGTTTGGAGCCAATGCCCTCACAGACGCGTTCAATGTCGCCTTCAGAATTCCCAACCTGTTCCGGCGCCTGTTCGCCGAAGGGGCTTTCAGCCAGGCCTTTGTGCCGGTGCTGGCCGCGAGCAAGACCCGGGATGGGGAGGAGGCCACGCGCCACCTGATCAGCCATGTCGCGACCATGCTGTTCTGGGCTCTGCTGGTGGTCTGCGTCTTGGGCGTGATCGGCGCACCGCTGCTGGTCTGGCTGCTGGCCAGCGGCATGCGCCAGTCACCCGACGGCTATCACGCAGCCGTGGTGATGACGCGCTGGATGTTTCCCTATATCGGCTTTATGTCGCTGGTGGCTCTGTCGGCAGGCATTCTCAATACCTGGAAGAAGTTCGCGGTGTCGGCAGCCACGCCCGTGCTGCTCAATATCAGCATGATCGTGGCGGCTCTGCTGGGAGCCCCCTGGTTCGAGAAGCAGGGCATAGAACCCATCTATGCCATGGCTGGCGGCGTGATGCTGGGCGGCGTGCTGCAACTGGCGGTGCAGATTCCTGCGTTGCGCTCCATGAGGCTGATGCCACGCATCGGCTTCTCGTACGCAGCCATTCGCGCAGCCTGGGACGAGGCGGGTGTGCGTCGCATCCTGGCACTGATGGGGCCGGCGCTGCTGGGGGTAGGGGTGGCCCAGGTCTCATTGATGATCAACACCCAGATAGCTTCCTATATGGCGCCCGGAAGCGTGACCTGGTTGTTCTATGCCGACCGTCTGATGGAGTTTCCCACGGCCTTGCTGGGCGTGGCTCTGGGAGTGGTGCTGACGCCGCAGCTGGCTTCAGCCAAGGCGGCAGGTGATGGCGAGCGCTATTCCAATATGCTGGACTGGGGTCTGCGCCTGGTCGTGCTGCTGGCCGTGCCCTGCGCCGTGGGCCTGCTGACCTTTGCCACGCCGCTGGTGGCCACGCTATTCCATCGTGGTGCCTTGCATGACAGCGATGTGGGGCAGATTGCCCTGGCGCTGATGGGCTACGGCGCCGGCCTGCTGGGCCTGGTGGCCATCAAGGTGCTGGCCCCCGGCTACTACGCCAGCCAGGACATCCGCACACCCGTGAAGATCGCAATCGTGGTGCTGGTGATTACGCAGTTGCTCAATCTGGTGCTGGTGCCCTGGCTCAAGCACACCGGGCTGGCCCTGTCCATCGGTCTGGCTGCACTGGTCAACGCGAGCTGGCTGCTCACGGGCTTGTTGCGTCGCGGTACCTACAAGCCCAGGCCGGGCTGGTTGAAGTTCATCATGCAGGTGATTGCGGCCAGTGCCTTGCTGGCGGTGCTGCTGCTCTGGGGCAGTCAGCACTTCGACTGGGTGGGCTTGCGCAGCAATGGCTTGCTGCGCGCAGGTCTGCTGGCAGCCATGATGGTTGGTGCCGCCGTGCTTTACTTTGGCGTGCTGATGCTGTCGGGCCTGAATCTGCGTCAATTGCTGCGTCGTTAAAGCTTGAGCTGCTCATGGAAAAGTGAGCGGTCAGTGCAGGTTTTACAGGCGTATCAAGGGGATTTCGCTTGCATGACCTGCCAAGGCGGCTTACAAATCAGCCTATGAGCTGGACGATAGACGAGTACCCCACGGCCCTGCAGTATTTTGCGTCTTTGGTGCAGAGTGATGAAAACTTTGCCTTGATGGAAGCCGCCATCAGCATTGCTCAGGATGCCGAACCTGATCTTGACCTGCAGGCCGTGCTGGCCGAGCTGGACAGGCTGCAAGTGCGTTTGGTGCAGCGTCTGGCCGGCGAGGAGGACGGTTTGCGCAAGCTCGGTGCGCTCAACAAGTTCTTCTATGGCGAGCTGGGCTTTGCCGGCAACCTCAACAACTATTACGACCCTGCCAACAGCTATATCCACCATGTGCTGCAGACAAGGCGCGGCATTCCCATCAGCGTGGCACTGGTCTGGCTGGAGCTGGCTGCCGGCATCGGTCTGACGGTGGAGGGCATAGGCTTTCCAGGGCATTTTCTGGTCAAGGTCATGCTGCCGCAGGGGCAGGTGGTGCAGGATCCGTTGACAGGCGACTCCTATTCCGCAAGCGCCTTGGCAGAGCGCCTGCAGCCGTTTCTCGATCAGGCCGGCATTTCACCCGATGATGCGCCGCCGCTGGGGCTGTATCTGCAGGCCGCTCATCCGCGAGATGTCGTGGCGCGCATGCTGCGCAATCTGCAGGAGATTCATCAGGTCCAGAAAGACTGGCCCATGCTGGTGGCCGTGCTCAATCGCCTGATCCTGCTGCAGCCTGGCCGCGAGGAGCTGTTCCGGGACCGCGGCATGGCGTATGCCCAATGGGGAGTGATTGAAAGAGCGCTATCGGATCTGGAGCGCTATGCGCCTGCCGCACAAGGGCAGGAGGCCGATTACATCGCCAAAACCATTGCCCGGCTGCGCCGCGCGGGTTGAGTGCCTTGGTGGCAAGCAGCTTGCTTACACCAGTTGCGCGGCTTCCAGCTCTTTCTTGAGATAGGCATAGAACAGCGGCGCTGCCACCAGGCCTGCTGGGCCGAAGACGGACTCGGCCACAAACATCACGGCCAGCAGCTCCCATACGCCCATATGCGTGCGTGTTCCCACCACTTTGGCGTTGATCACGTATTCAGCCTTGTGAATCAGGATCAGGAAGCCCAGGCAGGCTGCAGCAGCTATGGGCGATACGGACAGGCCGACCAGCGTCAGCACGGCATTGCATAGCAAGTTGCCGACGATGGGGATCAGCCCGGCGATAAAAGTCAGCGTGATCAGCGCGGGGGTGTAAGGCAGTTGCAGCTTCCAGATCGGCAATATGGCCAACAGGAAGATGGACGTCAGCAGCGTGTTGAAGGCCGCAATCCAGAACTGGGCGGCCACGATCTGCTTGAAGGCCAGGGCAAAGTGACCGATGCGCTGCTGCAGGGCCTGCACCAGCGGCGGGTGACGCGTGGCGATGGGGCGAACGGCTGCCAGCGCGCCGATGATCAGACCCACATAGGCATAGAGCAAGCCAGTGAGCCAGGCTCGGCCTGCAGTGGCCAGCACACCGGCCTTGGCGGCCAGATAGCCGGCCAGCTTGCTTTGAATTTCCTGGGCACCGTCAGGCAGCTGATCGGCAATGTCCGAGGGCAGTTTCTCTCGCAGCTCCAGCACCGTGGCCGCCAGATAGTCCAGCAGTTCCTTGTACTGGGCGGGGGCTTCGGTGATATAGGTCCGGGTCTGGGAGAGGGCGCCGCTGAGCAGGGCCAGTGGCGCCAGAATCACGATGGTGGTGGCAACCACCTGAGCCCAGCGTGGCAGCTGGTTGCTGGCAAAGGCGCGAGGGTTGGCGCGTGACAGCAGGCGCGAAAGCGAGCGGGTAAGCATGAAACCTACGCACACACACAGCAGGCCGGGGAGTATTCCCTGATGCATGACGAGCAGCAATGCTGCTCCCATCAATATGTAACTGGCCAGTATGACCTTGGGCGAAGGGCCCGGTTGCGTAGTGATGGGGGCGGGCAAATGCTGCGTCATTCAGGCTCGGGGTAGAGGGGCTGTGATGAAGACCTGCTTAGCGAACTTCAACGGGCTTGCCGGAGCCGATTTCCGTGATGGCGCCGATGCTGTAGACCTTCTCGCCCAGCTCGGCCAGTGTGGCTGCCGTGGCTTCTGCGTCTTCAGCGGCCACCACGACCACCATGCCGATACCGTTGTTGAACGTGCGGTTCATCTCGATATCGTCAATGCCGGCAGTCTTTTGCAGCCAAGCGAACAGCTCGGTCTGGGGCCAGCTACCGGCCTTCAGATGGGCCGCGGTGCCTTCGGGCAGCACGCGGGGAATGTTCTCCAGCAGGCCGCCGCCGGTGATGTGGGCTAGGGCCTTGATGGGGTGCTTGTCCAGTGCGGCCAGCACATTCTTCACATACAGACGGGTGGGCTCCATGATGGCGGCCTTGAAGGGCTTGCCGTCCAGGGTCTCGGGCACGCTGCCCTGGGCTTCGGCGCGCTCGATGCACTTGCGTACCAGCGAGAAACCGTTGGAGTGCACGCCGTGCGAAGCCAGGCCCAGCACCACATCGCCGGGCTTGACGTTCTGACCGCTGAGAATCTTGGACTTTTCGACCGCGCCGACGGCAAAGCCGGCCAGATCGTATTCGCCATCGGGGTACATGCCGGGCATCTCGGCGGTTTCACCGCCGATCAGCGCGCAGCCGGACAGCTCGCAACCCTTGGCAATACCGCCCACCACGGCAGCTGCCGTGTCCACATGCAGCTTGCCGCAGGCGAAGTAGTCGAGGAAGAACAGGGGCTCGGCGCCCTGCACCAGCACATCGTTCACGCTCATGGCCACCAGGTCGATGCCCACGGTGTCGTGCATATTCCACTCGAAGGCCAGCTTGAGCTTGGTGCCCACGCCGTCGGTGCCGGACACCAGAACGGGTTCCTTGTAGCGCTTGGGCACTTCGAACAGGGCGCCGAAGCCGCCGATGCCGGCCATCACGCCTTCGCGCATGGTTTTCTTGGCCAGGGGCTTGATGCGTTCGACCAGGGCGTCGCCTGCGTCGATGTCAACACCAGCGTCTTTGTAGGAAATGGGGGTAGAGGAGGATGCGGAAGAGCTCATCGATGGATCCGGTGCGGGGGCGCCCTGCTGGGCGGAAACCCCGGGATTCTACGGCGCTTGCCCGTGCAGCGGGGGCGCCCGGACATGCGTCAAAGGGTTTTGCTGGAGCATTCATGGCCTGACTACAACAACGGCAGTAGGCAAAATCAGCCCGAAGCCGCTCGGGGGCTGCGAGTGCAGACTAAAATTGGTGCTTTTGTTACCGAGTGATCACGCTAGGGCATATTGCAGGGCCTGATCTAAGTGCGCGTCCGGGCCTTTGTATCTTCCACCATTGATGCTGATGAATCTCCTGCCAGATTTCGCCGCATGGGCTGTTGAGTGCCCAGGAAAGGGGGCGCTGCGCGTATGTCGCAGATGAAGCAGCTGGCTCTGGATATCAGCATGGCGCCAGGCCCGACGCTCGCGCGTTTCTTTGTCGGCCCCAATGCTGCGTTGATCGATCACCTGCGTCACTGGGTGGGCGATGGCCAGCTGCAGCAGTCGCGCACGCCGGTGCCCACCTATCTCTGGGGAGAGGCCGGGTCCGGCAAGAGTCATTTGCTCAAGGCGGTGCGTGAAGCCCTGCGCGAGCAAGGAGCCATGGTGGGCTGGATGGATGCATCCACGCCGTTCCCGCCCGAGTTCGACGAACGCTGGGCCGCCGTGCTCATGGACGATGTGGACATCTACACCCCGTTCCAGCAGGCGCGTGCCTTCAACTGGTTTGTGAATGCCACCAGCCCTGCCACCGGCCTGCCGCGCTGGGTGCTGGCTGCAGGCCAGCTGCCGGTGGCCGATCTCAAGATGCGTGAGGACTTGCGCACCCGCCTGGGCTGGGGTCATGTCTATCAGCTGCATCTGCTCGACGAGTCGGCACGGCGTGCCGTGCTGCGTCAGGAAGCCGATGCCCGTGGCGTGTTTCTGAGCGACGAAGTGATGGATTACATGCTCAGGCGCTTTTCGCGCGATCTGGGCTCGCTGATGCAGCTGCTGGACATGCTGGACGGTTTTGCCCTGCGCAACAAGCGCGCCATCACCATCCCGCTGCTCAAGACCATGCTGGAAACCGAGTGAGGCCTCTGCTCACGCTTTCTGCTTTGGCCATGCCACAGCACTTTTTGTTGGATTTGCATGTCGACTTCTGAATTGGCTATCAAGCCCAGGCTGGCCCTGTTTGACCTGGACCATACGCTGCTGCCGCTGGACTCCGACCATGGCTGGGGCGAGTTCTCCATTGCCATCGGCTGGTGCGACCGCGAGGAGTTCGGGCGCCAGAACGACGCCTTTTTTGACGACTATCTGGCCGGCCGTCTCAACATCCCCGACTATGTGCGCTTTGCCACGGCTGCCGTGGTCCAGCGCGGCGAGGCTGCAGCCACGGCTGCGCACCAGCGCTTCATGGACGAGGTGATTCGCCCGGCGATCAAGCCTGCCGCCCTGGCCCTGGTGCAGCAGCACCTGGATGCGGGCGACACCGTGGTCATCACCTCGGCCACCAACGAGTTTGTGACGCGCCCCATTGCCCAGGCCTTCGGCGTGCAGCATCTGCTGGCGACCGAGCTGGTGCGTGATGGCAGCGGCTGGTTCACGGGCGAGATTGACGGTATTCCCAATATGCGCGAGGGCAAGGTCGTGCGCATGACCGAATGGCTGACCCAGCGCGGCCTGCGCTGGGAGGATGTGGAAGCGACCTTCTACAGCGACTCCATGAACGATGTGCCCCTGCTTGAAAAAGTGGATCACCCGGTGGCCACCAACCCCGATGCGCGCTTGCGTGCCCTGGCCGAGGAACGCGGCTGGCGCATCGTGGACCTATTTAGCGAAGCACCATGATCAAGACCATTATTGACAAGCTGCTGGGCAAGGCGCCCGCAGCCCCCCGCTCGCGCAAGCCCAAGTTCGGCAAGCGTGAGGAAGTGCCGGTTCAGGTGCATGGCATAGACCCGAATCTGGTGGACCGTCGCGCCATCGATGTGGTGCAGACCCTCAAGCGCTCGGGCTACGAAGCCTATATCGTCGGCGGCGCCGTGCGCGACCTGCTGCTGGGCCTGCGCCCCAAGGACTTCGACGTGGCCACCGATGCCACGCCCGAGCAGGTCAAGAACCTGTTTCGCCGCGCCTTCATCATCGGCAAGCGTTTTCGCATCGTGCATGTGGTCTATGGCCGCGGCCGGGAAAACGAAGTTATCGAGGTTTCCACCTTTCGGGCCTTTCTGGACAACAGTGCGGCCGAGCAGGTCAGCGGCAATGAACGTACCAGCAAGAATCAGCTCGCAGGGCTGAAGCATGCAGTGGATGCCAGCGGCCGCGTGCTGCGTGACAACGTCTGGGGCCCGCAGGACCAGGATGCCACGCGCCGCGACTTCACCATCAACGCCATGTACTACGACCCCGAGACACAGATTGTGGTCGACTATCACGGCGGTATTGCGGACGCCAAGAAGAAGGTGCTGCGCATGATCGGCGATCCGGCCACGCGCTACCGCGAAGACCCGGTGCGTATCATTCGGGCCGTGCGCTTTGCCGCCAAGCTCAGCGGCAAGGGCTTCAAGCTCGAAGCCAAGACCGCCAAGCCCCTGGTCGAGTGCGAGCCGCTGCTGCAGGAAGTGCCGCAAAGCCGCTTGTTCGACGAAATGCTCAAGCTGCTGCAGACTGGTCACGCGCTGGCCTCGGTGGCTCAGCTCAAGGAGCTGGGCCTCTCGCGCGGCATCTATCCGCTGCTGGACGTGGTCATGGAGCGTGCCGACCATCCCTTCGTGCAGGCCGCACTGATGGATACCGACCGCCGTGTGGCCGAAGGCAAGCCCGTGGCACCCAGCTTTTTGCTGGCCTGCGTGCTGTGGCAGGATGTCAAGCAGGGCTGGGAAAAGCGTCTGGCCAAGAGCTATCACCCTTTCCCTGCGCTGCAGGAGTCGATCGACGAGGTGTTCGATCAGCGTATCGGCGATGTCTCGGGTCGGGGCAAGCTGGCTGCCGATATGCGCGAGATCTGGGTCATGCAGCCGCGCTTTGACAAGCGCACCGGAGCCACTCCGCACTCCATGGTGGCGCAGCCGCGCTTCCGCGCCGGTTTTGACTTCATGCGCCTGCGTGCCGATATCGGCGAGGTCGAGGAAAGTCTGGCCAGCTGGTGGCAGGAATTCCAGCAGGCCGACGATGCCCAGCGAGATGACCTGATTGCCCAGGCTCGCGACGAGCAGCGCGCCCGCCAGCGTGCCCAGCAGCAGACGGCGCCCAAGGTGCACCGAGTGGCCAAGAAGAAAGCCGAAGGCGATCAGGAGAGCCCGCTGGATCAGGTGGTCGCAGAAGGCGATGCAGCCGCTCCCAAAAAGCGCCGCCGCCGTCGCCGCAAACCATCCGCTGGCGCTGCTCCTGTAGCCGGTGGTAATGAATAAACCGGCCGCGTTGGCGGCCGACACGGTTGCGGTCGGTCTTGGGGCAAACCTCGGCGATGCACGCCGGACCCTGTCCTGGGCCGTGGCGGCGATGGCCGGGCTGGCCCGGACCGAGCTGCTGGCCGTGTCCTCGCTCTACAGCAGCAAACCCATTGATTCGTCCGGGCCGGACTATCTGAATGCGGTGGCGTTGCTGCGCACCGGGCAGGAGCCGCTGGATCTGCTGCATGCGCTACAGGCGATCGAGCTGCAGGCCGGACGCGAGCGTCCCTACCGCAATGCACCGCGCACGCTGGATCTGGATATCGAGCTATGGGGTGACCGGCACTCGGATGTTCCCGAGCTGATTCTTCCCCACCCGCGCATGTGGCAGCGCGCCTTTGTGCTGCTGCCGCTGGCCGAAATTGCGCCCGGCTGTGTGAGTGCCGAACAGCTGCAGGCAGTGGCAGATCAGGGCATAGAGCGCAGCCTGGCCCAGGGCTGGTGGATAGAGCAGTCAGCGTAGTTCAGATTTGATAGCTTCTCACGCCTGCCTGGCAAGCGATTGAGGCTGAAACTACCTAAAAAAGCCCCGGAGCCGTCAGGCTGCCGGGGCTTTTTTATCAGTGCCAGGACTCGTCAGTCGACCTTGGCGCCGGAGGCCTTGACGATGGGCTGGTATTTGGCGCGCTCGGAGGCCATGAACTTGTCGAATTCGGCGGGCGTGGAGCCCACGGGTTCGGCCATCAGGGCGTTGAAGCGGGTCTTGGTTTCCGGTGCTTGCAGAGCATCATTGAAGGCCTTGCTCAGCTTGTCCAGCACGGGCTTGGGGGTGCCGGCCGGGGCAACCAGTCCCCACCAGGTGTCGATGGCAAAACCGGGGTAGGTCTTGGACAGCGCAGGCACGCCGGGCAGCAGCGGCGAGGCGTTGAGCGAAGTCACTGCCAGGGCCACCAGCTTGCCGCTCTTGATATTGGGCGCGGCTGCAGCCAGGTTGTCGATATTGAAGTCCACCTCGCCAGACAGCAGGGCCAGCTGGGCGGGGTTGGCGCCACGGTAGGGTACGTGCAGAGCGAAGATGCCGGCCTTTTGCTTGAGCATCTCGCCGGCCAGATGGCCTGCGGAGCCATTGCCGCCGCTGCCGTAGTTGAGCTTGCCGGGATGGCCCTTGGCGTAGGTGATCAGATCGGCCACGCTATGGATCTTGAGCTGCTCGGCCTTGGCGGCATTCATCACCAGCACATTGGGCACGCGCACCATCTGGGTGATGCCGGCAAAGTCCTTGCCCGCGTCATAGGGCATCTTGGTATAGAGCCAGGGGTTGACTGCATGGGTGGCCGTGGCGGCCAGGCCTATGGTCAGGCCGTCGGGCTGGGCCTTGGCAATGGCATCGGCGCCGATATTGCCGCCAGCACCAGCCTTGTTGTCGATGATGACGACGCCCAGGGAATCGCGCACTCGCTCTGCCAGTGCGCGAGAGGTGATGTCCAGCGGACCACCGGGCGCATAGGGCACGATCAGACGGATGGGTTCTTGGGCCTGGGAGAGGGGGGAGGCCAAGGCAGCAACGGCCGCCATGACCGAGAGAAGGCTGTTTCTACGGTTCATAGAGCTCTATTGTGCAAAAAATTGCAGCTGCTCCGGGGCTGGCGGTTACTTGTGCAAGAAAATTGCGTGTAAACCCTGATGCACCATGGAATGCATCGGGGTTTGTGCAAAACAGCGTTCTTACTTGTCCGCTTCGGAGGTGAAGGCGTCGGCGTAGAACTCTTCGGCCGGCAGCGCGCGTTCGCTGGTATAAGCGGCGCGGGCCGAATCCACGACGATGGGAGCACCGCAGGCATAGACCTGGTAGCCGGACAGGTCGGCAAAGTCGTCCAGCACGGCCTGATGGACAAAGCCGGTGCGGCCCGTCCAGGCATCCTCGGCCAGGGCGTCGGAGATCACGGGCACATACCTGAACTGGGGCATGGCGGCCGTGTGTTCGGCAATCCAGCTGGCGTCATACAGGTCGGTGGGGCGGCGGCCACCCCAGTACAGCGTGACGGGGCGGTTGATGCCCTTGTGGCGCATATGCTCGATCAGTGCCTTGATAGGGGCAAAGCCCGTGCCCGAGGCGAGCAGGATGATGGGCTTGTCCGAGTCCTCGCGCAGGAAGAAGCTGCCGAACGGGCCCTCCACACGCAGGATTTCCTTTTCCTTCATGCCGCCGAAGACATGGTCGGTGAACTTGCCGCCTTCCATGTGACGGATATGCAGCTCGATGCCGGGTGCCGTCTCCTGCACGTGGGGCGCGGTGGCCATGGAGTAGGCTCGGCGGGCACCGTCGCGCAGGATGAACTCCACATACTGACCTGCGTGATAGCGGAACTTCTCGCTGGCCGGCAGCTGCAGGCGCACCTGCATCACGTCATGCGATTTCTTCTCGAGAGCGGCCACGCGCACGGGCATCTTCTTGATGGGGAAGGAGCTGGCGTCCGTGACCTGGCGCGACTCCAGCACCACATCGCTGTGGGGCGTGGCGCAGCAGGTCAGCACATAGCCGCCGGCTTCCTCTTCGGCTGTCAGAGCCTTGTCCGAGTGCGTGCCGTGGCTGACTTCGCCGCTGAGCTTCTTGCACTTGCAGGAGCCGCAAGCACCGTCCTTGCAGCCATAGGGCAGGCCGACGCCGGTGCGAATGGCCGCGGCCAGAATGGTTTCAGCGCCCTGAGTGGCAAAAGCACGTCCGCTGGGCTGGACGGTAATTTCAAACGAAGCGTGGGCAATCTCGGTCATGACGTTTTGGTTATCCTTGAAGGCGTATCCGGCAGCCTTTTTGTCGGCGCTGCTGCTGTCGCAGCAACGCCAGTGGCTCCTTAGATCTTGTACGCAGCAGGTCCCGATTTTGCCTTCAAACCAAAGCCCATTGGGCGCGCTGCCAGCGCGCTTTCGTCGTGAACGCTTATTGATCGTCGGCCACGGCGATGTGGGTCAGCGCGTGGCCCGATTGCTGGTCGCTTCAGGCCGTGGCAGGCACGGAATTCAGGTACTGGCCGTGAGCCGCAGCCCAGGTCGGGCCGAGCAACTGCATGCCCAGGCTGTGAGGCCCTTGTGGGGGAATCTGGATGATCCGGCCAGCCTGCGCAGACTGGCAGGCATTGCGACGCGGGTGCTGCACCTGGCGCCGCCTCAGGCACCGGCTGCCGGGGATGAATGCCCGTGGCTGGACTCCCGCACCACGGCTCTCATGCGGGCACTGCGCCTGCGCAGTCTGCCGCGCAGCCTGGTCTATGCATCGACCTCGGGCGTTTATGGCGACTGCGAGGGGCAGTGGGTGGCCGAAACCCGGTCCGTCGCGCCGACGACTGCCAGAGCGCAGCGCCGTGTGAATGCCGAACTCGCGGTGCGCTTTGCCGGTCGCTCGGGCCTGCGGGCCAGCATCTTGCGCATTCCCGGCATCTACGCACCTGATCGTGAGGGCGGCACGCCCCGCGCCCGGCTGCAGCGAGGCACGGCCGTGCTGAAGCCCGAGGACGATGTCTATACCAACCATAT
Organism: Comamonas sp. A7-5; assembly: GCF_039581385.1. Taxonomy (NCBI): domain Bacteria; kingdom Pseudomonadati; phylum Pseudomonadota; class Betaproteobacteria; order Burkholderiales; family Comamonadaceae; genus Comamonas; species Comamonas sp. A7-5. The sequence goes on from NZ_JBCPWO010000015.1 coordinate 96,105, forward strand.
TCATGCCGACGATCTGGCGCGTGCCTGCCTGCTTGCGCTGTGGCGCGGCAAGCCGCAGCGCATCTATCACGCCAGCGACGACACGCAGCTGAAGATGGGGGATTACTTCGATCTGGCGGCCGATCTCTACGGCCTGGCCCGCCCGCCGCGCATTTCGCGCGAGCAGGCACAGACAGAATTGCCGGCGAGTCTGCTGAGTTTCATGAGCGAGTCGCGGCGGCTGTCGAATCAGCGGCTCAAGCGCGAATTGCGGCTCAGGCTGCGCTATCCCACGGTGACCGAGGGCCTGCAAAGCTAGGCAGAGCAAAGAGCACGACCCTCAAAAATTGGCGCGCTCAGGCATTGGGCAGCAAGCAAACGCCGCCGCGTAGCGAAACTGTCGCCCTTTGGGGGAAGGCGCACAGCGCCTCAGGGGGATTACGGTATCGGATGTACGCCGCCTCGGTTGTCATAGCAGCGGAAGACATTGCAGTTGACAATCTTGGCGGGTGGTTGCGATGGCGTGGGACGTGCCGGCGGGTAGCGGTTGGGATAGCCATAGCCCCACTGCGGGCGGTTGATGGCATTGGGCTGCAGCGCCCGGCTTTGCTGCAGTTGCTGGTAGGCGGCTGCGCCCAGGCAGCTCATCTCCATCTGGGCCTGGGCCGCCTGGCTGCGCTCTCCCCAGGTGGCCGGGTCGGGGCTGGCTTCGGCCAGTATGGCGTTGTAGCGCTCGCGGGCCTGACGGCAGGCGGCCGTGTTTTCCAGATTGGCACCGGTCCGGGCCTGGGCTCTCTCGGCGGCCTCGCGTTCCTTGCGCTCCTGCTCTTCACGCTGGCGGCGCTGGGCTTCGTCGCGCGCCATCTGGGCCTTGCTGCGTTCCCGCGCCTGGCTGGCATTGGCACGCTCGGACGCAATTTCCTCGGCGCTTTGCGCCGCCTGAATCTGCGTGCTCATTTCGCCCGAGATGCAGCGGCCGTTGGTATAGGTCACCTCGCCGGTCTTGGCATCGACACAGCGCATGACCTGAGCCTGGGCCGTGCCTGCGATCAGCGCCCAGCCCAGCAGCAAGCCCAGCGGCAGCTTGCGCATGATGACAGTGGGAGATAGGGGCTCTGGCATGACCGCTCCTTCAAAGGCGTTTGAGTGCCTGCAAATTATGAAGTGGCGGCAGGAAAAGCAGAAGCGGTGCCGTGCCACAGCGCCCGGTCAGCGCCAGTCACCGCGAGGAGGAAAGCCTTGCTGCTGGCCTTCGCGCTGGCGTTGCTGCTGGCGCTGATCGCGCTCACGTTCGCGGTCTTGCTGTTGGCGGTCGCGGGCCTGTTGCTGGCGATCGCGTTCGGCCTGCATGCGGTCACGCTCGCGCTGTTGCGATTGCTGTTGCTGCTCGCGCTCCTGCTGGCGGCGCATCTGGTCCTGATCGCGGCGATTCTGGGATTGCTGACGCTCCCATTCGCGGCGCTGCTGGTCCCGGTCGCGCTGCTGCTGAGCGCGGTCGCGCTCCATCTGGCGTTGCCATTGTTCGCGATCGCGCATGTTCTGGGCGCGATCACGTTCCAGCTCGCGCTGGCGCTCCCATTGACGACGCTCACGCTCGCGCCAGGCCCAGTCATTGCGGTCCTGACCCTGGTACACAGGGTAGGCGGGATAGGCCGGATAAGCGGGCTGCGGACTGTAGATGGTGGTGGAGCCATAGCTGCCACCGTAGCCGCCGCCATAGCCGGAGTCGTACTCGCCGGGAACCGCGCAGGCAGTGCACAGCACGGCCAAAGCCCCCATGCTGGCCCAGCGCGTGGAGGTGGACATCAATGCCTGCAGGGATGGTTTCATGGCGTGTCTGGTGAGGTGTGGGTGGGCGCAATGCCCTGTGCTCTTAACGTCCGGCATCTGTTCCGGGTTGACTTCGCTACGCTGTATGCTCATCAAATGAGAGCTCGTTTCGCTTTGTGGACGAGCGTTAAGGGTGGTTTTTTCTTGATTTTTCAGATTGACGCCATAGTGACCCTTTTATCAAAAGCGCAGCCAAAGCGTCGCTAGAATGACTTCGTCTTGTGGTGAATCCAGGTTCGCCGCAAAGCAGCGTTCTCAGGGCGGGGTGCAATTCCCCACCGGCGGTATCTGTGGCAATGCCTTGCATTGACTGCAGCAGCCCGCGAGCGCCTGCAGTCTCGCCAGAGCCAGCAGGGTCAGCAGATCTGGTGAGATGCCAGAGCCGACGGTCATAGTCCGGATGAAAGAGATCGCGCAGCATCGGTCCGTGATGCAGCTATCGCTGCCGCATGGGCGGGTGTATCAGCGCACGCCCTGATTCATTGGAATTTTCTGGAAATACCACCATGAATCAGACCCCCATCTCCATGAACTTTGCCACTCACGCGACTTCCGAAGGTACGCCCTGGAAGGCCGTCGCCAGCCGCAGCCGCATTGCCATCGTCAGCGCCAGCTGGCACACCGAAGTGGTCTATCAGGCCCGCGATGCCGCCCAGGCCGAACTTCTGGCACAGGGCGTGCAGGCCGGCAATATCACGCATTTCAGCGTGCCCGGCGCCTTTGAAATCCCGCTGCTGGCCAAGAAGCTGGCGCAAAGCGGTCGTTTCGATGCAGTAATCGCCACGGCACTGATCGTCAACGGCGGCATCTATCGCCATGAATTCGTGACCACGGCCGTGATCGACGGCCTGATGCGCGTGCAGATGGACTCCGAAGTGCCCGTGTTCTCCGCCGTGCTGACGCCGCGCGATTTTCACGAGCATGGTGATCATGTGGAGTTCTTCCGCCAGCACTTCGTGAAGAAGGGCGTGGAAGTGGCCCATGCCTGCCTGAGCACGCTGGACCAGCATGCCAAGGTGGATGCTCTGCTGCAGGCCAAGGCTGCCTGAGCAGCGGGCCTTGATGAAAAACGCCCCAGTCTGGGGCGTTTTTCTTTGGCGCTGCTGCCATTTCGCGAGCAAGGGCTTGCGGCGGTTTTTTCCAGCACAGCCCGGGGCGCTTGCCGATCCCTGAAAACACTGATTGTTGTGCCGGTGTAGCACTCGCTGCACCTATGTGATTGCCTCATTGCCAATTGCCTGTCGCGGGGCATAAGGTTGCGTCTTGTCTCAACCGAGTGGAGTGCGCAATGAAGAATTTTGGCAAGTTGTGTATCGCGACAGTCGTAGCAGGTATGGCAGGGGGCGTGATGGCCCAGGAGCAGATCATCAAGATCGGCCATATCGGCCCGACCTCCGGCCCTCAGGCTCACTTCGGCAAGGACGATGAAAACGGCGTGCGCATGGCCATCGAGGACCTGAACGCCAAGGGCATGGAAATCGGAGGCAAGAAGGTCAAGTTCGTGCTGGTGGCCGAGGACGATGTGGCCGATCCCAAGCAGGGCACGGCGGCTTCGCAAAAACTGTGCGATGACAAGGTGGCCGGTGCGGTGGCCTTTGTGAACTCCGGCGTGGCGATTCCTTCTTCCAAGGTGTTCCAGGACTGCGGCATTCCCATGATCACGGGCGCTGCGACCAATCCCGATCTGACTAAACCCGGCTGGAACACCACCTACCGCGTGATTGCCAACGACAACGCCCTGGGCGCGGCGCTGGCTAGCTATGCGGCCAAGAATCTCAAGCTCAAGAATGTGGCCGTGATCGACGACCGCACGGCCTATGGTCAGGGCCTGGCCAATGTGTTCAAGAAGGATGCCGCAAAGCATGGCATCAAGATCGTGGCCAACGAGTTCACCAACGACAAGGCCACGGACTTCATGGCCATTCTGACCTCCATCAAGGCCAAGAAGCCCGATGCCATCTTCTACGGCGGCATGTATGGTCAGGCCGGCCCCATGTTGCGTCAGATGGCCCAGCTGGGCATGAACGACGTCAAGATGTTTGGCGGTGACGGCATTTGCGTGACCGAGCTGGCCAAGGTGGCTGCCGGAGCCAAGCCGCTGGAGAACGTGGTCTGCGCGGATGGCGGAGCCTCCATTGCCAAGATGCCTGGCGGCACGGAGTGGAAGAAGCGCTATGACGCCAAGTATCCGGGCCAGTTCCAGGTCTACAGCCCCTACTTCTATGACGGCACCATGCTGCTGGCCGACGCCATGAAGCGTGCCAATTCATGGGACCCCAAGGTCTATATCCCCTTCCTGCAGAAGTCCGACTATTCGGGTGTGACCTCCAAGATCCAGTTCGAGAAGAATGGCGAGATGAAGAACCCCAGCTATACGCTGAGCCGCTATGTGAACGGCAACAAGACGCCTATCGACCTGAACTGATTGCCTTGAGTGCACCAGGTCATGTGGTGTGGCCTGTTTTGCAAAGCCTGCGGATGCCTCGCATTTGCAGGCTTTTTTGCTTTCGGCCTTTGGGGGCAGGCATGGATGGCTGCTGGCTGGGGCGTTGCATGCGAAAGGATTGCGCTAGTTCTGCATGCCCTCTAGCTGCGCAAAATACTGGCGCAGCACCTCGATGGCCTCGCGTACCTTGGCGGGCAGGCTGTCGCGGCTGGCGGTGACGGCCCAGATATCCAGCATGCCCATATCCCAATCAGGCAGCAGGCGCACCAGGCTGCCCGTCTCCAGACTTGCCGCCACGTCATGGGCCGAGAGCAATGCAAGCCCCAGGCCTGCTTCACAGAACTGCTGCACCGCGCTGCGATGGTTGCTTACCATGAGCGGCCGCACCTGCAGCCGGTACTCCTGCGCCGTGCCCTGCTGGCGCCATAGAAAATCGGCCTGGGCGTCGTCGCTGCGGCTCATTTCCAGCCAGGGCAGCTGTGCCAGCTCGCTGGGGTGTCGAGGCGTGCTGCCGTGTGCCTTGATCCAATGCGGCGAGGCGCAGAGCACGGTGGCGCTGCGTCCCAGGTGGCGGGCCACCCAGCTGGAGTCCTGCAGATTGCCGAAGCGCAGCGCCAGATCCACGCGCGCCTGGATCAGGTCTATGGGGGCGTCATCCATGAGCAGACGCAACCGCAGCTCAGGATGCATGGCCAGCCACTGGCCCAGCGCCGGGGCCGCATGCTGGGTAAAGCCGGCCGGAGCAGCCAGACGCAGCTCGCCGCTGGGCCGCTGATGCTCGGCAGCCAGTTCGGCGCGTGCCCGGCTGGCGGCCTCGCACATGGCAGCGCACTGGGTGTAGAAGCGCTGGCCGGCATCGGTCAGCGTCAGCTGGCGCGTGGAGCGGTGCAGCAGCGTCAGGCCAGCATCGTGCTCCAGCTGACGGATATGCTGGCTGACGGCCGAGGGCGTCATGTCGAGCTGGCGGGCGGCTGCGCTCATGCTGCCGCGCTCCACCACGGCGGCAAAAATGGCCATGCGTCTGAAATCTTCCATGGGGCTATTTTGAAGTGCTGCTTCAAGGTCATGGTGGCTGAAAGGGGTTTTTCTCGCGATTAATGCCGATTAATCTTTAGCCCTGTTGAAGATATAAGGAGTTTTCCAATGAAAGTCGCATTGATTGGCGCCACGGGTTTTGTCGGTGCCGGGTTGCTGGATGAGTTGCTGCGTCGCGGTCACGAAGTCGTGGCCCTGGTACGCAAGCCCGAGGCCGCTGCCGCGCGCGAACATGTGCAGTTCGTCAAGGCCGATGTGCTCAACGCCGACGAGGTGCAGCGCGCCGTGACCGGCTGCGATGCGGTGGTCAGCGCCTATAACGCAGGCTGGAGCAATCCCAATATCTATGACGATTTCATGCAGGGCTCGCGTGCCATCGTGCAAGGAGTCAAGGCTGCGGGCATCAAGCGTTATCTGGTCGTGGGCGGAGCCGGCAGCCTGTATGTGAATGGCCAGCAACTGGTGGATTCGCCCGATTTTCCGGCCTTCATCAAGCCCGGCGCTTCGGCGGCACGCGACATGTTTGCCGAGCTGCAAAAGGAAGCCGCCCTGGACTGGACCATGCTGAGCCCGGCCGTGGGTTTCCATGGCGGCTCCGATGCGCAGTCCAGAGGCCGTACCGGTCACTATCGCACGGGCAAGGACGAACCTTTGGTGCAGGCCGACGGCCAGCCCGGCGATATTTCGGTTCAGGACCTGGCCGTGGCGTTGATCGATGCCCTGGACAGGAACGAACACGTCAAGGCTCGTTTCACCGTCGCGTATTGACCAAGCCCTGTCGTCGCCCGGTCCGACCCCATTGATTGATGGGGCAAGGCCGGGCCGCCGGTCTGCTGTCATGCTGCAAGCGCACAATTTCGGGTTTTGCGGCGCCAGACGCCAGCACGCCTTATTGCATGACAGAAACCTTGACTGCCCCTATCGAATCGACCCGATCTCCCACCCAGGCCTGGCTCAGCGTGATTGCGCTGGCGCTGGGTGCTTTTGTCTTCAACACCAGCGAGTTTGTGCCGGTCGGTCTGCTCAGCAGCATTGGCGCCAGCTTTGACATGCAGGTGGAGCAGGTCGGGCTGATGCTCACCATCTATGCCTGGGTGGTGGCGCTGGCTTCGCTGCCCTTTATGCTGCTCACGCGCAAGGTGGAGCGGCGCAAGCTGCTGATGGGTGTGTTTGCGGTGTTTGTGCTCAGCCATCTGGTATCGGGCGTGGCCTGGAGCTATGCATCCCTGGTCATCAGCCGTATCGGCATTGCGCTGTCGCATGCGGTGTTCTGGTCCATCACGGCCTCTCTGGCCGTGCGGGTGGCGCCTCCGGGCAAGAAGGCCATGGCACTGAGCCTGCTGGCCACGGGTACTTCCGTGGCCATGGTGCTGGGTATTCCGCTGGGCCGCATCGTGGGTGAATGGCTGGGCTGGCGCATGACGTTTCTGGCCATTGGCGCGGTGGCAGCGGCGGTGATGCTGGTGCTGGGCAAGCTGTTGCCTCTGCTGCCCAGCGAGAACGCAGGCTCCCTGTCCAGTGTGCCCATGCTGTTCAGGCGTCCGGCCCTGGTCGGCATCTATGTGCTGCTGGTGGTGGTGATTACCGGCCAGTTCACGGCCTATAGCTATATCGAGCCCTTTGTGCAGGACATTGCCGGCCACGCCGGCGATGTGACCACGGCCGTGCTGCTGCTGTATGGCGGCATGGGCATTGTGGGCAGCGTGCTGTTCGGCTGGTTCGGTCTGCGCTTTCCGCGCGGCTTTCTGCTGGCGTCCATCGGCGTGCTGGCGCTGAGCCTGTTGCTGCTGGTCATGAGCAGCACGCATGCCTGGAGTCTGTATCTGCAAAGCTCGGTCTGGGGCATCTCCATGATCTGCTTTGCGCTGTCCATGCAGTCCAAGGTGCTGAATCTTGCGCCCGATGCCACCGATGTGGCCATGTCCATGTTCTCGGGCATTTTCAATATCGGCATTGGCGGCGGCGCACTGCTGGGCAGCATCGTGAGCCAGCAATGGAGCATGACGCATATAGGCCTGGTGGGCGGCCTGCTGATTGCCATGGGCGGCGCGCTCTGGTTGTTCATGATGCTCAAGCTGGCCGACAGCTTCCGTTTGAAGTCCTAGTTTTGTATACAAAACTGGCCTGACTCTTGCATGGGTGGTTTGTCTCAAACTTTTTAGAGAGGAAACCATCCATGAAAGCGTTTGCCGCTACCTTCACCACCATCGCCCTGGCTGTGGCCAGCCTATCGGCTCAGGCCCAGAGTTCCGTGCAGCTCACCGGCACCATCGATAGCTATGCGGGCTCCATGAAGCTGGCAGGGCAAGAACGCGTGGCCTCGGTCGGCTCCGGCGGTCTGACCACTTCCTGGTGGGGTGTGAAAGGCGTGGAGGATCTGGGCGGCGGTCTCAAGGCCGACTTCAATATCACCAGCTTTTTTCGTGCCGACACCGGTACTCCTGGTCGCTTTGATGCCGACCCCTTTTTCTCGCGTGATGCCAATGTGGGTCTGGCCGGCAGCTTTGGTCGTGTGAGTCTGGGTCGTGGCTTGGCACCGAACTTCCTGCCCACGGTGCTGACCAACCCGTTTGGCGATTCCTTCACGGTCTCGCCGCTGGTGCTGCATGCCAATATGACGACTGCGGCCTGGGGCGCGGACAGCCTGACCACGGCCTCCAACACCGGCTGGAGCAACCAGATCCTGTATTCCACGCCCAGCTTCGGCGGCCTCAGGGCCAATGTGCATTACCAGTTCGGCGAGCAGACCAGCAGCGGCAACAAGGGCAAGAAGAATGTGGGCCTGAACCTGATGTACTCGGGCGGCCCGCTGAGCCTGACTGCGTTCTACGAGCGTGCGCAGATCAGCAATCCGGTGTCGCTGGCGGTGATGCCGACCAAGAGCAACTGGATGGTGGGCGGCAGCTATGACTTCAGCGTGGCCAAGCTCTATGCCACTTACGGCCAGGCCAAGATCAACGCCCAGGATCGTGAGAACACCACCTACTCGCTGGGTCTGGACATCCCCGTCAGCGGCACGCCTGGAACCTTCAAGGCAGCGGCTGCACGCACCAAGTCGGAAGTGGGCAATGTCAGCGGCACACGCACCACCGTCAGCCTGGGCTACGACCATTTCCTGTCCAAGCGCACCGATGTCTATGCCGTGGCCATGTATGACCGCGTGAGCATGGACATTCCCAACAAGTCCGGCACCAGCGCCCTGGTGGGCATCCGTCATCGTTTCTGAGAACAGGCCTTGTGCTGCACCAGTTTCATGCATGGGCACCTGGCTTGTGCATGAGACAAGGCAAAGAAAAAGCCCTCGCCGGTATGTGCCGGCGAGGGCTTTTTTCATGCGCAGCAGACGCTTATTCGTCCATCTTCAGATTCTGCTTTTGCACCACGTTCTTGTAGACGGCCAGCTCTTCGGCCATCTGCTTGGCAAAGGCTTCGGGGGTGTCGGCCATGATGATGGAGCCGCTTTCCTCGATGCGCTTTTTCACGTTGGGGTCCTGCACGGCCTTGCGCACGGCAGCATTGATCTTGGCCACCACCTCCTTGGGCAGGTTCTTGGGGCCGACGATGCCGTAGTACGCCATGCGGTTGACCTGGGGCAGGCCAATTTCCTTGAAGGTAGGCACATCAGGCAGGGCGGCAACGCGCTGGGGGGCTGCGACGACCAGCGCCGTGAGGCGCTTTTCCTTCACAAAGGGCAGGGTGGAGGGCAGGTTGTCGAAAATCAGCGGCACCTGGCCGGCCACGGTGTCGTTCAGCGCAGGGCCGGAGCCACGGTAGGGCACGTGGGTCATCTCGGTCTTGGTTTCCAGCTTGAACATTTCCATCATCAAATGGGTGATGGAGCCCAGACCGGGCGAAGCGTAGGAGTACTTGGCAGGATTGTTCTTGATCTCGGTCAGGAAGTTTTTGTAGTCCTTGCCAGCAAACTTGGGATTGGCCGCAATGATGTTGGGCGTGGCCGCAATGTTCACGATGGGCGTGAAGTCGGTGGCGACGTTGTAGGGAATCTTGGGGTTGATGGCCGGGTTGGTCGCCGTGGTGGACACGGTGGCAATGCCGAGGTTGTAGCCATCGGGCGCGGCGCGGGCGGTTTCGGAGGCACCGATGCTGCCGCCGCCGCCGCCCTTGTTTTCCACCACCACGGACTGCCCCAGCTCGCGGCTCAGCGGCTCGGCAATGATGCGGGCGATCAGGTCGGTCGTGCCGCCAGCAGCAAAGGGAACCAGCAGGCGAATGGGCTTGTTGGGATAGGCGCTTTGTGCCTGTGCAGCGCCGCAAAAAGCCATGGCAGCCAGAACGGTGGCTGTGAACTTGAACATCAATGTCTCCTTGGAAAGTGTGATTGGCAGTGCATCTCTGGTGAAATTGCCTGCGGTTTTCGGGGCTTGGGCCCTCTTTTGTTGTCAGGAGCTTGCTTTGGCCGTGAAGGCCTCAAACCACTCCTTGCTCATGCAACGCAGCAATGGCGTTGTCATCAAGTCCGAATTCGCGCAGCACCTCATCGGTGTGCTGGCCGAGGGCAGGCGGGGCGTTGCGGTAAGTCACCGGCGTGGCCGACAGACGTATGGGGTTGGCGACGGTGGCGATATGGCCGATGCCGTCACAGGCGTTTCTCGGCAAGCTTTTCTGAATGCCGCGTGCCTTGACCTGGGGGTCTTCAAAGGCCTGGGCAATGGTGTTGATGGGGCCGCATGGCACGGCTTTGTCTTCGAGCAGCGCAATCCAGTCTGCCGTGCTGCGCTGAAGCATCTGTGGCTTCATCAACTCCAGCAGTGCAGCACGGTTCTGTACACGGGCGGTATTGGTGGCAAAGCGTGCATCCAGGGCCCAGCCGTCCTGGCCGATGGCTGCGCAAAAGCGCGCGAACTGACCGTCATTGCCTATGGCCAGCAGCACATTGCCGTCCAATGTCGGAAAGTCCTGATACGGCGCCAGGCTGGGGTGGGTGTTGCCGGCGCGTCCCGGCGCCTGGCCGGTAGCCAGAAAACCTGCAGCCTGGTTGGCCAGCACGGCCATGCCCACATCCAGCAGCGCCATATCGATGTACTGGCCCTGGCCCGTGCCGTTTCTCGCATTGTCGCGGGCGTTGAGTGCAGCCAGGATGGCGTTGCTGGCATAGAGCCCCGTGAACACGTCGATCACGGCCACGCCGACCTTGAGAGGGCCGCCGCCAGGTTCGCCATCGGCATGGCCGGTGATGCTCATCAGGCCGCACATGGCCTGCACCATGAGGTCATAGCCGGCGCGCTCGGCATAAGGGCCGTCCTGACCGAAACCCGTGATGGAGCAGTACACCAGACGCGGGTTCAGCGCCTTGAGGCTCTCATAGTCCAGACCGTATTGAGCGAGCCCCCCGGTCTTGAAGTTCTCCACCACCACATCGGCCTCTTGCGCCATGCGCTGCAGCAGGGCCCGGCCCTCGGGGTGTGCCATGTCCACGGTGAGGCTGCGCTTGTTGCGGTTGCAGGCCGTGAAGTAGCTGGCTTCGCGCGTGTCGTTGCCTGCATCGTCCTTGAGGAACGGAGGACCCCAGTGGCGCGTATCGTCGCCGGCAACCGGGCGCTCCACCTTGACCACGTCGGCCCCCAGATCGGCCAGCATCTGAGTGGCCCAGGGGCCCGCCAGCACGCGCGACAGATCCAGCACCTTGATGCCTGCCAGTGCGCCCGTGGAAGTGCTTGTCGATGCGTTCATGTCGGATGACCCCGTAAAGCGAAACAATGAAATAAATAGCTGCTTACGCTTTATTTGTCTGGGTTTTGAGATGAAAACTATCCAAAACACAGACAAATCAAGCGGTACCAGCTAACAAATGAATAGCGGTGGTTGGCATTGCCCCGAGGTAAGGGCAGCCAGCAAGAGCCGCCTCGCGGCGAAGCTGCCGTCCCCCTCCCGAAGAGAGAGGGGGAAGCGGCGTAGCCGCTCAGGGGGAGCTATCAGTTCGCAAACGCCGCAATGCCGGTCTGGGCGCGACCCAGAATCAGTGCATGCACATCGTGCGTGCCTTCGTAGGTGTTCACCACTTCCAGGTTCACCAGGTGGCGGGCCACACCGAACTCGTCGCTGATGCCGTTGCCGCCCAGCATGTCGCGCGCCATGCGGGCGATGTCCAGCGACTTGCCGCAGTTGTTGCGCTTGACCAGAGAGGTGATCTCGATCACGTTCTGGTGTTCGTCCTTCATGCGGCCCACGCGCAGTGCGGCTTGCAGGCCCAGCGTGATTTCGGTCTGCATATCGGCCAGCTTCTTCTGGATCAGCTGGTTGGCAGCCAGGGGACGGCCGAACTGCTTGCGATCCAGCGTGTACTGGCGGGCGGTGTGCCAGCAGTCTTCTGCCGCACCCAGCGCACCCCAGGCAATGCCGAAGCGGGCGCTGTTCAGGCAGGTGAACGGGCCTTTGAGGCCGCGCACGTCGGGGAAGGCGTTTTCTTCGGGGCAGAACACATCGTCCATCACGATTTCACCGGTGATAGAGGCGCGCAGGCCCACCTTGCCGTGGATGGCGGGGGCGGACAGACCCTTCATGCCCTTTTCCAGCACAAAGCCGCGGATCTGGCCCACGGTGCCGTCCTCGGAGACTTCCTTGGCCCAGACCACGAACACGTCGGCCACGGGGCTGTTGGTGATCCACATCTTGTTGCCCTTGAGGCGATAGCCGCCGTCGACCTTGTAGGCGCGTGTGGCCATGGAGCCGGGGTCGGAGCCGTGGTCGGGCTCGGTCAGGCCGAAGCAGCCGATGAACTCGCCCGAAGCCAGCTTGGGCAGGTATTTCATCTTCTGCGCTTCGGTGCCGAATTCGTTGATGGGCACCATCACCAGCGAGGACTGCACGGAGGCCATGGAACGATAGCCCGAATCAACACGCTCGATCTCGCGCGCCACCAGGCCGTAGCTCACATAGTTCAGACCCGCGCCACCGTATTGCGTGGGGATGGTGGGGCCCAGCAGGCCCAGCTCGCCCATCTCGCGGAAGATGCTGACGTCCACGGACTCGTTGCGGAACATGGCTTGCACGCGAGGCTTGAGCTTGTCCTGGCAGTACTCGCGCGCTGCGTCGCGGATCATGCGCTCGTCTTCGGTCAGTTGCTGGTCGAGTTGGAAGCAGTCGTCCCACTGGTAGCCATTGGCCATGTTCATCTCCTGAATGCAAGGTGTCGGGTTGCAGGCGCATTTCCGCCTGAGTGCTTGCACACATATTAGGTTTGCAGAACAAGGGCTGGCAAACGATGAATAATCATCTATGGATGAGTAAAACGCATGTATAAACGAATTATTCAGGGTTTCCCCGTTGTTTTTAGATTGATTGATGCGTTCTAAGCACAAGAGATATGCGCAGAGTTCTCCCTTCCACCCAAGCCCTGGCCTGCTTTGAATCGGCTGCCCGCCATGTCAGCTACACCAAGGCTGCGCAGGAGCTGTCGCTGACGCAAAGTGCCGTCTCGCGCCAGATCATTGCGCTGGAGGAGTTTGTGGGCGTGGCGCTGTTCAAGCGCACACGCCACGGCGTGCTGCTCACCGATGCGGGACTGCATTACGCCAAGCAGGTAGGACGCTGGCTGCAGGGGCTGGAGCGCGACACGCTGGATCTGATGAGCCATCAGGGCGAGGGCGGCCCCATCAATCTGGCGGCCGTGCCCACCTTTGCCACGCGCTGGCTGCTGCCGCGCCTGCCGCAACTGGCACAGCAGCACCCCGACATCACTGTGCATATCGATGTGCAGACCCGGCCTTTCCTGTTTGCCGACACGGTGTTCGATGCCGCTCTCTACGCGGGCACGCCCGAGCAGGTGGCACGCTGGCCCGGCGTGCAGGCGCAGTGGCTGATGGACGAGGAAGTCGTGCCCGTGTGCAGCCCGCAACTGCTGGCCACGGCCCAGCAGCGTGATCCAGGCCGTGCCTGGCTACCGGTCGGCCCCGAGGTGATTGCGCGCCTGCCGCTGCTGCAGCAAAGCACGCGCCCCCAGGGCTGGCGCCAGTGGTTCGACGCAATGCATATCGATGCGCCGCGGGCGCTCGACGGCATGCGGCTCGAACTGTTTTCCATGCTGGCCGTGGCTGCCAGCCAGGGTCTGGGCGTAGCCCTGATCCCGCCCATGCTGATCGAGCAGGAGATTGCGCGCGGCGATCTCATCATCGCCTGCCCCCAGCCGCTGCGCGGCAACCGCGCCTACTATTTGGTCACGCCCGAGCTGGCGGCCGAGGCACAACCGTCGCCGGTGCTGCGCGTGTTCAGCCAGTGGTTGCAGGGCCGCGCGAAGGAGGCCCACGGCGGGCGGCTGTAGACGAGGTGGGCAAGAGCGCTCATTGCAGCAGGTGCTTGGCGATGTTGAGCTGGTGGATCTGGCTCGTGCCCTCGTACAGGCGGAATAGGCGCACGTCGCGATACAGGCGCGGCACGGCGCCGCCTATGTCCTCGCAGTAGCCGCCGCCGCCCAGGATCTGCACCGCGCGGTCGGCGACGCGGCCCGCCACCTCGGAGGCGTAGTACTTGCACATGGAGGCCTCCATGGTCACGTTCTGGCCCGCGTCTCGCTTGCGCGCGGTGTCCAGGATCAGCGAGCGGGCCGCTTCGATCTCGACCTTGCAGTCGGCCAGCATGGCCTGCACCAGCTGGAACTCGCCGATGGCCTTGCCGAACTGGCGGCGCCGGCGCGCATGCTGCAGCGCCTCGTCCAGCAGCCGGATGGCCGGGCCCAGGCACAGCGACGAGAGGTTGATGCGCTGCTTGTTCAGAGCCTTCATGACCGAAGCGAAGCCGCGGCCCGGCTCGCCGCCGAGGATGCTGTCGGCTGGCACCTCGCAGTGGTCGAGATAGACCTCGGAGACCGGTGAGCCTTCCTGGCCCATCTTGCGGTGCGGAGTGCCGGTGGACAGGCCTGGCGTGCCCTTCATGACCAGAAAGCTGGTGGTGCTGCGCGAGCCGTCCCGCGCATCGCTGGTGCGGGCCAGCACGGTGAACAGGTCGGCGATGGGGGCGTTGGTGATGAAGCGCTTGGTGCCGCTCAGCACATAGCCCGAGGCGGTGCGCTCGGCCGTGGTCGCCAGTTGGCCCAGCAGGTCCGAGCCCGCGTCCGGCTCGGTCACGGCAAGACAGGAGGTGAGCTCGCCCGAGGCCAGGCGCGGCAGCAACTGGCGGCGCTGCTCCTCGGTGCCGTCCTGAATCAACGCCTCCGCGCCAATGCCAGTGTTGGTGCCGCAGCGCGCGCGGAAGGCCACGGCGCATTGCGACAGCTCCATGTTGGCCAGGCACAGCTCTTCCGAGGTCAGGCCCAGGCCGCCATAGGCCTCGGGGATGGACCAGCCGAACATGCCGGCGGCGCGCATCTGGTCGACGACGGGCTCGGGGATGCAGTCCTCGCGCTCGACCTGCTCCTCGTGCGGAATGGCCACTTCGCGCACGAAGCTGCGCGTTTGCTGGAGCAGTTGCTCAAGTTTTTGGGAATCACGAATCATTTGGGGGCTCCGGGCTCAGTTGGTTCATTCGGATGACGACGCGTCCCCGCACCTGTCCGGCCAGCGTTTTTTCCAGCCAGGCGGGCAGGTCGGCGAGGGGGATTTCGTTGCGGATGGCATCGAGGTGGCTCGGGCGACCGTGGGAGGCGATGCGGCCCCAGATCTTTTCGCGCAGCTCCATGGGAGCTGTTGGCATTGATGCCGAGCAGCTTCACGCCGCGCAGGATGAAAGGCAGGACTGTCGTGTGGAGTTGTGCCCCAGCGGCGTTGCCGAACGCCGCGATGACGCCTTCGGCCAGCATGGTGCGCGTGATCCATGCCAGCGTGTCGCTGCCCACCGAATCGATGGCGCCGGCCCATTGGGCCTGGAGCAGCGGCTTCGCCTCGGTACCGGGGGCGATGCGGCCCAGGACCTCGCTCGCGCCCAGGCTGCGCAGATAGTCTGCCTCCTGCGCCTTGCCGCTCATGGCAGTGACTTGGTAGCCGCTGGCGTGCAGCATGGCTATGGCCAGGCTGCCGGCACCGCCGGTGGCGCCAGTCACCAGGACCGGTCCCATGCCGGGGTGCAGACCGTTGAGTTCCATGCTGTACAGCGATAGTGCTGCGGTGTAGCCTGCGACACTGATCGTGGCGGCATCCCGCAGGTCCAGTCCAGGGGGCAGGGCCATCACATGCCCGGCCGGCACGGTGGCGTATTCCGCATGGCCGCCATCGATCTGCACGCCAATACCAAAGCCATGCACGATCACCGGCTCACCCGCCTTCCAGCGCGCATCACTCGACGCATCGACCACACCCGTGCGGTCGATGCCGCCCACGCGCGGGAAGCTGCGGATGATGGCGTTCTGGCACCGGGAGGCCAGCGCATCCTTGTAGTTGATGCTGGAGTAGTGGACGCGGATGCGCACATGGCCCGGCGGCGGCTCCTGAAGGTCCAACTGCTCGAAGCTGCCCTGCACCTGCGAGGCCTGCTCATGCAGGCAATATGCGGTGTACTGTCGGGTGTTCATGGCGTTTACTCGGGCTGGATGCCTGCGGACTTCACGACCTCGGTCCACTTGCGCGTCTGCTCCTTGATGTGGGCGTCAAACTGCGCGGGCGTGCTGCCCACCCCCTCGATGCCGAGCTGCTCGAATCGCTGCTGGAGATCGGGCTCCAGAATGATGGCGCGCACTTCGCGGCTCAGTCGTTCGACGATGGTCTGCGGCGTGCCCGCGGGCGCGAGCAGCCCCCACCACGAATAGGCGTCGACGGGTATGCCAAGTTCCTGCAGCGTAGGCACATCGGGCGTGAGCGGCGAGCGCTGGGCCTGGGCCACGGCAATGGGCATGACCTTGCCCGCCCTGACCTGGGCGGCGAACGGCGGCAGGTTGTCGAAGGCGAAGGCCGTCTGCCCGCCCACCAACGAGATCACGGACTCCGAGCTGCCCTTGTAGGGGATATGGGTCATGCGGGCCTGGGTCTGCATTCTGAACATCTCCCCGGCCAGGTTGGGGATGCTGCCCACGCCAGCCGACGCCCAGGACAGCCCGTCGGGGTTGGCTTTCGACTTGGGGGCAATCTCCTTGGCGCTGCGCAGCGGCGAGGCCGTGTTGACGAACAGGTAGACCGGCACCTTGGTGACTAGAGAGATGGGCGCGAAGTCCGTGCGCACGTCGTAGGGCAGCTTGCGGAACAGCGGCACATTGGTGGCCAGGTTGGCCGTGCCCATGAGCAGGGTGTAGCCGTCGGGCGCCGCCTTGGCGACCACGGCCGAGCCAGCCTGGGTGGCCGCGCCTGCGCGGTTCTCCACGATGACGTGCTGGCCGAGCCGCGCGCCCAGCTTCTGCGCGACCAGGCGGGCCACGATGTCGGTGCCACCGCCGGCCGCATAGGGCACGATGACCCGCACGGGCTTTCCCGGGTAGTTGTCGGCCAGGGCGGGAAGGCTGGCGGCTGCAGCCAGGCAGGCTAGGATCACGGCGTGCAGGGGTGCGGTCATGCTTGTCTCCTTGTAGGAGATGAATAATCCGTGAACTGCAGCCGCTGCTGGCAGGGTGTTTTGCTATATTACTCAGTACCCAACTCGGAGAACGCCCTTGGAATCTCGCGCGCAGGATCAACGGTTTGCCACCACGCTGGCGCACGGTCTGGCCCTGCTGCGCTGCTTCACGCCGTTCGAGCCCACGCTGTCCAACGGCGAGCTCGCCCGCCGCTCGGGCCTGTCCAAGGCCACGGTGTCGCGCCTGAGCTATACGCTGGAGCTGATCGGGATGCTGTGCTTCGACCATGAGGCGCGCCGCTACCGGCTGGGCGCGGCGGCGCTGTCCATGGGCCATCCGCTGATGGCGCAGCTGGCCGTGCGCCAGCTGGCCCGGCCGCTGATGCAGCGCCTGGCCGATCGCATGGGCGCCACCGTCTCGCTGGGGCTGCAGCACCGGGATTGCGTCATCTACATCGAGACCACGCGCGCCCATGATGCGGGCGACTTTCGCCCCGACATCGGCGCCTCGCTGCCGCTGCTGGAGACGGCGGTGGGCCGGGCCTGGCTGGCGGCCAGCGGGGAGCCGGAGCGGGCACTGGCCTTCGAGTGGCTACGCAGGCAGCAGCGCATCTCGCTGCACCGGCTGCAGGCCTTGGCGGGGGCGGCGCGGCAGGAGCTGCAGGTGTCAGGCTACTGCCTGTCGGCGGGCGACTTCCGCCGGGACGTGAACGCCATGGCGCTGCCGCTGCGCCAGCGATTTCGCGGCGAGCTGGTGGTGCTCAACTGCGGCGTGCTGCGTCAGCGCATGGACGCGGAGCGCATGGTGCGCGAGGTGGCGCCGCTGCTTATGGCAACGGCTGCCGCCATCGATCGGCTGCAGGAAGAACATGGCGAACCGTGACATGGGCCAGCAGGCCATGGAAACCGACGACCAGTTTACGGTGACACTGGCGCGCGGCCTGCAGTTGTTGCAGGCCTTCTCCGTGGACCGGCCGGTGCTGACGAACGCTGAGCTGGTGCAGCGGTGCGGGCTGAACAAGGCCACGGTTTCGCGCCTGGCCTTCACACTGATCGAGCTGGGTTATCTCCGCCGGCAGGGGCCGCGCAGCGGCTATGCGCTGGATACGGGCGTGCTCGAACTCGGCTATCCGCTGCTGGCCAGCATGCAGATCCGCCAGATCGCACGCCCGTTGATGCGTGCGCTCAGCGAGCGTGTGCATGGCACGGTGTCCATCTGCGTGCGCGACCGCGACAGCATCGCCTATCTGGATTCCGCGCGCGAGAACGAGGCGGACACTCCGCTGGTGGACATTGGCTCGACGCTGCCACTGGTGGCTTCAGCGGGCGGTCGCGCCTGGCTTGCGGCAGTGAGCGCCAGCGAGTGCACGGCCGTGCTCAACCGGCTGCGCCTGCAGGATCCGGACTTTGTGCAGGCCAATATGAAGGAAGTCGAAAAATCCAGGGCTTCGCTGCTGAACCACGGCTTTTGCATCAACCGAGGAGCCCATGATGCGCGCCGTGTGGCCGTGGCCGTGCCCATGGCCAGGGCGCTGCACGGTGAGCTTATCGTCTTCAATTGTTCGCTACTGGTGCAGGAGAACCAGCGGATGGCAAGGGCGCGCGAGGTGGGCGGCCAGTTGCGCGCCATGGTGCGCGCGGTGGAAGTGCTGGCCGGCCTGAGGCCGCCGCCGTACGGCGAGGAGGAATGAATCGCAGGCTTGTGCTTGCGACCCGGTTCACACGGCCCAGCGCATCAGATCACGCCAGCCTGGCGCAGCTGCTGCAGCTCCTGCGCGCCCAGGCCCAGACGGGCATAGACGTCGTGGTTGTGTTCTCCGGTCTGGGGGCCAGTGGCGGCGATCCGGGGCTCGTGACCGGAAAAGCGCGGCACCACACAGGGCGCGGGAATGCTGCCCAGCTGGGTATCGGGGATGCGGATGATGGCCTGGCGTGCCTGAAGATGCGGGTCCTGTATCACGTCCTGGATGCTGTAGACCTTGCTGAATGGAACTTGCCAATGCTCCAGTGTGGCCGCGATGGCGTCGAAGCCGCGTTCGCCGAACCAGCGTGCGATAAGCGTGTCCAGCGCTTCCAGGTTCTGCACGCGCAACGGGTTGGTGGCAAAGCGCGCATCGGCGGCGAGCCCGGGCATGTCCATGGCCTGTGCCAGACGTGCGAAGATGGCGTCCGAGGAGCCGACCAGGCTGGTCCAGACGCCGTCGGCGCTCAGGTACATGTTTGATGGCGCGGTATAGGTGGCGCGCGAGCCCGAGCGTGCGCGCGCTGCGCCCAGCTTTTCCAGCTCAACGGGCAGGGGATCGAGCAGCCTGAGCATGGCCTCGGTGGCAGACAGGTCGATGTCGTGCGCCTGTGGGGTGGCGCTGCCGCGCTGCTCGGCCACAGCCGCCGCGATCGCGAAGGCGCCGAACACGCCGCTGACGGCATCGCCCAGCGGGTAATTCATGTGTTGGGGCGGTCCTTCAGCCTCGCCGGTCAGGTGGGCAAAGCCGCTCATAGCCTCGAAGATGCGCGCAAATCCCGGCCGTTGGGAATAGGGGCCGGTTTGGCCGAAGCCCGTGAGCCGCAGCACGATGATGGTCGGATTGGCCTGGCGCAGCGTCTCGAAATCCAGGCCCCAGCGTGCCAGCGTGCCCGTGCGGAAGTTCTCGACCAGCACATCTGTGTCTGCCAGCAGTTGCAGGAACAGCGCCTTGCCCTGAGGCTTGCGTATGTCCAGGGAAATGCCTTTCTTGCCACGGTTGGCGGTCTTCCAAAACAGGGCGTGCTCAGGCGTGACCGGCGCTAGCCCGCGCAGGGCGTCCCCGCCCTGGGGAAGCTCCACCTTGATGACTTCGGCACCCAGGTCGGCGCACAGCGTCGATGCGAAGGGCGCGGCCAGAACCGTGGCCAGGTCGAGAATCCGCACGCCGCGCAGCGGCCCGGCCCCAAGTGTGTTGCAAGTGTTTTTCATATGGGCACAAGTGTCGATATGGCACCACGTGCGGACAATCTGTGTTTCGTTATGTGATTCAATGGGTGTTCGCCCATGTCCGCTTCATGTGGATGGCAGGGCGCTGCAGTCATTCAATCGAAGAGGAGTCGAGTTTCCATGTCATTCAGCCAAAGTCTGTGGAACGCCAACCAGGCACTGTTTCAAAGTACCCTGGAGCTGCCCTTCAACCAGGAGCTGGCGGCCGGCACGCTGAGCCGGGAACGCTTTCGCCACTACATGATTCAGGATGCGCACTACCTCGTCGCCTATGGTCGCGCGCTGGCCGTGACGGCGGCGAAATCCGATAACGCCGAAGGCGTGGTGCAGTTTGCCAATGCCGCCAATGAGGCCGTGGTGGTGGAGCGCGCTCTGCATGGCGGCTTCATGCGTGACTTCGGCGTGACGCCCGAGCAGTTTGCGGCCACGCCGCTGACGCCGGCCTGCCATCACTACACCAGCTATCTGCTGGCCACGGCATGGAGCGCCACTTACCCTGTGGCCGTGGCCGCGCTGCTGCCCTGCTTCTGGATCTATGCCGAGGTGGGGCGCGACATTCATGCGCGCTCGGCCAAGGACAATCCGTATCAGGCCTGGGTGGACACCTATGCCAGCGAGGAATTCCATGCGGCCGTGCGCGGCGTCTGCGCCACGGTGGATCGCCTGGCCGAGGAGGCTACCGAGACCACGCGCGCGGCCATGCATGCGGCCTATAAGGATGCGGCCCGGCTGGAATGGATGTTCTGGGACAGCGCCTACCGCCTGGGAGATTGGCAAGGGCCGCTGCGCTGAGTGACTGAGTTTTAGTGTATGAACGGGGTACTGATTAAAAAATAATCAGCACCCCATTTTTTCTAATGTGACAAGGGGTTAAGTCGCTTATTCAAGTGCTTGCTCCGGCTTGTCCACAAGCTTGTAGTGATTTAGTGGGGAAAACTGGGCTACAGCCCAATTTTGGTAGGTGTGAGCTGCTATGAAATGCGGAGTTTGTAGGCTTTAAGAGCCGTATAGTGTGATTTGCTTAAAAATTAATCTTGCATTGAAAAGTCTTTGCAGAACAATGGCTTGATACGCTTATCCCGCTGAGTGGCGGGCTTTGTCCACAAGCTTGTAGCGGGCGAATGGGGATATCCCGATACGATGCGCGGTAGAGCATCGAGGGAGAGGGAAGTGAAGAAATCAACATACCGGGCCATTGTTCTTGCCTCCATGCTCATCCCTGTGGCAGGCCTGTGCCTGGACGCCTTTTTCCCGCTGATCCCGGCAAGTCTGAAGTCAGTGCATGACAGCATGGTGCAGTTTGGCGGCATCAAGCGTTATCCGCCCGGGGTATGGTTGGCCATGGCGGTGGTGGTTGTGACTACGCTGGCTTCTTTTTACGGGCAACTGCGCTTCAGGAGCTGGGCGCCGAGTCTGGCCATCAGCTCAACGCTTGCCGGCTTGCTGGTGTCCTGTTTTACCGGCCCTGTCTTGCAATCGGGTCTGGGCAGCGCCGCAGCTGATGCGGGCGGCATGTTGAGCGGGATTGCGCTGATCCTGCCCTATGCCAGCGCTGAAGTGCGCGCTCTTTTCTGGCCACAAACCGCCGCAGCGACTGTCGATGCGGCTGGCCTTCAGGCTGCTGGAACTGAGCCGGTTTGAGTCATGGACTCAGCGCTTGCCGGCCTCGACCAGATGGTCGATCAGCGCCCGCACCTTGAGCGGCAGGTGGCGCGAGGGCATATACAGTGCATAGGCGGTGCGCGGCGCGTAATTGCCCGTCAGCTGCCAGTCGGGCAGCACTTGGACCAGCGCACCGCTGCTCAGCACGGCCTGGGCCGCAAAGTCTGCCACCAGGCCTATGCCCTGATGCTGCAATGCCAAGTTAATGATGCCGGTGCTGCTGTCCATGGACAAAGGAGAGTGAACGGCGACTTCGGTCACGACAGCCTCTGGGCTGCGAATTGGGCCGTGCACCCATTGCAGCCGACTCTGAAAGTCGCCATAGCCCAGCGTGATGCATGCCACGCCATGCTCGCGTCCCAGCTCCTGTGGATGTTCGGGCGGCTTGATCAGACCCCTGAGGTAGGCCGGCGAGGCCACGGCGATGTAGTGCACCTGGCGCAGCTCGCGCGCCACCATATGCGGTGGTAACTGTTCGGGCCGGGTCAGGCGGATGGCCAGATCCAGACCTTGCTGCGCCAGATCCTGCATCTGGTCGCTGAGGCTGACGGCGACCTCAAGCTCGGGCCATTGGCGGCGCAGCGCAGGCAGCTGTGCACTGAGCCAGATTTCCCCAAAGATGGTTGGAGCCGTCAGTCGCACCGTGCCGCGCGGCACGCCGCTGTAATGGCCGGCAATGGCGTGGATATCGCTGGCCGTCTGTGCCAGCTGGCTGCAGGCTGCATAGACCTCGGCGCCCAGCTCGGTCAGGGACAGCGAGCGGGTCGTGCGGTGCAGTAGCTGCACGCCCCAATGGGCTTCGAGCCGGCCCACGCTGCGGCTGACGGCCGAGGTGGTCAGATCCAGTTGCCGTGCGGCGGCGGCAAAGCTGCGCAGCTCCACCACCTTGGCGAAAACCAGCATTTCAGGAAGCAGGCCGGGCTCTGTGCTCATGGTTCAGCTTGATTGTTGATCTGTGGGTAATAGTAAGTGGAATAGCGCTGTATTGATGCTTGGAGGTGATTGAGGGACCATGCCATCATGACTTCCCAGACATCTTCCTCCTTGCAAGTGCTGGCTTCCAAGCCGGCTTTGGCCGCCACCTCGCCGCCCAATGCAGCAGCCGGCGGTAGCTGGCGCATGGTGCTGGCCATGGCGCTTTCCGGAACCATCGGCCTGCTGGTGGTGGAGAGCGGCCTGCCCGTGCTGTGGGTGGTGTGGTTGCGTTGCCTGCTCGGCGGACTCGGGCTGGCAGCCTGGGTGCTTTGGTCGGGCCAGTGGTCCAGGCCGACCTGGCGCGAGAGCGGCTGGCTGCTGCTGGGGGCTGCGGCGCTCATCGTCAATTGGCTGTGCCTGTTTCGTGCCTATGAATACAGCGGCATTGCCATTGCCACGGTGGTCTATCACGTACAGCCCTTCCTGCTGTTGCTGCTGGCGGCCCTGCTGCAGGGCGAGCCTCTGCCGCTCAATCGGCTGCCCTGGCTGGTATTGGCGCTGGTAGGCGTGGGCTTGAGCAGCGGCCTGGTCGGGCTGACTGACCAGCAGGCGTCGCAAGGGCAATCCTTGGGCATTGTGCTGGCACTGCTGGCAGCCAGTCTTTATGCCCTGGCCACCTTGGCCACCCAGCGGCTCAGGCGGCTTGCGCCGGCGCAGATCGCCATGCTGCAGATGCTGCTTGGTGCACTGAGCTTGCTGCCCTGGGTGTGGGAGCTGCGCGCCCAGGCACTCTTCAGTCCCAAGGTCTGGGCTGCGGTGCTGGTGCTGGGCCTGGTGCACACGGCCTGGATGTACACACTGATGTACACGGCATTTCAAAGACTGCAGGCGCAGGCGATCGCCGGCTTGTCCTTTATCTACCCCGTCATGGCTTTGCTGGTGGATCTGCTCTGGTTTGGTGCCAAACCGCAGCCGGCGCAGTGGCTGGGGATGGCGCTGATTCTGGGGGCGCTTGCAGCTTACCGGCGTAGCGAGCGCAAGCCTAATCAAAAATAGCTGCCAGCGGTTATGCATCAAGCGCCAGCAGCTATTGTTTTAAATCCAGGGGGTAATGGCCAGCACCAGTGGCATCAGCACAGCCGTGGCCACGCCGTTCAAACCCATGGCCAGAGCGGAGAACGCAGCGGCCGTGGGGTTGAGCTGAATGGCGCGTGCCGTGCCAATCGCATGGGCCGTAAGTCCGATGGCAAAGCCTTGAACCGCTGGATCCTTGAGACGCAGGACGCGGCACAGCAGCGGTGCCATCATGGTGCCGCTGATGCCGGTAATGGCCACGGCCACGGCGGCCAGCGAAGGTGTTCCTCCAAAACGCTCGGCCATGGGCAGGGCGATGGGAATGGTGGCCGACTTGGGGGCCACGGCGATCAGCGTAGCTTGCGAGCCGCCAAAGGCCCAGGCAATGCCCAGCGCCGAAAACAGAGCGACCAGACAGCCCACGAGCAGCGCCACGCTGATGGGCAACCACAGCTGACGGATGCGCTCGCGCTGGGCGTAGAGCGGGATGGCCAGTGCCACGGTGGCCGGGCCTATCATCAGACCCAGCAGGGATACGCCGCTGCGATAGGTTTCATAAGGCGTGCCTGTGAGCAACAGAATCGCGACGATGACGACCACGCCGGTAAACACCGGAATCAGCATGGGGCGGTTGCCGCTTTTCCTGTAGATGGCCATGGCCGCCAGATAGACCAGCATGGTCAGCACCAGCCAGGGCAGGGGCGAGCCTTGGGCCAGGCTCAGCCAGGCGGTGTGCAGGCGTTCAAGCAGGGATGTGCTCATGCGCTGGGCTCCTGCTTTGCTGCGGACTCGTCATCCGGCTTGCGAGTGCGTTGGCGCTGCAGGCAGAAGCGGAAGGTGAGGGCGGTTGCCGTGAATGTGATGGCAGCTCCGGCAATGCAGGCCAGCACAAACGGCAGCCATTCCCGGCGCAGGTGGTCGAATTCCAACATCACGCCTGCAATGACGGGGATGAAAAGCAGCATCATGTTCTGCAACAGAACCTGAGCAGTATCTTCCAGTGTCTTGGGTAGGCGTTTGTAAAACAGAAGGCCCAGCAGCAAAAGCAGGATGCCGATCAGCGCGCCGGGCAGGGGCAGGCCCGTGACGCGGGCCAGGAACTCCCCCAGTAGCTGAAAGGCGAAAAGTACAGCAAGCGCATACAGCATAAAGGTGGTCAGCTCCTGAATAATGAGCTGGCAGCCTGTTGTCAGGCTGCCAGGTCTGTGAGGGTGGGGTATGGCTTGGGTGAATAAAGGTAAAGCAGGCGGGTAACTATTGCGTGTCGCGGATGACAGGTTTATCTTGGCTCTCAGGCGCTTCGGAGCCGAAGCGGCCAGTCATCGCACGAGCTTAGGAGAAGTCACCATGCAAACCGCAGTCTATCGCGCACCTGTGTATGAACCTACGGTCGATGAATTGGAAACGCTCAAGAAGCTGGAGCTGGGCGAGGATGTCTCTCTGTGGTCGGCCGCCAAGGAGTATCTCTCCAAGCGCCTGCTGGAGCGGGGGCTGGTGGAGCAGGATGCAGAAAAGCACTGGCATATCACCGAGTCGGGGCGTATGGTGATTCGGCGCCAGCTCTGAATGGGGTAAAGGGTTAACCCTTGTATTGCAATTGCCTGATTTGGAGGCAACCTACCTTTCAGCCCGCAAGTACAAGGGTTTGTGTGCTGTTATCACCAGGATTTCACTGAATATCCACAGTTATGTCCACATGATCTGTGGAAAAAAAGCGCTGTCATGGACAGCGCTTTTTTGTGGCTTGACTCAAGCCTGGGTTGCTCGGATTGACAGCAATGGATCTCGTTGACAGTACAAGTGCAGCGGTGTTCAAAAGGCATTTTTCAGAGAGAAATACCCCTGGTGACCTGCTATGTGCCATAGGCTTGAAGCGAATGGATGTTTGCCAGATGGACGATGCTGTCGGTGCCAGGCATGGCATTGCAAGGCATGGATCCGCACCAGATTGCGCAAAGTTATGCACAGTGGCGGTGCAACTTCGAAAAGATGAGCGAGCAAGAGAGATCCTGCCTTATTCCGGCAAGGGAAAGGCATGGGGCTGTGGCGTAATTGATGCGCCGGCTTTTCGCGTGGAGAACGGAAGGCTGGATGGCAGTGAAGCAGCCTTCTCGGCTTGGGTATGTAGTGCCGGATTGGACCGGAACACCCTGCTGCGGGGATTTCAACTCCCTGCACTCACCCTGGAGGGATGCGGATTGTATTCGAAATTCAGGCGCAAAAAATTGTCGTGGCGTTCCTTTGGAAAAAAACGCGTTGCGCCCATGATGTCGACATGGGGTCGAAGCTGGATCGATTTGTCTGCAGGTACTTCGCTTGATGTCGTTATCAGTGTTGAGTGGCTGCATATTTGCAGAGCACAAATCAACAAGGGCGGGTTGAAGCCCGCCCTTGTTAGGTGAGTTGCTGTCAGCACCAAAGGAGTGCTGCCGTCCTGTTATGCCTTTGC
>NZ_JBCPWO010000016.1:0-121296 GCF_039581385.1 Comamonas sp. A7-5
ATAGCCGACCAGGCCGGCATCGACAAACTCGGCTTCACGCACGCCGGCGGCGCGCAGTTCAGACCAGGCACGCCCGCCTGGTGACGCTGGCCGCCAGCCATGCAGGCAGCCCACCACCTCCTCCATGGCGGCATCCAGCTCGGCGGCAGCGGTGCCACTGCGCTTGGCAACCAGCACACAAGACCAGCGCGGCTCCAGCTGGGCGGCCTCGCGTGAGACGTCGCCCATGCCCGCGCCAGACATACGCACTTCGACGGCCGGCACCTTGGCGCGGTCACACAGCTCAGAAGCACCGCGCACCTGCCAAGAGGCCAGCGCACTGCGCCCTGCCAAGCGCGACTTGATGACTTGTTCAAGCAGCAACATGGCGATCAGTTCAGAAAGACGATGGGGAACGTGGCCCAGCCGCTGGCGTCTGCAACCACCGGGCCAGTCACTTCGCAGGGTTGCCCAGACAGAACCAGGGCAGTGCTGCCCTCGGCAATTCCTGGGGCATTGGCAACGCACAGCGAAACGGCCCTGCTAACGCCGGTAACGGCATCACCCATGAAGCCTTCGAGCTGCGAGCGATCAAAGATCACGCCGAACGGCTGACCGCCCTGCCATGTCGCGGTGGCATTGGCAAGACGTCGCAGCACGGAGGCATTGAGCCGAGACTCGACCGCTGCGAACGGAGCAAGAGGTGCGGTCATGCGCCTCAAGCCTTCACAGTGCCGGGCACGCCGGTGAACTTGATATGCACCACCTCGGCGTCTGCTGCGGCTGCAACAAAGGCCACAGCACAAGCGCCAGAGATGTCGCCTGCGGCTGCTGCAGCTCCGGTGAAAGCACCATCTGCCGGCTTGAACACAGGCACCGCACCCTGGGCAATGGCAGCACCTGCCAACTTAGGGACGGCAAAGACGCCATCGATCTGGACGGAGCCGGTTTGACCCGGCGCGATGTTGCCCAGGGCAACACCCAGAATGACGCCGACCAGCACGACCTGCCCGCTGACCACCGCATCAGCGGTGGTGTTCACATAGTCCAGCACCTTGCCGGGCTGAATGAAGTTGTTTGCCATTTCAATACTCCTTTGTCAGCCGCAGGCCTTACTTGCCGGCGTTGGTGGCGATGCAGCGGTGGTCGTGACCGGCCACGCCGTAATCGAGGCGAACCTTGAAGCGCGCGCCGTCGGTATCGAATGCGTCCTGCTGCTCGATGAATGGCGTATCCACGCCATCGAGGAAAGCGACCTCCACAGCAGCACCTTCATTCACATCGGTGAAGGCGTAATAGCGAGTGCCATCCAGGCGGGGGCTGCCAACGATGTCGCGGAACATGCCCAGGCCCACGTTGGGTGTCATGGGGTTCACATCGGTGCTGATCTCGTACTCGGACTTGTTGATCAGCTTGGCGCGCCCCTCCAGACCCACGGGGCCCAGCCAGACGGCGGGGCGCAGATCCAGGAAGTCGTTGCCGCTCACGTCCTTGTGCTTGGCCATGAGGATGCGGAAGGCTTCAAAGGCAGCACTGGAAGGAGCCGCAGCTTCTGCCACCACGTTGCCGTGGTCTGCATGCAGCAGGGGCTTGCCGTCCAGCATCAGGGGGCCCAGGCCGTTGTTTTCGCCCAGCAGCGCGTAGACATCAGCCTCGACGGTACGGGCGGCACTGCGGCCCATGGCGGCAGCCTGGTCAGTGAACGCGCCCAGGTCATCGTTGATGATCATTTCGCGCGACAGGTTGATGATGAAGCCCTTGGTCGCAGCGGAGATACTGGACTTCTCGCCGTCCGGGATGCTCACATTCTTGTACTCGCCGTTTTCACCCTTGGGCTGCAGATTGCCCAGAGAACCAACGCGGAAACGGTGGTGTTCGCGGAAGTCCGACACCTGACCACGTTTGCAGAAGCGCTGCCAGGTCAGCGCCTGCACGGCATATGCGGACAGCAGCACTCGATGGATGGCATCGGTGAGCAGAATGGGAAAGTCGCTGGTGGACTGGGTGAAGGCGGCTGCCACGAGCTCGCGCTTATCCTTGCCCTTGGCACTGACGCCGGCGGTCTCCAGCGATGCACGTGCCATTTCCACCAGGCTCATTCCACGATATGGATTGCCACTGTGGGCAGAGACCTGCTCCTTGGTTGCGTAGCCGGCACGCACCAGCAAGGCAGATACAGCAGCATCGCGGCGCTTGTCGCCCTCGTCTTCCACCGTGGTGACGTTCACGCCTGCCACAGGCACGGCCTGCGAGCCCAGGTGAGCCAGCAGGCGAGCACCAGCTGCGGCCGCAGAGACAGAATGATCATCTTCGCACTGGCGTTGCAGATCCTGCACACCGTCACGACCAGCCCAGGCAGCAAACGATGCACGAATGGACTGACGGCGGGTCTGATCAGCAGCCAGCACCGCAGCCTGTGCAGCGGCGTCGGGGACAGGCGTGGAAGCAGCGGCAGCGACCGGAGCAGCAGCAGCTGGTGCGGCGCTCCCGCCACCAGCTGCCGGCGCGCCAGATGCGCCAATGGCGTTCATCAGCACATGGGTGCGGTTTTTGTTCATGTTGTCCTCATCAGGAGCGGATTGCGCGGCGGATGCCGCAGAAATACCCCCAGCCCGCTGCAAAGCAGCAGGCAGGGAGCGGTAACGGGAAAGGGGTAAGTCGCGGGCAGCGCTGGCCGCGACGGGTGACGCATCGGTGATGGAGTCAATGAAGCCGTCTGCCAAGGCCTCGGCAGCGGTAAAGAAATGGTCTTTGCCGTCGGACAGCAAAGCCATGACGGCATCGTGATTGCCGGTCTTGCGGGCGTAGCTGGTAGCCATGGCAGCGGCCCAGGTATCGAGCTCGTCAGCCAGGTCTCGCAGCTCGACCGCATTGCCGGCTGCATAAGTCCAGGGCGCATGCACCATGAGCATGGCGTTTTCAGCCATGCACACCTTGTCGCCGCCCATGGCAATCAGGCTGGCGATGCTGAAAGCCATGCCATCCACCTCGGTGGTAATGGTGGCCGGGTGGCGCTTCATGGCGTTGTAGATGGCAAAGCCATCCGGTACGCTGCCGCCGAGGCTGTTGATGCGCACGGTGATGACCTGCACATCCAGGGCCTGCAACTCGGCTACAAAGTCGCGGGCGTTGGTGGTCTCTTCCCACCAGCTCTCACCGATATCGCCGTAGATCAGGATCTCAGCGGCAGACTGCACACCCGAAGCAGCTGCAGCCTGCGCAGTCTTGCGGCGGATGTTGAACCACTTTTGCGATGTGCTCATGAAAAACTGCCTGCATTCGTTGTCGCCTCAAGGGCGGAATGCAGGCAGTTTCTGGGTTTCGCTGTCTCATTTCATGCCGTGAAATGAGACTATTTAATGTATTTTTAGATTAGAAGAAAATAAAATCCACTAATTTAATTCACATTCAAATTTGAAAAAATCTAACCATTCAAATGAAAGATTAAACTTTCTTTAATACTAGAACCTTCTCGGAAACGACCACTGATTCACGATATTTTAAAGACTTACTATTAACGCTTCCAAAATTTTGAGCGACATCAAAAGATGCCATCTCGGTCAAGTTTAACCGCTGAGCCAAAGACATCTCCATGAATATTTTTGGAAGGTCTATTTGACACTCCTTGTAATAAGAACCTTGTAAAACACTACAAACCACCCCGCCATCCTTTGTTACCCTTGAAATTTCACCTATTGATCGATAAAGAGAATCAAAATATTGCAGGAAATTCTTGTAATAATATGATTTTGACCCTTTAGATGGGTGATCATAAACTTGGTCCAGCAATAAATTACATGACATACCCCAAGCATCAAGTCGTTCTGGCATTGCCCCACGAATTGCCGTAGTGCCTAAGAGGTTTTTTCTCAACGTCGAATTAACATCATCAGTAGAAAGCCCCAAAACAGCCAACTCTATTAAAGTCGCCATTGCGTAATCTATACGAGTGCAATATGGCGGAGACGTTAATACCACATCCACAGATGCATTAACTAATGAAATTTTCTCGGATGAAGCACATTCAATATCAACAAGTTTATTGTCAATTGAATTATTCTCAGACATTTCCTTATGAATTTTTTCAAGAAAATCCATTTGATCAGATATCCAATTTCGCCAAGTACCAATCGAAGTCCATTTTTCAGGAGCAACAGGTAATTTAGTCCAAGTTGGATTAGACGAGAAGCTTTTAGCAGCGCCAAGCTTTACCGCCCTGAAAATAGCAAGGATTAGAAGACAATCTGAAGGTGATGCTAGAGAAACAGCTTGACCTATTCTATTCAGGGTTAGAGCTTCTTGGTGTTCCTCGATGGGAAATAGAATTACAGACACAAGCTGGCGAATTAAAGCAGCAGCCCTGGGTCCAACCCAGGGGCTGACTGCATCACTCTTGAGTTGCGTCCTCGTAATGCGTAATGAAAGATCATCCAGTGTTTCTCGTGCTTTACGAACATCCTCCATAGAGGCACACTTCGCCTTAGCAACAACTACCATCACTGGATTAAGATCAAAACCAAATGCACGTCTTTCCATTGTGGCTGCGGCATAGGTGGTAGTACCAGCGCCATTCCATGGATCTAAAACGGTTGCACCGGCTATTGATAGACGTTGAATAGCGTCACGAGCAAACGCCTCCGCATATCCTGCATAGTATGGGTAACTTTCTTTTGCTTTCGAATTAATATTCGAACGACGCTTTGGCGTATGTACATCGAAATGTTTCATTTGTTGTAACATAGCCCCTTTACTGAATATAAGCCAAATCTCTATAACTACATTATAACTCAATAAATACAAAGAATTAGTTTTGAGAAAGCCAGTCTATTACAGAATCGTGAAAAGTATCAATCAATCTACCAGTGTAGGCTAGCAAATCAACTACATTGGTTTCATGAGGAAAATTCAACAAACCACCATGTGCAATATCATTTCTTCTACTTAAGAGCTCATCAATTCTAGAGAAGTCAACACCATCAGTTTGAAGACCAATGATTCCAGAATTGAGCAATGCAACTTCTTTATTAACATTCGAATATGTCATAACCAAATCATCGAAATCATACAAATGATCAACCGGTCGATCCAACCAATTCGAAATATTCGCAGCAAATTCAGAAACAGCCTGAAACTTCCCTGAACTAATTTTCTTAGCTGGCTTTCCCAATTGCATTGAATTAAAAAGCCTCTGCAAAAATGAGTCGAAAAATTTCTCTTTCTGCAGCCATAATGCAGCATAGTTGCTTTTGTAATTCTTTACTTTCTTGCCAACCAAGCATTCACGTTTCAGACATATTGAGCATGAAATTCTGAAATACCCTTCCCAAGCCGCATAAATTATTGGTATCGCCATGAGATATAAAAATTTATCTTTATCCCGATTATTCTCCAATGAATGCTGGCGAATACTATCAAGCATAGACTTATGCCGCGCATGAGCGATATTTACTTCTTGTCTTGCTGACCTTAAATGAAAGTGTCGTGTCATTTAAATACCTGCAAACCATCTTTTTCCGAACGCAACACGACCCATCATTTTTGCGCGTGTATTGGAACCTGCCCCTGTTAGGTCCGCCACCTCACTCTCATTATGCATTGCCATAATGCGATCTCGAAGCGCATCAACACCTTGCCTTTTACACTTCGCAATGTTCTTCAGAACACCAGATGCAACTATATCGAATAGGTTGGAGCTAAACTGACCAGAGAATTTTTCATTTCTATAGAATTTGAAAGATTCTCCATTAGGATATGCCTCTGCAAGCAATTCAAATGTCGATATTATTTTCTTCTTATGACTCTCCGAAAAATCAAATTCTCCATTCGATGCAAGATACATCACACTGTCTAAAAAATCCTCAATGCTTTTAGTGGTTGGCGTAAAGTTACCAAAAGCGATTAATCGCAAGATGCATTCCTGCGTCCCCATCGAAGTCTTCTCTTTAGTTGATAAGCCGAGAGCCTCTTGAATGGCATCATCTGTCGCCATTTCATTTAAAGAATCAGCAAATTCGCTATCAAACAAACGCGCTGAACAGTTTCTAATTTCTTGATTAGAGAGCGCCGTTCCAGCCCTATTTAGACGAGTGAATACATTGTATCGAGCAACACCGCTCGACTCCTTCTTAAGAAGAATAATTTGAACGCGAGAGTACCTAAGAGTTCTAACAAGAGTATCAGGCATAGTCTCGCGACTAACCCCTAATAATCCTTTAATGATTGGAGCTTCAGACAGAATAGTTGGAACTCTTATATCATTTTGATGCTTACTCTTA
The DNA here is from genome assembly GCF_039581385.1 of Comamonas sp. A7-5. NCBI lineage: Bacteria > Pseudomonadati > Pseudomonadota > Betaproteobacteria > Burkholderiales > Comamonadaceae > Comamonas > Comamonas sp. A7-5. Next base: position 6,255 of record NZ_JBCPWO010000016.1, read on the forward strand.
TTACTCTCTACGGCATTCTCTTCTGGAAAAATCTCAGAAGAAAAAAACTTCAGTATCGAACTAAAGCGCTGAAGCCCGTCAATCACCTCAAAAGCACCATTAGCTTTCTCCGCCAAAAAAATTGGAGGAGTTGGAATATTTAGCAATAGAGATTCAATATAAGTAGTCTGCTGCTCATAATCCCAACGGAAGCCTCTTTGATAAGCAGGATCAACTTGTACGTCACCTGCTTTATACTGAGCAATTAACTCATTCCACGTAGGCGTATAAGAATCTACGACTACATGATGCCTTTCTTTCTCAACAGCTGCAATTAAACTCATAAACTTCAAACTCCTTACTTATGATCCATATTTCATTTTTAATAAATGAATACAATACTGTCACATTCTACAGAGTCTTAGGTTATCGATGAGTTAATTGTCCCCTCGTGATGCAAAACCAACAAAAGGCAAGACGCTTGAGCCTTTCGCAAGAACAACTTTTAAAGGCAAAGGTTCCGTTTCATTCGCAAGCGAACCAAAAATTCAGACTAGGCGAATGATCACTTCGCCGGATTAGAAGACATCTTCAGCTCCCTTTCCGCAGCTTCAAACCGATACTGCTGAATCTGATCAAGTACCTCCCGGGGATTACCACCACGACGTCGAATGACTTCCACCTCGCTGGCAAAGCCTGCTTGCACAAGCTTCTCCCACGCGTTGGCTTCCTTGAGCGGGTCGATCCAGGGCATGGACTGGCCGATCAAAAGGCAATCATCTTCTGAGCCTGGCTCTACATCATCAGGGATAGGCAAAGCGCCGCTCAGATGGGCGACGCGCACGAACATCTCCCAGACGGGCAGACTGAACTGCCCCGCAAAGTCATCGGTCAGCACGGCATAGTGCACCCACTGCTCCACCAGTTCCTGGCGCAGTGAGCTGTAGGTGCCGCCATAGTCGCGACTGATGCTGCTGTAGCTGGCACCCACGCCAGCGGCATAGGCCTTGAGCTGGCCCGAGCGCCATGCAACCAGGTTGGGGTTGGGTCGATTGGTATCGATCAGGCCCACCTCTTCACCCACCATCAGGTCGTCGAAGATCATGCCCGGCTGCAGGCGCAGATCACGGGGCAGAGGGTTGCCATCGGCGTCCTTTTCGCGGGAGTCTTTGTCAGGGTCAAAACCCTCCACACCAGGTAAGCGCTTGACGTAGGCCGCCATGCTGGCCGCAATCTTGGCGGCAATACGCTCGCTTTCCTCGTAGTCCTTCAGATCCTCCACGCGGTTGAGCACGCTCGCCAGCTCGCTGATGCCGCGCCACTGGTGCAGTCGATCCATGGTGGACACATGCAGCATGTTGGCCGCTGGAATGGTTTTGAGATCCGCCGGCGTGATCCAGGCGCCAGACTCGCGCGGGTCACGCTTGAAGACGTGATAGGCAATGGGTCGCCCCCAGTCACTGACCTGAATGCCTTGGCGAATCTTGCGGCTGAGATCCGTGAAGTCCAGCGGCACAAAGTCTGGCTCCAACAGCTCCAAGCTGAAAGGCACCTTGCTGCCATGTACCAGGCCGGACGCATTGCCAACCACCTGCTGCGCAAACAGCTCACCATCGCGCAGCCAGGTATAAGCAGCCATGCGCTGGGCCTGCGACCAGTGCATGCGCCCGGTCACCTCGGGCGCTTTGCTCCACTTGCGGTGCAACTGGCGCAGCTGATCGGCATATTCCTTGTGGATGGTTCCATCGCGGCGGCGCGGCTGAGGCTCGATGCCAATGCCGTTGGGGCCCACCACGTTGTTCACCAAAGTGCGCAGCACACCACGGGTGATATCGTGATTGCGCTCGAGGTAGCGCGCATGGTTGCGCAATGCTGAAGCGCTGCGCCCCACCAGCAGATTGGGCGATGGGTTGGTGTTTCGGTTCTTGCGCAGCCTGCTGGGCTGTGCGGCCTCGTAGTGAGAAAGCACCTTCCTGGCCTGGGCGCGACGCAAGGCCGCCTCGGGCGCCACATAGCTCACCAGGCTGTCAATGATGTTGGCCATATGTGAGCTCCTTCAATCGCGGTCAAAACTGGCCTGGCCGTAACCACGGCCGCCAAACGTGGCAGCGCCCTGGCGCGACTTCTGCTGAAGCAGCCGAGCGATATGAGAGCGCGCCTTGAGCAGCGCATCGGTGGTCTGATATGTGACGTTGCGCCCCTGGTAGGAAACGCTGAGCTCGCCGCTGGCAATCGCCAGGTCGAGCAGATCCAGATGCTCTTGGGTGATGATGGTCATGTGTTGCCTTGCCTTTGCGCTGCACGCTACGGGGTTTGCCGTCTCATTGCATGCCGACAAATGAGACTTTCTCAAGGCGCCTTGGCGCTGGGAACGCCGATGCGTGCAGATCCGGCCTTGGCAGAAATGACCCGATAGAGCGTGGCACGCTGGATGCCGTGGCGCCGCATGACCTCCAGATGGTTGGTGCCGTCAAACTCCTCACAGATGGCCTTGTTACGCTCAGCCTTGCTGGGCGAGGGAATGTAGATGGACGCCCCACGACCGCCCATACGCATGCCGCCGTAGCGCTTGCGCAGGCCATGCACAAAGGCCTGGGCCACCTTCAAGGCTTCGACCTCACTGATGCCCAGCTCTTGCCGCGCGATCTCCACCAGATCACACTCGAGTTGCAACACGGAATCGGCCACTTGTGCGGCATCTGCTTGGCTCTTGTTAGTATTCACTGTCATAGTCTGCTGCTCCATTCTTCGCTGGCAAAAGAGGATCGGGGGCGGCGCTGGGCCGCTGGTTTGGGTGGGACGGTCGGAGTGATCACGCGGGGTGCAGGCTCTTCCAGAACTGGAGCTGCATCGCTGGCATCCGTTTCAGGCGGACTGAATAAGTCGCGCGGCGGCTGCACCGCTTGCTCGAGCAACTGCCACTTGGCGTCAGACCATTTATGCAGCCCCTGAGCCATGGCGGCATGCAGCGCATAGTTGCGGCAGTCCAAAATTTCATTGCGCTGCCGGCGCTTCATCCAGCGAAACACATCCTTGCCATTGATTCGCTGCAGCACACGATGCTCGGCGGTCAACTGCTCGTACCACTCGCGGGGCAACTCATGGCTGAAGTGCAGGTAGCCTGGGCCTGGCTCCTTGATGGCCAATTGACCCAACAAGAGATCCTTGGCGTTATCAACGCCCACATTCCATAGCTTGACCCCGCGCGCAATCTTGCGGCCGCGATAGTTGACCTCCTGCAACGTGACAGGCCCCACCAGGGCAATGCCAGGCCGGCCTTTGATGGCGCGCAGGTTGGGGATGACGTTCTGCGCTTTGGTCACCCAGTTGTAGACCGCCTGTGTCTGGTCGCCGCTGTCCACATTGGTGGCCGTGATGCCCATGCTGCTACCGTTCCAGAGCTGCTTGAAACGGCTTTGCAGATAGGCGGTGACGGGCTCCCAATCGCTTTCGTTGGCGGGGTTGCCCTCGATGATGTGATGATCCACCACCCAACTCTCCAGCCCCCTGCCCCAGGCCCAGACGCTGATATCCCACCAGGTATGCTGCACGTCAACACAAGCCGTGAGCATCAAGCCGCCAACGGGCACAGTCTTGAGCTTGTAGGGCTCGGCACGGGCTTGCAGCGCATGCTCGTCTGCGGCTTCGCCCTTGAGCTCCCAGGCCTGACCCAGGGTTTCGTTGGTGAAGCTGGTCATGGGGCCGGCATCGCCCTCTTTCAATGCGCGGTCGGCCTTCTCGAATTCGTCCGCAATCGTTGACCAGGGGCGTTGCGGGCTGTAGGCCGCCCAGATATGCACGCCCAACGTGCGCGGTGGCCGGCAGGGTTCGCCGCTGGCATCGCGCCAAATGCGGTCAGCGCCGAAGCGCTTGCCTGAGCGACGGCACACCCAGGCTCCGACCAGGGGCCAGCCACCCGGCATGTAATCGGCCTGGGTGATGGACTCGAGGCAATGCGGGCAGACATGGCGCACGGTCTCGGGCTTGCCGCGCTCCCACTTGAAGCCGTGCAGCACCGAAGGCCCACCCCAAGTTAGCGTGTGCTCTACGCCGCAGCGTGGGCATTCGATGAGGTAATCCACCTCATCTTCTGAATCCTCGCAGGCGCGAGATACGTGGCACAGCCCCATGATGCCCGGCGTGCTGCCGCCCACAAACTTGGGGTACGGGGCGCCCTCCAGCCGCCCCTTGGCCAAGCTGCCGGGCGAGCCCGCTGTCTTGTCCTTGCTGGCACCGATGGTCTGATCAAAAGCCGTCCACTCATCAAGGATTGCCACCGCGACCGTGATACGACGGTATGCCCGCGCAGCTTTGCCGCCCAGCAGGTGCAGCACGCTGTCGCGGAATGGCTTGTATTTGATGGTCTCTTCGATGCGCCCGCCTCGCTTGCGGGCAGCGAGCACGGACGGCACACCGTTCACCGGATCGAGCAGCGGCTCGATTTCTGACTTGACGAAGCTGTCGCGGTCATCGTCCGTCGGCTGCCACAGTGCTTGCTTGCGACGGCGGTGGGCGATGTTGTAGCAAATGAAAGCCGTGATCATCTTGCTATAGCCCACCCGCTTGGATTTCTTGACCGCCAGTTCCTCGATGCGGTCATCACTCATGAAATCCAGGATGCCGATCTGAAAGGGCCAAGCCACCCAGCCGCCCTTTTGGTGACTGGACTCACCTGCCAGCAGGAAATGCTCAGCTGCCCATTCCGACAAGGTTTGCGGAACCTCTGCCCGCATGCTGGACATTCCCAGCGCCGCGGCTGCCTTGATGGCCTCCATGGCTTCAATGGTGACAACGCTCATTCGCCGTCCTCCTCTTCTGGCTGACCTGCGTCCTCTTCAAAGCCCAAGGCCATTCCTTCTATCTGTTCTGATATCTGTTTTGTCGTGACTCGAATCCACTCATTGCGGGCACCAGCCAGCACACGAAGCACGACAACCAGGGCGTCATAAGGCAGGTCTGGGCAAGCCTTGCGCATCTGCCCCTCGACCTGATCCATGTGGTCGACCACCGCAGAACTGGCCAGGCCCAGCACGTCAGCCAACAGGCCGATGGGAGCAAACTGCCCGCGTGCCACTTTGTTCTTGAGGTCTTGAGCCTCACGCTGTGACCGGGTCAGCAAGGCACGCTCATAGGCAAGGTCGGTGCCATCGCTGCCAGCCCGCCCCGCCGAGACATCGCGCAGACGTTCGCAGTAGCTCAGCAGCCACTCGTGAGCCGTGTCGCCTCGCGTGATCACTTTCTCGCTCACCAGCTGGCTCACACGGGCCTCGCTGACGCCGATCATTTCTGCAAATTCCGCTTGCGAAATAGGAGCATCCAAGTAAGGCAGGATCTTCACTTAACCCCCCTAGGAGCACTGCACAACAGTCTAAACATGCGGCTCGAATTACCCGCTTCGGAGGTGGCCCGGGAGGACCCGCGCCACTCGGCCTGCTCATTTTTTAGGCACATCATCAGGCGACCACCTCCTGCGACCGGGTCAGGGCCGAGCGCACCATGGCCTCGTAGCCGAGGAAGACGCGCGGCGCTTCGTCGGGGCGACGGGCATCGGCCCAGTCCTGATAGACCGGAAGTCCAAGCTTTGCGGCCATGGCCTCGACACCGCCGCGCGATGCTGCCCAGTCCACTGGCGCGGCAGCAGCCTTTGGCTCGGCAGCCAAGTCCTTCCAGCGCTGCTCTCGCAGCCAGCGCAGCATCGATGGGGTGTGCTTGCCGCCGTCCTCGTTGAGCAGATCGCGCTGCCGCTCGCCTGCAGCCAGCAGCACCTCGCCAGTCACCTGACCACTGGTGACAAGCTCTGCGACCAGTTCTGCCACCTCGGCCAGCCTTGTGCGCCGCAGGTCGGGGAAGTTGGCTCCCAGTGCTGTAGCGATAGCTAGTCCACCACTCGCCCCCCCGTTGGGGGGTTGGGGGGTATTACCTTGGTTAAGGTTAAGGTTCTGGTTACCCGTGACAGGGGCGTGACATGTCACGGGAGCAGGCGTGACAACATCCGTGACATTGCCGTTATCAGGTTCCACAGGCGGCTGTGGCGCTGGAGGCGTCACGTATGCGCCGTCATCCGTCACCGTGACACCGTGCTGACGGCACAAGGCCAAGAGTTCATCCATCTTGGCCGTACCCTTGGGTGCAACACCCAACTGACGCAGTGCAGAAAAGATAGCGGAACGCCTAGCACGGCTGCGCTCTTGGCGCGTGTTCTCGTTCTTCTTGACTGTATCGCGGCCTGCTGCCTGAGCGCGGTACAGAGCAATAGCGGCCTCGCAGTCGTGGTTGACATACATGCCGCCGGTCTGCTGCTCGAAGAACTCGGCCAGCACGAACTGCATGGCATCCACTTCTTCAGGCGAACGGCACAGCAGCCGACGCGCAAGCAGGTTGATATCAGAGCCGTCTAAAGGCAGCTCAGTGTCAAAGTACATGTCCAGCATGTCACGGAAGATGGAACGCTCCAGCCGTGACAGGTGCCGTGTCTTGGTGTTGAAGTCACCGATATGGTGCGGATACTGGTACATCTGGCAATCTCGATATCAGGCGATGGCTTGCTGCTGCGCCTTGCACTTCACAGGAACAACATCACGCTGACGCGGCGACACGCTGCAGCGGCGAGCGGCGCCCTCTTCCAGCCGTCCGGCAGCCAGCAGGGCATTGACGGTGCTCGCCACACTGCACAGCTCCAGCCACACGCCGGTTTGCTGGTTGTAGTAGTCGCGCAGCTCACGGCGGCTCATGTCACGCACGCCTTGCTGGTGGGCATGGCGCAGCGACTCATAGAGCTTTTCGCTCAAACGGCGGCGGGTCTCGTTGCCCAGCTCGGCAAAAGCCTCTGCGCTGGTGTCTTTGCTGGTCATCACGGGTTTGGATTGCTGCATGGTTGCTCCTCCTGATATCTGTGCTTGCGGCTGCGTGGCCGCGTTGAAATGGGTTGCGGTCATACGCCTGCGGCCTCACGCAAGCGGTAACGGATACGGCGCTCTAGATAGGCCTCGGCGTCTGCGCGCTTGGCTACCTTGTCCATGTCAAAACGGGGCTGGTAGCCACGGCCAGGGCGCACAAACATCAGCACCGGGCGCACATCGGCACCGCCCGTGCCGCTGGCAGCCCAGATTCCGGGGGCCAGGTGAGCTGTGCGGTCGTCTTGCTCACCCTTCTGGGTGATGCGTGGCCCGCCGCGTGTCTTGCCGTAGGTCACGAAGTAGCGCCTGCCGGCCTGCTTCTTGGTGCCACGATGAACACGCTGATAGCCCTTCTCGCTCATGTTGGCCTTGTAGCCCTGCTCGCCAAATGCATGGAAATAGCTGATCAGCTGCACCAGAAACGGGCCGCGCAAGTTGCCCTTGCCGTCATCGCTGCCGGGATATGGGCCACCCCTGTCATCGCTTGGAATGGCCGTTTGGTAGCCGTTGGGCAAGATGCCTGCACGCCTTAGTGCAGCCTCGCTGCGCTTGTCACGACGACGACCGCCCCAGGTCTGGGCATCAAGGATCTTTTGCGGGTCAATCCCCTTGCCACCCATATAGGTCGGCTCAATGGTCACGCTCAGCTTCGCGGCTGTAGCCATGCGCACAAACGGGCTGCGCAAGATGTAATCCGTGGGACGGTCAAACACAGCGCGCATCTCATCCTGCATGGCGCGGCGCACTTGAAAGCCGGTATCGTTCAGCGCCTTGGCATAGGCCTTGGCAGCTTGCGGGCCGGTCAAGCCGCGAATCTGGCGCAGCACCTCCGCCTGGTTCATCATTCGGGCACTCAGCTGGATATACATTTCAGCCGTCCCATCCATCGGTCGATGGCTGCTGCGGCACGCGTTGGGCCACCGCTGCCACCAGATAGCCTGTCAACACCATCACATCGCTGGCAAAGGCCTGCACGCGGCGAAACTTATTGCGATTGATCGGGCCATCACCCAGCAAGGCATCGGCCACCGAAGCCGTGAAGTCGCCCAGGCCATGCTGGTAGCGCATGAACGCCTCGACCGGATTGCCGCCAGACTGATCAGGCGCCTCGGGCACGCAGCTATGACGCATAGCGGAAGCCATCGCCTGCAACACAAACGGCAGGCCTGATGCCTGCTGAATCGCCAACGCCTCATCCATCGTCAGCTTGTGGCGCGTGTTATTCGGGTTCAGCTTGTGCTGCAGCGTATTGGCGGACACTTTCATGGCCTCAGCCAGTGCAGGCACGCCACCGGGGAAGCGCTCTGCCACCAGGCGCGCGGCATCTTGCAAGCACATTCCGCGCCCAGTGTCGGATTCGCCATGCAGATCGCCATAGCCGGAATCAGCGCCAACTGTGAAAGTAGAGCCCATAGCAGTCCTCCTCAAACAAAGGCAGCCATGAGCACACAACCCACAGCCACACCAGCCAAAGAAAAAGCCAGCCCCGCGCCATTGGCTACCATGGCGAAAACCGCCCCGATATCAGAGCCGATCAAGACGAAAAAAATGGACACGCAACCAGACAAGCCAGCCACACCCGATGAACGCATCGACGCCATCGAGGCCATGCTCGGCCACTTGATATTTATGCTGGAGGTGGAGCCCAACTTCACTGCTGAGGCCCTTGTGAAGTGGATTGCGACATGCCGCCAGGCTGAGCGCGACAAGGGCATTGCAGACCCTCGCCAACAGGTGGTGTTTGCGCAGCTGTGTGAAAAACTCGGTCTTGTGGAGGGTGATCCTCAGCAATCAGATCCAGCAGCAAAGCAAGCCGCGCGCTCGGCGCTTCTGAAAGCGCAACGCCGGCCTGCTGCAGACTGAGCAGCCAATTGCGCTCGGCATGCAGACTCAGGATGGCCGTGTAGACGCAACGAGCGGGCAGGCCGAACTGAGCAGCGACTAGGTAAGCATTGCGGCCATTCCAGGCTGTTGCGATTTGCTCAGCAAGAACGTCAACCATGGCTGGCACTCGAAGCTGTGGCTGCACTGCCTGGCCAGTAAACCGACCAATCCGATGGCCGAAGCTCATACAGAGGCATGCCAGTTAGACCACTAACCTGCACGCAGTACCGAGTTGGAACGCCAGCGACACGCCAACTTTGAACAGCTTGATATGACGGCGCAGACACTTTCTTAGCGGCCTCTACCGGGCCTCCAAGCAGAGAAATCGCTTTAGCCGCAGCCTCTCGTGCCGCACCCTTCACATCGTCTTGAGCTTGCTTGGACATATTTCACCTATACAAGAATAACTAGCATGCTAGTTGATCTTGCATAGACTTGCAAGCCGACACAAGGAACACTTGTGCTTATGTCAATTCACCAGATCATCAAAAAAGAGCGAGAGGCGCGCGGCTGGTCCATGCAGCAACTGGCTGAAGAAATCGCCAAAGCGGAGGGCCTTTCCAAGCCACTGGCATGGCAAACGATCCAGCAGTGGGAAAAGCAGGATGGATCTGGTACCGCACCAAAGAGAACGCGCTTGGAGGTGCTTGCTCGAATCTTTGACATGAGCGTCGCTCAACTTATTGGCGAGGATGATGCGGCGCCAACTAGTCGCGCCCCTGCGCCTTTCGTAGACCGCTCGGGCATTCAGATGTATCACGCGCCGGATGCTGTGATCGTGCCCATTCTTGCTAACAGCGGAAGCATGGGCCCAGGCAACGAATTGCTTGAGGGAGATGTAATCGTTGGCGACATGGCGCTTTCCCCTCACTGGGTCAATCAGTACATCAAGCCACAGAACCCGATGGAGTTGCGATTCATTCATGCCAACGGGGACAGCATGTATCCAACTTTCACCGACGGCGATGTACTTCTAGTCGATACGGGCTCTGGCGCGCGCGACCCTTCAGCAAGGGAAGGCGTCTATGTTCTCCAGGTCGACGGAAGGAACTTCATCAAACGTGTCACTCCCCTGCTGAGCGGCAAACTTCAAGTCTCCAGCGATAACCAGAGTTCCAAAGCCGTAGAGGTCTTGAACGGAGATCACGAAGTGACGGTTGTCGGCCGTGTTGTTTGGGCTTGGAACGGGAAACGCTTGTAGAGGCAGCAAAGATTAATTGCTAGTTTTACTTGCATACTAGTTTTACTTGTGGCACATTCAGCCCATCGCAGCAATGTGATGGGCACCACGGTATCGACCGGGTTACGCCCGGTCTTTCAAAATTTCACGCCCAGACGGTTCACACCACCAATGCAGTGCGCACCGGGCAAATAGCATCAGCGGGCATGGCCGCTGCTCTGCGCGGCACCCGCCGTTCACAGCCCGCCAAAGCGCGGTAAACGGAAAAAAGGTGAGGCGAAGACGGCCAAGAGCAAAGACGGTCATGCTGGTTGGAATCCCGGCAACGCCCGCCCCGTGCGCTACGGGGCAAACCAGAGCACCTTGCAGCAGGGTGCTGTGGTTTGACCTAATTCCCTCATGTGCTAAAACCTCCCTACCAAATGAGGGAGAAGACATGACGACACGCCAGCAAACACTGGCTGCATTTGCGCTGCTCTTTGCAGCCAGCACGCCAGCCTGGGCCATCTACAAATGCGACGACGGGACAGGCAAACAGATCTTTCAAGACAGACCTTGCGCCACTGGCAAGAGCTCGACCATTGAAGTGCGGCCCGCATCTGGGCATGCGCCTAAGCCAAGCCCTGCAGCGCTCGCTGCACCAACGGCGGGCCAGAGCGCAGCACCCGCAGCCAAGCCAATGACCGAAGCTGACCGCATCAACGCGCAGACTGACCGCATGCGCAAGAGTGGTCGACTGAAAGACATCAACGAGCTCTATCTCGGCGGTGCCTACGACAACATCCAGCGCGTGCAGAACAACTGCCGCAAGGATCTTGACGCTCTGGCACAACGAAAGGGATCTGCCATGAACAACCTGGCAGGCGCTACCTGGGAGCAATCGATCAGCGCAGAAATGCAGGCAGTGGCAACACGCTGCCAGGGCGAGCAACTGGCCGCTCAGAACGAGCTAGAGCGCTTGCGCAGCGAGAAAGCCCAGCTTGAAAAAGACCTGAGCAAATAGCCAGATCCACCCAACACCAGCCCGCACGGCAAGCGCCCTGCGGGCTTTTTTCATCCATAGACCAGCATTGGGGGTATCAAAAATGTGAGCAAGTAGCCAGCATGCGGCGTGCATGAGCCTATCCCCCGAAGGGCATCAGCGGGGCCATCTGGTGTGACCGCTCAAGCAGGTCTGCCGCCGCAGAAATGGGTCTGAGGCGTCAGCTATCAGGAACTTCAGCGCAGGGTTCGCACTCTACGTTGATGGCGACAGTGGTCACACCAGATGGTTTCAGTTTTCGCCGGGCCTGGGAACCCTCCTCCCTCCCTCTGTATCACTTCCCCAGGCATGCCCAACAGGGCACCGGCACTTTTCACCAGCCCGCCAGCAACCGCTGAGCGGGCTTTTTTGTTTCATGAACAGGAGCCACCTTGCCATCTGTCCACGACCTTATGCGCCGCATGCATTGCGGCCCGAGCCAGTTTCGCCACGTCTTGACCGAAAATTTCAGAGCCCTGGGCATGGTGTTTGCGAGTGATCGCGGCGCATTGATTGCCATCCCCGAGGCCGACGCACCGCACTGCACAGCAACGCCCATCAAGTCCATGGAATCGACGCTTGACCAACTGCACATGCAGCTCGTTGAGACGCCCAAAGCCGCTTGGCGGGACTTTGCTCCGCTGATGGCACACCCCAAACTGCAACATCTGCAGCGATGCCCGGAATGCAAAGGCCACGGCTGGATGACAACCGCAACATGCACCGGGTGCGGTGGCAAGGGAGAGCACCTTAACCGCGGTGAATTCGATCCTTGCTTTGAATGCGGAGAGTCTGGGGAGGTTGACAAACCCAGCGCAGATGTCGCTGGTGCATATGCCTGCGATCTATGCAAAGGTGCCGGAGACATCCCGAAAGATCGGTTCTTAAAGCGGTTCTGCAACATCCCACTACCTGACGTTCCATATTGCTTCGGAGTGGATGCCAAGTATGTGCGCCTGCTGGCTCAATTGCCCGGCGTGCGATGGGCTCCGCCACAACGCATTGGCGAACATGACTGCGGTGCCATCCTTGTGCGCTTCGATAACGGCTGGGGTGCAGTCATGCCCCTGCGCGAATCGATACTCCCTAAACACCACCAAGCCCGCCAATGAGCGGGCTTACTTTTCAGGAAGTCATCAGATGAGCCAACCTCAAAAGAGATCTCTAAAACCTCTGCTTTTGGACCTGACCCATTGGTGTGTGCTGGCCTGCATCGCTTGGGCCACCTATGCGCAACCCAGCTACGGCCCGCGCCTGCTAGAGCTCGCCGGCGTCTGGATAGGGATTATCAACACCATCATGGTGCTGCTTCTGACACTCATGCTTTTCAACAAGGGAATGCGCGATGAAATCAATGAGTCAGCAAAAAAATTCAGCCGCCTGAGAAAGATTCACGGCAAGGTTCTTCGCGTCGTAGAACTTGCAGTCTTTGCATGGGCTGGATGGCTCTGGAGCTTCGGCATACGGCTGACCTGCACCCTCATTCAAGAGCTCATTCTCAAAAATCCAGAGGAAAGCCTTGAAGAACCACCCCAAGCCCGCCACTGAGCGGGCTTTTTCATGGAGCCAATGACCATGGCAACATCCGCCACCACCGAGCGAAAAGCACCCGCCCGCCGCAGCGCCCCAAAGGCCGAGCACCTGAGCATGCAATACCCAGAATTGACCTCAAGTGATCACCCCCATTTCTGGGTTGCAGCGTACTTGAGAGATCTCGCAAATTATGTGGCCCTCCATCACTTGAATCTCAAGCTCAGGAAGCTGGACAAGGTAACCGCTTATGCCTTGTTCAGCTCGGAGCAGCGCTTAACGGACGAGGTCAACAACAGCCTGCGCAGTGCGCGGAAAGACGGCCTTCTGCTCTACGCATGGCCCGGAACCAAGCTATTCACCAACCCCGAAGCCCGCCACTGAGCGGGCTTTTCTTTTGCCCTCAACCGGAGAACCCCATGCAAGCAGCACGCCACACCTTGCCCAGCGTCCCGATCACCAGCGCGGCATTCCAGTACATCCATTCCGGCAGCACCAACATTGCCGAAACCTTCGCCAAGGCGCGCGAGCGCATCGCAGCCGAGCAGGCAGCCCAGGCCAAGCAGCAGCGCCGCCGCACCCAGCACGGCCCGGCGCTGATGACCATCAAGCGCGTGCGCGCCGGCACCACCAATCACCTGACCCTGCCACTTTTCTAGGAACCACCGCCATGCGCGTTTTTGTCCTGACATGTGGCTGCGTCTCCATCCAACACATTGCCCGCAGCACCGCCGAAGCGTTTGACCACGGCTTTGTCGAGCTGGGCCACCTGGGATTGGGGATCTCCTGCCGATGCATCCGATAGACACCGTTCTGCACGAGCTGCAGCACCGCGACCGACAGCGCAGCCGCCTGCTGCGCCTGATGCAGAGCCAGGCGGCGACTGCCGCCACGCCTGGGCCCTCTCTCAACACCTACTTTCAAACCGAGCTGCAGCAAGCGCTGCGCCCCCTCAAACCTGCAAAGGAGCAACGCCATGCCCACCCGTTCTATCGTGATCTTCGGCCCCAAAGGCTGCGGTAAAGCCAGCCAGACAGCACGCCTGCAGCAGCATTTCGGCCTCAGCAAGGTCTATGACACCGACTGCGAAGGCCTGACCAGCGCCCGCCAGCTGCCGCGCCATGACACCCTGATCCTGGCCAACACCCAGCCGCAACGCTGCCCCGTGCGCAGCATGAGCTTCGAGCAGGCTGTGCGCCAAATGGCCCAGGCACCCGCTCACGCCCATGGCTGACGCCTTCAAGACCACCTGGGCCGGTGGCGAGGTGCTGATCCCCAAAGCCCAGGTAGAGGCCGAAGCCCGTGAGGCTTATCAAGCAGGCCGCACGCCCAACGAGGCCTGCCCCTACCCCTTCCACACCGACGCCGGCCTGCAGTGGCTGGCGACCTTCAATCTCTGCATACCGCTGCCAGACGGCAGCCTGCCATGCGGCCACTGACCGCGCCACCCATCACAGCCCGCCACTGAGCGGGCTTTGTCATTTCTGGAGCCCTATGCTTACCCCTCAATTTGTGCTGGCACTGTCTGCCAAGCTGGTGATTGACCTGTTTGCCGGTGGCGGTGGTGCCAGCACAGGCATTGAGCAGGCCATCGGCCGCCCGGTTGATGATGCAATCAACCACGACGCCGATGCCATCGGCATGCATACGATCAATCACCCGCAGACGCGCCACCATCGCGCAGACATTCGTGAAGTCTGCCCGCGCACTGTCACGGGCGGCCGGCCAGTAGGCCTGCTTCACGCCTCACCAGACTGCACGCACCACAGCCAGGCGCTGGGAGGGCAACCCCGATCCACGGAAATTCGCTCTCTGGCCTGGATCGTGATTCGCTGGGCTGGTGTCACCAGGCCCGATGTAATCACGCTGGAGAATGTCGAGCAAATGCTGCACTGGTCGCGTCTGATCGCCAAGCGCGACCCAGCAACGGGCCGAGTCATCACGCTGGACAAGATTACGGACGTCAACGGCAAAACGACTTACCGTGTGGCAGATCCGGGCGAGCGTGTGCCGCGTCGCAACCAGTTTCTCGTTCCCGACAAGAATCAGTTGGGAAAAACCTGGGATCGTTTTGTGCAGAGTCTCCGAGACCTTGGCTACAAGGTGGAATGGCGCGTGATATGCAATGCAGACCTGGGCAGCCACAGCACACGCACGCGCCTGTACATGATCGCCCGCTGCGATGGGCTGCCCATCATCTGGCCCGAGAAAACCCACGCAAAAAAGCCCGTGGGCAAACTCAAACCGCACATGCCGGCTGCCGACTGCATCGACTGGAGCATTCCCGGTGCCAGCATTTTCGGCCGCAAGAAGGATCTGGCCGAGGCCACGATGCGCCGCATTGCCCATGGCATGCAGAAGTATGTGATCGGCAGCAAAGATCCATTCATTGCCCCAGCTGCAGCACACGCGGCCTTCATCACCAAGTTCAACACCGGCTCTGTCGGCGTGGATCTGCGCGAGCCCGTGCCCACCGTGACCGCTGGCGGTAATCCAGTCCGGCCCGGTACTGGCACAACGATAGGCCTGATTGCTGCCTCGTTGGTTCAGATGGGCTACGGAGAGCGAGAAGGCCAAGAGCCTCGCGCTCTGGATCTGAGGCAGGCTTTGGGCACGGTGGTCGCTGGCGGCAACAAATTTGCCACCGCCTCAGCCTACTTGGTACAGGCCGGCCACGGCGAAGGCTCAGGCAACACAAAGCGCCGCAGTCACGGCGCCAACGACATCAGGGGCCCCATCGGCACCATCACCGCCAGCGGTGGCGGGCAGAGCCTTGCCACGGCCTTCATGGTGCAGGCGAATGGTGGATTCAACACCACGCCGGCGAGGGATCTGCGAGAGGGCATGTCCACGGTCACGACCAGCGGCAGCCAACAGCAGCTGATTACCGCCAAGCTGGAGCAGCAGACCCTGAGCCCGGAGCATGAAGCCGGCGCCCTGCGCTGTGCTGCATTCCTCATGCGGTACCACGGCAGCGGCGGGCAATGGTCTGATCTGCGCGAGCCGGTCACAACAATCACCACGCGCGACCGCCTCGCACTGGTGACGGTCTGGCTCAAGGGAGAGCCCTGGGTGATCGTAGACATCACGCTGCGCATGCTGGTGCCGCGCGAGCTCTACAACGCTCAGGACTTCCCGCCCAACTACATCATCGACCGCACGGCCGCAGGCAAGCCCCTGACGAAAACGGCACAGGTGCGAATGGCCGGCAACAGCGTCAGCCCCCTACCCATGCGGCTGATCGTGGCCGCGAACTACAGCGAGGCAGGCCAGCTCCGAAAAGCCGCCTGACCATCACCACCCGGCCCGCCACTGATCGGGGTTCATTTTTGGTGTGACCCCGGCAAGCACTTAGTACGCCCTTTGCAGCCTTAAAACACTGTATATATAATCAGTATCGATTGAAAGGAATCAACCGTGAGCGAAGCACAGCACACTACAGCACTGGCGAACCTGCGCCATCTGTATAAAAACCTGGCTACTGGTGGAGTTCAAGATGCAGAGGCAGCTAAGCGCATTGCAGAGGGTCTGCTTGCACCTGCAATTTCCGCTCTAGAAAGTGGACAAACACCTAAGCGCTCGCCACTCACACTTGAGCAGATCAGCAAGGCTCTGGGAGGTGATGTGCAAGAAGGGTCGTTTCCTCTCGCATGCACTCGATTAATTGAGAGAGCACACGGAATTATTGAATCGGACGCGGACGCCAGCACTGAAGGGTCTGCAACCGAGAGCAAACCTAATCTGAAAGGATTGGGCATTCCTCCCGCTGAACTTCATGACCTGGTTACCGCACTCCGCCTGGGTGACGCAACTGCATTGAAAGCAGCGGAAATAATTGAAAAGCTCAGCCAAATCAAGACACCGAGCCTTCGCCGCATCCCAGTGCTCGGCGAGATCGAGGACGAGGCGGTATTTATCAAGCCACTTGAAACCCCACCTGGCACAAAGTGGGTCGAGTAGCTACTCACCCTCACCAATTACCCCAAGCCCCGCCTAGTGCGGGGCTTTTTCATGGAGACGCACATGAACAATCCATGGCCATACCTCACCGATGCGGAGATTAATGAGATCTGTTCTCCACTGAAAAATGGAGCTGCACAGATCCGCTTTCTGGAGCGCCTTGGCATGGTGGTAAAGCCAAAGCCCAGCGGTCGCCCTCTTGTCGCGCGCACTGAGTTCGACAGAGTCATGACCGGCAGCACTGCCGTGACCACAGGTCAAAGCACGAGCGCAGTCTCATCCACACCTAACGTAATCGGGCTGCAATCCTTCTTCAAACAGAGAAAACATGGGACGAGCACGTAAAGATGGAGATCCTATGGGTCTCGCGGGCACTCGCCTTTCCTTCAAACACAACGCCTTCTACTACCGCCATAGGGACGGCCGGTGGGAGCGCATGGGCACCGATATCCGTACCGCGAAGGAGCGAGCTGCTGTCTACAACAGCCCAGCTGACAACTATGGCACCACCGCGTACTGGCTGGATCAATTCTTGGTGGACTGCCAACAACGGGTGTCCATAAAAGACCTCGCGCCGCGGACTCTCTCCGACTACACAAAAGACTCCGAGCCGCTCAAAGTGTTCTTTGGAGCTATGCTCCCTGAGCACATTGAGCCCCACCACGTCCAAGCCTATTTGGACGCAGGCTCTGCGGCTGAGCGTGGAGTGCGAGCCAATCGGGAAAAGGCATGTCTGAGCTCGTGCCTGTCCTGGCTGATTCGCACAAACAAATGTCCCGGCCTCAAGATCAACCCGTGTATGCAAAAAAGCGGCACGCGCGAAAACTCGGAGAAAAAGCGCGACCGGTATGTCACCCATCAAGAATATCAGGAGGTCTATGCCTTGGCCTGGCCCCAGGTGCGCGTGCTGATGGAGCTGACCTACCGCACGCTACAGCGCCCGGAAAGCGACATCATCTACTGGACGCCAAAAGTCCTCGCACGCGACCCACACACGGGAAATCGCATCATCACCTTCGAGCAGGGAAAGACAGGCACAAGGCTGAAGATTGCGATGACCGAGGGTTTGGAAAAGCTTATCAACCGTGCCGTGGGCACAAATCCACAGATGGACCAACCTCTGGTGCACACCCGAGCGGGCACTGGGTACACCTACGGTGGCATCAATTCCATGCTCGGCAAAGCCATAAGGACCGCAAACGAGATCAGGGCATCCAAGAATATCCCGCCCATGGCCTCATTCGGCTTCCGGGACCTAAAGGGCAAAGGTGCCACTGATATGTGGCTGGCTGGGACACCTATCGAGCAGATTCAGTTGCTCTGCGGCCACTCCGACAAGGCAACAACGGAGCGCTACATCAAGGCTCGATGGCGGGCGACTGCTCAGCCCAACGAGACAGCCGTAATGACTGTATGACCACTGTATGAGATCACTGGATATGAGACGCGTCACATATACGGACACATAAAGCATAAAAGCCGCTACAACTTTAATAGCTGTAGCGGCTTATGCATTCTGGTGGGTCCTGCGAGATTCGAACTCGCGACCAACGGATTAAAAGTCCGCTGCTCTACCGACTGAGCTAAAGACCCTGCCACACATCAAAAGCAGTAGTTGCCTAATCAGTGGAATGACGTTATTGTAATCTACTTTTCCCGGCTCTTTGCCTAATTCTTGAATTAGTTGGATTAGCTTGGTTTGCGAGCCAATTGATCAAGTACCCAGCCTGCTGCGCACTGACCAAAGGTCGCGGTTACAGCCACGACCGAGCCATAGCCGTGGCAGTTGAGACTGCCATCACCGCCTTCGATCGAGCAAGACGCATCAGGTGGTGCCACGGCCTCGCGGCTGAAAACACAAGTCACCCCCATGCGCTTGCCATCCTTGGGAGCGCCATGCTGCTTGCGCAGCCGGTAGCGCAGCTGCGATAGAAGCGGATCATGGGTTGTCGCACTCAGGTCTGCAATGTCCACCAAGTGGGCCATGCGCTTGCCGCCTGCGGCACCAACGGAGATAAAGCACTGCCTGGTTTTGCGCGCATGCGCCGCCATTTCGGCCTTGGCCTTGATCTGATCGCAAGCATCTATCACCGCATCAACATCTGCCGGCAAGAGTTGCTGCCAGTTGTCTGGATCGACAAATTCATCGATGCAATTGACCTCGCAGGCTGGATTGATCTCGGCGATGCGATCACGCATGGCATCGATCTTGGCCTGACCGACAGTGCTGGTCAGCGCGTGGATCTGGCGATTGATATTGGACTCGGCCACATGGTCCATATCGATCAGAGTCAAGCGGCTCACGCCGCTGCGCGCCAGAGCCTCGGCCGTCCATGAACCGACTCCGCCCACACCAACCACCACCACATGGGCCGCACGAATCCGGGCTGCCCCCTGCACGCCGTAGAGGCGCTCCAAACCGCCAAAGCGGCGCTGCACATCTGCTTCTTCCATAGAAAAAACAGCGCCGGACTGGGGCGCTGTTTCCGCTTGAGGCTGAGAATATTCGGCCATTACTTGAGCGTCGCCAGCTTGGACTTGGCAATCCCTGCGGCTTCCGAGTTCGGATAGGCCTGCAGCAGCTCTTCCAGGGTCTTGCGAGCTGCCTTGGTGTCCTTGAGTTCCACCAGACAGTTGGCGATGGACAGGGCCGCTTCGGGTGCACGGGCATGCATGGGTGCATTGGTCATGACCGAACGGAAATTGGCGATGGCATTCTTGTAGTCGCGCGTGGCGTACTGCGAGTTGCCCAGCCAGAAGCGTACCGACGGTGTATAGCCGCTCTTGGGCCATTGGCGCAGGAAAGCGGCGAAGGCCTGACCGGCCTCGGGGAACTTGCCCGAACGGAACATGCCCAGAGCCTGCTCGAATTCCTGCTGCTCGTTGCGATCGGCAGTGAACTCCACGCCGTCCACAGTCACGCTGACGGGTTCGAACTGGCGCAGCCGCTCGTCAAAGCCCTTGGCCAGATCTTTCTGGCCACGCTGCAGCTCTGCGGCATCGCGTGTCAGTTGCTCGTTCTGACCTCGCAGCTTGGCCTGGTCCGACTTGAGCGACTCGATCTGCGACTGCAGGTCCAGCAGGCTGCGGCGGGTTTGCTCCTGCGATTGCTGCAGGCTGTCAACGCGCTGGCGCAGTTCGATGATGGCGCGGCGCGCCTCGTCATCACCAAACAGGGCTGCATGGGCGCTGATGGCAGAGCCGGCCAGCAAGCCGACCGCCACCAAGCGAGGCAGCGTTGCGTGACGGAGAGTCAACAAGGCCTGCTTCATCATTAACGGTAGTTGATTTCAACGCGACGGTTTTGGGCGTAAGCGTCTTCGCTATGACCTTCAGCAGCGGGCTTTTCCTTGCCGTAGCTCACCGCTTCAACCTGAGCGTCGTTCACGCCCAGCAGGCCCAGGGAGCGGCGCACGGCTTCAGCGCGCTTTTGACCCAGGGCCAGGTTGTATTCACGGCCGCCGCGCTCGTCGGTATGGCCTTCCAGCTGCACCTTGGCTGCGGGGTTGGCCTTGATGAACTTGGCATGGGCTTCGATCTGGGGCTGTGCATCAGCCTTGACAGAGTAGCTGTCAAAGTCGAAGTAGACGATGCGGCTGACGCCCTGAGGGCCGGCCTTGGAAGCGGCGGAACCTGTCAGGTCCACGCCCGACACGCCACTTTGGCCCTGGCCGCTTGCGCCAGCACCCTGGCTGGACAGCGAACCGTCAACGGGCTTGTCGTCCAGCTTGACGCCAGAGCTGCAACCTGCGACCAGCGCGGTCACAGCCAAAGCCAGGGAAAGACGTTTGATAGTCAACATGAGATTTCTCCGAACAGTCCACAACGGACTTCATCACTAGAAAGAAAGAGGGAAAGCAAACTTCAGATCAGTGTTTTTGAAACGGGCCCCAGTCGGGCTCACGTATGTCTCCACTTGCACCGGCCAGACGCGCCTTGATCTTGCCGTCCAGCGTGGTGGTCATGAGCGCTTCACGGCCGCCCTGAATGGTGGCGTAAACAATCAGACGGCTATTGGGTGCAAAACTCGGGCTTTCGTCCGCCGTGGTGTCCGTGACGGAGTTCACTGTGCCTGTCGCCAGATCCATGACCTGGAGCTTGAAGCCGCCGCCTACGCGGGAGACATAGGCCAGCCATTTGCCGTCGGGGCTGATGGCGGGCGAGATGTTGTAGTTGCCGGTGAAGGTCACGCGTTCGGCGCTGCCGCCCGAGGACGAGACCTTGTAGACCTGAGGCGCACCGCCACGATCACTGACAAAGTAAATGGTGCGGCCGTCACTGGAGAAGCAGGGCTCGGTATCGATGCCGCTGCTTTGCATGAGACGGCGGGGTTCACCGCCCTGGGCGTTGAGCAGATACAGCTGCGAGCCACCGTCGCGGCTCAGCGTCACGGCCAGACGGCTGCCGTCGGGCGACCAGGCGGGAGCGCTGTTGGAGCCGCGGAAGTTGGCCAGCAGACGACGATGGCCGCTGGCCACATCGTGCACGTAGACCACGGGCTTGCGTGACTCGAAGGACACATAGGCCAGTTGCGTGCCGTTGGGCGCCCAGGCGGGGGAAATGATGGGTTCGGGACTGGACAGCGCGGACTGGGCATTCTCGCCGTCTGCATCGGCAATCCACAGGCGGTAATGGGCACCTGCCTTGGTCACATAGGCAATGCGGGTGGAGAAAATGCCTTTCTCGCCCGTGAGCTTTTCATAGATGTAGTCGGCAATGCGGTGGGCCACGAGGCGCAGATCGCCGGTGGTGACTGCGAAGCCCTGACCACCCAGATCCTGGCCCTTGACCACATCCCAAAGGCGGAAGCGCACATCCCAGCGGCCATCCGCCAGACGCGTGATGCTGCCGGTCGCCAGCGAATCGGCACCCTTCTGACGCCACTGGGCCACATCGGGGCGTGAGGTCTCGTCAAGCGCCAGGCCCGAGGCATCCACGCCGCGGAACTGTCCGCTGCGCTCCAGGTCGGCCTGGATGATGGCGGAAATCTTCTGTGGGGCCGAGCCCTCTCCCTTGAACTGGGCAATTGCGATCGGCAACTGTGTCAGGCCCACGCCTGTTACCTCAACCCTGAACTGGGCCAGTGCCGGAAGGGCCGGCGTGGCGGCTAACGTTGCCAGCATGGCTCTGCGGGAAGCGCGCGGCCCTGCCGCCCAGGTTGTCAGGGATGGAAGTCGGTCAATAGTCATTGGCAGCCATCAAAATTTCCGGAATTGCCCGGTACAAACACAAGCGCGAATGTTACACACACTGACGGATTCCTGATGTAAGAACGTGCTCAGTAGGGTGATCAAACGCAAGTGCCACAAAACTTTCAGATCGGGAGCATGCCAGAGTCTGCATGAGCGCAGAGGCAATCCCCTCGCCGATTCTGCCGCAGGCTTGCGCTTTATATTCAAACAGGCATAGTTGGTTACAACTTCATCCCAAATTTCATCTATTGAGATCCGTGCGGACTCCAAAAGCACAAGCCCTAAAATCACGCGCTTATGCAAGCCACACCGTCCCCATCGCCGAGCGAGACCGCCAAGGCCGTCCCTGCCCCAGCTCCCGCTCAAGCAGCCCCCGTCAATCCATCCGAGCTGCCGCTGATGCAGCGCCTCAAGCGTCTGACGCCTTATTTCTCGGGCCAGCGCTGGGCCTGGGGTCTGGCCATCCTGGCCACGCTGGTGGGGGCAGCCACCGAGCCCGCCATGCCGGCACTGCTCAAGCCCTTGCTTGACAGCGGCTTTACGGCTGGCTCGCTTGCGCTGTGGACGGTGCCGGTGTTTCTGATCGGCCTGTTCGTCATTCGCGGCCTGGCCCAGTTCACGGGCCAGTACGCTCTGGCACGCATCACCAATGACGGCATGCTGGGTCTGCGCCAGAAGCTGTTCGAGCGTCTGCTGGCCGCCGACATGAGCCTGTTTTCCAGGCAATCGGCATCGGCGCTGTCCAACACCATCGTCTACGAGGTGCAGACCGGTGCCCAGCAGCTGGTGCAGGCCATGATGAGTATCTCCCGCGACGGCTTCACACTGATCGCCCTGCTTGGCTACCTGATCTATCTGAACTGGCAGCTCACGCTGATCGTGGCCTTCATGGTGCCGGGTGTGGCCTGGGTCATGAAGACGCTGTCGCGCCGCCTCTATCGCATCACCAAGTCCAGCCAGACGGCCACCGACGAGCTGGCCTATGTGGTGGAGGAGAACGTGCTGGCCCACCGCATGGTGCGCCTGCATGGTGCCCAGGCTTCGCAGCAGTCGCGCTTTGGCGAGTTGAGCCGGCAGCTGCGCGGCCTGAACACCAAGGCCACCATCGCCTCGGCCGCCATGACGCCGCTGACCCAGGTGCTGGCGGCGATTGCGCTGTCGGTGATTCTCTGCATCGCCCTGTGGCAAAGCCGCGAAGGCGGCGCCGCCATCGGCTCGGCCAGCGTGCAGGATGTGACCGTGGGCGGCTTTGCCGCCTTCATCTCGGCCATGCTGATGCTGATTGCGCCCATTCGCCGCATGGCCGATGTGGCCAACCCCATCACGCGCGGCGTGGCCGCACTGGAGCGTGGCCTGGCCCTGCTCGAAGGCTCCACCGACGAGCAAGGCGGCAGTTTCAAGCCCTCCGCCAAGGTCAGCGGCGCGCTGCAGCTGAGCGATGTGAGCGTGCAGTTCGGCGCGGACAAGGCTCCGGCCCTCTCGCACCTGAGCCTGAACGTCAGGGCCGGCGAAGTCGTGGCCCTGGTCGGGCCGTCCGGTGCCGGCAAGACCACGCTGGTCAATCTGCTGCCCCGCTTTTTCTCGCCCACCAGCGGCCAGATCACTCTGGAAGGCGTGCCCGTGGCCGACTGGGACCTGAACACGCTGCGCCAGCAGTTCGCCATGGTCAGCCAGGACGTGGTCATGCTCAACGACAGCGTCGCGGCCAATGTGGCGCTGGGCAAGGATATTGACGAGGCCCGCGTCTGGTCCGCGCTGGAGGCGGCCAATCTGGGTGACTTCGTGCGCAATCTGCCTCAGGGCCTGCACACCCTGGTGGGCCACAATGCCAGCCAGCTCTCGGGCGGTCAGCGCCAGCGCCTGGCCATTGCGCGCGCGCTCTACAAGGACGCGCCCATCCTGATTCTGGACGAAGCCACCTCGGCGCTGGACAACGAGTCCGAGCGCCTGGTCCAGCAAGCCCTGAACCGGCTGATGCAGGGACGCACCACGCTGGTGATCGCCCACCGCCTGTCCACCATCGAGCATGCGGACCGCGTGGTGGTCATGGAGCGCGGCCAGATTGCCGAGCAAGGCTCGCATGCACAACTTATGGAGCTGGGCGGCCTCTACGCCCGCCTGCACAACCAGGTGCGCAGCTCGACCCCCGGAGAACCTCAAATTTAAGAGCTGCTACCGCATATGAACAAAGGACTTCAGAGTCAAATAACTCTAAAGTCCTTTTTCATTGGGCGCTAGCAGCTATCAAAATATTAATGACGGCGGTGAACTGCGCCCACTACCAGCTCCCGCGCGAGGGCTGGGTACGGCGCTCATGCTGCAGCGCCTTGCCCAGCAGATCGACCATGTACTGCCGGTCCACCAGCCTGGCGAAATCCGCTGCCGTCATATTGCGCTGGTTGCGCAGCGTGATGTCCGCCCCCTCCTGCAGCAGCAGCCTGACCACGGCTTCGCTGCTGTACTGGGCGGCCAGCATCAGCGGCGTGCTGCCGTTCGGTGAAGCGGCATCGATATAGGCGCTTTCCTCCAGCAGCAGCTTGATGATGTCCAGCGTCTGCGGCGTATCGGCAGAGGCCGCGTAATGCAGCGGCGTCCAGCCCTCGCGATTGACGTCGGCACCGCGCTTGATCAGCTCGCGCACAATGTCGAGATGGCCCTTGATGCAGGCCATCATCAGCGGCGTCTCATTCTGGCGCGAGGCCAGATTGACATCGATGCGCGGCGCCTTGAGCAGCACATCGAAGACTTTGAGCGAGTCCTGATGCAGGGCCGCCACCAGCCCCGGCCGCCCGCGCGAATCCAGGGTGTTGGCGTTGAAGCCGCGAAAGATCAGATTCACCATGGCACTGGAGTTGTCGCTGACCAGCGCCCGCGAATAGTCCTCGTAGTCATTGGCTCGTGCCAGTCCTGGCAGGCCAGCCACCCCGACGACAGCAGCACCGGCCCAGCGCAGGCTCTGGCGGCGGCTCAATGATGATGCAATCGATGGGGCAGCAAAAAGACTCATGCACTGGCTCCAGAGTTCGCTGACAAGGTCACGCCCTTGAACAGGCGGTCAAAGTTGGCACTGGTGGCGGCGGCCACCTCCTCGATGGAAATGCCGCGCACCTCGGCAATCTGCTTGGCCACAAAGGGCACATATGAAGGATTATTGGTCTTGCCGCGGTAGGGCACGGGCGCTAGATAAGGACTGTCGGTTTCTATCAACAGCCTGTCCAGCGGAACGAAGGCCGCCACGTCGCGCAGATGCTGGGCATTCTTGAAGGTCACGATGCCCGACAGGGAGATGTAGTAACCCATGTCCAGCCCGGCACGGGCCACTTCGGCGGTTTCGGTGAAACAGTGAAACACCCCGCCGGCCTGGGTGGCGGAATCCGCCTCGCCGCACTCGCGCAAAATGCCCAGGGTGTCGTCGGAGCTGCTGCGGGTGTGGATGACCAGCGGCTTTTGCGTGATCTGCGCCGCCTTGATATGCGTGCGGAAACGCTCGCGCTGCCATTCCAGATCGGCAATCGTGCGACCGCCCTTGCGGTCTTCCATGCCGTAGTAATCGAGCCCGGTCTCGCCGATCGCCACCACGCGCGGCAGCGCAGCGCGCTCCACCAGGTCCTGCACGCTGGGCTCGGTCATGTCCTCGGTGTCGGGGTGCACGCCCACGGTGGCCCAGAAATTGTCGTAGTCCAGCGCCAGCTGGTGCACTTCGGGAAACTCTTCCATCGTCGTGCTGATGCACAGCGCGCGCGTGACCTTGGCAGCAGCCATGGCTTCGCGGATCTGCGCGATATTGGCGCTCAGCTCGGGGAAATTCAGGTGACAGTGGGAATCGGTAAACATAGAAATTGGACCGCTCCTGAGCGGCTGCGCCGCTTCCCCAGGGGACGACGCCATCGCTGCGAGACGGCTCTTGCTCGGCGTCTCTGATGTGGGAGCGCGCCAGTGTTAAAAATCAGATTGTCTGGGTCGGCTTCTCGGAGCTCAGGGCCGTGCCCAGAATCTGCTCGATCTTGGCCTTGAGTTCGGCGGACTTGGCATCCTTGGGAAACTGGATGCCCACGCCCTGGGTTCGGTTGCCGGAAGCACGCTCGGGCGTCACCCAGGCCACACGGCCCGCGATCGGGTAGCGCTGCGGATCGTCGGGCAGGGTCAGCAGCACATAGACATCATCGCCCAAACGATAGTCACGCTGCGTGGGCACAAAAATCCCCCCTTCGGCGAACAACGGAATATAGGCGGCATACAGTGCCGCTTTTTCCTTGATCGCCAGCTGCATCACGCTGGGACGAGGGGTGGTAGTTGCGTTCATAGTGGGTAGCGGAATTCTTGTGGCAGCCGGGCGGCGGTAGTGGCGAGGTTAACACCCGGAAATATTTTGGCCAAACCGTGCTTCATGACCTAGCGCACGGCTCTGGCGGCTTTGCCCGAGATCAGCACGGCCCGCGCCCTGGAGGCCAGAGCCTCCATCATCAACCCGGCATTGAAGGGGTGATCGGCCGTGCGCGCTGCCTGCACCAGCTCGCGTGACCATTCGGCCAGCAGCGGCATGGGCAGCGGCTTGCCCGGCAGATCGGCAGGCGAGAAATACCGGGGCTCGCTGCCACCGGCCAGAGCCATCAGGTCGTGGCAGATTTTCTGCAGCGCCTGCACGGCATCCACCGGTGCAAAAGCCGCCAGCGCAGCCACATCCCCCTTGGCCAGCTGCCTTGGCAGTTGCGCCCAGGCGGCGGCCTTGCCCGCGTCCGCCGCCATGCGCAGCGCATCGCCGGGTCGGCCGCCGGCAGCCTGCAAGGCCGCAGCGGCATCCGACTCGTTCAAACCTTGCGCCTGCAGCCACTGCGCGGCCTCGGCCGCCGCAGGCCAGGTCATGGTGTGCGTCAGGCAGCGGCTGCGAATGGTGGGCAGCAACTGGTGCGCTGCCTCGCTGGCCAGCACGAAGCGGGTGTCTCCGGGCGGCTCCTCCAGCGTCTTGAGCAGGGCGTTGGCGGTAATCGCATTCATTTGCTCGGCAGGGTAGACCAGCACGGCCTTGCCGCGTCCGCGCGCGCTGGTGCGCTGGCAGAACTCCACGGCATCGCGCATGGCTTCCACGCGGATTTCCTTGCTGGGCTTGCGCTTTTTGTCGTCGATGTCGGCCTGGGCTTTTTCCGGCAGCGGCCAGCCCAGCTCCATCATCTGCACCTCGGGCATGAGCACGCACAGATCGGCATGGGCACGCACCTCAATGGCATGGCAGCTGGCGCAGTGGCCGCAAGCGCCTTGCGCAGACGGCTGCTCGCAAAGCCAGGCGCGCACCAGCGACAGTCCCAGAGCGTACTGGCCCAGACCCGAAGGCCCTTGCAGCAGCCAGGCATGACCACGCTGGGCCAGCAGGCGGCCACGCTGCGCGGCGATCCAGGGCGCTTCGACGTCGACGGCACTCATGGCTTGCTGCCCACCATGATGGCCAGCCAGCCCTTGCGCACCACGGCCTGGGTGATCTGCTGCCACACGGCGTGGCGGCTGGCATGGGCATCGATGCGCACAAAGCGCTGAGGCGCAGTCCGGGCGCGCTCGGCATAGCCTTGGGCCACGCGGGCAAAGAACTCGCCGGGCTGGGCTTCGAAGCGGTCGGGAACACGGGCCGTGGCCAGGCGCTCGGCCGCCACTTCGGCGGGCAGGTCAAACCACAGCGTCATGTCGGGCTCGCGCATGAAATCCGGGGCCTGCCCTGCCTGCAGCGCAGTAC
Organism: Comamonas sp. A7-5; assembly: GCF_039581385.1. NCBI lineage: Bacteria > Pseudomonadati > Pseudomonadota > Betaproteobacteria > Burkholderiales > Comamonadaceae > Comamonas > Comamonas sp. A7-5. The sequence continues at coordinate 33,619 of NZ_JBCPWO010000016.1, forward strand.
CGGTCTGCGCCATGCGCTCCAGAGCTGACAGCTGCTCCCAGCTGAAGCCACGGCCCGCGCCCTGGTAGGCAAAAGTGGCATCGGTGAAGCGGTCGCTGATGACCACCTCGCCGCGCGCCAGCGCCGGTTCTATGACCTGCACCAGATGGTCGCGCCGGGCCGCGAAGGCGATCAGCGCCTCCGTCAGCGGGTCCATGGCGTCATGCAGCATCAGGGCGCGCAGCTTTTCGGCCAGCGGCGTGCCGCCGGGCTCGCGCGTCAGCGTGACCACTCGGCCCTGCTCGCGAAAAGCCTGGGCCAGTGCCTCGATATGCGAGGACTTGCCCGCACCGTCGATGCCTTCAAAACTGATGAACAGACCCTTGGGTAAAGCTGTACTCACTGATATTTCCTCTAGTGCGGCGCATGGCGGCACCAGTTGTTTGATTCGACACAGGGCACAGGCCACGGCCTTGCACCCTCAAAGATTGCTCACTGACCGCGCTGGTAGCGGTTGACGGCTCTATTGTGCTCGTCCAGCGAGGCGCTGAAATGGCTGGTGCCGTCGCCCTTGGCCACGAAATACAGAGCCTTGGTCTGATCGGGCTGCACGGCCGCCATCAGCGCCGCCTTGCCGGGCATCGCGATCGGCGTGACGGGCAGGCCCGCACGGGTATAGGTGTTCCAGGGTGTGTCCTCCAGCAGATCGCGCTTGCGCAGATTGCCGTCAAAGCTGGCCCCCACGCCATAGATCACCGAAGGATCGGTCTGCAGGCGCATGCCTATGCGCAGGCGGTTGGAGAAAACGCCGGCAATCTGCGCCCGGTCTGCAGCGCGACCGGTTTCCTTTTCCACGATGCTGGCCAGAATCAGGGCTTCATCGGCGGATTTGAGCGGGGTATTGGCCGCCCGCATGGCCCAGGCATCAGCCAGACGGCGATCCATGGCATGCAGCGCACGGCGCAGCACGGCCATGTCCGAGCTGCCCTTGGCGTAGGTATAGGTATCTGGGAAGAAGCGGCCTTCGGGCGGCACGCCCGCGCGCTCCAGTGCCGTCATCACGGCTTCGTCGCTGAGCCCTGCGCTGTCCTGCTTGAGGAATTCCTCACGCGCCAGCGCCGCTCGCACCTGACGCCAGTTCCAGCCTTCGACAAGAGTCAGCGCACGCAGGCTTTCCTCGCCCCGCGCCAGCTTTTGCAACAGCACATAAGGTGTGAGACCCGTGCTCAGTTCGTAGTTGCCGGCCTTGATGGCGCGGTCCTTGCCCGAGAAGCGAAACCACGCATAGAGCAGGCGCGCATCGGTTTGCACCCCGGCCTTGACCACGTTCTGCGCCACGCCACGCGGCGTGGTGCCGGGCTCTATCTCCAGCTCCAGATTGGGCTCGGACAGCTGCAGCGGCTGGTTCAGCCACCACCAGGCGCCGCCGGCCGCGAGGGCAGCCAGAAGCAGCAAAAATATCAGTGCTCGAATAAGGGCACGCACAAGCTAGATCCATCAGTACACAGAGCGACGATCATAATTCAGCCATGACCCAGCCCAAGACGCTGCCCCTGAACGGCATTACCCCCATTTCCCACCTTGGTGTCATCCGCGCCGTTGGCGCCGACGCAGCCAGCTTTCTCCACGGCCAGTTGAGCAACGATTTCGCGCTGCTCAAGTTCGATCAGGCCCGCCTTGCGGCTTTTTGTACGGCCAAGGGCCGCATGCTGGCCAGCTTCATCGGCTTCAGGCGCAGCGCTGATGAAATCGTGCTGATCTGTGACCGCAGCCTGCTGGCCCCCACGCTCAAGCGCCTGTCCATGTTTGTGCTGCGCGCCCAGTGCAAGCTCAGCGATGCGACGGCTGACTTCGCCCTCTACGGCCTGGCTGGCCAGGCCGCCGAGCAGCTTGCCGGCAAGAATGCGGCCGCCTGGGCGCTCAAGCAGCAAGGCGATGCCCATGTGATCGCGCTCTACCCCGCTGCAGGCAACCAGCGTGCGCTTTGGGTAGGCCCTGCGGGCCAGGCCCCCGAAGGACAGTTGCTGAGCGAAGACCTCTGGCAATGGTCCGAAGTCCAGAGCGGCGTGGCCACGCTATCGGCTCCCGTGGTCGATGCCTTCGTGCCTCAGATGCTGAACTACGAATCCCTGGGCGGCGTTAACTTCAAGAAGGGCTGCTACCCCGGCCAGGAAGTGGTGGCCCGCAGCCAGTTCCGCGGCACGCTCAAGCGCCGCGCCTATCTGGTTCATGCCGAGCAGGCTCTGAGCGTCGGCCAGGAAGTCTTCAGCGTCGAAGACCTCGAGCAAGCAACCGGCACCGTGGTGCAGGCAGCAGCAGCTGTGCAAGGCGGCTGGGATGCCATCGTCTCGATGCAGATTGCCTCTTCCAGCCGCGACGATCTGTTTGCCCATGCGGCGCTGGCCGAAGGCCAGAGCGCCGATGCAGGCAAGGGCATCGGGCTGCAGGTCCTGCCCCTGCCCTACGAGCTGCTGGCGGATATCTGAACGTCTCGGGCCCGCACTGCCGCAGGTCTGGCAGTGCGGGCCCGGCCACCGCTAAACTTTACTTGCACCTGGGTCATTATCTTTTCCTAAAAAAGATAGCAGACCCCGAAGGCTGGCTCTGCGTTCGCATTGATTCCTCCCACTTGCTGGACGACAAAGTCCTGCCGGATGGCAGTGGGCTGCGACGCCTCAACGGCCAGACTTTGCTGGAGCCCGCAGCGCAGCTGCAGCGACCGCCTCCACCCCCAGCATTGCCAGCACCAGCGCCGTGCAGCTGGCCCAGCAGACCGTGGCGGCCTGCAGCGCCGACGGCTACAACGCCAGCGCCTCGGTGTGGACCGCTTTGGCGTGCTGCTGGCCATGGTGCTGGGCGGCGTGCCCCTGAAGACCGGCAATGAAACCCTTGGTGCCATTGGCGTGGCCGGTGCGCCTGGCGGCCATCTGGACGAAGCCTGCGCCCAGAAGGCCATCACCGCGCTGAAGGATCAGCTGCAGTAAAGCTGCCGGCACGCAGGCTAAAAAGAACAGGCTTCGAGCCTGCGTGCGGCAAGGCCTGCGAAGCAGGCCGCCGCAGAGCGCTCTCGCCAGCGGGTGGCCCCCACCTTCAGCCGCCCGGTCACCTCTGTCCCGGACCTCGCCCGAACAGACTCAGAAGACCCCGTAGCGATAAGCCACATAGGCAGCCGCCGCCACCCCGATCAGACAGAGGACGGTCATGATTCTTGCCATGGGTGCTCCTTCACATCAAGCATCAAATCGGGCTTGAACGCCTACAGATAAAGCGCTATAAGCTATCAAAAAAAAATGTATCAAAGTACTTTGCACATGGTGATGTGGGGAATGCCGGCCTCCTCATAAGGCTCGCCTACCGGCGTAAAGCCTGCGCGCAAATAGAAGGCTTCAGCATGGCGCTGCGCGTGCAGCACGATTTCCTTGTCACCGCGATCGCGCGCCGCATCCATCAGGCTTTCGAGCACCATGCGCCCCCAGCGGCCGCCGCGCACGCTGCGATCCACGGCCATGCGGCCGATACGCCCCACGCCCGGCGCATCGCTGACCAGCCGGCCCGTGGCCACGGGCTGGTTCAAGCCGTTGAACAAGACCACATGACGCGCCACAGGGTCGAGCTCGTCGATCTCGATCTCGCGCGGCACGCCCTGCTCGCGCACAAACACGGCCAGGCGCAGGCGCTCGGCGTCGCGCCCCAAATCGTTCCAGCTGCCCGAGCGCAGCGTGACGACCTCCTGCCCTGCTTCATAGGCCGTGAGCAGATCCCGCATGGCCTGGGGAACGGGCCTGGGGGTCTGCGTCGCCGCGTCGGCAAACACATAGACCAGCTCCACGGTGTTGAGCAGCTCCATGCCTCGGAAGATGCCTGCCTCGAACTGAAGCGAGGTATTGCCCTGTTTGACGCAGCGGATGCCGACATCCAGCACATCGCCCAAAGTGGCCGAGCCGTGATAGACCGTGCTGGCCTTTTTCACAAACAGCTCGCCGCCCAGCGATGCAAAGCCTGCCTCGTAAGGAATGGCCAGCTGGCGCCAGTAGTTGGTGATGGCCACATCGGCATACATCAGATAGTGGGCATTGAAGACGATCTTCTGCGCGTCCACTTCGGCCCAGCGCACCTCGATACGGGTAAAGCTGCGAAAGTCCTGTCGATTCATGGTTCTCACTCTGGTTTCAATTCAATCCAAACGCGCCGCGCAAGGCCTGCGCCATGTCACGGTGCGCCTGACGCGCCTCGGCAATCACGCGGCCCATCTTGACGAACTCATGGGTCACGCCCTTGTAGATTTCCAGATCCACAGGCACGCCTGCCATGCGCAACTTGTCAGCATATTCCACGCCCTCGTCCACAAGGGGATCGCACTCGGCCAGGCCGATCCAGGCGGGTGCGACATCGTCGACATCGGGGGCCAGCAAAGGAGCGAAGCGCCAATCCTCGCGATCCTGGCGTCTGGCGATATATTGCGCAAAAAACCAGGTGATGGAAGCTTCTTCAAGAACCAGTCCATGGGCAAAGCGGCGATGGGAGTCGGTATCCTGGTGCGCCGTGGTTCCCGGATAGATCAGCAGCTGCAAGGCAAGCTTGAGGCCGGTGTTGCGCGCTTCGATGGCACAGGCTGCCGCCAGCGTACCGCCGGCGCTGTCGCCGCCGACAGCCATGCGGCTGCCATCCGCCCCCAGGCTCGCCGCATGGGTCGTCAGCCACTGCAGCGCATCCCAGGCATCGTTATGTGCAACGGGGAACTGGAACTGCGGCGCCAGGCGGTAGTCCAGCGACACAACCATGCAACCCGCCAGGTGTGCCAGCTGGCGGCAAAGCTGGTCATGCGTGGCCACGCTGCCTACCGTAAAGCCGCCACCATGCAGATACAGCAGCGCAGGCAAGCCCGCAGCGGGGGCTTCATCGCGGGTCACAGGAGCATAGAGGCGGGCCGGCAGATTCGCTCCGTCGCGTGCGGGAATCTGCAGGTCCTCCACACGGGGCAAGGCCTGCTTGGGGATCTCAAGCACGCCGGCGCCAGCTTCATAAGCCGCCTTGGCAGCTTCCGCACCGAGCTGATGCATGGGAGTGCGCGCGGCCCGCTCCATGCGACGCAGCACATCGCGCATGGATGGTGTCAGACTGGCTGGCAAAGCCGCAGAAGAATCGGACATGATCACGACGGTAAAAAAACACAGGATGGCATTGTGCGTTGCAACTCCGAAGTCTGCAGGCCAATGCCGACAATTGTTGGTAATCGATACCGTCGCAGACGTTCCAGGGAGCCAGCCCATGACAAGCAGCAGCACGGCGGCAGCCACGGGATCCCGGTGAAGCAGGACCTGCGGCAGGAGCATCCAGACCATCAGTCCGTAGAGCAGGCCCGACATGCCGACATCGTCGCTCACCTGAGTCGAGGTGAACCACAACAGCAAAGAGACCAGAACGGCCAGAGAGCCCATGCAGGGCCTGTGCATCGCGGCTGCCCATTCCGCCCGCCAACACAGCGGCAAAAAAGCACGCTCCTGCAATTCCTGCGAGTACTGCCTGAGAAGACGCATGAAGGTGTCCTGTGCCAGATCCTAAGCATCCTGCACACAATGCACTCGCCGCTTCAGCCAGTTCAGCTGCCATCCTTGGTGGTCGCAATAGAGCGTGTGCAGAAGAGAAGAAGAACTAGCTTGCGCACCAGGTAGGGCTCAGGGGAATACCGGTCTGCCCCGGCGATGAGTCGCCCACCGCTCCAGGAAGGGCCTTCAGGCGTCCGCCAGGCAGGCAATGGCCCAATGATGGGAAGAACTTCAGATGTCGCTTTTTAGGCTCTGTAAGCCGAATCACAAATAAATAACAATCATTCTCAATTACATCTATACTCGGCTTTACATTTCTTCGCACGCCAGCATGATTTCTTGACGCAAGCCAGCCAGCGAATCGACTGCATCGTTTGGTTGTCTGTCATGCTGAGCTCTCCGTATACCTGCTTTTCCTCGCCAAGGGTGATTCACCCGCGCTTTGTCGTTGCAGCACCTGTCTGCGGCAATCCTTGCCGCCCAGCGCCGGCACATCAGGAGGCGGTATGAAAGCCACATCGCCCCTTACTCACTACCGCCTTGCGATTGCCTCGCGCAGTTTGGCTGCCGTCCTTGGAGGCTATGCGCTGGCCGCATTCAGTACTGCTGCCCTGAGTCTGCTGCTGAGTTCCCTGATGAGCCGCGTGGAGGCGGTGATGACCGCCACCTTGCTGTCCTGGGTCATCTACGCCATGGCTATTGCCTGGACCTTCTATGCACGCACGGCTTGGCTTGCCTGGGCCGGTGTACTCCTTCCTGCCCTAGCCCTAAGCGCAGCGCTGTATGGGCCATTGTGGTTGGGGGTGGAAGCATGACCGCTCCTCAAACCAAGACAAGCGCCAGAACCACGCGTCAGCCCGAGCAGGAGGGTTTTCGCCAGGCCATGTCCTGGCTGCACACCTGGTCGGGACTGATTCTGGGCTGGCTTCTGTTTGCGATTTTCGTCACCGGCACGCTGAGCTTTTTCAAGAACGAATTCAATCTGTGGATGCGACCCGAGCTGCATGGCCTGCCACTACCCGACAGCGACGTTGCGCAACGCGCCCAGGCGGCGCTGCACGAGCACGCGCCGGGCGTCAGCAACTTCATCATGCGTCTGCCCGATGAACGTACGCCGGCCGTCAATGTACTGTGGCGCGACAAGCCCAACAGCCGCTTCGAGACTTTGCTGCTGCACCCGCAAACCGGGGCCGCACTGCAGGCCCGAGAGACCGCTGGCGGAGAATTTTTCTACCGCTTCCATTTCGAGCTTCGCACCGCTCACAAGGGCCGCTGGACGATCCAGGGCCGCTGGGTGGTGGGCGCGGCGACGCTGATGATGTTCATTGCCTTGCTGACTGGCGTGGTCACGCATCGCCGAATCTTCAAGGACTTCTTCACCTTTCGCCCGCGCAAGGGCGGACAGCGCGCCTGGCTGGACGCACACAACGTCTCGGGGGTACTGGTGCTGCCGTTCTATCTGATGATTACGTTCAGCGGTCTGATGATTTTTCACGCCATGTACATGCCGGCCGGCATAGCCGCTGCCTACCCTGGCGCAAAAGGAACGGATTCGCAAAGCTATTTCTCCGAGTTGCAGGGCGATGTTCCCGGTGCGCGCAGCGCCAGGCGTGGCAGCAACGCACAGGCCGAACCCCTGCCCATGCTGGATCTGGGCCCCATGCTGAGCCAGGCCAGTCAGCTGTGGCATGGCGGTCGTGTCGGCAGCATCACCGTGCGCAGCGACAGCCAGGGCCCGCTGGTGGAGATCACCCGCCACGACGGCGACAGGCTGCAATACGGACCAGCGCGGCTGCGTTTCGATGGCCGCACCGGCCAGCTGCAAACCCAGGTCGATCCGCAAAGCCCAGCCATCAAAACCTATGGCGTGCTCTATGGCCTGCATCTGGGGCGTTTCGCCGATATCGGGATGCGCTGGGTGCTGTTTGGCTTTGGCGTCATGGGCTCGCTGATGATTGCCTCGGGCCTGATACTGTGGTCGGTCAAGCGCCGCGCCCAGGCCCTGCGCAAGACACCTGCCGCCCCCCTGCCCTTTGGCGAACGGCTGGTGGCAAGTTTCAATATCGGCCTCATGGGCGGTCTGCCGCTGGCGATCGCGGCCTATCTGTTGGCCAACCGGCTGCTTCCATTGGAGATGCCAGGCCGCCCCGATGCCGAACTGTCCTGCTTCTTCGGAACCTGGGCGCTGGCCTTGCTGCTGGGCCTGATCCGGCCCACGCGCCAAGGATGGGCACTGGTGCTGGGCATGGCCGCCACCGCATACCTGCTATTGCCTTTGGTCAATGCCTTGACCACTTCAACGCATCTGGGCATCAGCCTGCCGGCCATGGACTGGAGCTGGGCCGGCATGGACCTGAGTTTTGCGGCCATGGGGCTGATGCTTGCCGCCCTCACCCGACATCTGCTGCAACGCAAATCCCAGCCTGCGGCCAGACATGCGCTCCCCGCCAAGGCTGCGGCAGCCCCGGGACGCAAGCCCGGCTCCCAAGGGATCCCTGGCGACAACACTGCGCAGGAGGCATAGCAATGCTGCTCGACTTTCTGTTGTGCTTTGCCGCCTGGACGGCTCTTGCCCTGGCCATGGACCGACACCATGAAGACGCTTGGCCGGATATCGATAGTGAAGCTCCCGCCACAGTACTGCGCCGCCAGCGCCTGTTCCAAGCCGGCTGGATCCTGCTGGCCTTGTCACTGGGCATTGCTCTGGGCTTTCCGGGCGCAACCACCGCAGCCATGTCGGCCACCGTGTGGACGGCCGCTCTTTGCCTGGCGGCTCTGGCCGCCACCAGCATGGCGACCTGGCAAGCGCAGCGCCTGCCTCTGTTTGGCTTGATGGCACTGGCACTGGGAATACTGGTTTTTACCTTCGACCGCCTCGGTCCTTGACGGACTGCACTCGGAACCCGCAGGGGCCACGAATCAGAGAGTCGCTGAGCATCAATGACTGAGAACCCAGGCAGCTATTGATGCAACAGGAATCCCGATCATGACCGGGCAAGGACATTGCATGCACATCGCGATGCAGCAGCCGCCTCGGCCCTTGCATGGCTGGCCGTGGCCAATCGATTGAACAAGAGGTGCAAGGAAAGAGCACAGGGCCATACAAGAGATCAACAGGCGCTCTTTTCTTGGAATCCAGACCGGTGCTTGAGTCTGGATATCGGGCAGAAGACCTTCACTCGTGCAGAGCAATTCATTCACCTATCCAGCATCCAAGGAGATTTTCATGCGCAATTTTCATCATCCCATTGCTCTCGCCACTCTGCTGCTTGCCAGTCTGGGCACAGCCCATGCTCATCAAGTCTGGCTGGAGAACGATGGCGGCCAGGCCCAGTTGTTTTTTGGTGAGTTCAATGACAACCTGCGCGAGACTTCGCCCGGTGCATTGGACAAATTTCTGGCCACACCCACGCTGGCCCAGCAAACAGCCAGCGGCACGCTGCAACTGAGCGGCCAGCGAAATGCCACGGGTTTTAGCTACAACGCGGCAAGCCAGGCCCAAACCCTTTTTGCCAGCGCCTCCTATCCCTTGATTGACCGCAGCAAGCGCAATGAACCAGCTTTGCTGTGGGTACCTGCGGCCCGCTGGGTAGCAACGCCGACACAGGCCGTGGCCGTCAATGCCCAGGCCCTGGATTTGGTGCCCACGGGCCAGCAGGGCCAATTCATGGTGAGCTTCAACGGTCAGGCCCTGCCCAAGGCCAAGGTGCAAATCGTCGCCCCCTCGGGCTGGTCGCGCGAGGCGCAAAGCGACGAGCAGGGCCGGGTCAACTTTGCCTTGCCCTGGAAGGGCCTGTACGTGGCCGAAGTGCATCACAGCGACAAGCAAGGCGGCGAAGCGCAAGGCAAGCGCTATGGCGAAGCCAGCTATGTGACCACGTTGAGCTTCAGCGTCAAGGACGGCATGCCATCCCCCGCCCTGCCGTCCGCCATCAAGCCCTGACGCAGAGCCTCCCATTCACTCCAGCAACCGCTCCAACCAACCCTGATGGTCATTGTCCGTGACCATCTATTTGACAACAGCATCATGAACTACCCATTCCCCGGCGTACCCAGCCGACCATCGCTGACCTTGCTCAGCGCCCTGGCCTGCCTGAGCCTGGGCACTCAGGCACAGACCTCGCTTCCCGCACCCAGCGCAGACGGCAGTGCCGAAGTCATGCTGGCCCCCGTTACCGTGCAAGACAGCCTGGCCGGCGAAACTGCCACAGGTCCGGTCAGCGGCTTTGTCGCCCGGCGTGCGATCTCGGCCACCAAGACAGATACACCCTTGATCGAAACGCCGCAATCGATCAGCGTGGTCACGCGCGACCAGTTCGAAGCCCAGGGCGTGACCACACTGCGCGAAACCACACGCTACACGGCGGGCATCAACTCCAGCTATTTCGACAACCGCGTGGACTCTTTCAAGGCCCGCGGCGGTGATGTCAGTCAGTACCAGGACGGGTTGCTGCGCACTTACGGCACCTACAACAACATCAAAGTCGAGCCCTACACGCTGGAGCGCGTGGAATTCCTGCGCGGCCCCTCCTCCGTGCTTTATGGCCAGGGCAGCGTGGGCGGTGTGCTCAACCTGACCAGCAAACGCCCCCAGGCCGAGCGCATGCGTGAGGTGCAGATACAGCTGGGCAGCCACGGCCGCAAACAGATTGCCAGCGACATGACGGGCGCCATGGACGACGAAGGAAAGTGGCTCTACCGACTGGTGGCCGTTGGCCGCGACAGCAACACCCAGGTCGATCATGTCAAGGACGACCGCGTGGTGATTGCACCTTCGCTGACCTATCGTCCCAGTACCGATACTTCGCTGACGCTGCAAGCCCTGTACCAAAAGGACAAGAGCGGCTCCATCACCCAGTTCTTTCCCTGGCAGGGCACGCGCCTGCCCAGCCCCTATGGGCAGATTCCGACAAACACCTTTATCAGCGAACCGGACTGGGACAAGTACGACTCCGAAAACAAGTCCTTTGGCTATCTGTTCAGCCATCGTCTGAGCCCTCAATGGACACTGCGTCAGAACCTGCGCCGCACCATCAGCGAGGTGGACTACCGCACGCTCTACACCAGCTTTGCAGCCAACGCAGCCACGGGCCGTCCGGCACGTCCGGTGTTTGACGCCAACGGCCGCACCGTACAGCGCGATGCCGTATGGCAGATCAATGGCGGACGCATGCTGCTGGTCGACACGCAGCTCGAAGGCCTGCTGCAAACCGGTGAGGTTCAGCACCAGCTGCTTGCAGGCATGGACTGGCAGCGCAACACCAGCAACCAATCCAACTGGCGCGGGCCAGGCACGGCGCTGGATGTCTACAACCCCGTGTATGGCACGTTCACGCCGCCCTCTGCCTCCCGGCTGGTACGTGCGCCCAACGTGTCACAGCGCCAGCTCGGTTTCTATCTGCAGGACCAGTTGCGTTGGGGCCCCTGGACCGCGACAGTAGGCTTGCGTCACGACAAGGCCAAAACCGAGACCGAAGGTCGCCCGGCAGCGGCTGCCGACGACTCTGCCACCACCAAGCGCCTGGGTGTGACCTACCAGGCCGGTGGCGGCTGGGCTCCGTATGTCAGCTACACCGAGTCCTTCCAGCCACTGGGCGGCGTGGACTTCTACGGCACGCCGTTCAAGCCCCAGCGCGGCAAGCAGTTGGAAGCCGGCGTGAAATGGATTCCCGAGGGCAAAGGCATCTCTGGCTATGCCGCGGTTTACGGCCTGCGTGAACAGAATCGCAAGACCAATGACCCAGGCAACCCGCTCAACAGCCTGCAACTGGGCGAGGTCAAAACCCAGGGCTTTGAAGCCGAGCTGATCGCAAGCCTGGCCAAAAACTGGGACTGGACGCTGGCCTACGCCTATACCGACGCAAAAATCAGCCGCAGCAACGCTGGCGACCAGGGGCAGCGCGTGGCCTCGGTATCGCGCCATATGGCCTCCAGCTGGCTGATGCACCGATTTGCCGCTCAGGGTCGCGGAGGCTGGAGTCTCGGCGCCGGTCTGCGCTATATCGGACCGCAGTGGAGCGGCACCTCTGCCATCGACACGCCCTCATCCCTGCTGGCAGACGCGATGGTGGCCTATGACGCCGGCGACTGGCGCCTTGCCCTGCATGCCAACAATATCGGCGACAAGGTGGTGATCACCCAATGCCTGTCGCGCGGCGACTGCTTCTACGGCGAACGCCGCAACTTTCTGCTGACTGCCACCTATCGTTACTGAACGGGCAGGCAATGCGAACAATGTCCAGCCGCCACTATGGATCCGAGGCGAAGGCGTCAAAGACACCTTCTCTTCAGTTGTGAGGTCGGCTGGCAAGGCAGGCTGCGTTTGATTGAAGTGCTGCACGCAAGCGGCTGGAGAACCTCATTTCAGCGCAGCAAATTCGTTTCTGAGCGCCTTGGCGCTGCGCTGATAGGCGCGCGGTGGCAAACCGCACCAGCGCTTGAAGGCGCGGGCAAAAACACGCTCTGACTCGTAGCCGCAATCCTCGGCGATCTGGGCCAGCGGCAAACCCGATTCCAGTTGCTGGGCTGCATGGGCCATACGCTGCTGCTGCAGATAGGCCATGGGCGATTCTCCAACCAGCGCCTTGAATTTTTCGGCAAAGAGCGAGCGCGACATGGCAGCCTCCCTGGCCAGGGCCTGCAAGGTCCAGCCATGGCTGGGGCGACCGTGGATGGCGGCCATGGCCCTGGCAATCTGCACATCGGCCAGACCGCGCACCCAGCCTTGACCGCGCTGCTGCTGTGCGGCGAAATGGTTGCTGAGCACGTGGATCAGGACCAACTCACCCAGGCGCGCGGCCGCCAAACGCCAGCCGGCGCGTCGCGCCAGCGAGTCCTCTATCAGAGTCTGCAGCATGTTGCCCAGCATGGCCGGTGGAGCTGCCTGCGCTGCAGGTATGTGCAGCAGCGGCGGCAGCAGAGTCAATATGGAGTGCCTGCAGTAGGCCGATATCCAGAGCAGCACCGAATCAATGCGGGTCCGGGCCCCGCCTCCGCCATGCTCGAACGTCAGAGGATTCTCGTCCTTTGGCCCCTGGGCAAAGCGCTCGATCATGCGTGCGAACGGAACCGGTGCCAGTGCGAGGTCCGACGCAATTACGTGCGGACTGCCCAGCGGCAGCACCACCAGATCGCCAGGAAAGACCTGCAACGGTGCCTGGCCTTGTACTTGCAGCCAGTACGGCTGCCCCTGGGCGACGCGGATCATGGTCCCAGGCACTCCCTCGGACGCCAGCGCCCAAGGCTCACCCAATGAAAAGCTGGCCGTCACCGCGCGCTCGGCTCGACAGATGGCCAACACGTCGCTTAAATGGTCGCTGCTTTGTTTCATGGAGGATTCCGGACGATTTGTGTCATTTTATGGATGCTTTGCGCTTCACGTGACAGGCGGCCTTGTCGACACTGGCAGGCACCGTATGCGGGCTGCCTGCGCAGCCCGGAACGTGCAAACCATACCCATATCAAGGAGCAAGCATGTCCAAGACACGATTGAAAATAGGCATTGTGGGAGGCGGCATTGGTGGCCTGGCCGCCGCCAACGCGCTGCACCGCAGCGGACACGAGGTGACGGTGTTCGAGCAGAGCCGGCAATACCTGCGCGTGGGCGCCGACATCAATCTGACGCCCAATGCTGTGCGCGCACTAGACGGACTGGGCGACGGCATTGCGGCGGCCGTACGGGCTTCGGCAGCCCGCCCAACGCACCGTATCAGCCGCACCTGGGACAACGGCGAGGAAACATCGCGCCTGACCATGGGCAATGAGGCCGAGCGTCAATACGGTGCGCCACAACTCACCATCCATCGCGCCGACCTGCTGGCTGCGCTGGCCGATGCCTTTCCCCATGAGCAGGTGAAGTTCGCCAAACGCGTCAACCGGATTGTGCAAACCGATGCCGGTGTTGCCGTGGAATTTTCCGACGGCGCGCGAGTCGATGGACTGGATGCGCTGATAGGCTCGGACGGAATTCATTCGGTGGTGCGCACATCCCTGTTTGGCGCAGAGAGCCCGCGCTTTACCGGTGTGGTGGCATTTCGCACCGTGGTGCCCACCGAGCGTGTGCGCCATGTTCCCGATATCGGGGCCTTCACCAAATGGTGGGGACCGACTCCGGACAGCCAGATCGTGACCTTTCCGCTCAATCAGGGCCGCGACACCTTTATCTTCGCCACCACGGCGCAGGAATCCTGGCATGAGGAATCCTGGACCACCGAGGGCAGCGTGACCGAACTGCGCAGCTTTTATGCCGGCTTTCATCCACATGCACGAGCCTTGCTGGATGCGTGTGACAGCGTGCTCAAGACGGCTTTGTATGAACGCGACCCGCTGCCGCACTGGTCGCAGGGACGCGTGTCGCTGCTCGGCGATGCCAGCCATCCCATGATGCCGTTCATGGCCCAGGGCGCCGGCATGGCTATCGAAGATGCCGTGGTGCTGGCCCGCAACCTTGATGCAGTGCAGGATGCCGAAGGCGTTGCGCAAGCCTTGCAGAACTACGAGGCCATGCGCAAGCAGCGCACCAGCCAGATCCAGATAGGCTCGCGAGGCAATAACTGGCTGCGTGCCGGAGGCAATGCCGACTGGGTCTATGGCTATGACGCGTGGCAAGTTGCTTTGACGGCCGAGCCGGTTGCCTGCTCTACCTAAACGACAGTACACCCCGGCAGTGTTGCCCTGCGCAGCGCCTTCGGGGGTTGATGGTGCGGTCTTGAACGAGCATCGTGGCGCTGTCGGCATCTGGCGAAAAACCACGGTGCATGGCTGGCAGGCACCCATGCCTTGCTTGGCCCATTGCATGAGCCTGCCTCTGCCCATGAGCAAGAAAACAGGCGTCTGCGGGAGCGCATCTTGCCATGGTGGATCCGGATCTCGCCAAGCGCTGCTGACTTGCGAGACATGTCAGAGGACGGTGACGAGCGGCCTCGGAAGCCAGGTGAGAAAGTATTGGCCTGTGACTTCCAGCCGCTGCTTTGGAAGTTGCGGACCCCGGCCCTCATTCTCAAATGGCGCATCAACCGGCGAAGCACATTTAATGTGCGGATGACCCCGCCTGCAGCATGCGGAAATTCGTGCGTCTATATGTGTTGCAACAGCATCCTGGCGGTTGTCCAACACAGGGACACAGGAACTATTCCATACCTGCTTCATCCTCGCCGGACAAAGCGCCTGCTTTCTCGCAATGTGCACGCAAGCGCATCAGCGCGTTGTACATGGCATTGCGCTCATCTTCAGGCAATGCCCGAATGGCGGCAGCCTGGCTGGCACGCGCCAAGGGCATGACCTGTGCATGCAGGGCCTCGCCCTGTTCGGTGACCTGACAAAAAATCTTCTTGCGCGGCGTATTGCCTTCACCCTGCAGATCCACCAGGCCTTTGGCTTGCAGCCGCTTGAGAGCGCGGCTCACCAAGGCCTTGTCCGAGGTGGACTGAATGACCAGATCCGAGAAGGCCAACCGCTTCGAGTGAGCAATCAAGGCCAGCAAGCGCCACTCAGAGACCGTCAGATCGTGTTTCTCGGCATAGGGCACGGTAATCGTGCGCCGCAGAGCATTTCCCACCTGGCTCATCAAGGTGGTGATGAAGTCGTCCACCGTCAGTCCATCACCTTGCGCGTTCAAGTGCGACCAGGGCGTTTCACACGTTTTCTTGTTCATGCGCCATTGTTCCACCTTAAATAACAAATTCACATGTCAATAGTGAAAACGGCAATTTGATCGATCAACCATAGGCGTATAACTCCGTCTATTGTTTCTCTTGCGATTCGTTGTTTCATTAATGAATCAATTGAGATTGAGCGCCAGATTTATACCCACGGCCCAAGGAGAGGCGACCATGTCAGTTGATAGACGCCAGTTTTGCTTTACCGCGCTTGCCTGCGGCACGCTGCTTGCCCAGCCGGTGCTTGCCGAAGAAAGTTATCCAAGCAAGCCCATCACGGTGATCGTGTCCTACCCGCCGGGCGGGGATACCGATGCAATCGCCCGCCTCTTTGCCGACAAGCTCAGCCACAGGCTCAAGCAGACCGTGCTGATCGACAACCGTCCAGGTGCCGGCGGTGCGATAGGCAACGGTATGGTGGGGCGTGCACGCGCCGATGGCTACACGCTGCTGTTCACGCCCAACCCGTTCACCACCGCGCCTCTGGTCATGAAGCTGTCGGGAGCTGCGGCCTACGACGTACTCAACGGCTACGAAGCCATCATCAATACAGCCACTCAGCCTCTGGTGCTGGTTACGAGCCCGAAAATGGGGGTCAAGAATCTGCCTGAGCTGATTGCCAGGGCCAGGAGCGGCGCCACCGTCTCCTATGCCAGTCCGGGAGCCGGCTCGCCCATGCATATCGCTGGCGAATGGCTGAACAAAGCCGCAGGCGTGAAGCTGTCTCATGTTCCCTACCGCGGCGTCGGCCCGTCAGTAACCGATGTCGTGGCCGGGCATGTCGATACTGCCTGGGTCACCTTCGGGCCTGTGCGCCAGTATCTGGACTCGGGCAAGCTGGTCGCGCTGGCCATTGGCGATACCAGGCGCTCATCGCTTGCACCAGCTGTGCCGACACTGGCGGAGCTGGGCTACAAGGATGTAGCCGTCAGCGCCTGGAACGGCTTCTTTGCTCCCAAGAAGACCCCAGCCGCAGTGATCAATCTGCTCAATGAGCACCTCAATGCCATTTTGCGTGAGCCCGAAGTCGTGGAAAAACTGGCTGTCTTCGGAGCCCTGCCGGCCGGCGGCTCGCCCAAGGTGCTGACCGATCTGAATCAGCGCGAGTACATGGTGATGGGCAAGGCCATCAAGGAACTGGGCATCGTGGCCGAGTGAGCTCGATGAATCGTGCAGGCGCAGTCCTGGGCGATTCAAACAGACATCTCAATGACGTGGCAGAAGCCTCAGGTCCACAGGGACCGAGGCCCTCTTGCCGCGAGGTACGGATATGACATCTGCTCTTTCATCTCAGTCCACGCTAGGCATGGACACTCCCCAGGTAACGGCCAAGGCCAAGGTGCTGGGCCGAGCCATCTATGCGGGAGACCTGAAACTTGCCGGCATGCTGCACGGCAAGGTTCTGCGCAGCCCCTACCCGCATGCGCGCATCGTTCGCATAGACACTGCCGAGGCACGCGCTCTGCCCGGCGTCAAGGCGGTTCTGACCGGCGACGATGCGCCTGCCAATCTTTGGGGGGCGCATCACAAGGAACGCGCCGTTCTGGCCAAAGGCGTGGCGCGCTATTGCGGCGAAGAAGTAGCCGCGGTGGCCGCCGTTTCCGACGAAATCGCGCGTGATGCGCTGGATCTGATTCGGGTGGAGTACGAAGAACTGCCCGCCATTCTGACGCCCGAGGAAGCCATGGATGAGGAAGCCTTCGGCATCCATCCAGGGCGCAACAATGTGGGCCACCATATCCAGTTCGAGCGCGGGGATGTGGATGCAGGCTTTGCCGCTGCGGATCTGATTCACGAAGCCAGCTACACAACTCACTCGCAATACCCCGGCTATATGGAGCCCATGGCCACCGTGGCCTCGCTGGACCCCGATGGCCGGCTGGTGCTCTACACCTCGACCCAGGCAGTGAATCTGGTGCGCATGCAGGTGGCCATGACCCTGGGTCTGCCCATTTCCCGCGTGCGGGTGGTGCAGGCGGCGACCGGTGGCGGCTTCGGCGGCAAGATCGTGGAGGACGACAACCAGTTGCTTGCCGGCCTGCTGGCCCTGCATACCGGACGTCCGGTGCGGCTGGTCAACAATCGCCTGGAGGACTTCCAGGCCGCATGCGCCAGCGTGCCCGAGCGCATCACCCTCAAGCTGGGCATGCTCAAGGACGGCCGCATTGTCGCCAAGCAGGTTCGCATCATTGCCGAATGCGGTGCCTATGCAGGCCTTGCCGGTGATGTGATGCACGTCAGCGCCATGCGCAGCGACAACATGCACCGCAATCCGAATGTGCGTTCGGAAGCGACGCTGTACTACACCAACAATCCGCCACGCGGTGCCTTCCGGGGCTTTGGCGGAACGCAGATGCAGTTTGCGCTCAACAGCCATATTCATACCATGGCGGAGAAACTGGGCCTGGATCCGGTGCAGGTGCACAAGCTCAACGCACTCAAGGCAGGTGATGTCTCAATTCACGGCTGGCATATCGGCAGCACCGGACTGCTGGAGTGCATAGACCAGGCAACCGAGGCCATAGGTTGGGCAAGCAAACGCCAACGCGTCAAGCCCAGCGGCATCAAGCGCCGCGGCGTGGGCATGGCAGCGGCCATGCATGTGAGCGGCAACCGAACCATCGGCAACTGGGATGGTTCGACCTTGGTCATCAAGATCAATGAGGACGGTCGAGTCTTCATCATCAGTGGTGAATGCGATATGGGCCAGGGGGCAAGCACCATGCTCAGCCAGATCGTGGCCCATGAACTGGACTTGCCTCTGGCCGATATTCATGTGCTTGCACCCGACACCGATGTCGCACCGGTAGCCGTGGGCACCCTGGCTTCACGCGTCACCATGTCGGGCGGCAACGCGGCCATCATCGCCGCGCGCAAGGTGCGGCAAGAGTTGCTGAGCCTGGCTGCCGAGCGCCTGAATACCCCCTCAGACGCACTGACGCTGGAGGGCGGTGCTGTCTATGTAAGTGCCGATCCTGAACGCCGCAGCACCCTGGCCGATCTGGCGCGTCAGCATATCTGGCGCCATGGCGGAGGAGGCATTCAGGTCACAGGAACCTGGGACCCCAAGACCGTCATGCATGACGACAAGCTCTACGGCAATATTGCCGCGGCTTACTCCTACGCAGCCCAGGCCGTTGAAGTTGAAGTGGATATCGAGACCGGCCAGGTCAGCGTCATCGACAGCTATGTCGCCGACGACTGCGGCAAGGCGCTCAACCCCCTTGCGATTCACGGCCAGACCAATGGCGCCACCGTTCAGGCCATAGGCTGGACGCTGTATGAGCAGTTGCACTACGAGGGCGGGCGCCTGGCGAACGGCAATTTCGCGGACTACAACATGGCCACCGCCGATGCCGTTCCCATGCTGCGTGGCGGCCTTGTGGAATCCAACGACCCCAACGGCCCCTATGGCGCCAAGGGTGCCAGCGAAACCGCCATCCTGCCCGGCGCGCCAGCCATAGCCAACGCCGTCTATGACGCGATTGGCGTGCGCATCACCGATCTGCCCATCACCCCGGAAAAAGTGCTGGCTGCATTGCGCGACAAGCAGCAGCAAGGAGCAAGCCATGCGTGAATTTGATTTTGCGGAGCCCCGCTCGGTTACAGAGGCCAGCCAGATGCTGGCCGAGTACGGTGACGATGCACGCATCATCGCGGGCGGGTCGGCGCTGATGCTGGCCATGCGCCAACGCATGCTTGCGCCCACGCACCTGATCTCGGTGGCAAGGCTGCCCCGGCTGCATGGCATCGATTTCGATCCGCACCAAGGTCTGCGTATCGGGGCCATGAGCCGCCATATCGATGTGGCTCGCTCCGAGCTCGTGAAGGCGCATGCACCGGTGCTGGCCCGGATGGCCGCCCAGGTGGCCAATCCGCAGGTGCGCAACCAGGGCACGATAGGCGGCAATCTCTGTTATGCCGACCCATCCACGGACCCGCCCGGCTGTCTGATGGCCCTCGACGCCTCGGTCGTTCTGGGCAGCACACGCGGAGAACGCGTGCTGTCGATGGAAGAGTTCCTGGTCGACTACTACACCACGGCCATGGAGAGCGATGAGCTACTGCTGGAAATCCGGGTGCCGCTGCAGGCGCCCGGCACCCAGGGGGAATACACGCGCTTTCTGCGCACGGCAGCAGAGCACCGCCCCCTGGTCAGCGTGGCCCTGGTCGTGCAAAGAGAGGGGCAGATATGTCACCAGGCACGTCTGGCTATTGGGGCATCCACGCCCATTCCCACCAGGCTGCGCCGTGCCGAAGACTGCTTGCGCGGCAAGACCGTGAATGCGCAGCTCGCTTCAGAGGTCGCAAGCATCGTGGCCGAGGACATCCAGCCGGTCTCCGACCTGCGGGGCAGCAGCGAGTTTCGCCGCGCCATGGTGCGCACGGTGACCCGCCGCACGGTGGCCACGTTGTTTGGAATCGATATCAATGAAGGAGTTGCGGCATGAGCACGCATCGCATCGAATGCCAGGTCAACGGCGAATCGCATAGCGCCGAAGTCGCGTCGCGGCGGCTGCTATCGGATTTCCTGCGAGACGACCTGCATCTGACAGGCACCAAGCGGGGTTGCGAAACCGGAACCTGCGGCGCCTGCTCGGTGCTGCTGGACGGCGAAGTCATCAAATCCTGTCTGATGCTGGCCGTGCAGGTTCACGGACGCAGCATCACCACCATCGAAGGGCTGTCCGCCAACGACAAGCTGCACCCCCTGCAGAAGAACTTCATGCAGTGCGGCGGCCTGCAATGCGGCTACTGCACGCCGGGTTTCATCATGGCCTCCTGCGACCTGCTCAAGAACACTCCCCAGCCCAGTTGCGAGGAAGTGCGCCACGGCCTCAGCGGCAACCTCTGCCGCTGCACCGGCTACACCCAAATCGTGGAATCCGTGCTGCATGCAGCACAGGAGATGCATCATGGAAATTGAAAAAACCCTGTCCGTTTCAGCCCCTCCCCAGCAGGTCTGGGATCTGCTCCTCAATCCCCAGATCATGGCCGGCGCCGTGCCCGGGATGAAGTCCATCGATGTCATCAGTCCCACCGAGTACGTGGCGGAGATGCACCAGAAGATTTCCTTCATCAGCGCCAAGTTCAAGCTCAAGACCAAGATCGTCGAACAGAAGGCCCCGGAATACATGCGCGTGGAAGGCACCGGCGAGGATGCCTCGGTGGCCAGCTCGCTCAAGCAGACCAGCGAAGTGTTCCTGACGCCTGCTGCCAACGGCGGCACCGATTTACGGATCAAAGTCAATGTCGACGTGCTGGGCCGCCTGGGCGCCTTTGGCCTGTCGGTCATGAAGACCAAGGCCGATCGTCTCTGGGAAGAGTTTGGCAGCAATCTGGCTGCTCGCCTCGAGGCCGGTGGGTTGATCATTGATGCGGCACCACCTTCCACCGTCGGCCCCTCGACAGCGCCCACCATGCCTTCATTGGCCGAGCAAGCTGTCGCGAGCCCTGAGATCAAACCTGCCGCAGCGCCGACCGTCTCCTCTAGCAAAGTTCCGCAGGAACAGATGGAAGCAGCCATCACAGCCTCGACACAGGACACATACAGCGAAGCCGGCTGGTGGGCCCGCATCTTCGGAGGTGCTCGCAATGCACGCCGCGCCGGCCAGGTCATACGCGTAGAAGTGCGTCAGATGGACAAGACGATCTGTGTCGAGTGGCCTGCCACAGCTGCATCCGAATGCCGGGAATGGCTCCAGTCTCTGCACAAGTAAGCACTTTTTTTGCTCCGACCAGTAAGGAGGCTCACGACTCAACAGCTCAATCACATCAAACCACGCATGCAAAAAATACTGAACGACATTAAAAATTGGAGACATTCATGCTGAAGAAGGTAGCGAGCGCCATTGCGCTTCTGGGGGTGGGAGGGTTGGCACATGCACAATCGTCCGTACAGATTTACGGCATCATGGATACGGCCGTCGAAACCATGAACAACGTGGGCGCAACCAAGTCCAGCCTCACACGCATGCCCAATCTGACGGGCAGCGTTCCATCGCGCCTGGGCTTTCGCGGCCGCGAGGATCTGGGAGGCGGATTGAGCGCATCCTTCACGCTGGAGATGGGTATCGGCCCCGACAGCGGAGCTCTCAACCAGGGCGGTCGCGGTTTCGGCCGCCAGTCCTTCGTCAGCCTCAATGGCCCCTGGGGATCGCTGGGGCTGGGCCGTCAATACACCATGCTGTTCTGGTCCGTACTCGACGCTGACGTGATCGGTCCGAGCCTGCACAGCATGGCCAGTCTGGACAACTACTTTCCCAATGCACGTGCCGACAATGCGATCTCCTACAAGGGCACCTTCTCGGGCCTGACGGTCGGCGCAACCTATAGCCTCGGCCGCGATGCCGTCAATGCGGGCCCCAGTCCCGGCGGTACCAACTGCGCGGGTGAAAGCAGCACCGACTCCAAGACCTGCCGCGAGTGGTCGGCCATGCTCAAGTACGACACCACGACATGGGGAGCGGCGCTGGCGCATGACGAGCTGCGCGGCGGTCCCGGTGCTTTCGCAGGGCTGACCAGCAGCGACAAAGTCGACAAGCGCACTATGCTCAACGGCTATGTGAAGCTTGGTGGCGCCAAGATTGGTGGTGGCTATATGCGTCGCAAGAATGACGGCTATATCGCATCGCCGCGCAACGACCTGTGGTTTGTGGGCGTGACCTACCCCCTTGGGCAATGGAGCGTGGACGCCCAGTACAACCAGCTCAAGTACAAGGACAACGCGGACAAGGGCCAGCTGCTGGTACTGCGCGGTACCTACAACCTGTCCAAGCGCACTTCGGCCTATGCCTCGCTGGGCTATATGAAGAACAGCGGCAATGCGGCCTTTGGAGCAAGCAGCGCTCAAGCTGGTGGAACGCCAATGCCTGGCGTCAACCAGACTGGCTTTGGCATGGGCTTGCGCCATACGTTCTAAAGCCGGTGCCAATCAGCGGGTGCGGGTAGCCTGGTGGCCTGCACCCGCTTTTCAGAAGAAGAAGTGACAGTCCCCCAAGGCGGGGCTCGTTCACCAACATAGACCGGGCATGTCTACCTGCCCATGGGCAGTCCAGGTCGGCATGAGAAGAAGCTGACAACAATGTCACCGCGCTGTCCCGCTTCTGTTGGGGTCGGATTTCTAAGATCCACACATCTCCTCCTTACCTCTATCAAGGCCTGGGAGATTGTGTTTCACCGACTTTCTTAGGAGCTATCACCATGTCTCAACGTCGTCTCTCCATCGCATCCGTATTTGCAAGCGCAGCAGCAGTAGTAGCTGTACTAGCCATGCCGGGGATGGCTTCGGCAGCCTACGAACACCCAGCCAATAACGAGCAAGGCGTGACTGTTCATCCGGAACATTTCGTGAGCCAGAAGACACGTGATCAAGTCAGGGCCGAAACTGCGGATGCGATGAAAAGCGGCCGCCTGTCGTATGGAGAAAGCAACTTCCCCAACTTTGCGCCCCCTGCAGGTCCCGGTAAAACACGCGAAGAAGTGATTAACGAATTGCTGCGCGAATCTCCAGCAGCGCGGGAAGCTCGGTTGCAGTCCATCGCTCGCTGAGGCCTATAGAGGCCTTGTTGGGCCCCCGGTCTTACTTGACCAGCATTGCGCGATGCGATGACCGGCATGCTTGATCTGGCCACCGGCAGCAACTGCCCCATGCTGCCGGCCGAGTGGCGATGATCAATGCTTGGATTGCTGGCATCACCCAGTCCAAGCCTTTATCCGCTTCCTTCAATTGATCATCGCCCCACAGACGCCGCCCCCTGAGCCGTTCCTGAAGACCAACCAACGGGGGGCGGGCGAGCAGCAGACAGTGCCCGTCAATTGGCAAAGCGCAGTTCACATGTAGCTTCATCGCTCACAGATAGCTAACGTGCGCAACCTTTGGCAAAGGTGCGAAGGCTGGAAGTAGGGCCGCAGTCATCGCCACAGTTCTTTGTTAACGGATTATCTTGCCATGAAGGCATGAAGCATCAGTGCTTCAGGTTGGCATCTAAAGGGGTGGCGTGATCGAATCTGCCCAGAACACCCCCTGTCCCCTGGGAGACGATTTTTCCACCCCCCTAGGGTTTGCTGTCTTTGCGTGGCCGCATGCGGCTTCTAGATTGCCAAGACCCCCTTATTACTGAGCAAGCAGAACATGGCCTTCATCAATTACGTGACTCAGATCCAGTTTGACTTTGGCGCCGTGCAAATGCTGCGCCAGGAATGCGAGCGTGTCGGTATCAGCAAGCCGCTGATCGTGACCGACCCCGGCGTCAAGGCGGCAGGAATCTTGCAAAAAGCCATAAATGCACTGGGCGGCCTGCCCCATGCCGTATTTGATCAGACTCCTTCCAACCCCACTGAAGCGGCTGTGCGCGCTGCGGCTGAAATCTACAAAGCCCAGAACTGCGATGGATTGATCGCTGTGGGCGGTGGCAGTGCCATTGACTGTGCCAAAGGCGTGGCAATTGCGGCTACGCATGAAGGCCCGCTTTCGTACTACGCGACGATTGAAGGCGGCTCGCCTCGTATTACGGAGCGAGTTGCTCCGCTGATTGCCGTACCCACCACCAGCGGCACGGGCAGCGAGGTAGCGCGTGGCGCCATCATCATCGTGGACGACCATCGCAAACTGGGTTTTCACAGCTGGCATCTGGTGCCCAAGGCTGCCATCTGCGACCCCGAGCTCACCTTCGGCCTCCCCCCCATGCTGACGGCAGCAACCGGCATGGATGCCATAGCCCATTGCATGGAAACCTTTATGGCCTCGGCCTTCAATCCCCCGGCTGACGGCATCGGCCTGGACGGACTGACCCGGGGCTGGGCGCATATCGAGCGGGCCATGCTCAATGGCAACGACGCGGAAGCCCGCCGCCAATTAATGAGCGCAAGCATGCAAGGAGCCATGGCTTTTCAGAAAGGGCTGGGCTGCGTGCATAGCCTCAGTCACAGCCTGGGCGGCATCAACCCACGCCTGCACCACGGCACGCTCAACGCCATGTTTCTGCCCGCAGTCGTGCGTTTCAATGCCGAAGCCGAAAGCGTTCAGCGCGAGGACCGCCTCAACCGGATGGCACATGCCATGGGTCTCAGCAGCGGAAGCGATATCCCCGACGCGATCCGAGATATGAATGCCCGCCTGAACCTGCCATCGGGTCTGGCTGCCATGGGCGTGGAGCGCGCGCAGTTTGATGCAATCATCAGCGGTGCACTCAAGGATCACTGTCACGCCACCAATCCACGGCTGGCATCCGCACAGGACTATGAGCAGATGCTCAGCACCTCGCTCTGACAGACTGCACACAGCGCTCAAGCCTCAACGACAGGACCCTGCTTGAGCGCTTCGCGCACATCGTCCATCAATTGCCTCGCCATGCTGCTGAGCACCTCGAGCTCATCGTCGGACATGTTTCGAGGCTCGTCATCAAGTATGGAAAGGCAGCCCAGCACATTGCCTTTCTTGTCCACCAGAGGCACACCCGCGTAAAAGCGCAGCTTCAGGCTATGCACCACCGAGTCGCTTGCAAATCGGGGGTCTCGCGCCAAGTCTCCGACCACAATGGCCTCCTCTTCATACACGACATACGAGCACACCGTGCCATCACGAGGGAAGCCTTGTTGAGCGCCCTCTTGCGCTGACAGCGGAAGCAGACTGCCCGGCGCAAAGACATGTTCAGCATCCACCCAGGAAACTTGAGCCCACTTGGTGTTGAAAGCGTTGACTGCCTTCTTGGCCGTATCGCGGTATAGCGCTGTCAATGCTGGTGCCAGCACTCCGCTTTCATGCAGCATTTTGACGCGCTGCTCATCATCATCGGGAATCGGAGCAGCAATCACACACTCGCCGGGATCTCCAACCTGCATGGCCTCTACCCAGAGATGCAACTCACGCAGACTGGTCACGCAGGCCTGCGCTCCTGTCTGCCGGGAAAACTCGGGGTCAGCTGCCACGGCTGGAGCATTCCACAGGCACAGCACCACTCGTGCACCCGGCCAATGGCGGCGAATGCGCCGCACAATGCGTCTCGCCATGCTTTGTGGCTGGTGATTGAAAATCGACAGCACCAATAAATCCGATTGCTTCACGGCCTGAACCCACTCGCGATCCGCCAACAAGCCATTGGCATCAAACTGCAAGGACTTCGAGTCCGGGGCAAGTGCCCATCCGGAGCAGCTAACCTCATGACCATGCAAGCTCTCTGCATGGGCCACCATGGCTGCGCCCAGGGCATCCACCTCCCAGCGCACACCTGCGCAATGAATGCGCAGGCATCGACGCTGATCACCTTCACCGGGAGCTACCCGGGCATGCTCGCCACTGCTTCTGAATGCATATTGGTCCTGCAACTCCTCAAGCAAGGCTGCCATGCCATTGGACAGCCGCAAGCGATGTTCGGCCGTCGCCGACTCCAGATGCTGCTGGGTTGCAATACGCAGAGCAGGAATGGCAACCTCATCATAAAACCCGCTGACGGCACTGGCTCTGTCATCCTGGTTGGGCTTCGAGAGCAGGCGCTCCTCCACGGACTGTACGGCCATGCTGATGGCATCATCAGCGTCATCGGCCAGCAGACGCTGGTACAGCCGTTGCTGCGGCCCGAGAACAGGCTCGCTGCCCAGCAATACCTCCATGAATTTGAGCGAGGGAATGTAGCGCCCCAGCACCAGCAGGCACACCGTCAAAGGAGTGGAAAGAATCAGGCCGATCGGCCCCCAAAGCGCCGTCCAGAAGGTTGCAGCGACAATGATTGACAAGGTCGACAAACCTGTACTTGAGCCATATAGCCACGGCTCGATCACATTGTTGCTGATCAGCTCCAGCAGCAGAATCAGGCCCAGAGTCATCAAAAACATGTCCCAGCTGGGATCGACCGCAAAAGCCAGCGCCAGCGGAAATACCGCAGACATCATCGGGCCCACATAAGGCACAAAACGCATGATGGCACCCAGCACGCCCCAGAGAATCGCCCCTGGCACACCAATGAGCAACAAGCCCATGGCGAGTGGCACGCCATAGCTGACATTGACGATGAACTGCATGCGCAGATATTTGCCAATGCGCTGCGAGGCCTCATCCAGCGCATCGGTGGCCACATTGAGGTTGCCTCCCACCAGCCTAAGCAACCGATCCCTCAATTCGTCCCTGTCGAGCAGAATCAAAATGACAAACAGCAACACGATGCCTGCGGTCGTCACCGGCTCGGCAATACGCCCCAGCCACTGCAGCATCCGCGTGGTGGGCTTGGACTCGGGAGGCTGAACCTCCACTTTCTGTACCCGCGCCCTGGCACTATCCACGCTGGCAATCTCCTTCTCCACCGTGTTGTAGGTCTTGAAAACACCATCCCAGGCGCTGGGCATGTTTGCGCTCTTGCGCAGACTGCGCAATTTGTCACGGATTGTCGATTGATAGGTCGGCAGATCGGCACTGAGTTGCTGCACCTGACTACCCAGATACATGCCCAAGCCGCCGAGTGCTGCCAGAGAAAAAGCCACGACCACAATGGCCGAAGCCATTCGCGGCAGCCCCCAGCGCTTGAGCTTGCTGACAGCAGGGTCGAGCAAGAAGCCGAACAGCATTGCCAGGGCCAGTGGAATCAGCATGTCCCGCCCGAAATAGAGGGCAAGAATCACGATGGAAGCAATCATCAGCCCGATGAGCAAACGCAGGGCCGGCAGCATTTCCGCCAGATGCACAAGCCCCGGAGCCACGTTGGCCCTGGCTCGTCTGTCCATGCCCTCCCACAAACCGGGAGCTGGCTGCCGGCCCTCTCCGGCCGAACCCGCCTCTCGCGAGAAAGTCTCGATTTCGACCGGTGCCCCCGCATACGGCTTGGTTGGCGCAACCGCGCCAAAGTTGACCTCGGGGATTGCAGACGACTCATCGGACGGGGAATTCTCGTTTCGGTTCTCTGACATTGGCATCCTTGATGGACTGTTGTCTATGATTTTCTGAGACAAAGTGCGCTCATCCAGAATTCCAACTGGCTCTGCCCCCCTCTGCTGTCAGGCTTTGTCGTAATTTGCAAAAAAGCGCTATAGAGCCTCGACTCGACCCGGATCAGGTGCATGCAGCCACTGCGCAAACTCATCGGCCAGTTGCAGACTGGCCGCCGCCGCAGTATTCCAGGCCTTGGCGCGTGCATCATGGTCTGTGCCATAGCTCAGAAAATCGTGCCGATCCGGCAACTTGGCGTTTGGCAGGCAAGCCACCCAGGCGGGATCAGGGGCCAGCACAATCATCGAGTCCAGATACGAACTCGGTCCATGACGCCATTTCAGCCCCTTGTCCAACCATCCAGGAATCACCGCCTTCTGAAAATGAGGATATAGCACCACCCCATCGCCGTTACGAGAGGCCAGATAATCCAGATGCATGTGATAGTCGGTAATGCCGCCATCCCAGTAGGCACCCTTGGGAGCATCTGAAATGTCTTGCACGGCATCCAGCACGAAAGGGATGGAGCAACTGGCTCGCAAGGCTTCCATGAAATTACTCTCCGTCAGCCGGGTCTGTGCAGACCGAATGTCCGCAACACCAAAGGGAAGAGCATGCACAGCATCGCTTGCAGAAGAGGAAAAGATCACCCGCTCCAGCAAGCAGCCCAATGCCGACCGATGCAATGCATTGCCTGCAAACGCGGCCGCATAGCCCAATGGTGTGCGCCAGGGCGATGCACGTGACAGCAGGCCACGCCCGCGGGCGGCGATCACATGCAGCCTATAGCGCGGATTCGCCAGAACCTCACTCACACGCCCCCCGTAAAAATCCTGCAGCGACTGCGCAAACCGCTCACTGACCAGCGACGACGGCGTGCGCCTCTGCCCTTCGGGGGGATCGAAGCGCTGTGCAATATAGTCACGCTCCAGTCGCTCAAAGGCTTCCACTGGTGCGTCCAGGCAAGCCGTCGCCATGCGCCAGGCACCAATGGAGGCTCCAATCAGATCCACCGGCTGCGCGCTGGCCTGCAACCACTGTCCAAAGATGAAGCGATCCAAAGGTCCGAGAATCAAGCCCTTGGGACCGCCTGCAGCCGCCGGTATGACTCTGACCATATCCGGCTGCAAGCCCCGCCGCTCTATAGATTGCCGCGCCTTGAGACCGGCATAGATTCGCAATGCTCTTGTGGATGACGTCATGTGGGCATTGTGCTTGCAAGCCCCGTTGCTCGCGATCAGCTCGGCGACTTCACCAGTTGAGCGTGACCGAGGTACCGCCACCGGGTCGAGCGGAGATGCTCAGTTTCGCCCCCATGACAAGCGCTCTGCGGCGCATATTGACCCACCCCATGCCAGCAGATGCTACGCCCGGGATTTGCCTGCCATCAGCCGGTCTGACAGGCCCCGCATCCTCAATGCTCAGGCGAGCATGCACAAAGGAGGCATCTGAAACATTTGAAGCACTTTTCCACTGTTCGTCGGCAGCCAGCGTGATCCAGAGTTCAGGCGCGTCAGTGTGCTGCAGCACATTGCTCACGGCCTCCTTCACCACTGCCATGATTTCCTCGGCCATGGCGCCGCATGGCAGACTGCCGGTATCGCCAGACATCTCCGGGTCCCAAACATCCCAGTGCAGATTCATGCCTCGATGATCCAGCACAGGTTGCAGCCTGTGCCTGAAACGAGCAAGAAGGACACCCAAGGGTTCGTTTCGGCTATCCATGGAATCAACAATCAGCCTTAGATCGAGCAGGCATTGTTCTGCGTTGCTGCGAATCGCCGGGTCCGTGCCGAGCCCGGTCAGGCTGATCAGCTGCACCAGTTGGCTGCCGACATCGTCATGCAATGCCTCCGCTATGCGCCTGCGCTCCAGCTGTACCTCTCTCGATGGACGTGCGCTTTTACGTCTGCGCCACAGCACGCTGCGATATGCCAGAGGCAACAGCCAGACGACAGCCGCCATGCTGCCCGCCGCGCCTAGCGCAGCAGTCCACCAGGGAGCTGAATTGAACACCGCTCCAGGCTGCAAAAGCCAGGGCAGCCACAGCAGCAGCTGAACACTCCACAGAAGCAGCTGCCAGACGTAGGACATGGTGAATGCGTTCGCAGATACTGGCGCCTAGAACCAGCCACGCAGGTAGGCGAAACGCACGGCTTGTGCTCGGGTGCGCACCTGGAGCTTTCGATAGATGTTCTTGATGTGCGTGTTGACCGTCATGGTGCTGATCTCCAACTGCACGCCGATCTCTGCACTGGTATTGCCACTGGCAACCATG
This sequence comes from Comamonas sp. A7-5, assembly GCF_039581385.1. Taxonomy (NCBI): domain Bacteria; kingdom Pseudomonadati; phylum Pseudomonadota; class Betaproteobacteria; order Burkholderiales; family Comamonadaceae; genus Comamonas; species Comamonas sp. A7-5. Next base: position 62,995 of record NZ_JBCPWO010000016.1, read on the forward strand.
CGCAAGACCTCGCATTCGCGGCTGGAGAGCCTGTCGGACATACCGGCCCCCGGCACGGCCCCGGTGGCCGGCCGCTTGTCATACCGCTGCAACAGCCGCCTGGCGAGACTGGGAGTGATGGATGCACCGCCATTGACGACCTGCAGCACCGCTTGAGGATAGTTGCCAAACCAGGAGTTCTTGACCAGATAGCCGGTTGCCCCCAGCTCGAAAGCGTGCAACACCTGCTCCTCCGTCTCCACCACCGAAACCACAATGACCTCGGCCTGCGGGCGCTGGCTTTTCATCACCTCGATCAACTCAAGACCATCGTCAGCCCCCAGCTTCAGATCCAGCAACATGACATCAAACTCATGTTGACGAATGGCTTTTCTTGCATCCTTGAGGTTGTCCGCCTGAGCAACCACCATGGTGCGCCGATCATTCATGATTTCCTGTGCGATCACCATGCGCAGATGCGCATCATCGTCCACCAACAGAACTCTGACGGGCTTGTCGGGCTGCCCCACCATATGATCGGGCCACATGGAAGGACTACCGAGCTCCACAGCCATGGGTCGGAGCATCAGGGCATCACCAGAGTTGTTTGCACCGTTCGGGTCCATTTCTCTCTCCTGGCCAGAGTTGCCTGCCGGGGACTCAGGATGGTGCTCAAGACACCATATAGATAAAAACTCCCCAGCGCGTCATTAGATAGTTTTTAGCAATTAAAACTGCAACTCAGCGTAAGAAAAAATGCAATTTGAGTAATCACGGTTTTCTGACGACACCTACTCAAAACCGCCGACTCCTCGTCACAGGCGCCAAGGAGCCCTAAAACTGAACATCCAGAGAGCCTGCCGCGTGCCAGTCGATGGATGCCTGACGCAGCACCATGTCGATGTCCATGCTCAGCGCCAGTCCAGTTTCAGCAGGGAAAGTCACAGCCAGCTGGCGCTCACCCCAGTTAAGCGCTCGGGTCGATGCCCGCCAGATGGCCAGATGCAGCACCCCCGTCAAGGGCTCGAATACAGGCTGCTCCATCGGCGCATGCATGAACTGAAAGGCATCGCTGATCTGCTCCGGAAAATTCCACTGCCGCGCCAGATGGGCCGTAATCTGCCCCGAGCAATAGCCCATCAGCTGCATTTCCACCTGAGGGCGCTTGGGATGCATGGGCTCCAGCAACTCGGAAAGTCGGAAGAAAGTGTCAGGGTCGGCAGCCTGCAGCAACAGCTCTCCCAGGCCATGCAGCAGTCCCAACGCATAGGCCTGCGAGGCGTTGGCCTGAACCGACATTGCAAGCGCGCGCGCCATGCGTGCCGTGTCCAGGCTGTAGCGCCAGAAATTCGCCAGACTCCAGCCTGCCGAAACATGAGATGCGCTGACTGGAGCCGCCTTCTGCACCAATTGCCGCAACTGAACCGGCGCCAGCAGCACCAGTGCTTCGGGAATGCTGTGCACGCGCTGCCCCAGCAGATGCGCTGGCCCATTGGCCGCAGCCAGCAGACGAGCGGTCAGAACCGGATCGCTGGAAAACAATTGCACCAGGCTGCGCATGCCGGGCTCCGGCTTGCGCAGTTCACTCGACAGCAGCGCAACGACGCGCGGCTGGCTTGGCAGCAATACATGCTGCTCCAGCAACGTTGACAGGCTCAATGGTTTGACGCGGCTCATCTGGATCAAAGGCAGTGGCAAGGCTGTCGCCACCACGAAATGAACACGAGTGGGCCCATAGGAAGGTCAGAGCTTTTCATCTCTATTCAGTTGCACTGGCTGACCCATGACCAGCTGGCTGGCAAGCTTGCGTGTCAGGGGTTGTAACACGGAAAAGTGATCAGCCCCCTGAACCGAGACACAGTGCAGCTGATTCGATTTTCGTGCGGCGCACATATTGTCAAGACTGTTGATATTGCCCGGGCTCTTGCTGCCCTCGATGATCCACGTCGGGCTCTTTATGGCATGCAGCCAGTAGACGGGCGAACGCAAGCGCTTTTCATCCGCCGAGAGCAAGCCCCATTTCACGGGCCAGCCATAGCCGCCGATCTCGTCCACCGGACCAAAAGCGAACACCCCCTGAACGGGCAAGCCAGCCGTCGCCGTCAGCAAGGCCAGCGTGGCTCCGGTGCTGTGCCCACCGAGATAGATGCGTGCCGGATCGACATAAGGCAGCTGTGCGGCCTGCAGGATGGCTGCTGCCACGTCCTGCACTTCCCCCCAGAAATACTCACGCTGGCCGGGATTGTCATTGCCGCCGCGCAATGCGGGAAACAGCATCGCCATGCCAGCCTTGCGAAAAGCGCTGGCGCTTTGATCATTGGCGGCTGGCCCTTCGCTCCAGAAATCGCCCAGGCTATTGGTATCTCCCCCCGTCAGCCAGACCATCAAAGGCTGCTTCCTCCCATCTCTGGGATCCGGGGTGACAAAGGCATTGAGTTTCAGATCCCCGCTCCGATAGCTCATGGGAACAAACAGCTGAGAAGGCGGTGTCGGCATCGGCTGGATAGGCTTATGGGCCGCCGGCAACAAGGCTGTCGCAATCTGTGTTGTCTTGCCGGCACGAGCCTGCATCAGGCTTTGCAGAGCGATTTCGCCAGAAGCGATCTGTTGATCCACCAGCTGCTCGATCTGCACCTGCTCCGCGTGCTGGCTCTCGTGCTGCTTGCGAGCGGCAGCGTGACGCACTTTGGCCACCTCATGCTCTGCCATCGCTGCACGCGTGATGCAGCGCCGCTGCTGATCTATGTTGATGCCCTCTTCCTGGGCCTTGTCAACCTGGGCAAGATTGAGCTTGACGGTATGACAAAAGTCATCGTTCTCTGGCGCCAGGGCTGGTGGCCAGACCAGGGGTGCAGGCTGCTGGGCATGGGCCTTGCTTTTGATTCTGTCCAACGATATCCAGCCGCGCGATGCCATCTTGGCGCCGATAAAGACCACCAAGATTGCCACCCCTATGGCCGGCAGTATTACCCGCCCTCTCGCTTTGCGCATTGATGTGCTCCCACAAAAAAGCCGCCTGTAATATGAATTAAGTGGCGGCCCGGTAGGAGATTATTTCTTCAGTCCCTGCAACTTCGCAAAGGCTGATGCCATGGCGTTTTGCTCTGCGGGCTGGTTGCCACGCTGGGGTTGCGCATAGCCACCACGGTTGCCGGCGCCGTAACTGTTGCCACGACCAGCGCCTTCAAAGCGGTTATCGCGCGGGCCATCGCGGCGCGCAGGCGCAGCGTCCAGCTTCATGGTCAGGCTGATGCGCTTGCGGTCCACATCGACTTCCAGCACCTTGACCTTGACGATCTGCCCGGTCTTTACCACTTCACGCGCATCTTCGATGAACTTGTGACTCATCTGGCTCACGTGCACCAGTCCGTCCTGATGCACGCCCAAGTCCACAAACGCGCCGAACTGGGCCACGTTGCTGACCGTGCCCTCCAGCGTCATGCCTTCCTTCAGGTCCTTGATGTCTTCCACACCATCATTGAAGCGGGCGACGACAAAGTCGGGGCGCGGGTCGCGGCCGGGCTTCTCCAGCTCGCCAAGAATGTCCTTGATCGTCACAGCACCAAATTTGTCATTGGCAAACTGTTCAGGCTTCAAAGACTTGAGCACTTCGCCACGACCCATGATCTGGTCCACGGGCTTGCCGGTAGAGACAATGATCTGCTCCACCACGGGATAGGTTTCGGGGTGAACGCCTGTCATATCGAGCGGATTGTCGCCACCGCGAATGCGCAGAAAGCCTGCGGCCTGCTCGAAGGTCTTGGCCCCCAGACCGGCCACTTCCATCAGTTGCTTGCGGTTCTTGAACGAGCCATTGGCATCGCGCCAGCGCACCACCGACTTGGCGACCGAACCCGACAGGCCTGAGACGCGCGTCAGCAGCGGAGCCGAAGCGGTGTTCAGGTCCACACCCACGGAGTTCACGCAATCCTCGACCACGGCATCCAGCTGGCGCGCCAGCTCGCTCTGGTTCACATCGTGCTGGTACTGGCCCACGCCAATGCTCTTGGGGTCGATCTTGACCAGCTCGGCCAGCGGATCCTGCAGGCGGCGGGCAATCGATGCCGCACCACGCAGGCTCACATCGATGTCCGGCATTTCCTGCGCCGCAAACTCGCTGGCCGAATAGACCGAGGCACCTGCCTCGCTCACCACCACCTTGTCGATTTTCTTGTCGGCCTTGGAGGCTATCTTGATCAGGTCCGCCGCCAGCTTGTCCGTCTCGCGGCTGGCCGTACCGTTGCCGATGGCGATCAGATTGATATCGTGCTTTTCCACCAGACGGGCGAGCACCGCCAAAGAACCATCCCAGTCGCGGCGCGGCTCGTGCGGGTAGATGGTGGTCGTGTCCACCAGCTTGCCGGTGCTGTCCACCACGGCCACCTTGACGCCGGTGCGAATGCCGGGGTCCAGGCCGATCACGGCACGCTGGCCGGCAGGCGCCGCCAGCAGCAGGTCGCGCAGATTGTCGCCAAACACCTTGATGGCCACCTTCTCGGCATCTTCGCGCAGGCGGCTGAACAGGTCGCGCTCGGTGGACAGGCTCAGCTTCACGCGCCATGTCCAGGCGACGCATTTACGAATCAGATCGTCAGCGGCGCGCTTGGCATGGCTCCAGCCCAGGTGCAGCGCGATCTTGCCTTCAGCAAGGCTGGGTTGGCCCGGTTCAGGCTCGACCGGTTGCACCAGCTTCGCTTCGAGAACCTCCAGTGCACGGCCACGGAACACGGCCAGGGCACGGTGCGAGGGCACGCGGCCAATGGGCTCGTCGTATTCGAAGTAGTCGCGAAACTTGGCGACCTCGGGGTCGTTTTCGTTCTTGCTCTCGACCTTCTTGGACTTGAGCAGGCCCTCATCCCACAGCCATTCGCGCAGCTTCTGCACCAGTGCCGGGTCTTCGGCCCAGCGCTCGGACAGGATGTCGCGTACGCCGTCCAGCACGGCAAAGGTGGTACTGAAGTCGGGGCCGGGCTTGCCATCGTCCAAGGTCGTCGCGGGCTTGCAGAAAGCCTCGGCTTCCTTGTGCGGATCCAGTGTGGGGTCGGCAAACAGCTTGTCGGCCAGCGGCTCGATGCCGAACTCCTTGGCAATCTGGCCCTTGGTACGGCGCTTTTGCTTGAAGGGCAGGTAAATGTCCTCCAGCTCCTGCTTGGTCGGCGCACTGGCAATCGCCAGGCGCAGCGCATCGGTCAGCTTGCCTTGCTCGTCAATGGCCTTGAGCACCGTCTCACGGCGGTCGTCCAGCTCACGCAGATAGGTCAGGCGCTCGTCCAGCGTGCGCAGTTGCGTATCGTCCAGACCGCCCGTAGCCTCCTTGCGGTAGCGGGCCACAAACGGAACCGTGGCGCCGCCATCGAGCAACTCCACAGCCGCGCTCACCTGCTGCGGCTTGACATTCAGTTCTTGAGCAATCTGACCAATGATTTTTTGCATTCGATATTCGCCCCACGGCGTTCAACACAGGAAGCCAATGAGTTTGCCATAGGCATGCCGCCAGACTGCCCTCGATATCCAGCATAAGTGCAAGCAAACCTTAAAAACTATGCTTTCCATAGCTGCTTTCCCTTGATGAGCATGCACGGAAGGCCAATTTCATTAAAATTATTGCGACATGCCCGATACCTTCCAGGACGATTTTTTTGCCGATGAGCTGCCTCCACCCGGAGACGGTACCGGTAAGGCTCGGACTGAAGAAGCGCCGCAGGCCGATGACACAGTTGAACGCAAACCCAGGCGCGGCGCTATTTCTCTGGCCCCTGCAGCTGCGCAGTACCAGGACCTGGCCGCGCAACTGTCTCCCCTGCTGCGCATGGGCGTCTCGACCTGGTCCTATCCGGGCTGGGAAGGCCTGGTCTGGGACGGTGCCTACGACAGCAGCGTGCTGGCCAAAAAAGGTCTGACGGCCTATCACCAGCACCCACTGCTACGCACCGTCTGCGTCGACCGCAGCTTCTGGCGGCCGCTGACGGCCAGCCAATATGCAGCCTTTGCCGCGCAGGTCGATGACGACTTTCGCTTTGTCGTCAAATGCCCGGCCGGAATCACCGATGCCCAGGTACGCAGCGAGGAAGGCAAGCCGCGCGAGAGCAACCCGGCGTTTCTCGACCCTCACCTGGCCATAGAGCATTTTGTGGAGCCCACACTCGAAGGACTGGGCAGCAAGCTGGGCGTTCTGGTCTTTCAGCTCAGCCCCCTGCCGTGGAGTCTGCTCAGCCGCCCCGGCCTGCTGATGGACAAGCTCGGACTGCTGCTGTCCGCCGTAAGGCAGGCGCTACAAGCACATCCGCAAGTCGTCGTGGCCGTCGAGGTCAGAGACCCCGAGCTGCTGACCCCGGCGCTGCCCCAGACACTCAAGACCCATGGCGCAACCTTCTGTCTAGGCTTGCACGGCAAGATGCCGCCCATCGAGGCGCAATTGGACATGCTGCGTGCGCTATGGCCCGGGCCGCTGGTCTGCCGCTGGAACCTGAATCGCATCTTTGGCGCCTATGGCTATGCCGATGCCCAGAAGAAGCACCAGCCGTTCAACGAGATCCTCAGCGAAGATCGGCATACCCGCGAGCGGCTGGCCCGCACGATTGCCGGCATCACCGGTGCCGGTCAACCCGCTTTTGTGACCATCAGCAACGATGCCGAGGGATGTGCCCCCCGCTCGATAGCGCTGCTGGCGCAGGCGCTTGCGAGTCTTTCAGACTCAGGCTCTGACAAGCATCCGCGGCCGTCATCCTGAATTAATACTCGAATCCCCCTCAGACGCTTACTTTCAAAGCGCTGATGGCTATCAAAAACAAAGCCCGACAGGCCACAAACCTGCCGGGCTTTCTGAATGAGAACTTCAATTAGTCCTTCAGCGCCGCCAGCGGGTGCGAATGCGCAGGCCAGGGGCTGTCAAAGAACGCTTGCCACTCGGCATCGCTCACCTCTTCGATGCTGGCGGGATTCCAGTGCGGGCTGTGATCCTTGTCCACCGCCAGTGCGCGGATGCCCTCCACGGTCTCGCTGCGACCCGGACGCAGATAAAAGCAGTGGCGCACCATATCGCGCTCCATGCGCAGATCTTCGGCCAGATCCATCTGGCGCGCACGGCGGATTTGCTCCAGCACCACATGCAGCATCAGCGGCGAGCGCTTGCGCAGCGTGGCAGCTTCGGACTGGGCCCATTCGCTGCCGGCCTGCAAGGCCTGCACAACCGCAGCCACCGTGGGCTGAGAAAAACAGGCATCGATTTCCGCGCGGTGAGCGGTTGTCTTTGGTTCGGCGCTCACAAAGCGGGAGCGCACCACGGCATTGAGCGCCTCTACATTGGCAAAGTCCGTGGTCGCAAGGGTCTCCCACAGCTCTGTCTGCTGTTCGGCAGGAATGCAGCCATCGGCCAGACCAAAAGCCAGGGCATCGCCCGCTCCGATGGTGTCGCCGGTCAAGGCCAGCCATTCGCCCACGGCACCGGGGCAGCGCGAGAGGAAATAGCCCCCCCCCACATCGGGGAACAGGCCAATGGCCGTCTCGGGCATGGCCATCTTGGTGCGCTCGGTCACGATACGCAGCGAGCCGCCCTGGCTGATGCCCATACCGCCGCCCATGACGATGCCGTCCATGAAGGCGATATAGGGCTTGCCAAAGCTGTGAATCAGATGGTTGAGCGCATATTCCTCGGTGAAGAAATCTTCGAGCTGCGGATTGCCGCTGCTGCCGGCCGCGTGCAGGAAGCGAATGTCGCCACCGGCGCAGAACGCCCCGAACACCCCTTCCTTGTTGCTGCCACGAATGGCCACGCCCAGAATCGAGTCGTCTTTTTGCCAGGCCAGCAAAGTACCCAGCAGATCGCGCACCATACCCAGAGACAGCGCGTTGAGCGCCTTGGGCCGGTTGAGCGTAATCATGCCCAGCTTGCCACGGACTTCGGCAATCACATCGGACATATCGGCGCTCGGGGTGGGGGTCATTGTCTTGCTCCTTGAATCAATTCCATGCTGGTCGCCAATCGGTCGCCAGGCCATGCGCACCGATTATGCGGTTGCACTCCACGCAAGCAGGGACAAGGACGTGACAAATACCGCCAGCATCGCAGCCACAAAGCCCGAGCGGTCTGCAATGCTGACTAATATGGGAGCCGTGCCAGGCTGCAGCTTCACCAGCTTCTGCGGCCCACCTTCTGCCTCATGAACGAACTGCCACCACCGCCCGAAACCCCTCGCGAAGAACCGCACCTGGAATCCAAGCAGCTTTCCGCGCCGCTGCGCTATCTGCTCATTGCCTTTGCGCTGGTTTGCGTGATATTGGGGCTGATAGGCGCCGTGGTTCCCGGCATGCCCACCACGGTATTCATATTGATGGCCGCCTGGGCGGCTGTGCGCAGCTCACCCAGACTGCATCGCTGGCTCTATGCTCACCGTGTGTTCGGCCCGCTGCTGCACAACTGGGACACTGGCGGCAAGGTCAGCCGCCGTGCCAAATGGACGGCAACCGTCAGCATGGGCGCCAGCAGCCTGCTGATTCTGTATTTCTCGTACAAGCCATGGCTCACGGCCATGACGCTGAGCATCATGGCCTGCGTATTGCTCTGGCTGTGGCTCAGGCCGGAGCCGCAGGTCTAGAGCAGCTCACTGCAGCGCTCCACGAAGCGTGTGCAGGCAATGTTGCCGCCAATTCTTGGTTCTGGACAACACACGCTATCGGGTAGGAAAGACCAACAGCTAGGGCAAGTGTCTGCCCCCCCCAAGAATGCCTGCTCTGGCCACGGCATCGGCCACGTGCATCGACATGCAGGAGCCTCTCGCGCAGGGAGCCGGCGCGGAAGCAACCAGGCCGACCCGCGTGAGCCGGGCGACAACGACACCTGCAATATCCCGATGACCTCCACTCAGGTTCCGGCCAGGGGCTGGGAAGGTGACAGCACATCCGGGAAAAATTGCGCGCCTGCGCCGATGAGCATAAAACGCCAAGGCCGCACGATGATCAACATCAAGGGCAACAGGAAACCGAGTCACCAACTGATCGACGTCAAGTGCTGCGCCTTCACGCGCTAGCGCAGCGCATCAGCGGCCGCCGCGGCATTGGCGGGCTGCGCTGGTGTGACTCCCCAAGCACAGCGATGCTCTCGCCATGCTTTCTCTCCGTATCTCATTGGCAGGCGCCAACGTAACAAAGAATGTCCTGATCCACAGACACTCGACTCCAACTGCAAGCCCCAGGGAGGGTTTGACCCACAGAGTATTGAGGCCAATGACGGACGTGACTGCGACAACTAAGCTGCGTGATCGCCGCTACGAGCGAGCAGATGGGTAGGCCGCTGCATGAACACGCTCCTGACGCGACTCTTCAAGGTGCTCCATGAACGTGGTGCCTGTGTAGCGGGAGCGGAACAGGCCGGCTTCCACCAGGCGGGGTATCAACTGCTCCAGCACGCAATGCAGGGACTCGACGGAGCCGCCGGGCGCGGCCAGAAAGCCATCGATGGCGCCGGCGGCGCTCCACTCGGTGATCTGCGCCACGGCATCGTCCACCGTGCCGACCACCTGCCAGTGCGCGGCGGAGAGGATTTCCGGCCGCAGCAGCAGCTCGTCGATGCGCAATGACTCGCGCTCCATCAGGCGCCTGAGCAGGCCCGCATGCGTGCGGCTGGACGGGGTTGCCACGGGCGGCGGAAGGTCGGCTGCGGTGATCGGCCGGTCCGCGGGCCAGTCCGTCAGGTCCAGGCCGACCATGGCCTTGATCGATGCCAGCTTGCGGCCCCTGTCCACCCGGCCGTGCGTCTGCTGGAACATCTCCCGGGCCTGCTCGCGGGTGTCGGCCAGGTACAGGCTCAGGCCGGGCAGCAGGCGCACATCCTGTGCCCGGCGACCATGGCGCTGGGCGCGCCGAGACAGGTCCCGGCGCAGCTCCAGCGCCGCGTCCAGGTCCGGCGTGGGCGCGAAGACAATGTCTGCCACCGATGCGGCAAAGTCGCGCCCGGTGCTGGATGCGCCCGCCTGCACCAGCGGAATGCGCGGGCCTCCGAACTCCGGCAGGTTCAGCGGGCCGCGCACCTTCAGGTGCGGTCCCTCGTGGTCTATGGGGTGGACCAGCGAGGCATCGGCGTAGCGGCCGCTGTGCCGGTCGATCTTCAAGGCCTCGTTGGGGAAGCTGGCCCACAGCCGGCGCACCACGTCGGTGAACTCTGCGGCCCGCGCATAGCGTTCATCGGCATCGGGCATGGCCTGCAGCCCGAAGTTCTCGTGGCCCTGCAGGGCCGTGACGATGTTCCACCCGGCGCGTCCGTTGCTGATCCAGTGCAGCGACTGCAGCTGGCGCGCCACCGCATAGGGCGGGAAAAACGTGGTCGATACCGTGGACACCAGGCCGATGCGCGAGGTCTCGCGTGCCAGCGCGGCCATCAGCACCGTGGGGTCCAGGCTGGCGAAGCCCGCGCCCGTCTCCAGCGCCTCCATGGGCAGAAAGCTCACGTCCGGGCGGAAGACGAAGTCCAGGTGCGCGGCCTCGGCGCGCCGGGCCAGGTCCAGGGCGAAGTCGCTGGAGTACAGCCCTTCGATATTGCTGCCGGGCCGCCGCCAGGCGTCGCCGCTCAGCCAGGTGGGGGCCAGCGAAAGGCCGATGTGCAGGGGTTTGCGGGTTGTCATGTCTGCTGTCATTCCCATCTCAGAACGTTCCCCGCACGCCCACGCCGATCATGCGCGGCGCGGTCATGCTGGCCTCGATGCCGCCGATGCCGCGGTTTTGCTGCAGGTACGTCGGTGCGCGCCTGTCGAACACGTTCTTGATATAGCCGTACAGCTGCACGCGCGCGCTGTAGGCATAGGTCATGCGCAGGTCGGCGATGGTGTTGGAGCCGACCGCATAGGCGCGCGTGTTGGCGGTATCGGAGTAGTAGCCGTCCAGGTGGCGCACCTGGCCGGAGACATTGAACCGGGGGCTGGCGTCCCAGCTCACGCCCAGGCTCAGGTTGTAGCCGGGCGAGCGGGCGAAGCGGTTGTGCTCGTAGCCGGGGTTGCTGCCCATCTCCTCGATGCGGGTGCGCAGCACGCCCACGCCGGCCTTGATCCGCAGGTTGTCCAGCGCGCGGTAGTCGGCGCCCAGCTCGAAGCCGTAGGCATGGGCCTTCTCCGCGTTGATGGTGTAGGACTGGGCCACGCCCGGGGAGATGACCACGGGGATGTTGTACTGCGCATCCCGCATGTCCATGTAGAACAGGTTGGTGTTGAGCATCAGCCGGTCATCGAGCAGGCTGGCGCGGCTGAACAGCTCGTAGTTCCAGATCGACTCCTTCTTGAAATACGCCCACTGCCGGCTGGTGAGGTTCAGCGACACACCGCCCGGGTTGTAGCCCCGGCTGACCAGCGCGCCCACGGTCCAGCGCGGTGTGGCGGCATAGGCCAGGGACAGCTTGGGCAGCAGTGCCGAGAAGGTTTTTGTGTAGTCGAGGGCGGTGGGTGCCAGCACCGAAGTGCCGGTGCGCACCACCTCGTCCTGTTGGTAGCGCAGGCCGCTGGTCAGGGTCCAGCGGTCGGCCAGGCGCCAGTTCAGCTCGCCGAAGACGCCCAGGTTCTTCTTCGTGTCGTCGAAGGCGGACAGGCCGCGCAGCAGCAGGCTTTCGTCCGTGCCGGTGCGCGCGTAGTAGACGCCGCCGAAGCCGCTCAGGCGGTCCTTGTCGCTGCCCACCAGGGCGCGGAACTCATTGGAGACATTGTTCTGACGGATATCGGCATCGCCCTCGCCGGGAATGCCGGTATAGCGCTGCACGGACGAGCGCGAATACTGGGACTGGTTGACCAGCCGCACGCCGTTGCCCAGCTCGTAGCTGAGGTCGAGGATGCCGGTGTCGGTCTTCTGCTTCCAGCTGGGCATGGTCGTCGTCCAGTGCTCCAGCGCGCTGAACGGAGCGGACGCCGCCTCCTGGCTGGGGCGGTTGCTGTCGTTGTGGGAATAGGTGAACTTGGCCTCCAGGCCGGGAATGCGGCTGGGCAGCCACAGGAACTTCATGCGTGCGTTCAGCGCGCGGAAATCCTGATCGGCCTGGCCCCGCTGGAACTGCGGATTGGTGTAGTCGATGAAGGTATCGCGCCCCGAGTAGTCCACGGCCAGCCGCGCGGCCAGCTCCTCGCCCACGGGGCCGGAGACGGCGATGGACGCACGCCGCGATTGGTAGTCGCCCGCCTCCAGCTGGTAGGCCCCTTCGCGCTTGAAGCTGGGGTCCTTGGTGTTCACGACGATGGCGCCCGCAATGGCATTGGCGCCCTGCGAGGTGGTCTGCGGGCCGCGGAACACCTCGATGCTCTCCACATCCCAGACCGAGGTCGCGCCGAAGAACATCTCGTTGTAGTTGAGGTAGTGCCCATCCAGATTGATGGTGGCGCGCGGCACCGTGCCGCCCCAGAAGACGTTCTGGCCGTTGTTGGGGCCCTGCGTGTCCTGTCCGCGGATGATGGGCGCACCCACCGTGTCGGTGTAGATCACGTTGGGCACGTCATGCAGCACCTCGTGAACCGAGGCATTGCCGCTCTCCTCCTTCTCGATGTCCTTGCCAGATTTGACCGACACGGAGGATGCCGTGTCCTTGAGTTCGCGTCTGACCTTTTCACCGCTGACCACGACCACATCAAGCGTGGCGGTTTCCCCCTCGCCTTCGGAGCCCGACACACCCTGTGCAAAGACGCCGGCCGGCGCCATCAAGGTAGAGAGTACGACAGCGCCCGCCCGGGAGGGGAGCCTGCGATGCAAACACAGTTTCACGGCATCTTCCTTTAATGAGAATGATTCTTGTTTTTATGTTACAGCATGATGCATAGAAATTCCACCATTAGGAATTCATTCCTACCTGCGGAAAGAAAGAACAACACTGCAAAGATGTATGCGTACCGGGGGTGCCTTCCACCCGAAAGGAGCCGGTATCATCGAGACCAGCGGCGCCCGGGCGCCCACCTGCGATGCTCCAAGTACAGGCAAGGAAGCCGAGCCTTTGAAAACAACAACACCTCAGACAACCGCCGGGGAGAAGCGCTCCGGCACCATCCAGTCGGTCTCGATCGCCGCCCGCTTCCTCATGGTCCTGGCCAATGCCGAAAGCGAGCTGGCGCTTGGCGAGGTGGCAAGGCGCACCGGAACGGGGGGCTCCACGGCCCACCGCTACCTGCAAAGCCTGGTCAAGGAGGGTCTGGCAAGACAGGACCCGGCCAGCGGCCTCTACGACCTGGGCAGCGCGGCACTGAGCATCGGCATTGGCGCGCTCAAGCGCGTGGATGCGGTGGAAATTGCGGCGCAGCATATGAAGTCGCTGACACACCAGCACGCGCTCAGCGGCGGCGTGGCCATCTGGACCGACCGCGGGCCGACCCTGGTGCGCTGGTATCGAAGCGCCTACTTCTCTATCAATCCGCTGGCGCTTGGCGACATCCTTCCCATAGACAACACCGCCTGCGGTCTGGTGTTCCAGGCCTTCCTGCCCAAGGCCACCATCGACGCCGCGCGCCGCCAGCAACCCGCCCATTTCCGCGGCAAGCCACCGACCAAGGCCGTGCTCGATGAAGTGCGCGAGCGCTGCTGGTCCGAATTGACCAGCCACCTTCTGTCCAACGTCACGGGCCAGGCAGCCCCGGTGTTCGACGCACAGCATGAGATCGCCTGCGCGGTCACCACTGTCTCTGACCTGGGCCAGCTCAAGTCGCCCGACGACAGACATGCGCTGCTGCGCGAAGCCAGCCTGATCAACCAGGCTACAGGCGGACGAGCCTTTGGCTCAGACTCTCCCTAGAAGCGACGCGCAAGAAGATACCCCGGCGCTTCAGCCTTGCATGGCATGCACCGCCTTGCGCCCCCTTGGCACCACCAGGGGAGTCCCGGTCACAGGGTCAGGAATGATCACCGATGACAGGCCGAACACCTCCTCAACCAATTGCTCGGTAAAGATCGCCCCGGGCTTGCCCTGTGCGGCGATGCGCCCGTCACGCATGGCGATCAGGTGTGAGGCGTAGCGGCAGGCGTGGTTGAGATCGTGCAGCACCGCAATCACGGTGCGGCCGGCCCGGTTGAGGTCCGCCAGCAACTCCAGCAACTCGATCTGGTGTGCAATGTCCAGAAACGTCGTGGGCTCGTCCAGCAACAGGATGGGCGTCTGCTGCGCCAGCACCATCGCAATCCACACACGTTGGCGCTGCCCGCCTGACAACTCGTCCAGAAGCCGATCCGAAAGGGCCATCACATCAGTGGCCTGCATGGCCTCGGCCACCGCCTGCTCGTCGGCATCCGTCCACTGCTTCAGGAAAGACTGATGGGGGTAGCGCCCACGCGCCACCAGGTCTGCCACCGTGATGCCCTCGGGCGCGATCGCGCTTTGCGGCAGCAATCCCAGGCGCCGCGCGACCTCCTTGGCGGGCCATTGCGCGATATGCCTGCCATCCAGGATGACCCTCCCTATGGCCGGTGCCAGAAGGCGCGACAGCGCGCGCAGCAGGGTGGACTTGCCGCAGGCGTTCGGCCCCACGATGACGGCAAAGGAACCATCTGGAACAGCAAGGGACAGGCCCTGCGAAATGGTGCGCTCGCCGTAGCGCAGCGTCACTGCATCAGCACTCAGTCGATGTGTCATGGCCGGTCATGCCCCACAAGCAATAGGTTCTTAGGCATTACAAATTTGGAATGCATTCTACAATGAGGAATATCCTGAAGAACCTGGATGCACTCGGCCCTGTCACGGTCAGATCGATATGAACAGACTAAAACTTACCGCCCTGGGCGCAACTGCGGCACTGTCCGTGCTGGCCGGTATCGCGCTCATGCAGCGCAACACCGCCCCCGAGGCGGGCGCCACGCAGCAGACCTCGCTACCGCAGCGCATCGTGTCCACCTCGCCCAGCGTGACGGGCATCCTGTTGGCCATCGAAGCCCCCGTGGCGGCAACCGCAGCCACCACGCCCAGCCGGTTGACCGACGACAAGGGCTTTTTCTCGCAATGGGCCCATGTTGCCGACGAACGTGACGTGCAGGTGCTCTACCGCAACCTGCAGTTCGACATTGAGGCCGTCCTGGGCGCCAACCCTGATCTGCTGGTGGCCTCTGCCACCGGCGCCGACAGCGTGGCCCAGCACCGTTCCGAGCTGCAGGTCCAAGGCGTTCCCATGGTCATGGTCGACTACTCCAGCCAGTCCTGGCAGGACATCGCCACGCAGTTGGGCAGCATCACCGGTCGCACGAAGGAGGCAGCGGCGGCGATTGCCCGCTTCGATGCCCACGTCGCCCAGGCCGCCGGATCCATCACGCCACCCGCCAAGCCGGTCAGCATCGTCGCCTACAACCTGGCCGGCAGCTACTCCATCGGCCGTCCTGCCAGCCCGCATGCGCGGCTGCTGGCCGCGCTGGGCTTCAAGGTGGAAGGTCTGCCGCCCACGCTGGCCGCGCAGGTGACGCGCTCCTCGGACTTCGAATTCATTTCCCGCGAAAACCTGTCGGCCGCCATCACCGGGGATGCCGTCTTTCTGCTGGGCGCCTCGCAAAGCGATGTCCAGGCCTTCCTGGCCGACCCGCTGCTGGCCAACCTTCCAGCCGTCGCCGGCCGGCGCGTCTATGCGCTGGGGCCGACATCGTTTCGCATCGACTACTACTCCGGGCAACAGATGGTCGATGCCGTGGCCAGCCATTTCCACTGAACCATGCATGAATTGCCTGAACGCGCGATGGCGCGGCCCGCTCAAGGCTCACGCCGGCGCCGCAGTCGCAGCCTGGGCTTGACGACCGGCATGCTGGCCTTAGGCCTCATCGCCATGCTGAGCATCACCGTGGGCTCGCGCGACATTGCGCTGGCCGACATCCTCGGGGCACTGCGCGCACCGGACCTGGGCGATGACCGACATCTGGTGGTCAGCCTGCTGCGCATGCCTCGTACCGTGGTGGCCATCCTGGCCGGCATGGCCCTGGGCGTTGCTGGCGCGCTCATGCAGGCCGTGACCCGCAATCCTCTGGCCGAGCCGGGCCTGCTGGGTGTCAATGCCGGCGCAGCCCTGGCCGTGCTGATCGGCATGACGGCCTTCGACCTGACAACCGTGGCCCAGTATGTCTGGTGCGCCTTTGCCGGCGCGGGGCTGGCCGGCGCGGCCGTCTTCGCGTTCGGCCAGTTTCGGGGGGCGGGCACGCACCCGGTGCGCCTGGTGCTGGCCGGGGCCGGCCTGTCCGTCATGCTCACCTCCAGCGCCGGCATCATCCTGCTCAATGCGCCTCCGGAAGTCTTTGACGGCTTCCGACACTGGGCAGCCGGTTCACTGGAGGGCAGCGGCTACGCCAACGCCGCCGTGCTGGCGGCCGCCGTAGCGGCAGGGCTGGCGGCGGCCTGGGCCATTGTCGGCCAGCTCAACGCCATGGCGCTGGGCCATGACCTGGGCCTGGCGCTGGGCGTCAATGTCCGCGCCACCGCTCAACTAGCCTGCGTTGCGGTCATGCTGCTGGCCGGCGCAGCCACGGCTGCCGTAGGCCCCATCGCGTTTGTCGGCCTTGTGGCCCCGCATATTGCGCGCCTCTCGTCCGGGCCCGACTACCGCTGGATCCTGCCGCTGTCAGCGCTCTACGCTGCAGTGCTGCTGCTGGGTGCCGACGTGCTCGGCCGCGTCATCGCAACGCCCGCGGAAGTAGCTGCGGGCATCGTCGCCTGCCTGATCGGCGGGCCGTTCTTTGTCTGGGTGGCGTGCAGATACCGGTTAAGCAGGCTATGAAGGCGTCCGTGAAGACCCCGGTACTGCGCTGGGGCCCATATTCGTTCCGCTGGCGACCAAGGCCGCTGGCCGCGGGCATGGCACTGGTCGTTCTGACCCTGATGCTGGGTGTGTTGCTGCTGGGCACGGGAACCCTGTCGCTGAGCCCGGCCGAGGTGCTGGACAGTCTGCTGAACACGGGCGCCAGCCCCGCCGCCGAGCGCGTGGTTCTGCGCGTGCGGCTGCCGCGCGTGCTCACGGCGGTCTTCGTGGGTGCGGCGCTGGGCATGGCCGGTGCCATCTTCCAGTCCGTCTCCCGCAATGCGCTGGGCTCGCCGGACGTGATCGGCTTCACCACGGGCGCAGCCAGCGGGGCAATTGCGCTGATCGTACTGGGCGATGCCGGACCACTGTGGATATCGCTGGCCGCCGTGCTGTCGGGCATGGCCACGGCGGCGGTCGTGCTCGCGCTGTCCAGCGGCCGGCGCGTGGCAGGGGGCTACCGGCTGGTGCTGGTGGGCATAGGCGTGGGGGCCACGCTCTCGGGCCTGAACACCATCCTGCTGGTCATGGGCGATCTGGACCGGGCCGTCTCCGCACAGCGCTGGCTGGCCGGCTCGCTCAGTGCGCGAACCTGGGCGCATGTCGTGCCGGCCGCGTTCAGCTTCGTCGCCATCGTGCCGGTCGTGCTGCTGTGCGCCCGCCGCATCAACCTTCTGGAACTGGGCGATGACGCAGCCACCCAGCTCGGCATCAACGTGCCGCGTACCCGGCTGATCATGGTGATGTGCGCCGTTGCCCTGACGGCCATTGCCACGGCGGCGGCCGGGCCCATCGCGTTCATCGCGCTGGCAGCGCCCCAGGTGGCCAGGCGCCTGGGCCGGTCGCCCGACGTGCCTCTTTTCACGGCCGCAGCCATGGGGGCCGTGCTGCTGCTGGCGGCCGACCTGCTCAGCCAGTGGGCGCCGGTGCACCTGCATCTGCCTATTGGACTGGTGACGGGCTTGCTAGGTGGGGTGTATCTGCTGTGGCTGCTTTTTCGCTCCCGCAAGGGCTAGGAGTGCAACAGCAGAAGTTGAGACACCACTTCTATCTCTCTTCGAGCCATCGCCCTGAAGAGGCGTACGACATCATGCGACCTGGATAGAAAAAGGGCTCCTAACTTTATAGTTAGGAGCCCTTTTAGATTGGTCGGAATGGCGGGATTCGAACTCGCGACCCCTTGCACCCCATGCAAGTGCGCTACCAGGCTGCGCTACATTCCGTGTCGATGACGCTATTGTAACCGATTTTCGACCATCTTTTGGGAAGGCTGCAACTCAAGCAGTTGCTCGGTTATTAGCCACGACGGTCATCTGGCGCTGCAGGTTTCATAGCAAACCTCGCAGCGGCATTGAAAAAGGCCTGTGATTTTCATCACAGGCCTTTTCAATTTGGTCGGAATGGCGGGATTCGAACTCGCGACCCCTTGCACCCCATGCAAGTGCGCTACCAGGCTGCGCTACATTCCGTGTCGATGGGATGAATTATAGGGAGGAAAAACACCCTCCCCGGGGAAAACGCGCACTTTTTTCAAAAAAGTATCGAACTGGTGCTGAAAGCTGCAGGCCTGATATCAACGCACACCCGGCCGCATAAGCGCTCAGCACACTCCGGCCAATCGCGAGCCCTGCGCAGGGCCTGACCAAGACTGCCCAAGGGAACGACAAGAGTGGGCGCTTCAGCGATTCCAGGCAGGCATCCATCGCCGAGTCACTCCTGTTCCATCCGCTGACGCTGTCATCCCCGAACCTCCTGATCAAACCTGGTCCACCAGGAATGACTGTTATTCCTTGATCACGAAACCCTCAGTACTCACTCTCGCTCAGCTGGCTTCACCCAGCCGCTTTGCACGGCAATATCGATAGCACCAACACGGTGCACACAAGAGATTTCCCTGAGTCCTTGAGGTAAAAAAACCACTGTCATATCGCTGAAAAGATGATTTCATCGGCATCCGCGGAACTGCAGAGCAAGCTGTATACAAACCCCCGCTATATTTCAAAACGTAAATCCAATATCTAACTCGAGAGGACACTCATGAAGACTGCTTTTATCGCCATGGCTGCAGCCCTGGCCTGCTCCGGCGCCGCTTTTGCCCAGAGCAATGTGCAACTGACCGGACTGGCCGATATGTATGCCGGCTCGGTCAAAATGGCCGGCCAGGATCGCAAGGGCGTTGTCGGCTCCGGCGGCATGACCACTTCCTGGTGGGGCCTGAAGGGCACGGAAGACCTGGGCGGCGGCCTGAAGGTCGATTTCAACCTCACCGCCTTCATGCGCATGGACACGGGTGAACCCGGCCGCTTCCCCGGCGATACCTTTTTCTCGCGCGATGCCAACATCGGCCTGAACGGCAACTTCGGCCGCATCGGCCTGGGCCGCGACAAGGCGCCCAACTTCCTGCCCACCATTCTGACCAACCCCTTCGGCGATTCCTTCACCATCTCGCCTCTGGTGCTGCACGCGAACACGCCCACCGCAGCCTGGGGCGGCAACCGCCTGACAACGCCCGCCGACACCGGCTGGAGCAATATGCTGGTCTACACGACACCTAGCTTTGGCGGTCTGACTGCCAATGTCTACTACCAGTTCGGCGAGCAAACGACTCCTGGCAACAAGAGCAAGAAGAACGTCGGCGTGAACGCCCTGTACTTCAACGGTCCTCTGAGCCTGACGGCCTTCTACGAGCGCGACCAGATCACCAACCCCGGCAGCGGCACAGTCATGCCCACCAAGAGCGACTGGATGGTCGGCGGCAGCTACAACTTCAACGTCGTGAAGCTCTACGCCACCTACGGCCAGGCCAAGGTCAAGGATCTGGATAGCAAGAGCAAGACCTACTCGCTGGGCCTGGACATTCCTGTCTCCGGCACCCCCGGTACTGTCAAGGCCGCCGTGGCTCGCACCAAGTACGAAGCGGCCACCGACGCCACCCGCACCACAGCAACCCTGGGCTACGACCACTTCCTGTCCAAGCGCACCGATGTCTACACCGCTCTGATGTACGACCGCGTGACCGATGCCAACCCCAAGACCGGCACCAGCCTGATCGCCGGTATCCGTCACCGCTTCTAAGCACCGGGTTTGAGCGAGCCTCTGGCTCGCCATCCACTCAAAAGCGAGGCTCAGGCCTCGCTTTTTCATTTTCAATCCGGTGGCCGGCCGATTCACTTGGGTGCGGATGTCTCCAATAGCTTCAGCCGACGCTGCAGCTGCGCCTGCTTTTCCACATCGCCGCCCTGCTGCGCTGCCTTGAGTTGCAGCAGAAGCCAGGCCATCAAAGGCCTGCGCCAGCCTTGCTCCGAAGCGGTATCGACGCCTTGCTGCAGCAGGTCAGGCACCGCAGCGCCGCCACGCAGCAGCACACCCGCAGCCACCAGTCTCGATAGCGGATCCTTGATCTCAGCCGTAGCGGCTACACCTGTTCCGCCGCCGAGCAACTGCCGCGCCACGCCGCGCTGTGCCTCGGGCAAAAGCTCTATATCACCCGCTTGCGGACTGGCCTGCAGATAGCGGGCATAGGCTTGCTCTGGCTTGCCCGCATCCTGCGCCAGCGCCTCATAGGCCGGGCAGCTGTTCCAGTCCAGGCTGGCCACCTGCGCCGCGCAGCGCATCAACTCCAGCTTGGCGGCCTGCGCGGGCTGGCCGGTGCTTGCCACTGCATCACGCGCCTTCTGCCACTGCAGCGCCTCCACGCGCTGATGCCCCTGCAAATAGGCCTGAGTAGCTTTTTGCGCCGCAGCTTCGGCACTCAAGGCCCAATCCGGTGCCGGGGCTTGGTTGCCACAGGCCGAAATCGCTATGACGGATATAGCAGCCAGCGTTCTACCCCATTGGCCTAGAGTCTGTTTTTTCTTGATTTTTTGCGTCATGGCAGTTTCAACTCCGGCTTGTGGGAAAACGGCCATTTGCGCTGCAGATCGTTGAGCACGGACTCCAGCCTCAGCAGATTGCTTTCGACCTCGGCGCGCAGCGCACCCAGGTCGGTCGAGGCCTCGCGGGCATTGCTGCCCACCACCTGCATATCGGCCAGTACGGCATCGACCTTGGCCATGCTTTTGCGCGTATCGGCCAACAAGCCGTTGAGCTGCTCCATGGTGGCCTTGACCTGGGGCATGACGCCATGCGCATCGAAGACCTGGCTGTCGGCGCGCGCCACCATGCGGTCCATGCGTCCGAGCAGGGAGTTGGCGCGCTCCAGCATCTGGCCGACCTTCTTCGCTTCCTCATCGCTGCCCAGCACCGCTCCGAGAACCCCGCCCTGGCCCTGCATGCGCTCGGCCAGCTTGCGCACTTCGGCCAGTGATCCGCCCAAGGCCGAATCCGTGGCGGTCAGTGCAGCCACATTGGCCAGCACCTCCTTGGCGGAATTGATGATCTGGGGCAGCTCTGCCGTGGCGTCGCCGCTGAGCACGGGTCGCACGGAATCCGGCGGCAGCGGCGCATCGTCCAGCATGCCGGTATAGGCCTTGATGGTGGTACCGCCCACCAGGCCCTTGACCAGCGTGAACACGCTGGACTGGCGCAGCCAGTGGGCATCCTTCTCGGTCACATCGACCAGAATGCGAACCGAGCCGTCCTTGGCCAGCTCTATCTTGTGCACACGGCCTATGGGAAAGCCCGAGAAGGTCATGTCCATGCCCACGACCACGCCTTCGGAGTCATCGGCCGTCAGCACCAGACGCTGCGTGGGCTCGAACACCCCGCGCGCATAGAGCAGATAAGCGGCAGCACTCAGAATCAAGATCAGGGTCAGCGCCAGCAGCGCGGCTGCCTTGGCGCGCAGGTGCGCGACGGGTTTGAGGCTGAGCAACTCCTCGTCAATCAGCTGCTCCTCGGCCATACGCGTTTCGCTCATGGCTCCATCCTTTTCAGTAATAGTTGCCCATGAGCGAGATCACCTCGATCAGGAGCAACACGGCAAACATGCGTGCAAAGCCACCCAGCTCCGCCCCGCCCTGCCGGTGCCGTGCAACCGGCGTGTACATGGCAGAGGCCAGCGGCATGACGGCCACCGTGAGGCTGAAAAACCAGGTCTTGAGCACGAACACCAGCGTCAGCGACGGTGTGAAGATCTGACCAAAGATGCGTGTGTACGCACCAAACCCGGCCAGGCTGAAGCCGTAGACGCTCAGATACACGGTGACCAAGGCCACGATGCAGCTGAGTGCGGCCAGTGTGATGGCGGCAAACACGCCCGCCGCCGCACGCGGCACCAGCGCCGCACGGACGGGGTCAATGCCTTGCGTCTTCCACTTCGCGAGCTGGCCCTGCATACGCATCTGCACCACCTGCACGCCGGCTGGAATGGTGCAGCGCATGGCCACAAACAGTGCGGCCGTCAGCGGTATCAGCTCGATCACCATCACCCGCACCACCAGATCCAGTGCATAGCGCGACAGGCCGTAACTTTGTGCGGTGACAATGACGATGCGCGCAATCACCGCACACAGCAGGGCCGCCAGCGCGGTAAAGCCTGTGAGTATGGGGGCGGTCTGCGCAAACATCTGCTGGGCCAGCATGGCCCGCCCGCGCTTCTGGTAGCTCGACGGCGAGCTGACCAGCACCAGCAGCACGGCTGTCAGATAAATGCTGCGCCACCACGCCAGGGCCTGCGCGCCCAGCGCGGCCCAGATCCGCCCCGGCAGCTTGATGGTGGTTTCACTCCAGCTCATGCAGGAATGATAGCGTCCACTTAAGGGTACGGGCGCAGCCGCCACGGTTGCCGCCTGTCAGACATGGCGCTTTGCCGCAGCACTGACCTGCAAGCCTTCGGGCAAGGGCTCATCGGCCTGGGCATGCAAGGCCTCGATGATGTGACAAAAGCTGTCCGAGCCGTCGCACTGGCTGCGCAGTTGCATCAGCTCATGCTCCAGAGCCTGCAGCTCGGCCAGTCGCTCGCGCACATGGCCCAGATGGGCGTCCAGGGTTTTGTTGGCAGCCACGCAATCGGCCTTGCGCGCACCATCGAGCGCCAGCAGTGTTCGCACTTCGTCCAGCGACATATCCATGGCCCGGCACAGCCGAATAAAACGCAGCCTGTGAACATCGCCATCGGTGTAGAGACGGTACTGGTTGTCCTCGCGCATGCCAGGCGAGAGCAGTTGCTCCTTCTCGTAGTAACGGATATTGGCCGCGGCGATGCCGGAACGCTTCGCTGCCTCGCCAATGCGCCAGCGCGGAATATCGTGCGAATTGAGGGACATGCTTGACCTTGAAGTGACTTTATTGTTTTCAATACTGCCATGAAGCAAGAAAGCCTGTCCACCCACGCCCATGGCGGCGGCCACAATGGTCATTCACATGATCACGATCATGCACATCCGCATGAACATGTGCCAGCCACTTCGAAACCTATTGCCGCCACAGCCACATCGGCCTGCGGAACCGGCTGCTGTGCACCGTTTTCCATCAGCGAGCCAGCCAAGAGCCAGGCTCACGATGAGGGTGACGGTCATGACCATGCTCACGACCATGGCGTGCTGCCCGGCTGGCCGCGCATCTACGCCGCTCTGGCGGCGGCTCTGGCGGCCGAGGCCTGCCACTGGTTTGGCGGCGACGACGCCAACTCGACGCTTCAATATCTGGGCATGGCACTGGCCGTGCTGGGTATCGCGTTGTCGGGTCTGGGGGTCTACAAGGCCGGCCTCAAGGATCTGCTGCGCTTCAAGCTCGGAATTCATGCACTGATGGCGGTGGCCGTCACCGGCGCCTTCATCATCGGCCAGTGGCCCGAAGCCGCCATGGTCATGGCCCTTTATGCGGCGGCCGAGCGCATCGAAGACCAGGCCATGGACAAGGCCCGCCTGGCCATCCGCAATCTGCTGCAACTGGCGCCAGAGACCGCCGATGTGCTGCAGCCCGACGGCAGCACTGTGCGCATGGCCGCCAACGAGGTCCCCCTGGGCGCCGTGCTGCGCGTGACGCCCGGCGCTCGCGTGCCGCTGGACGGTCTGGTCACCGAAGGTGAAAGCTCGGTCAACCAGGCCCCCATCACGGGCGAGAGCGCGCTGGCGCACAAAGGCCCGGGCGACGAGCTGTATGCAGGCTCCATCAACCAGGACGGCGAGTTGCACCTGCGTGTAACTGCACCGGCCAGCGACAGCCTGATTGCGCGCATCGTCCATGCCGTGGAGCAGGCGCAGTCCTCCAAGGCTCCCACCCAGCGCTTTGTCGACCGCTTCGCCGAGGTCTACACCCCCATCGTGCTGGTGCTGGCGATTGCCCTGGGCCTGCTCGCGCCCTGGCTGCTGGACTGGAGCTGGCATCAGGCCGCTTACCAGGCCCTGGCCCTGCTGGTCATCGCCTGCCCCTGTGCCCTGGTGCTGTCCACCCCGGTCACCGTGGTCAGCGCGCTCACGGCTGCTGCCAAGCGCGGTATTCTCATCAAGGGAGGCAGCGCACTGGAATCGGCCCGCCAGCTCAAGGCCATCGCACTCGACAAGACCGGCACGCTGACCACGGGCTCACCCAAGCTGGTGGACTGGCAGAACTGGAATGCGGCGAGCAGCGATGAAGCCGCAGCCCGCGCCTATGCGCTGGCATCGCGCTCCGACCACCCGGTATCGCGCGCGATTACCCAGGGGCTGGAGACCCAGGTCGGCAAGGACTTTGCCGAAGCACAGCAATTGCAAGCCCTGCCCGGCCGCGGCGTGCAGGCCCAAATCAACGGTGAACGCTGGACGCTGGCCAATCTGCGCTGGGTGGGCGAGCAAGGCTGGGACAGTGCCGAACTCCAAGCCGCGCTGATGCTGCAGGAGCAACAGGGCCGCACCGTCACCCTGCTGGCCAATGAACAGGGCGTGCAGGCGCTGTTTGCCGTGGCCGACCCGCTGCGCCCGCAGGCCAAGGCGGCCGTGGCCCAGTTGCAGGCGCTGGGCGTCAAACCCATTGTGCTCAGCGGCGACAACAGCGCCACCGTGCGCACGGTGGCCGCGGAAGCAGGCATCAGCGATGCACGCGGCAATATGCTGCCCGAGGACAAGCTCAAGACCCTGAGCGAGTTGCAGCGCGACATCGGCCCCACGGCCATGACAGGCGACGGCATCAACGACGCGCCGGCGCTGGCCCAGGCCGATATAGGCTTTGCCATGGGCGGCATGCATGCCACCGACATGGCCATGGAGACTGCCGATGTGGTGCTCATGAACGACGACCTGCGCCGTATCCCCGAGGTGGTCGATCTCTCGCAGCGCGCTCACAGCGTGCTGTGGCAGAACATCAGCCTGGCCCTGGGCATCAAGCTGGCCTTCTTCGTTCTGGCCGTCAGCGGCAATGCCAGCATGTGGCTGGCCGTGCTGGCCGATATGGGCGTGAGCCTGCTGGTGGTCGCCAACGGCCTGCGCCTGCGCCATTGGGGGAACAGGCCTGAAAACACATGAAATTCGACCTTAGCCCTTGATGGGAAAGCGCAAGCAGCTATCTAATTTACGATTTACTGCACCGGGCGGGGAACTAAACCCCGCCCTTCGCTATCATTCAGCCCATGCGTCGCTTTTTCTCCTTGTTCCTGGTTTTGCTGCTGGCCCTGCGCGGCCTGGCAGGTGATGCCATGGCCATGGAGCAGAACACCGACCAGTCCCATCACATGGGACATGCGTTTGTGCAGACGCAGAGCCTGGACGAAGTGGCCGCCATGGCAGCCGCTGTGCACCACGCGCATGCAAGCCTCGCAGCCGACGCACAGCCGCATCACGACATGGCCGCGTCCCACAAGGCAGGCCCTGCAGGGACCGTCAACTGCAGCGCCAATGCCGCCGACAGCGACTGCCACCAGCATGAAGGCCATTGCACGGCCTGCGGCATCTGCCACTCGACGCTGGCCAACCCCGAGTTGCTGACGCTTCACTCCAGCCTCCCCCTGGCCGCCCAGCCGACCCATGGTGCAGCGCGCTTTGCCAGCGCAGCGCCTGCCGACCTCGTCAAACCACCGATTTCTGCGCTCTGACGCCCTAGGTGCGTCCGCATTTTGATGGCAGCCATCGTGCTTGCTGTCTAGTTTCGAGCCGTCAAACGCTCAAGGCTGCGGACCTTCTCCCGGTTTTAGACGACAGGAATCCTCTATGCGCCACGCGCACCCTCTTTCTTTGACAGCCATGGCTTTGCTCATGACCGGCGTCAGCCCGCCAGTCCTGGCCCAGACGCCTGCGTCGACTCTCCCGGTGGCCCAATCCCCAGCCAACGGCAACCGCGTTTTCGATCCCGATGCTCCCACGCTGGCGCTGCAGCACCAGCCACTTGCCGCCAGCGCGGCCATCGTCGCCCAGCCCGGTGACTGGAAGGCCGCCAATGCCGTGGTGAGCGAGTTCCCGCGCGGCCATGGCGATGTGCTCAGGTGGGAGAAATCCCAGGGCAATGCCTCCGGCCCAGCCCCGGACAGCGGTGCTTCCGCACATCAGCACCATCACGGAGGCCAGCCATGAAGCGCCTTGCATTCAAAGCCGCACCATTGCTCGCCGCAATGTCACTCACACTTGTGCTGGCCGGCTGCGCCAGTATCTCGCCCGACGGACTTCGCGGCGACGTGGCCAGACATACCGAAGGCAGGCTGCCCGCGGGTGCACAGCTGCCGTCGCCGGACGCCCAGGCCCTGCAGGATGCGCAGACCCAGATTGCCGACTGGCTCAAAGCCCCTGTCGATGCCGACACCGCCGTGCGCATCGCCCTGCTCAACAACCCTGGTCTGCAGGCCCAGCTGGCTGCGCTCGGCATTGCCGACGCGCAGCGCGTGCAAGTGCTGACCCTGCCCAACCCCAGCTTTACCTTCGGCCGCTTTCGCAACGGCCACGAGCGCGAGATCGAGCGCCAACTCAGCTTTGGGCTGGTGCAGCTCATCACCCTGCCCTGGCGCAGCCGCTGGCAGGGCTGGCAGATGGAACAGGCCACTCTGACGGCCGCCCAGCAGGTGCTGCTGCTTGCCTCCGACACACGCCGCGCATGGCTGCGCGCCGTGGCAGCCGAGCAAGCCCTGGCCGCCAACGAGCGCATGCACGAGGCAGCGGCCCTGGGCGGCGAGCTGGCCCGCCGCATGGCCCAGGTCGGCAACTTCAGCAAGATGGACCAAGCCAGAGAGCTGGCCCAGCAGCAGCAGGCCTCCGCCCAGCTGGCACGCGCGCGTCTGAACGCCCAGCTGGAACGCGAGCAGCTGGCCCGCCGCATGGGCCTGTGGGGCGAGCAGTTGGCCTACAAGCTGTCCGAGCAACTGCCCGCCTTGCCCAAAGCCACCGAGCTGCGCGGCGGCGATGACGCCGAAGCCACCGCCTTGCGCCAGCGGCTGGACTTGGGCGCGCTGCGGCGCGACCTGGATGTGACCGCCGGCCGCCAGGGCTGGGCCACGATTGGCACCATCTTTGGTGATATCGGCGCCAGCTACAGCAACAACACCAGCACCGACAGAGCCACCGGCCATAGCGACAAGACGCAAGGCTGGGAGTTCGACGTGCCGCTGCCGCTGTTCGACTGGGGCTTTGCCGCGCGCGGCATGGCACGCAACCAAGTGCTGCGCAGCGCATCGCTGCTGCGCGACAACGCCATACGCGCACGCAGCGAAGCCCGCAGCAGCTGGCTGGCCTATCGCACGGCTTACGACCTGGCCCAGCAGCAGCAGGCCGAGGTTCTGCCCTTGGCCAAGCTGATGCAGGAAGAAACCGTCTACCGCTACAACGGCATGTTCATGAGTGTGTGGCAACTGCTGGCCCAGGCCCGCAGCACCACGCAAGCGGTGGTGACCGCCACCGAGGCACAGCGCGACTTCTGGCTGGCCGAGACCGATCTGCGCCTGGCCCTGACAGGCACATCGCCAGGAACCTCCCCCACCGTCAACACCACCGCAGCGCCCGCTGCACAAGCCGCAGCAGGTCACTGATATGCAACGCCGATCCTTTTTCACTGGCGCTGCCACTGCAGTGGCAGCCGCCACAACCTCAATGGCCGTCAGCCGGGTTGCCATGGCGGCCCTGCCCGAACCCGTCATGCAAGGCAGCGCCGACACGGCTGCGCCTTTGACGCCGCCCAACGGTCGCCCCTACCAACCCGTGGTCACGCTCAACGGCTGGACCACGCCCTGGCGCATGAATGCGGGCGTCAAGGAGTTCCACCTCGTGGCCGAGCCCGTGGTGCGCGAGGTGGCGCCCGGATTTTTCGTCAATATGTGGGGCTACAACGGCCAGTCGCCGGGCCCCACGATCGAAGTGGTGGAAGGCGACAAGGTGCGCATCTTCGTCACCAACCGCCTGCCCGAGAGCACCACCATCCACTGGCATGGCCAGCGTCTGCCCAATGGCATGGACGGTGTGGGCGGTCTGAACCAGCCCCACATCCCTCCGGGCAAGACCTTCGTCTATGAGTTCGAGGCGCGCCGCCCCGGCACCTTCATGTACCACCCGCATTCGGACGAGATGGTGCAGATGGCCATGGGCATGATGGGCTTGTGGATCACCCACCCCAAGACAGCCCACCCGCTGATCGACAAGGTGCAGCGCGACTATGCCTTCCTGCTCAGCGCCTATGCAGTCGAGCCCGGCACCATGACACCGCGCATCAACGAGATGACGGATTTCAATATCTGGACCTTCAACAGCCGCGCCTTCCCCGCCATCAGCCCACTGGTGGCTCGTCAGGGTGACAAGGTGCGCATCCGCGTGGGCAATCTGACCATGACCAACCACCCCATCCATATCCACGGCCATGAGTTCGAGGTTACAGGCACCGACGGCGGCCCCATTCCAAAGTCCGCCCGCTGGCCCGAGGTGACAACGGATGTGGCCGTGGGTCAGATGCGCCAGGTCGAATTCATTGCCGACGAACCCGGCGACTGGGCTTTCCACTGCCACAAGAGCCACCACACCATGGGCGCCATGGGTCACGACGTGCCCACCATGATCGGCGTGGACCACCGCGGCCTGGTGGGCAAGATCCAGAAGATCGTGCCCGACTACATGCTGATGGGCGAGCGCGGCATGGGCGATATGGGCGGCATGGAAATGCCTTTGCCCGACAACACCTTCCCCATGATGACCGGCCAGGGCCCTTACGGCCCCATCGAAATGGGCGGGATGTTCACCAGCTTCAAGGTACGCAAAAACCTGGGTGCCAACGACTACAAGGACCCCGGCTGGTACCAGCAGCCCAAAGGGACCCGTGCCTATGAATGGCAGGGCGCACCTTTCGATGCCAAGGCCCCCCGCCAGAGCACGCCCGGCACCGCTCCCGGAGCCGCCACCGTACGCAAACCCGAAACCGGCCCCGCCACGGGGGCTCACACCCAGCACTGATGCCAGGAGACTCCCATGAAGACTGTTCATTTCATAGCCGCCTGCGCTTTGGCAGCAAGCGTCAGTGCAAGTTTTGCACATGGAAACAACGCCCATGCCAGCGGTCCCGTAGTCAAGGAGCAAAAGCCCTGGGGCATTGCTGCCGAGACCAGGGAGGCCCAGCGCACCATCACCATCCAGATGACGGACGACATGCGCTTCAGCCCCAGTCATTTCAGCGTGAAAAAGGGCGAAACCCTGCGCATGCGCGTGGTCAACAAAGGCCTTCTCATGCACGAGATGGTGCTGGGCACCCGGGCATCGCTCGATGAGCACGCGCAGATGATGCTCAAGTACCCCGGCATGGAACATGCCGAACCCTATATGGCCCATGTGGCCACAGGCCAGACCGAAGACATGGTGTGGAGCTTCAACCGCGCAGGCGAATTCGACTTCGCCTGCCTGATCGCCGGCCATTACCAGGCCGGCATGACGGGGCGTTTCACCGTCACCGAATAACGCAAGAAAGGAATTCCCGATGACAAGCACCAACCGCCGCCACGTTCTGCATCTGCTGGCCGCCGCTGCCTGCATGGCTGCGCTGCCAGCAATGGCGGCTGCTCCCGCCAAGATTGCCATGGAGGTCTGGAAAGACCCGAACTGCGGCTGCTGCAAGGACTGGATTGCCCTGATGGAGCAGGCTGGTTTCGCCGTCAAGGTGCACGACGTGGGCAACAGCGCCGTACGCGCCAAACTGGGCCTGCCTACCCGCCTGGGTTCCTGCCATACCGCCCTGGTAGGCGGTTATCTGGTCGAAGGCCATGTGCCTGCCGCCGATGTGCACAAGCTGCTGAAGCAAAAACCCAAGGCGCTGGGCATCGCCGTACCGGGCATGCCCATCGGCAGTCCCGGCATGGACGGCCCCGAGTACGGCGGCCGCAAAGACCCCTACGACGTGCTGCTGGTCACCCAAAGCCTGATGCGCAGCGATGTCAGCACCTCGGTCTTCACCAGCTATCGCGGCTGACCCCCTCAATTCAGGAGAACATGATGAGAAACCTCTTTCACACCACTTTGGCAGCCCTGAGCCTGGGCTTTGCGCTGACCACTCCCGCTTTGGCGCAGGATCACTCGGCACACGCTGGTCACGGCGCAGCAGCCGGCACTTCTGCAACCGCACCTGCAGCTCAGGCCGATGCATTGACCGCCGGTGAAATCACCCGCGTGGACAAGCGCACAGGCAAGCTGACGATTCGCCACGAAGAAATCAAGAACCTGGACATGCCTCCCATGACCATGGTGTTTGCGCTGGCAGACGCCAGCCAGTCCAACGATTTCAAAGCCGGTGACAAAGTGCTGTTCCGCGCCGAGGACAAGGATGGCTCGCTGATCATCACCCGCATCCAGCCGGCGTCCTGATGCAGTCTCGCCGTTAAAGCGATGACGATGCCATGCAAGCATGGCATCGTCATCCCGTCACAACCCCGTGGATGTCACTCCCGCATGGCCTGCCACGCGCTCCAGTACATCCCCGGGCACATCACGACCGCCGTGCACCAGCAGATCATGGGCATTGCGACCCAGGGCATCCCTTCGCTGGAGATCGACCCCGGCCGACCAGAACCAGCGCACTGCCTCCCACGCGCCATGGTCCACGGCCATCAGATACGGGGTTCGGCCCTTGTCATCCCCGGTCCTGTCGAGGTCGCTCCCCGCTTGCAGCAGCACTTGCAGCATCTCTGTGCGCCCGTTGAAGGCCGCCCAGGCGGTGGCGGTCATGCCCGTTGCCAGACTCACCTGATCCAGCGGACTGCCTTGCTCCACCAGCCATTGGGCCGCGGCATCGTTGCCGCAATTGAGGGCAGTGATCAGCGCATTGAGACCTGTGCTCTTTTGCACATAGGCGATATCGTCACCGTCCCTCAGGCGCAACTCCAGCGCAGCAATATCGCCTTTTTCAGCGGCCTTGAGCAGTTTCATACTCATCTCAGTACATCCATTTCCTGATCAGCGCCCGCCCAAAGCGCTTTTCCAGCCGCACTTCGGCCTGCTCATCGCCATCATCCCGCCCCTGGGCCACGGCGTGACTGCGGCATAGCGACATCAAGGCCAGCGCGTCCAGATAGTCGCCCACATCGTCGAACATACGGGTCAGCAAGGGGCTGCTGTCATGGTCCAGATACCAGACAGAGCCATCGCGGCGGTCAAAGCACCAGAGATTGCCATTGCCCAGGTAGTCCCCGAACACCACCAGCTCGCTCAACTGCGCCTTCAAGGCCAGCGCCTGTTCCGGCGCACTCATCTCCACAATATCGGCGATGCCCGGAAACACGACTTGCACCGGCCCGATGGCATCCATGTCTGCATCCGGCGCCATGAGATCAAAGCACGGACTCAGCAAGCGCTCGGCCCAGTCCAGCACACCGAGCTGCAAAAGATAGTCACGCAAGGACTCGGGCAGATTGCAACCCAGGCGCCATTCGCACAGGCGCAGCTCGGCCCGGCTGAATGGCCTGGCTTGGGCGGGCTCTTCATCCATCCAGGCATGAGCCTGCAGGCCTTGATACCAGTGGGCCAGCCGCTGATCGAGCGAAGCATCGGCGGGCTGCCAATACGGCTCGGGCAGGTCGGCCTCATCCCACACATCATGGTTTTCTACAAAGCGCTGGCTGCGCCCGAACTCGGCCTGCAAAAAACGAGACCATGCCACCGCGTCCGAGGGTGAAGGCCAGTGCATCTGAGCGAGCACCGCCACCGGCATCCAGGGCTTATGGCCCATGCGCGGCGCCTCATTCGCATCACGCACCACAAAGCGCAAGGCAGGCTGTGCCAGCAGACCTGCTGGCGGGGACTGATGTGGCGCATCAAGCTGGGCAGCGGCATCGGCAGGCAGATCCACCCAGTCGCTCAGCGTCAGTTCGGGCAATGCCTGCACCAGCGCAGGCAGGTCTTTGAAGATTTTCATGCAGGCATTCCGTGCATTGTGTGTTTTAGGTGCATGGGGTGCACAGGGCGTAGACTGCGCGTCCTATGTTGACGCTAGAGCAGTTTCACTCCGGGCTGGCCAATGGTTCACTGGCCCGCGCACACCATATCAGGCTCTGCGATGGGCTGACCGAGTTCCCCGCCGCGCTTTCTCAGCTGACCGAGACGCTGGAGATCCTCGATCTGTCCGGCAACCAGCTCACCACATTGCCAGAAGAGCTGACGCGTTTTGCGCGGCTGCGTATTCTGTTTGCCTCGAACAATCCGTTCAGCGAACTGCCCCGCGTGCTGGGCCGCATGCCGCAACTTGAAATGGTGGGCTTCAAGGCCTGCCGCATCGAGCATGTGCCCGAGGACAGCCTGCCGCCGCGATTGCGCTGGCTGATTCTCACGGACAACCGCGTGCAGCGGCTGCCCGAATCCATGGGCCGATGCACGCGCCTGCAAAAACTCATGCTGTCGTGCAACCAGCTGAGTCAGTTGCCCCAGAGCCTGGAGCATTGCCAAGCGCTGGAGTTGCTGCGCATTGCAAGCAACCGTTTCGAAGATGCTCCCGAAGTCATCTTCCGGCTGCCTCGCCTAGCGTGGCTGGCGTTGGCAGGTAACCCAATGACTCAAAAACAGGAGCTGGATACGATTTCAGGGCATGGGATTGAGCCCATTTTCTATCAAAATCTGCAGATCACCGGCAAGCTGGGCGAAGGCGCCAGCGGCCATATCTACCGCGCCAGCCTCAACGGGCAGGATCTGGCACTCAAGGTTTTCAAGGCCGCCCAGACCAGCGACGGCACGCCGCAATCCGAACTGGCGGCAGGCATTGCGGCAGGACAGCACCCTCATCTGCTGACGCCGCTGGCGCAGGTTCTGGGTGCTCCTGACGGACAAATGGCCATGGCCCTGCCCCTGCTGGATTCAGCCATGCACCCGCTGGCCGGGCCGCCCAGCTTCGACAGCTGCACACGAGATGTCTATGACCCCGAACTTCGCCTGCAAGCCGACCAGGCCCAGCAGCTGCTGCAAGGCATACGTTCTGCCATCACCCATCTGCACGGCCGTGGTCTGCTCCATGGAGATCTGTATGCCCACAATATCCTGTGCAATCTGCAGACCGGGCAGGCCGTGCTCAGCGACTTTGGCGCCGCCGCGCTTTTGCAAGGCCTGCCCGAAACGCAGCAAGCGCTGCTGCAGCAGATCGAGCTGCGTGCGCTGCGCCACCTGGAAAACGAGGTTCAGGCTCTTGTCGGCTGAGTCTTATTGCAAGAATGCGGGCTTGGCATAACCCGCAAACTTGCTGTCCACCACGCCCTTGAACTCGGAGGACTTGTAAGCTGCAGCCAGATCCTTGGCCCATTGCGCATCCTTGTCCTTGGTCTTGACGGCCACGATGTTCAGATAATGCTCGGGCGTTTTTTCCAGCAGCACCGAGTCCGACAGCTTCAGGCCCGAGGAAATCGCAAAGTTGCCGTTGATGATGGCGTACTGTGCATCATCAAGCGCGCGCGGCAGATGAGCCGCATCCAGGGGCACGAGCTTGATCTTCTTGGGATTGGAGGCCAGATCCAGCTCGGACACGCGCAGCGGGTTCACGCCTTCCTTGAGCCTGACCAGTCCCGCCTGCTGCAGCAGCAGAATGCCCCGAGCCAGATTGCTGGCGTCGTTGGGCAGGGCAATGCGATCCCCCTCCTTCAGGTCGGCCAGACTTTTGCGCTGCTTGCTGTAGACGCCCATTGGTGCAATCGGCCCCTGTACCAGGGCCGTCAGATCGAGCTTGCGGTCGCCCTTGAACTGGTTGAAATAGACCTCGTGCTGGAAGAAATTGGCATCCAGCGAACCGTCGGCCAAAGCCAGGTTGGGCTGGACATAGTCGTTGAACTCCACCAGGCGAACCTTGTAGCCCTTCTTCTGCAGAATGGGAACTATGCCGTATTGCAGCTGATCAATGTTGGAGCCGGCCGTGCCGCCGATGACCAGTTGCTTTTTGCCCGCGTCCTGGGCCGCCGCCGGCAAGACGCCCATGACCAGTGCAGCGCCTGCCAGCAAAGTGGTGGCCAGAAGACTGCGGCGGCGCCGTGCCACGGAAAAAAGATGGGTCATGCTTGCTCCTCGTTGATGTACTGTGTTTTGATATCAAAGGTCTGACTCTGCATCCATGCAGAGGCCTTTGCAGTATCCAGACCGCGGGCGCAAATTCCAACCAATAAAAACCCATGCTCTTATTTGCTTTTCATCTAAAACCAGCAAATCCACGGGCATGAAAAAAGGGCCGCATCGCGGCCCTTGGCGTATTCAGTCCAACCCCATCACTTCAGGAAAGCAGGCTTGGAGTAGCCGGGGAACTGGCTGTCCACCACGGCCTTGAACTCTGGCGAGCGGTAGGCAGCAGACAGATCCTTGGCCCACTGGCTGTTTTCGTTGCCGGTCTTCACGGCCACCACGTTCAGGTACAGATCGGGAGTCTTTTCCAGCACCACGGCCTCGCTCAGCTTCAGACCCGAGGAAACGGCAAAGTTGCCATTGACCACCACATAGTCGGCGTCTTCCAGCACACGCGGCAACTGGGCTGCCTCCAGCGCCACAAACTTGAGCTTGTGGGGATTGGCGGCCAGATCCAACTCGGAGATACGGGCCGGGTTCACCCCTTCCTTGACCTTGACGAGGCCTGCCTGCTGCAACACCAGCAATGCACGCGCCAGGTTGCTGGGGTCATTGGGCAGAGCCACCTTGGCGCCACTCTTGATATCGGCCAGAGACTTGTGCTTTTTGCTGTACACACCCATGGGTGCCACCGGGCCCTGGGCAATCGCAGTCAGCGCCAGCTTGCGATCCGTGGTGAACTGATCGAAATAGGCACGGTGCTGGAAGAAATTGGCATCCAGCGAGCCATCGGACAGCGCCAGATTGGGCTGCACATAGTCGTTGAACTCGATCAGCTTGATCTGGTAGCCCTTTTTCTGCAGCTGGGGCACTATGCCTTTTTGCAGCAGGTCGTAATTGGAGCCGGCGGTGGCGCCAATCAGCAGGTTCTTTTTGGCCGGGTCCTGTGCCAGAGCAGGTACACCGGCAGTCGCCAGCAATGCTACTGCGGCAGTGGCCAGAACGGCACGGCGGCTGGCAGCAAAAGAAAAATGGGCGGGCATGGATCTCTCCTGGAATTGGATACACGTGGGCAGCACGGCTCTCATTTGTTTACCGAGCTGCAACAATGTGAGCAAGTATGACCCCTACACGGGCAAACCCTAAAGAATAAAAAACCATCTGTTTATCCATAAAAATATATAAGAAATACAAGGAGTACTGGCATGAGCGCTTTTTCAACTATTGAGGATCTGCTCGCGCACGAAGGCCATATCGGCCGTGTGCAGGGCATTTCGGTCGGCCATTTCAGCGACTCGCACCGCCCCACGGGCTGCACCGTCGTGCTGTGCCCCCAGGGTGCCGTGGGCGGTGTGGATGTGCGCGGCGCAGCCCCTGGCACGCGCGAGACCGATTTGCTGCACCCCAGCAATCTGGTGCAGGAGGTACACGGCATCATGCTGGCCGGCGGCAGTGCATGGGGGCTGGACGCAGCCACAGGAGCCGTGCGCTGGCTGGAAGAGCAAGGTGCCGGCCTGAATATCGGCGTGGGCCGGATTCCGCTGGTGCCGGCAGCCGTGTTGTTTGACGTAATGATGGGCGATATGCGCATACGCCCCGATGCTGTGGCCGGCTATGCCGCCTGCCGGAATGCGGGGCAGGACTCCGGCACCGGGCGACCCGCCGAGGGCAGCGTAGGCGCTGGCGCTGGCGCCGTGGTGGGCAAGGTCTTCGGCCACGAGCGCGCCATGAAGGGCGGCATAGGCACGGCCAGCTTCACCGTCGATGGCGTCACCGTAGGAGCCATCATTGCCTGCAATGCGCTGGGCGATGTATTCAACCCCTTCAACGGTGAGTTGCTGGCCGGGGCACGCACGGCAGACGGCCTGCAATTGTGCGGCACCCGCGATGCCTTGCTGGCGGGCGAAGAGCCCAAGCCGATTCTAGCCGGCAGCAACACAACGATAGGCGTCGTAGCGACCGACGCCGCTATCACCAAGGCCCAGGCCCACCGCCTGGCCGTGGTAGCCCATGATGGCCTGGCACGTGCCATCAACCCCGTGCACACCATGAGCGATGGCGACAGCCTGTTTGCCCTGGGCACGGGCCGCAGCGGCAAATCGCTAGGAGTGATGACGCTGAGCACATTGGCGGCCGAAGCCGTGGCCATAGCCACCGCACGCGCCGTCTTGCTGGCTCAATCGGTACAGATCGAAGGCCAGGCGACACTACCCAGCCATCAGGATTTACGCGCAAGAAGCTAGGCCATCGCCTCAAGTCGCCGCAACTGCCCCTGCGTCAGCAATTTGTCGCGCATGCGGCGCGTCATGGACTGGGTGCTTCCGTCTTCGGCAGTAAACAGAAACAGGCTTTGCTGCGGGCTGACCCAGGTGAGCTTGGTGCGCAGCTGCTGGCGCTCGTTGCACAGCTCCACCCAGGTGCCCAAAGGCCATTCGGCAACATCAGCAGGCTTGCTCTGCCCCATGGATGCATGCGTCGGCATGGGAGCAGAAACAACTGCTTCAGTCTCGTCCAATGGAGCACTGACTATCTTTTGCGGCGCTGTGGTCTTGAAGACAACTCCTGAGGAATGGGTTGCGGCCTGAACCTGCGCCTCTCGCTTCACGGCCACTGATGGCAGATCCTCGACTCTGTCGGTCAGTACCGGCAAGGTGATATCCAGTCCTGCGCGCACGGTTTCTGAGGCACCATCCAGACCCGCCAGCACGCTGGGCAGTTCACCGAGTACATCCCCCCTGGCAAATTCGTCGGAGCCGGACTGGCCCACGGCCTCGGCCACATCCAGCACCCGCTGCTGAAGGCTTCCCAGTCGGGCCGCCAGTGCGGCGATTTCGACATCCGTGCGGCCCACGCTGCGCAAGCCTCGCGCCAGGCGGCGCTGCAACTTGGGCGCCATGGCCACCAGCCGCGTCACATCCTGAGCGGCCTGCGGCGACACGCTCCACAGCAGGCTGGGCACCAGCGCCAGATAGCCACCCGGGTCGCGCTCCTGCCCTGGTTCGGCCCGCTGCTGTGCCTGGGCAATCACACCGGCCCACGGGCCCGTCACAAAATCCAGAATATCTTCAGGCACACCCTTGGCACTGGGCAAGCTGCGAATCATCTGCGCCAGTTGCAGGGCATCGGGCTTGGTCTGCTCGATGGCGCTCACAACTTGACGATCGACCAGCCCCAGCGCCGAGCTCATCAGCCCTTGCCGCGTGGAATGCTCGACTTCGGTATGCAGGCTCAGCGCCGCAATGCGGCTCATACGACCTTCCGGCGGCCACTGCTCGCGCACAAATTGCAGCACTCGGGCAAATACATTGGCATTTGCCTGCCCTGCACTAGCCAACTGGTTCGCCGCAGCCTCTGCCACGGTGATGAAGTGGGCAAATCCCAGAGCAGATTCGCTGGCAAACCAGAGGCTGCGAGCCGTCAGCTCGTCCAGCAACTGCCGTGCCGGGTGCAAGCGATCTTCAAAGAAAACACCGTCTTGCGCCACCAACTGGCTCAACATGGGTTCAAGCCGCAACAAGACCCGCTGCACCGGCGGCAGCAGGCGGCCGTCGCTGGTCATATGGCTCATCATTCGCTGCAGCGTGCGTATCTGAATCAGAGCACTGGGCGCCTGACTGGACTGTGGTGCGCGCAATCCCCTCAGAGCACTGGGTACCCAGGGTTGTTGCGAAGTCTGCAGCGCATTGGCCGAATACGAAGTCCAACCTGGCTCCAGCCCCGAATCTTGCACAGGCGCGATAGAGGCCGGCTCGGTCGCCGGCCAACCCGCCAGCATGGAGTCCGTCAGCGACTGGGGCACGGTGCAGCGCGAATCATCAATCCAGCGCAGATCTGAGGCCAACTCCTGCAACAGCCGCAAGGTCAGCAGGCATTGAGGCCGGGTGTCACCGTCCGCGCCATAGCGAGCAGGCTGCACGCCA
This sequence comes from Comamonas sp. A7-5, assembly GCF_039581385.1. Taxonomy (NCBI): domain Bacteria; kingdom Pseudomonadati; phylum Pseudomonadota; class Betaproteobacteria; order Burkholderiales; family Comamonadaceae; genus Comamonas; species Comamonas sp. A7-5. The sequence goes on from NZ_JBCPWO010000016.1 coordinate 100,936, forward strand.
TGCTGGCGCAGCAAATTGGCAGCACGGGAATATTCAGAAGCCAGAATCGAGCCCAGCTGCTGCGACATGAATTCATGCCAGCAATCGGCCACTTCCGTGGCGGGCTGAACAGCCGTCAACGACTGGCTCAAAGCGCGTACATAGTTCTCCAGCCGCAGCGGATTGCACTCTGGCCGAGCGGATTCAAGCCCCTGAGCGCCGCTCATCAACGCATCCAGATCGGCCAGCGCCAGCTCGACCTGGGGCTCGACCATCTGCACCAGCTTGTGCTCGGCCTTGAGCTGGCGGCTGGCCGACTCGGCCATGGCCGCCAATGGCAAAAGCCGGCCAGTGACAGTATCCAGCGTCTGTGCAGAAAAGGAAAAAGGTTGGCGCGCTGACAGTACCAGCGCCTCCAGCAAATTCTGCGGGAAGCTGCTGATCACCGAGGCCCGGTGCTGCTGCAGGTTATGCAGCGCAGCGCCGAGCACATCGCGCCTTACAGAGTGGGAACCCGTCGAAAGCGATTGCTCCAACGCATATTCAGTGCGCTGCAACAATCGCAGCGCGAATGCATCAGCGCCACGCACCACCTGGACAAGGCAGGTGCGCAGCACGGAAACGGATGCATGTGCGAGGCTCATAGCCCCTAAGAATACCCGCTCCAGCCGATGCTGGAGACATTTTGATGCTTACTTCAACGCCTTGTAACGCATGCGCTTGGGCGCAGCACCTTCCTCACCCAGTCGTTTCTTCTTATCGGCTTCGTACTCCTGGTAGTTGCCGTCAAAGAATACCCACTGGGAATCGCCTTCGGCGGCCAGGATATGCGTGGCAATACGGTCCAGGAACCAGCGGTCATGCGAGATGACCATCACGGTACCCGCATACTCCAGCAGCGCGTCTTCCAGCGCACGCAGGGTTTCCACGTCCAAGTCATTGGAGGGCTCGTCCAGCAGCAGCACGTTGCCGCCTTGAATCAGCGTCTTGGCCAGGTGCAGGCGACCGCGCTCGCCACCGGAGAGGTTGCCGACCTTCTTTTGCTGGTCTTGGCCGTTGAAGTTGAAGCGGCCCGCGTAAGCGCGCGACGCCATGGTGAACTTGCCCACGGTGATCATGTCCAAACCGCCGGAGATGTCTTCCCACACGGTCTTTTCGTTGGCCAGTTCATCACGGTGCTGGTCCACAAAGGCCATCTTCACGGTCTGGCCGATATCCACCGTACCTGAATCAGGCTGCTCCTTACCCGCTATCAGCTTGAACAGAGTCGACTTACCGGCACCATTCGGTCCGATGATGCCGACGATGGCACCAGCGGGAATGTTCATCGAAAGGTTGTCGATCAGCATGCGGTCACCAAAGGACTTGGAGACATTGGTGAACTCGATGACCTTGGAGCCCAGACGCTCGGCCACAGGAATGAAAATTTCCTGTGTTTCATTGCGCTGCTGGTATTCGTAATCGCTCAGCTCTTCAAAGCGCGCAATACGGGCCTTGGACTTGGCCTGACGCCCCTTGGCGTTCTGGCGTACCCACTCCAGTTCCTTCTTCAGGGCCTTGGCACGGGCTTCTTCGCCCTTCTGCTCGGCTTCCAGGCGGTTGCCCTTCTGGATCAGCCAGTCGGAGTAGTTGCCCTTGTAGGGAATGCCGTGTCCACGGTCCAGTTCCAGAATCCATTCGGCCGCGTTGTCGAGGAAGTAGCGGTCGTGGGTAATGGCCACCACGGTGCCGGAGAAGCGATGCAGGAACTGCTCCAGCCAGTCCACGGACTCGGCATCCAAGTGGTTGGTCGGCTCGTCCAGCAGCAGCATGTCAGGCTTGGACAGCAGCAGCTTGCACAGGGCAACGCGGCGCTTTTCGCCACCGGAGAGCTGCCCCACGATAGCGTCCCATGCCGGCAGGCGCAGTGCATCCGCAGCGATTTCCAGCTGATGCTCGGAGTCCGTTCCCGCAGCAGCGATGATGGCTTCCAGCTCACCTTGCTCGGCAGCCAGGGCGTCAAAGTCCGCATCTTCTTCTGCGTAAGCGGCGTACACCTCTTCCAGACGAGCCTTGGCATTGTTCACCTCGGCCATGGCTTCTTCCACAGCCTGGCGCACGGTGTGTTCGGGATTGAGCTGAGGCTCCTGGGGCAGGTAGCCGATGGACAGGCCCTGCATGGGGATGGCTTCGCCTTCATACTCCTTGTCCACACCGGCCATGATCTTCAACAGCGAAGACTTGCCCGAGCCGTTCAGACCCAGCACGCCGATCTTGGCGCCGGGGAAGAAACTCAGGGAAATGCCTTTCAAGATCTGGCGCTTGGGCGGCACCGTCTTGGTCAGCTGATTCATCGAAAAAACGTATTGAGCCATGTCCGAATTGCTTTGAGTTACTTGGATTTATGCAAAAAAGTGTGCCGCTTTACACGGCAATCAAACCATGATTATCGGTGCATGCGACAATACCCCTCGCAACAGGCGTCCAGTTGCCTGCTGCAGCAGCACTTCAGCTGGGGACAAAGGAAGCGTTTCCAAGCTCCCAACACGCAAACTATATCTGCCTACAACTGGCCAGGCACCCCACGGGTGCCATGACAGGCTGATACCCCGCGCCCAGGATTGGCGCAATTGATCACAATGACATTTGAAGAACTGAATCTGGCACCCGCCATTCTGAAGGCCGTACAAGAACAGGGTTATGAAAACCCGACTCCCATTCAGGCACAGGCCATTCCTCTGGTTCTCGCCGGGCACGATCTGCTGGCCGGCGCCCAGACCGGTACCGGCAAGACTGCCGCCTTCACGCTGCCCATGTTGCAGCGCCTGGCAAGCGGCACAGCGCCCAAGAACAAGTTTGGCGGCAAGGGCATCCGCACTCTGGTGCTGACCCCTACCCGCGAACTGGCGGCCCAGGTGGAAGAAAACCTGCGTAGCTACGCCAAATATCTGGACATTACCTCCACCGTGATTTTTGGCGGTGTCGGCATGAAGCCGCAGATCGCACGCATCGAAAAAGGCGTTGACGTTCTGGTTGCCACGCCAGGCCGTCTGCTGGACCTGGCTGGTCAGGGCTTCATGGACCTGTCCACCGTCGAGATGCTGATCCTGGACGAGGCCGACCGCATGCTGGACATGGGCTTCATCCATGACGTCAAGAAGGTTCTGGCTCTTGTGCCCAAGGACAAGCAAAGCCTGCTGTTCTCTGCCACCTTCAGCGATGAAATTCGCGAGCTGGCCAATGGTCTGCTGCGCAACCCCCAATCCATCCAAGTCACGCCGCGCAACACCACCGTGCAGCGTATCAAGCAGGTCATCCACCCCGTGGGGCGCGGCAAGAAAAAGCAGGTGCTGCTGCACATCATCCAGGAAAACAACTGGAGTCAGGTGCTGGTGTTCACTCGCACCAAGTTTGGCGCCAACAACGTGGCCGAGTACCTGACCAAGAACGGCGTTTCCGCCATGGCCTTGCACGGCAACAAGAGCCAGAGCGCCCGTACCCAGGCCTTGGAAGGCTTCAAGACAGGCGAACTGCGCGCGCTGGTGGCAACAGATATCGCGGCACGCGGCATCGACATTGATGAACTGCCCAACGTGGTGAACTACGAGATCCCCAATATCTCGGAAGACTATGTACACCGTATCGGCCGTACCGGCCGTGCCGGCCGCGAAGGTAACGCAGTCAGCCTGGTCTGCATGGACGAAGAAGGCTTCATGATGGATATCGAGCGCTTTACCAAGCAGGAGATTCCGGTGCAGCCCATCGAAGGTTTTGGTCCTGAAGAAGGCGAAATCGCCGAGCCCATCGCCATGGGCCGACAAACCCTGTGGGGTGGCGCTGGCAAGCCTCCCAGCCGCGATGTGATGCAGGCAGCTGCCAAGGCAGCCCGCCAGGAAATGATGGAGCGCATCCGCTCCAACAAGACTCCCAATGGCAGCCGCGGTAGTCGCCGTCCTGCTGCAGATGCCCAGCAAGGCGAAGCAGAAGGTGAAGCACAGCAACGCCCCGCACGCCAGCACAAGCCCCGCAGCAACAGCCGCGTCAACAGCCAGCGCGGCCAGGGCCAGCAAGCTGTCGAACGCGGCGAACGCAACTCCGATCGCAGCACCGAGCGCCATGGCGAGCGCAGCAACTCGTTTGGCCAAAGCGAGCGTGCTCCACGCCCCCAAGGCAATAGCGATCAACAGCGAGCCCCCAAACGCGGCGGCGCCCGCCAGTTCGGTGATCGTGAGCGCGGCAACCGCTACGACGACCAGCCCCCCCGTGCCGATGCGCACCTGGGTACGCAGCAAGGCCACGCCCGCCACAACGGCGCGCGCGGCAGCAACGCTGGTGGCCAGCCAGATCCTATGCGCACCAGCGTGGACAGCATGGCCGACCGTGGTCGCCGTGGCGGCTTTGGCGGCGGTCGTGGTGGCTTTGGCGGAGGCAATCGCGGTGGCAACCGTGGGGGCTTTGGCGGCGGTTACGGCCGTTAATCCACGGCGTCTATGGCTGAAGGTGTAAAACTACCTTCAACCCAACCTCCCGAAGGGCTGCAATCTCCAATATTGCAGCCCTTCTGTTTTTTCCAGCTGCAGCATCGCTGCGCGCTGACAGCCGACAGCAAGCCAGCCGACCTAATATGGGTTCCAGATGTGCGAAGCTCGAGCTTTCGCTCTTGGCATGTTCTTTTTATCTGCGTTGAACTTATGACATTTCTTACCAAGCCTGTTTTCTCTCATGCCAAGCGCACGCAGTCCGTCTGGACCCAAAGCATGCTCAAGCTGACGACAGTGGGCTCGGCAGTGCTATTGACGGCCTGTGCCAATGTGCAGCTGCCGCCCTGGACTGGCATGTCAGGCCCTGCACCGGCCCCAACCCCTTCCGCAGCAAGTTCTCCTGCCGCCTCTTCGGTGATCAGTCAGGCGGTTGTCCCTACGCCACAGCTGACAGCCCTGCCCTATAACCCGGCCATCGAGTCTCGCTTTACCGACCCCACCACTCTTTATGACACACCGGGCCTGGGTAGCGGGCGACAACAGTTCAGCACGCAGACAGAAATTTCTGCATGGCTGCAATCAATGAGCAGCAAGGCCGGTAACGGCTCGCAACTGTCCACCGTCACTATCGGCACCTCTCAAAAAGGACTGCCGATTCAAGCACTTATTGCGACTCAGGGCCAAAGCACCCAGGCAACAGCCATCAACAGCAGCGGCAAACCCACCGTGCTTTTGGTCGGCGGCCAGCGTGGCGACGAACCCGCCAGCACTGAGGCCCTGCTGGTCGTCGCACGCGAACTGAGCCAGGGCGGCCTGCTGGCGCCCTTGCTGCAGCAGACCAACATCATCATCGTACCCCGGGCCAATCCTGATGCGGCAGGCACGGCCAGCCACGTCACCGCAGACGGCACAGACCTCGTTCACGATCATCTGCTGCTGAGCACTCCGGAAGCACAGGCCCTCGCCCGCCTGACCCGTAACTACCGGCCTGCAGCTGTGATTGATCTACGTGAATTTGCAGCAGCTGGCACGTTGCTGCAGAAATTTCAGGCCGTGCAGCGCTACGACGTACTGCTGCAACCCGCTGCCACGGCCAATGCACACGAATTTGTCAACAAGGCAGCGCGAGAGTGGTTCAGTCAACCCATACGCAACGCTCTCAAGCAGGCAGAGCTCAGCAATGAATGGTTTTTTCAGCCCAGCGCTCAGCCTGAGGACAAATCAATGTCCATGGCCGGTTTGACTGCCGACACTCTTGCCAACACCAGCAGTCTCAAAAACTCTGTCGCCCTGCTGATAGCCAGCCGCGGCTCCGATCTGGGGCGCCTGAACATTCAGCGCCGCGTGCACAGCCTGGTCACTGCGGCAACTGCAGCACTGCGAGCCACAGCCGAGAAATCAAAAAACCTGAAGCAGGTCGAATCCTTTGTGTCCCGCGACATTTCCGCTCTCGCTTGCCGCAACACCCTGACCATCCAGGCCAAACAAACACCTGAGCAGCGCACCATCCGCATGCTGCAGGCCGAATCCGGCCAGGAAATCGAAGCCCGTGTGGACTGGAATTCATCGCTGAACATAAAGCCCGAACAAAGCCGTCCCCGCCCATGCGGTTACTGGCTGTCAGCTGACTCAGGGCGAGCCGTCGACCGTTTGCGCCTGCAGGGGGTGCAAGTCATGCAGATTGCAGAATCTGGTCAGATGCTGGCAGAAAACTACACCCCATCCCGTACCAGCAGCAACACCCCTGTGCTGACGCGTGGCGCCATTGAAGCGCCAATGGGCAGCTACTACATCACTCTCAACCAGGCAAAAGCGCATTTGGCGACTGCAGCCCTCGAGCCTGACACACCTTTCAGCTATGTAAGCAAAAGCCTGATTACTGCCCTCACGGACATTGCACGCGTCGTCGCCGCACCATCGGTCGTTTTTGAAGAAGAAATGGAATGAAAATATAGAGGCAAGATCGCAGAGTCTTAAATGCACTCTGCAGCACGGCTGATGCAGAAATCAAAAGCCCGTTCATGCAATTGCATGAACGGGCTTTTTCTTCGCTTGGCCTGCCCGACAGGGATCGAACCTGTGACCCACAGCTTAGAAGGCTGTTGCTCTATCCAACTGAGCTACGGGCAGATGATTGATTTCACTAGGTTTTTTCGGTCTAGCCTCAACCTAGATTTGCGGAGCGCTCCGCATCGGTCACTTCTCGTTTGATATGACCGGTCGTTATTATGCCTTGGTTCGGGCCGTCTTCAGTACAACGCGCGGCAGGCATGCATCCAGCGCCAAAAGGTCACAGAGGGGTTGATGGTGGCCAACCGCTACACAGTACATATGCACAGTTATCGTCTCATGAGTGGTATGCCCGTCCAACTGATCGCGTCCCCGGTTACTTTGCCGCTGGCTGATCGCAGCGCGCTTGCAGGCTCGCCCGCCAATGACTTTGCAGGCAAGCGGCTGGATATTACAGACCTGCTGGTCACGCACCCCAAGGCCACGTTCCTGCTGCGCGTGGCCGGCCCGTCCATGCAGGAGCACGGCATCGATGACGGCGATATCGTCGTGGTGGACAGGGAGTTGCGCGCTCGCGATGGGAGCATCGTCGTGGCAGTTGTCGAGCGCGAGCTCGTCATCAGAGTGCTAGGCAGCGATGGCGACACCTGCAAGCTCAAGGCAGGCGCGCCCACCTACCCCGACATCGTGCCGCAGGAAGGACAGACGCTGGAAATATGGGGTATCGTCACCAGCTGCATCAAGCGCTTTGCAAGATGAACACATGCCCCCTGACAGCGCCATGGCCGTACCCGAGCCCGGCAAGGACACTACCTGCGGCCACTGAACCAAGAGCGACGGCGGCTCTGCCATCGTGGGCCACCAAGACACAAACCCCGACCCTGTGGCCAACGCCTCGTGGAACTCATCGCACGGCACGCACGGCTGCAGCGTTGACTAGCCCAAACAAAGCGGCAGTGCCAGGCTGATGTACTGCTTCGCAACCAACTGACCTAGATGAAAGCGCGGGCTTCGGCCCGCCAAGTTCGAGCAAAGCCTCCCTGCCCTGCTTGAACACGGCAATATAGGTCAGCACGATCACCCGGCACACCCCACGAGATATCGCTCTCAACTTGATGACAAGCACATATATGGTATTTGCTCTTATGAGCAGGAAGTCACGCACCATCCCCATCCAGAGCGAACCCCTTGCCCATCCCCACCGCAGTCCCCTTCACAAGATTGGCAAGCTCATGAACACCAAATTGCAGAAGCTGCAACTTAAATCTGACTAACATAAAAAAAGCACATTTCTGCTACTGGGTCCTGGAAAGTAATCACCAGCAACTTCGTCTGCATCACTTGGTTCAATAGTCTTTGTAATAAGTGTTGAACCCTCGAAAAGAATCTCATCGGGATCCGAGTTCTCAAGTGCTTCTGTCATGAAAGTAGATCCAAGCAAGATGTGATCTGGATCGTCACAATCTTCCAAGGATCGTGTAATCACTGTGGAAAAAGCGAATATTTCATCGGTATCACTAGGCTCGACAACCGCAGTTATTAAGGTAGCATCATTAATAGCTTGCCCGCTATCAATTTTATCCAGCAACGAGTTTCGCTTCACCGATTCGCACTCTCGACCAATGGTTTCACTATAATTTAGTACGTATGGCTTCATTTAGCACATCCTTCAATCTTAAACACTATAGATTTTTCGAAACCTGGAGCTATTTTAAGCTCAATAAAATGCACACCAACTTTTATCACATATGGTTTAGTAATCAATTTAATAAGATCTAATTGTTCTTTGCTTGCTTGCCCTCCAAAAATAATATATTTCTGACATTCAATATATTTTCCTGTATCCAACTCACTCAATAGAGTCTTTAACTCTCTATACTGTAAAAACCCTGTCGCATCAAAAATTATATGCTCAACCTTTGGTTTATCAGATAATTTAATATCGTTATTATTCTTAATTAAATTAATAGAGACTGCCAACCATGCAAAAATACTCATCAACAAAGATAGTGCGAGATTTATCTCTATATTTTTCACCTGACTCGCAAGACGTTGGAACTCATATTTCGCTGCATACCAATTCGTATACATTGCAGAAGTAAGTGCCTTCTGAGCAGAACCCTCTTCTGCTTTAAGCTCCCTGAAGGTGGATCTAACCACTGATTTCACCTTCAAGAAAAGCTGCATAAAAGCAGTCGTTGCCATTAAAAACAATGCGCCAATAAAAAGAAATAAATATCCAATAAAAACAAATTGATCAATGGATTTCTTTAATGCCTCGGTTAATATATAACCAAAAAAACCCAGCAACACAAGATAACAAGAAATATACACAGAGACACGAGTCTCAAGCGATGCCTTGGAAGCAGAAGTCGCATTGTAATTTTCTTTCAAATATTCATAATGAATTTTTGAAGTATCCTCATCTATATTGTTTGCATGAATTATATATGTTCTCGTTTTATCATCTACATCATTTTTATCAATCTCAGGACATTTCTCCTTAAAATTAATAATTTTAAATAAATAAAAACCACCATCACTAAAAGTTAATACATATAATTTGCTCCGAAGAAGAGTTACCGCAACTACAGAATATCTTCGAGCACATTCCTCGTCAAAGGCACCAAAGTTCTCATCACAAGAAACATGCAGCAAAGGCGAGAAATTAAGAAATCTAAAAATAATTTTAGCTAACATCGCTTAGATAATCAATTATTGAATTTGCCACATTGCAGCCAGGTATTTTTTCCAGCCAAGCCCATTGACCATTGGCATTCATCTCTAAAAATACAAATTCCCCATTATTGACAATAAAATCAAAGCATCCGAACTCCATATCAGCCTCCCTCATGAAATCCAGGCATTTAAGATAAATGCTACTAGGCAATGTATAAGGCCTATATATTATATTATTCTCCTTCTTTCGCCAGTCAATCTTATTTTCAGACTCAATACGTACCGCATGCGCTTGATCGCGAACAAAGGTTACCCTTACTTCGTAGTCCTTTTCAGTGTACTCTTGAAAATATGCTGGAGCAAACTTTAGCTTATCCATGGGAGTTTCTTTAGAAACCATATTGGTCTGCACATACTCCCGATGATTGGCATGTTCAACAGTGCCTATAGCAAGAGGCTTTACAATCATGGCGCTCACATCAAAATCACGAACAACCTCCATATTATTTGTGATCCGCGATGCAGGAACCTTAAACCCCAATTTTTCGGCCAAAAATAGCTGGAACACCTTATTATTTGCTTTTCTAATTTTAGAAGGCTTTGATAAGCAAGGCCCATCAAAAGACTCAACGAGACCTTCAATCAAGCTAAAGGTTTCTCGATGTGCAAAATTATGATAAGCGCTATCAAATACACCTTCAAGATTCTCAAAAATTGGCTTCCTAAAATAAATACCAAGACATTCATCAGAACAAATATCTAAGCCTTCATGAATAATTTGAAAAGATCCATTATCAATAGCAATCTTGTAATCCGAAAATAGATCCAAATTCAGACGAAAGAAATATTTATCTTGGAATTTCCCCTGAATATAGTCACATGTCGCATCATGACTCCCAGTAATTAACATTAATTTATTCTTCATAGATACTTATAAATAAAATATAATTATATTATTACTATAACTCAATTTCACAATGAAAAATTTCAGGCATTAGAATCAAGGGTTTCCACCGATGAATTACTCATTGAAAACAACATTGCAGTTGCCAGAAGCAATCGTCTGGTTAAGCTAAAGAGCAAAATTCCATGACATTTTAAGCCGGTGATCTCTTCGCACACAGAACGAAATGACGAGCAGTAGCGCATATACCACGGCTTCCGGCGCCGTCTCACCTCCCGCAGAAGCCGGCGTACTGTCAGCCATCTTTGAGCTGAAGCATTGATGCCAGGGAGAACTAGAAAACTATCGCTGGACCGTGAGCAGCGCACACGAATTGACAAAGCACATAATCAAAATAATAATTAATATATATGCCACATACAAAAGACTCTAATCCAAGATTCCGCATAACTAATGAATGCATTGCATTATTAATTGGTGCATGCCTAGGACTTATTGCATCATCAATATATTTTTATGCATCCAACAACGCTGACATCGCAGCAGGAACAATTGCGAATTCAATTATTGCCCTTTGTACATTTACAGCACTAATAATAAGCTATTTTTCCATAAAAAGTCAGAAGGAAAATCGTCGCTGGGAAGTCAACAAAGATTTACTTATACGACTATCCACTTCGCTTGCCGAAACAATAGTTCAGACTGAAAACTTCATAAGCAATGAAATTGATAACATGCAAGGAATTCAAAACCATGAAAATTTCGTCTGGGATGACTCCATTTCAGAAAAATTTAATAAAAGTTTAACCCAAACAGTACATGTATATAGTCAATTATTAAACAAAGAGATAATAGAAGCAGTAAAAAATTACCAGAAAAGAGATCAAGAAATTGCTCGCTCATTTGATGATGGCGAATTCGATGTAATCGAAGCTCATGACTCATCACTTGAAGCTCAAATAAAATTAATGGCCATCTTGAATAAAAACATAAAAACCTATGCCGCACTATAGTAGAAATATAGTTTCTATTTTTCAGTTGTCCCCATCCACCTAGAAGCAGCTACAATTGCATCCATCACGCCCGTTAAGCGTGATCTGGGCTTGGTCGCCCGGTAACCAAGGCGCAGCAGCCGCGCCATCAAACATGGTCTGCGGCTAATTTGCTTTTATGAGCATGCCTGCGCGCGCATGGCTCCGCTTTACGGTGGGCCGTGTGGGGACACCCGCGAGGGTGTGCCGGCTCCTTGGTCCGGTCGACCAACCCTGCACGGTCCATCACCTTCTCTTGGTCGGGAAGGCGATGAGTTCCACACTCGTCACCAAGGAGCCTCATCATGGCTGACAGCAGCATTGGTTCGTCCGCAACCTCATTCCCCGCTCGTCCCGAGCTTTCCGTTGATCACGGTACCGTCACCACCACCAGCCTTCAAATAGCCGAGCACTTTGGCAAGCGCCATACCAACGTGTTGAAAGCAATCCGAAATTTGATTTCGGAAATGCCTTCTGCAAGGTATGCGCTCAAATTTGAGCCCATACAAATTGACGTGGATCTGGGCAACGGGCGCAAACGACAAAGCCCCGCCTACCGCATCACCCGCGACGGTTTTACGCTGCTAGCCATGGGTTTTACTGGCAAAGATGCATTGCGCTGGAAGGTCGCCTATATCGACGCCTTCAACCGCATGGAGGCCGCGCTGCACCAGCCTGCAGACACGCAGCGCATGGAGCTGGCCTTTTCTCTGGCCGCAGAGGCCGCGGCGCAGGTGCATCGCACGGTGTTCAATGCGGTGATGGAAGGTGACCCAGACGAGTGGCAGCACAGCCGCTATCTGCTGAACCTGAACTACGACAGCCATGGCCGCCCCACCCTGCCCCATGCCCAGCCGATTGCGACGGACCAGATGGTGGTGTCCTTCAGCAGCCTGCCGCAGCGCATTGCCGACGGCGAGATCATGAGCGCGACCGATGCGCAGCTGGCCACGCTGGCAACGGCCTGCACCCAGCGCTTGACCCAACGCGCCCAGCACCGCGAAAAGCAGGTGACGCTGCCGATCTACCCCGGTAATTCCCCCGGCCAGCGCTCCGCGTCTGCACCGGCCCCGTCAACCAAGCAGCCCCCTGCGCCCGATGAAGGCCTGCTGCGCATGACGTTCAGGTAGGCTGCTTTTGATAGCTGGAAGCGCTCTACAGACTTAGAAAAGGCCATCCTGGCATGGCCTTTCTTGTTTTTGCAACAGCAGGCTTGCGTCGCTGCGCACTTTTGGAGAAACTTCAGCCGTTCGGGAAGCGAACCCGACCGCACCCGGTTGTCGCCGGTGCATAGCCGATACCGTTTCCGGACGGTGCCTTGCAGTCACCGATGTTCGGGCTCTTGGAACAGCAAAACTTCACCTGCTTCGGCAGGCGTCTTTTCTGGATCCATGGCCAAACTCCAAACACTTCGCCAACGCGCTTTTATTGCTCAAAACGGTTGCTGCTTCTACTGCAACCTGCCCATGTGGGAGCGTGCCAATCAACTAGCGTTTGCCCGCCAATACTGCCTCTCCCGCAAGCAACTTGCGTTGTGCCAAAGCACGGCAGAGCATCTGCATGCCAGGCAAGACGGCGGCCGGGACGCTGAACACAACATTGCCGCCGCATGCAGGTTCTGCAATGTCAATCGGCATAAAGGCCGCACGGACAATGCACCTAGCCCGCAGCAATACAAAGTCCAAATTCAACGCCGCATTGCGCAAGGAAAATGGCATCCGGCTTTAGCATTGCTGCTGCAAGGTAAAGCAAGAGAGTCCGTAGCATCACGTCACCACCAACGAATGGCTGCGATCAAGCCACCCAGACCTGCGGCAGTGATGCCCAGCGCGGCCAGCACATAGGCCACGGCGATACGGCGGGCAAAGCGGTCTGCGCCTGCGGCGTCCAATTGTCCTGTTACGGTCATCTTGGTAAACTTCATTTACTTTCTGATCCTTGGTTGTGCAAGGGTTGGGAAAGAAAGCCTCAGGCGGTCGCAACGCCTGGGGCTTTCGCCTTTTCTGGGTTCTGCTCAGTGGATTGCCAGCAAGGGCTACGAGTCGCTGGTGCTACTGTGCGTTGCTACGAATCTGCTCAGATAGACTAGCGTCATGCCACAACAACTCCCCACTGGGTTCAATGACCAACCATGGATAGGCCGGGACTTCAAAACTACTGGCATTCTGGTGTTGGGTGAGTCTTGGTATGGCGACTGGGGAGCCGAGTACAACAGTGATGCCAGCTATATACAGGCTTATCTGGATGGGAAGCTTTCCGACCGGATGTATACAAAGATCGCTAATGCTTGCCAGTCAAGTAAAGAGTCTTTCTGGCAAAGCGTCATGTTCACAAATCTTGTGATTTGGGCTGGGGCGAGCTCAAAAGATCGCCCTACCACACACATGTACCTGGATGGATATTTCAGACTTCGTCGCTTGCTGGAAAAGTACAAACCCAGAGGAGTATGGCTTTTAGGCAAGGAGCAAGCGCAATTTTCATCACACTTGCTAATAAGCGAAGAAATTCCGTTTTCAACATCCGTACATCCAACTGCTGTCGGCGTAACGACAGAACACCTTTCTCAAAGCTGGCAGGAGTTACTGACTAAACTTGCAAGAACTCAAGGATCGAACTCAGAGGCTTCAGCCAAAAGAAGCGAGATCTAAAGTCAGTCACTAACTAGCAGTTGCCGATCGACCTGCACCTGCCCTTTAAGGGCGTTGACCTGGGCGTCTCTGAGTTCGACCAGTCCGACAAGCTGGCCAACCACGCCCGCGCCTTCGCCAGCAAGGGCGGCGAGTCGCTGGTGCCGATCTGCGAGATCTCGGCAGGCAGCGGCGTCACCGGCAAGCTGGGCGTTGCGGGTTGCAGCGCCCCTGATGTCGTGCTGCAGGCCTGCAATGCGGGCAGCATCAGCAGCGCGGCCAGCCTGTAGACGAGCCATTTCTTGCGTGTAGTCATGGGTGTTTTCCTGTTGTCCTGCGGCGTGCTGCAGTCGCCCTGCGGTTTTGATTTCCATAGCAGCTTGCGCCTGCTGCGCCTGGGCTACGGCCTGTTTTGACTGGGATACTTCGACCCCTGCCAACCGCTGGTTCTGCAGGACCAACAGCAGGGCAAGGGCCAAGGCCAGCCAGGGCCAGATGCGGGATGCGCCGGTCATGCCAGCCCTGCCTCGCACAGCTGTCGCTCGGCAGCGCGGCGTTTGACCAGGCCGGGCAGCTGCTTGCCGCCGGCGTAGGTCCAGCGGCTGAGTTCGGCACAGGCGCCATCGATGTCGCCCGCATTGGCCTTGCGCACCAGGGTGCTGCGGCAGAACGCTTCGTCGCCCACGTTGAATGCGAAGCTCACAAAGGCGGCGCGCTGGCCGTCGGTCAGCGGTGCGCTGATGCAGCTCAGTGCATCGGCATGCCTGGCCAAGTCCTTGTAGAGCATCTCCTCGCACTGCTGGCGGGTGTAGGTCTGGCCCATCTTGAGCTCGGGCCCGGTGTGGCCCGTGCAGGCCGTGATTACGTTCACCGGATCGCGGTAGCTGCGCAGCACAGTGCCTTCGTACTTTTGCACCAGGGGCACAGCCAGAGCGACCGCGCCGGCACCGATGGCTGCAAGGAGTTTTTCTTTCCAGTTCATCGGCTTGCCCCTCCTTTGACGGCCGTCCAGAAGGCCACGCAGGCCCCGCCCAGCATGACGATGGCGGCCAGCGGCTTGGCGACCTTGCCCACCCAGTTCAGCACCTTGAAAGCGCCCTTCATGGCGGTGAAAAACTCCAGCATTTCCGCCAGTTGCTGCTTGAGCTCCTGCAGCTCCTGCCGTTCCTCATGCAGCCCTTGCGCCAGGACTTTCAAATCACGCTCGATGGCAGCCATGCGTTCACTCCCCTGGTTAAAGCGTTTGTTGACTTGCTGCAGCGTGATGGCCGGCAGCTCGTTGCCGTAGTCGTCCATTCCCCTTCCTTTCTTCTCTCAGACTTCGATCAGCACATAGGGCATGGCGGGCGCGGGGCCGGTGACGGCGCCGCCTTGCACATAGACGCGCACGCCGTTGGCCGTGCCCAGCGGGTTGCGCACGCGCAGCAGGCCTGCGGCGCCTTCGAGCGCGACCAGCGCGGTGCCGTCGGCAAACACGGCGCTGATCTGGCCGGTCATGACGGGGTCGTCGGGCAGCAGGGCCTTGAGGCGCTTGTAGAGGTTGGTGCTCATGCCGCGACCCTTTCAACGGTGACCTGCTGGCGCACGCGAGGCATGGAGGCGCTGACGCTGACGCCACGCACCAGGCCGCGCCAGGTGCCATCGGTGTCGGCCACTTCCAGCAGCTGGCCGGGGTTCAGGATGCCGGGGTGGGTGCCGCCGGTGAGCACGGGCATGCTGATGCTGTGCTGCAGCTTGTTGCCGCTGGCGGCCAGCGCCCAGCTGCCGCGCATGCGGGCAGCGTCGGCATGGGTGATGAGGTCGTCCTGAATCTGCGGGGCCAGCTTGTCGCGCGCGCTGAGGCTGCGCACCACATGGCCCAGCACGCCGCCCACGCTGCCGCCGGCGACATAGATGGCGTTGTATTCGGCCCGCGGGTCCGGGCGCAGCTCGTCCGTCACGATGACGGCCGCAGGCATTTGCACATCGGGTACGGCCGCACCCCACTCCCACGGCAGCACCGGGTAGCGCGGCGCAACGATGAGCTGCTCTGCCGTGCGGTGGCTGCGCACCACGGCATTGACCGAATCGGCCATGCGCAGCACAGCCTGCAGCGGCGTGCCCTGAAAGCTCCAGGCGCCGGCGGGCACCTGCCAGTCGGGGATTTGCCAATCCAGATCCACACCACTGAACTCCAGCGCGCTCACCGCGAGCTGCTGCGCTGTTGCCGTCGAGCTGGAAAGCCAGGCCTGTTTTGGCATGTAGGGGTAGCCCAGCATGGCTGTGACGCTGATGCCCTGCACGGCCACGCGGCGGCGGTCAAACGAGCGGCTGCGCGCCGTGCTGGTCACGGCAAAGACAAATTGCATGCCGTCGATGCCGACCTGCAGCCGCTGCGGCAGCCCGCCCACAGGCGCGAGCTGGTCGAGCAGATGCTCGGGGCCGTTGGCAGACAGGCTCCAGCAATAGCTGTCGTCGCCTGCGGCAATGGAAACGTCAGTGAGCACTACCGGCTCAAGACTCGGCAGCAAATGCGCCGTGAGGTGGTGGACTTGCATATAGACGGGCAGCAGTGGAATGACGAACTGAGGTTGCGGCTCTGGCCCGACGGCCTTGCAGCACATGAACAGCAGATCTGCCGAAGCGGCCCAGGATCTGCAGAACAGCAAACGGATGGGGCCGCCCACCAATTGCTCAAAGCAGCCGGGTTTTTCAGGCTCCGGGGGCCTGGTCTGCGACCTGCCAGCAGGCGGCTTTATGGCCTGCTGATAGCGCCCTTGGAATCCTCGGTACAGCGGCATGGACGGGCCGGCGCCCGTGATGAGCTGGTACTGCAGGCCCATTGCATCCTGTGCCGTGGCCTCGACCATGCGGCGACGGTCACGCAGGCTTTCCTGAAACCGCGCTACCCATCCGGCCCGCACTGGCGCGGCATCCTGAGCCGAGGCCTGCAGACCTGCGCGCACACCCTGAGCCTCTTGCCAACGGGCCAGGGTTGCTGCTCCAGGTAGAGGCCGGGCCTGCTGAAACCTGCCCTGCACGGCCACCCCTTGCCGCTGGCCGTCCTGCCAAGCGACGCCGAACTGCTCTTGCAAGGGCATGGCGTCCTGCGCGGTAGCCATCCAGCCAGCGGGCAGCGCATCGGTTTCCTGCCAGCCGGAGATCCAGCCCTGCGCTACAGGCTGCGCCTGCTGGGCGCTCGCGGCCACCTCAGCCACCACGGGCCGGGGCGTGTCGGTGTTGTAGCGCACGACCGCGCTGCCGCGCAGCCCTGGCATGCGACCCGCAGCGACCAGATCCTTGCGTACATGCACCAGCGATCTGACCCGCAGGCCCGGCATGCGCGCGGCAACGACCAGCGCAGCATTGGGCACTTGCCCGCGGCCGCCATCGTCGCCAAACACCAGCTCGACCGGGTTGCCGGTCTTGTAGGCGCGATTAAAGATCAGGTCGACGGCGGCCATCAGGCTATCCTTGTCTCGCCCAGGATGGCCTTGCCGCCTGCATAGAGCTGGGTGCCGGTGCTGCCCAGCAGCTTGAAGTGCCCAGCGCCCGCCTCGTCCGTGACCAGGCCGCGCCCGATCAGTTGGCCGTCGCTGGTAGCCCAGACACCGATAGCGGCCTGGCCGCTGGTCAGAATCATGTCGCCGCCGCCGCTGGCCTGGGTGAGCACCAGATAACCCGCCTCGGTGATCTGGCCGCAGGGCTTGGTCAGCGTAATGGTCACCAGCAGTTGATCAGCGACGTCATAGAGGGCGATGGTCGAAGCGGCTGGGCCGGAGTCCGCAAAGCTGGCCGTGGCCTGCAGGCGGGCCAGCGCATGGGCCGCCGAGATCTCGAAGGCTGGAAGGTCAGTCATGGCATTGCCTCCGCCAGCTGGTTATTGGCGACGGTCGAGTACTCCTGCAGCTCGTGATCCCAAGCGATCACATCCCACTCGTAGCGCGTGGAGATCTCGCGGAACTCATAGGAGCCGTCTGCCATGCTCCAGGTCTCGCGGGCCAGATAGCCGTCGACGCTGCGATGCAGGCGCACACGCCGGCGCAGCGGCACATTGGCCGGCGTGTTCTTGCGCGCGACCGTGCCGTAGATGCGACCCTGACCGCCACACTCCACGTCGAGCAGCTTGGATGGAAGGTGGCGGACCATGCTCTGCAGCCCCTGTGCAGGTGGTTGACTAAGACTTTGCGGCTGAATCGACGCTTGAAGCCTCGCCGTTACTGGGGATCGCTCCGTTAGCAACACGGTTTGACCGTTTGCCGGGAAGATGCTCAAGGAAATACGGGTTTTCGCTGTCGGCCCATCTTCCGCCTCGGGGGCCTTGAAGTAGCCAGAAATCAACCCTTCCTGTACGGTATACCCCGCAGCCAGGCGCCGCTGGAGACTGCCAGACGCAGAGACACCAAACATGCCGGTCAATGTCGGGGGCGGCGTCCAAGAGCCACCAGCGGTAGCGACTTGCACATGAGACAAGGAGGCAATACCCAGGCCGTAGGGCTTGACGTCAATGGGTAAAACATCCTGCCCCATTACTGACCCGCTGACCACATCAGCCAGCAGATCAATCTGAGGCATCAGACCACCCGTATTGACCGCCACGCAGCCCGCATTCAGCCGTCCGGCCACTGCCTGCTTCACCGTAACGGTCTCCGTTCCCGCGCCGCCCAGTGTTTTGGGCTTGGACAGGACGGATTGCCATTGATTCACACCTAAATCCGAGGCAACAGGAGATGTGACAAGCAGCGACCAACCAGCCGGCACATCCAGTGCGCTACGGTGCATTACAAAGGTCAGAAGCAAATCCCCCGCCAGGCTGTTGGGCGGAACGGTCACAACAGCCTCCGTTCCAGATTCGATAATGACTTCATCCAGGAACTGGCGCACCGATACTTGTGGGGCAGCCTCTGGATACCAAGCATTCGCACTAGGCAATTGATACTGATAGCGATAGCTGTCGCTAGCAGCATTGCTAAACCAAAGGCCGTCAATCAGTGCCTGGATCTGCAAACGAGAGCATGCGCGAGCACGGTCAGCACCGCAGCCCAGGCGGACTCTCGTAATATCCTTCGCTGAAGGCAACGCCCACTGGATATAGAAGCCCGGTGATCGAGCGTCAGCTGCGGCAAACCGGCAACCTGTCTGCATATCACTATCGGCCAGCGCTCCCAAAGAACCGCTGATAGGCGGATGACTGCTCGTCAGAACGGCTCCGACATCGGCTCTGTCGAACATGTCATAGAGGTGTATCTCCGACAACTCAAGATCACCACCGCCGAACGTGTCGATACCGGAGATACGCCATACCATGGTTGCCATCTCAAGACCTCCAGGGACCAGTCACATCAAGGAATCCGACCCCCTGGTTGCCGCTTGCAGGCGAGCCAACCTGAACGCTCAGCAGCATCTTGCCGAGAAAAGCCCCCTGGCCTTTGGTCATTGCCACGTCCCAGCCGAAGCCGGCGAGAGCGCCGGTCTGCGGGCAATGAAATGTCCCAGGCGCAATGCCCCGAGGCCCCGCCGGCGCCACAGGGCCATCGTTGATCAAAATCGGGGATAGATGCAGACCGTTGTCTACCGTCGAGGGGAAAGCTCCCAGATACCCGTCGCTCCCTGAGAAACTCGATACGCTGCCAAACACTTTTCGCGCTGCTTGCACAGCGCTGCCGAGCCCGTGGGCTAGGCGCTTAAGCGTAAAGCCTGCGCTTCCGCCAGAGCAATACACGCACCCTGCGACGTTGTTGTAGTTTGCGGTATCCGATCCGGTCACCATGGAACACCAGGCATCACCGCTGCGGAAGCTACTCAAATCGCCCATGTACTGGGACACAAGCGCAGAATTGTTATTACTTGCCGGCGCTGAGGACGAACTGCAGGCCACCAAGAAATAGAATCCGCGCGAATCACCAGCCAGCACCCAGTACGACGAACCCGCACCGACGTTGCGCTTATGCCAGTAATAGCCACCGGCCACCGTCAGCGGCGCAACCCCCACGCCGTTATCCACATCTGTCATGGACTCGTACATCTGCACTCGGGCGTATTGCGCATTCGTATCGTCCACGCGGTAATAGGCACGGGTCGACGCCGGATCGGTCTGGCGGTACACAGCGACATTGGTCTTGCTGAAGACCTTCTCCCACCCCAGCGGGGCCATCTTGAAACTGATGGAGCCGGTGACAGCGCCGTCCGGTAGGTCGGTCTTGAACTCCACCCAGCCATTGGCGACGACGGTGACCTTCTGCTCGCCGTTCAAGGCCGAGGGCGTTGCACCGGCCACCGCAATGACGGCATGGGCCTCTGCAGCACTCTTGCCGCTGGCAAAGGTCAGGCGGCACACGCCGTTGCTGATGACTGCCGAATCCACGGCCTTTGCGCCCCAGCCATTGACCAGGAACGCATCGAGTGCGCCGATCAGAGAGCCAACCGTGCCGCCGATGGCCGGTGCCCCGGTCATGGAGCTGTATGCGTGCTTGACTGAGGTATCTACAGGGGATGCCATATCTATCTCCAGGGATTCAGTTGGATTGCGGGCGGTTCACATCGCCGCGCGCCAGGATGGAAAAGCTGTGCTCGATGCCGGTCTCAGGGCCAGGCTGGATGGTGCGCACCACCCAGAAGGGATAGATGGCCCCCACGGTGTTGATGCGCAGAATGTTCCCCACGGCCCAGCCGCTGCCCCAGCCCAGCGGATC
>NZ_JBCPWO010000017.1:0-111818 GCF_039581385.1 Comamonas sp. A7-5
TGACGTCGCCAGCACCAAAATAGTTAGCAGCAGCGGCAGCGAAAGGTAGGCATTGAGCTCCGCCTGATTGGTCTCAAAAAAATTTTGAACCATGCTGCGGTCGATTAGCACCTTGTAGTGGAGCATAAAGTAGCTGCAACAGGCACTGATCACCACCAGCATTGCCAGCAAAGGCTTGCGCAAGTAAGGTAGTACCAGCACCGGCGACAGCAATAGGTTGAACAGGCAAAAGAAGAACACCGGCAAGCTGATGAAAAAGCAAACGCTACGCAGGCTGTCGATTTCCACTTTGGCCCACAAGGTTTGCCAAAGCGCTAGGTTGCCAATCGTGGAAAAAAAAAAGCGCAGCCACCCAAGTTAGTTGAACTGGGTTGAGCTGCACATGTCTCAAACGCTGAAGCACGCGCTAATCCCAAAGAATGAAGGTGCGCGAAGTGTCGTATATGAGTTGTTAGGAATTTGTTAGGATTACAAGTACGTATTTGCCCTGCGTACTGTAGAGCCGCGAGCGAGCAGTTGCGCAGAGACTTGTGCTTTATACGCTGCAGCTAGAGCGTGATTGAACTCCTTGGGCTGCTGCGGGTCTCATATTTCACCTTAACAAGGCGTCTTTGAGACCGGCTGCAGCCCATGCCATTTCTAGCAAACGTTGGCAGCGATAGCTGGCTAACTCATTGGAGAGTTGGCCACCATAGGCAGAAGAACTCAATATAGGTGTTCTCGGAAAACAGCGAGGCTACTGCGCTCGGAAGCTTTGATACTTGTCGGCACGCTCCAAGAACCGGTAGATAGATGCGGAGTGATGGCGTTGCCATACCAGCACCAGTTGGTAGACCTTAGCGAATGTGAAGAGATGCTCAATGTGCCTCGAATCGATAAAGCGCCCGCGGATTCTTGACAAGTAGGTGTTCAAGAAGATTGGAGTTGTTAGCTATTTCAGACAGTGCATCGACTAGTACTCCATCGTCGGGAATGTGCGTGTGATTGGGGTGGGGCCAGTCAGTCCCCCAAACACAGCGCTCTGGAAAGCGCTCTACAAGTATGCGTGCCAGTGCTATTCCATTACGGTAGCGTTGCTGCGGAGGTGCATTGGCATCAATACGGTCAATTCCACTTACTTTCACATAGAACTGGCTATTATCTAGCAGTTTGAGAAGTGCTTGAAAATCAGCATGGCTAGCCCCACGCGTAGCGTCTACGCGTCCCATATGATCAATCACTACCGGTACATGGCTGCGCTGCAGGGGCTCGGAAAGTTCATGAATCAGTTCGCTTTCAAAATGCACCTGCAAATGCATCCCTGCAGCAGCAAGGCGTGGTGTAAGCGCTAAGACTTTGTCGACGCTAACCCCGCCATCGATATGTCTCATGAAGTTAAAACGCACGCCGCGAAAGCCTACCTGTGCGAGGCGTTGAAGCTCGGTGTCGGGGATGTCTGGATCCACCAGTGCAACGCCGAGGTAGCGTCCGTCTCCAGCAGCAATTGCATCCTCGACAACCCGATTGTCCGTGCCGTGCGTTATCGACTGTACGATGACACAACGTTCGATGCCCATTTGACGATGCAAGGCAAACAACGTCTCCTTAGGAGCCTCAACTGGAGTGGCCCGACGCTGGGGGTTATAGGGGAAGCGGGCAACAGGTCCTAAAACATGGACATGGCTATCGCATGCCTGTGGTGGCAGGCGCAACTTTGGTGCCGTCGGGTGTTCCAGGTAGGTACGAACAGGGATAGCAGAGTCGGAGGTCAGGGCAGACATACAGGGCAATGGTGAGTTGAGCAGGGGGAGCGCTTAGGCGTCAATTGGTACACCATCAAGCTTTGAACCTCGGTAGTGTTAGGCCATTAGCGAGCTCATAGGGCAGGCATGTAGGCGGCGCCAAGCACTACCTCATTGGAGCAGCAGCGATCGAGCTTGCGACGGCTTGCTCGCTCTGGTTGAGGGTGCTTGCGTGCTTCAATGCGAGATGTTAAGTGCCACCAGGAAGCGAGACACCATGTTGTAGGCCGCTACTGTCGCCACGAGTTCAACCACCGTCTGAGGATCGTGGAGTGCGTTGATGCGCCCCATCAATTCTTCCGGCACTTTGACATCGCGTGTCATGCGGTCGGTGAGTTCCAGTAGCAACAACTCTTGCTCAGTGAAGACTCCTTCTGGAGTCGTACTTTTGAGCGCGTCAATCTTGTGCTGCGGAAAGCCGGCTTTGAGCGCGTGGGGGATATGTGCGTCGAACTCGAAGGCTGCATCGTTCAAAACGGCAACTCGAAGAATGATCATCTCGCGCAGGTCTGCCGCAACCCCTGTTCGATTGCGCACGGCGGTCAACATAGCCTCCCATCCCGCAGCAATCGGTGCGCTGTTGAGCAATGCCTGATACAGCAGTGATATGCGGCCGCGTTCGGACTGTATGCGTGCCTCTACCTCAGCTAGTTCAGGTCTCGAGCCTGGTACCACCAGGGGCACGCGAATATGAGAGGTTGTCATTGATCTGCCTTGATGTTGCGGGACTTGATGATGGCGCCCCATTTTTCCGTATCCGCCTTCAGCAGAGCGGCTAGCTCCTGGGAGGTAGAAGATTTCGGTTCTGCGCCCCCTTGCAACAACCTAGCACTGACATCTGGATTCGCGATCGCTGCACGCACCGCTTTGTTCAGTTGCTCGACAACGGCAGGAGAGGTCTTTGCGGACACGAACAAGGCATACCAGTTATTGGTGTCGACAGCCTTGATACCTTGTTCTTCGAACGTCTTCACGTTTGGAAGCGAAGGATGTCGCTTCTGTGCCGCTAGCCCAATGGCTTTCAGGCGTCCCCCTTGGACGTGGGGCATGATGGCCGCGACGTCCGCAAAAACGCCCTTCACTTGTCCACCCATGATGTCGGTCATCGCTGGCGCCATTCCTTTGTAGGGGACATGCAGGAACTTCGCCCCGGTTGACTCTTCCAACTGGATAAGAGCCAGGTGAGGGATGCTGCCGGATCCGGAGGAAGCCATGGGTGTTGACTCTTTAATGCTCTTCGCATTTTTTACGAACTCGGCTGCATCCTTTGCGGGGTCCTTAGAGCTGACCACCAACACTTCTACGTTGTTTGCCACTAGGGAAACTGGTGCAAAGTCGCGCTGAGTGTTGTAGGGCGCCTTTTCCTGCAATGAGGGGTTGATTGCTGCGGCCCCCACACTGGTGATCCATATTGATGACCCATCGGCTTCTCCTCGCAGGGTCTCCATTGCGCCTAACGCACCATTTGCACCAGGCTTGTTCTCCACGATCACTGGGCGTTTGAGTTCGCGACCTAGCTGATCAGCCAGCGTACGCGCAACAAAATCGACAGGACCTCCTGCGCTGAAAGAGGTGATGATGCGCACGGGTTTCCCACTGGACTGCGCATAACTGATAGATGCCAGCGAGAGCGCTGCTGCCGCGATGAGGATGTGTCTTTTATTCACGAATATGTCTCCTTGCACTGGCGTTGCTCAGTCGCAGCGAGCAGTCATGCCACCATCCACGACCAGTTCCGTTCCTGTAATGAACTGCGCTTCGTCACTAGCGAGATAGAGTGCAGCACTGGCCGTATCCCGACCGTCACCCATGAAGCCAAGAGGAATACGCTTGACACGGGATGCCAGCAAAGACTCCACATCGCCTCCCGTGCGCTGCTTGGCTAGGCGCACCTCAACCATAGGGGTGTGCAACTGACCTGGAACTACCGTATTCACGCGGATCCCATCCGGAGCATGCTGAACGGCAACTACGCGAGAAAGATGGATCACGCCGGCTTTGCTTGCGGCGTAAGCAACCTGCGCGCTGCCAGTCCAGCGAAGGCCTGATGTAGACGCCACATTGACAATGGCGCCGAGTTTTTGCTCCACCATGTGTGGCAGCACATATTTGCAGGTCAGGAAGACGCTTTTGAGGTTGATGTCAATCTGACTGTCCCAGGCTTCCTCGCTCAACTGCACTGGTCCTCCTGCAGCGGAGCCACCTACGTTGTTGATCAAGATGTCCGGGGCACCATAAGTCGACAGACATGCTTCGACCATGGCTTGTACGCTTGCAGAACTAGTCACATCGCAGATGCAGGTCGTGATGGAAGAGGCTGCATCGCCCGCTAGAGATAGCGTTTCATTCAATCGATCCTGGTCGCGATCGACAGCCAGGACTTTGGCGCCTTCTTCGGCGAGGCGAACGGCCATTGCACGACCGTTGCCCCAGCCGGCTCCGACGCAACCGGCGCCCGTTACGATGGCGATTTTGGATTCGAACCTTCTCATGCTTGCTCCTGTCATTGAATTAGCTGAGCAACCGTCGTTGCGATTGCTGCATGGAAATCAGTTTGCGCTTATGAGTGGGTAAGTTAAACTCGATAGCTCCTATATCAGCTATGTCTATTTCCTATGGATCTGCGGCAGCTTGAATACTTCGTCGCTGTTGCTGAGCAGGGTAGTTTCAGCCGTGCCGCAGCGACCCTCAACCTTGCGCAACCCAGCGTCAGTCGGCAGATTGCCTTGCTGGAAGAGGAGCTTGGACAACGTTTGTTGGAACGCACCGGGAGGGGTGTCACTGCGACAGCTGCTGGTCATGCGCTGCTCGCTCATGCGCGCGTCATGCTCAACGCGGCCAGCCAAGCACTGTCGGACCTTAAGGAGATGCATTCAGAACCCGTTGGTCGAATCGTCGTTGGCTTGCCTAATCGAGTGGCCATGGGCTTGGGGGTCCCCCTGATTCGGGAATTTCGGCGTCGTTTGCCGAATGCATTGTTGTCCGTAGTAGAGGGGCTTAGTCTTTCGCTGCGCGAAGGCTTAATAGCAGGTCGTATCGATCTGGGTCTGCTATTTGATCCAGCACCCACGCCGCTTCTGTCGTATGAACCGTTGATGCGCGAGCGGATGGTGCTAGTTGCGCCGAAAGGCTACCGATTACCGAAGCAAGTTGGCCTTGAGGTGTTGGCCGACTTCCCATTGGTGCTGCCAGGATCACACAACCCGATCCGGAGTCTGGTGGATTCCGTGCTTCTGCCTCACCGCATCGTGCTAAACGTCGTCGCGGAGGTTGGGGCAGTACATACCGCATTGGCGGTGGTTGAGGACGGCTTAGCTTGTTCTATTCTTCCTGACAGTGCCCTGTGCCTGAGCAGTAGGAGGTCGGAGATCCAAGCAACTCCGATCGGGCCGCCAGCCATTCACAATCTCTTAGTGCTGGCAATGCCGCGTGCTCGGCCCGCAACACGTCTGGTCGCAGAGACTGCCAAACTGCTGCGAGAGTTGGATTTCCGTAACGGAGCACGCTCGCTTTGAGCCATACGAGCTTGCTCACATTCACAACTGAATGGTGAACATGGTCCGAATGGTGTTGGTGAAATGAGGGCGCACGCGATCACTCCAGGAAGTTTGGCGGACCGCTAGCCATTCGGGTGAAGCCAGAGCTTGTTCGTCGACTAGGTCGTAGCATGCGAAAGACCGGGGTCCTTCGTCATGGTTCCAGAATCTCTGTGCCTGCACGCATCCAGGAGTCCGAGAAAGACCCGGGAGATGTTCCATTGCATACCATCTCTGAAGCTCCAACTCCCAGCCCGTTTCAGGCGTCGTTTCCACAACGTAGTGAAACGACGCCTGTCTTACCAAGCTAGCCCCGGTCAGGCTATCCATCAAAGTCATGCGACTGGCAGATAGGCTTATGCCGGGCATGGATGGGCATGTCAGAGCATCCAATGTTTGCTTCGCGAGAGACAAACGGTGGGGCAGAGCAAGATAAACATAAGCAGTTTGGGAATGCTCTGCCCAGACCTTGCGCACGATTGAGCCCCGCAACTCTGCATTGACGGGATTGGCCATCACGTGCAGTTCGAGGCCGGAAATCATGGATTGCTGCGCGCCCTGCATGCGCAGCAAAATCATGTCTGTGGGGAGGAATCCATTGGACATATGTTCGCGGAGGGGATTTACGGTGCGACGAGGGATTGAGGCTTCAGTCGATAGTGACTTTGCCAGCGATCACCACCTTACGCCAACGTGCCTCCTCGGCGCGCATGAACTGGGTCATCTGCTCCGGCGTGTTTACCGCTACCGTCAACCCTTCGCGAGCAAGGCGCTCGCGATAAGCGTTTGTTTCTGCAACTTTGCGCAGAGCTGCATTAATCTTTGAAATGACTGGTGCTGGCGTGCCCGCAGGTGCAAACGCTGCGTACCAGACATCGGCTTCATAGCCTGGCAGGGTCTCTGCAATTGCTGGAACTCCTTTGTAGGCTTCGCTGCGCTTTGGAGAGGTTATGCCGAGCGGTCGCATTGTGCCGCTGGCAACCATTTTTGCCACTCCACCCGCCGTACCGAACAAAAGGTCGACTTGACCGCCAATCAGATCGGTGTAAGCAGGGCCAGCTCCTCGGTAGGGCACATGCGTGATATCCACGTTAGCCATGGTCTTGAACAGTTCGCCAGCCAAGTGGACGGCAGATCCGTTGCCCGACGATGCATACGTCAGCCTTCCGGGGGCTGCTTTCGCGGCGGCAATCACGTCAGCGACGCTTTTGAAGCGGCTGTTCGGGGGAGTGACCAGGACGTTTGGCCCGCTGCAGACCCGAGCCACTTCAGTGAAGTCCTTTTGCGTCTTATAGGGGAGTTTCTTGACCAGAGAGTCGTTGATCGCAATAGCTGAGGTCGTAAGAAGCAACGTGTAGCCGTCGGCAGGCGATTTGGCCACGATGTCTGTGCCTATGATGGTGCCGCCACCGGGCTTGTTGTCAATGATCAAGGCTTTTCCAAGTTCCCGCTGCATTCCTTCCAGCAAAGCCCGCCCAATTACATCGGTGCCGCCGCCCGGGGCGAACGGTACGACCACACGTATGGTGCGTGTCGGGAAGTTGTCAGCAGACCAGGCTTCCAAGCTTATAAGTGACGAAGCCGAGGCAAGTGCCGTACCGGACCGCAGAACCTGGCGACGTGTGAAAACAGAGTGCGACATTTATGAGTTCCTGGCTGCTAGTTAGAAGTCAATTCGAATTTCAGCTTCCTTGACCGCTTTGCCGATTTTCAGCAAGTCTTCAGCGATCAGCTGCCGAAATTGCGAGGGGCTGGACTTTGTAGGCACAAATGACAGCTCGGCGAATTTGGTCTTTAAGGACGGTGCTTCGACGGCCTTGGCGATCTCTGCATTCAGTCTGTTGGTAACTTCGACCGGCATGTTGGCTGGGCCCCATACGCCATACCAAGACAACAACTCGAATCCTGGGACGGTGCTTTCAGCTAGCGCAGGAACGTCTGGCAGTGATGGAGCTCGCGTCTTGCTAGTCACCGCCAGCGGCCGCAGGCGGCCGGCCTGAACAAAGGGTGTGACCCCGGGCATAGGCGAAATCGCCGCGGAGACATGTCCACCAACAACATCAGTCAATTGAGGCACAGCTCCCTTGTAAGGAACGATCTCCATTTTCAGACCAAGTGCTCGGTTGAGCATTTCTTCACTCAAGTGACTAGTCGTACCCAAGCCAGAAGTTGCCCAAGTAAACTTCCCAGGGTTGGCTTTGGCCAATTTGATGAATTCTTCGATCGTTTTGGCTTGAACCCCGTTGTTTACTGCAACGATTAGCGGCACGTACCCTATCTGCGCCACAGGAGTGAAGTCTCGCTGCGGGTCGTAGGTTTTCTTGGCAACTACAAGCGGCAGGTACGCCTGGCTGGAGGCGTTGAACAGCAAAGTGTAGCCATCGGCCTTCGCGTTCTTCACATGCATGGAACCAAGGAGGCCAGAAGCGCCTGGTGTGTTTTCAATGACGATCGGCTGACCGAGTTGGCGCTGCAACTGGTCAGCTACCAGTCTGCCAACGGTATCTATGGATCCTCCAGGAGTGTAGGGAATCACCATACGGATAGTCTTGCTCGGATAGTCTTGCGCGCTAGCTATCGCGCTAATTCCAAACAAGGCGCTTGTTAGAGCAAGTCTCAGGACGAGCGAGGTATTTGCTTTGTTCATGCTTGTCTCCCGTTATGGCTTTTTATTTCGTGATCACGTCTGCCTTGACTAGCTTGGACCAACGGGCAATCTCAGCTCGAACAAATGCTTCGTATTCGGTTGGAGTGCCCGTTTGGGCAACCATGCCTTCATGAACCAACTTCGATTTAAAGAAGTCGCTCTGAGCCGCTTTACGGGTCGCTGCATTGAGTTGCTCAATGATGGCGGTAGGCGTGCCGGCGGGAGCATGCAGGCCGTACCAACCCTCCGATACATATCCTGCGACACCGGCTTCAGCCATGGTGGGTACATTCGGGTAGGCGCTCGAGCGAGTCGCCGAAGTCACCGCTAGCGCTCTTAGTTTTCCGCTGTCAATGAATGGACCAACAGAACCCGATGTGCCGAATAGGATGTCGGTCTGCCCGCCCAGCAAATCAGTGAGGGCAGGGGAGGATCCTTTGTAGGTGATGTGCTGAATCTGTAGCTTAGCCAGATCCGCAAAAAGAGCTGCAGCGAGGTGAGACGAAGTTCCGTTGCCAGGCGATGCGTATGTCAACTGGTTGGGCTTTGCTTTGGCTGCCGCAATGATGTCCTTGACTGTCTTGTACGGGCTACTTGCGCGCACGACCAGTACATTTGGGGAGCGCACCACCATAGACACCGGCGTGAAAGCTTTTTCTGTGGCGTAAGGAAGCTTTTCCATAAGACTCGGGTTGACCGAGTGCGCTATAGAGGACACGAGTAGCGTGTAGCCGTCCGGAGCACTCTTGGCCACCATTTCCGAGCCGATGATGGTGCCAGCTCCAGGTTTGTTTTCAACGATGACTGATTGCCCGAGTTCTTGTGACATTCCGACTGCGAGCGTTCGCGCGATCAGATCTGCACCACCTCCGGGTGCGAATGGAACCACTAACTTGACTGGTTTGTCAGGGAACGCAGCCTGAGCCGCGTTGAGACCAATGGCCAGGGTGGCAGCGAACATGGTGGCCGCCTTGAGGGACGTTCTAATCGTGCGTTGGAAGGAATGTTTCATTGATGTCTCCGGTAATTTTTATGTCTGTCAAAACCCCTGCAGCTAACTCTTGGGTGGTCTTGTCTTGCTGCAGGTAGATCGAACTGTGCTGATTCCTACATGGCGTGGCAGGCCATGCGCATATGCCAAGCGCAGTTCAGTGGGCACGTGGTGTTTACGCACACTTTTGGTAGGCGCGTTATCGAAATGGAAGCAACGCAAAGAAGCGGATTGCTGTCCGTCTGGGCGAGTGCTGTGGCAGGGATAGCTTATTTCTGATAGACGCGATGAGCAAAAGCAGCGATGGCATCGGCCATGGCGCGTGGCTGCTCTGGTGCCATTGCGTGACCGGCGTCACTAATCACTTGCTCAGTGACACGCTCGCCAAGGTAGAGTTTCATTACCTTCGGGATCACTACCGCATCGTGCTCGGCCTGTAGATCCAGGATGGGCACTTGGGTACCAGCAGAGAAATAGTCATCGACAGGGGTGCTGCGTCGAGCATGGCTTTGAGCCTCGTGAGCCTCTGTGTTCCAGCCGTCTAGCCAGACGCGCGGATCGTGACCAGGGGCAAAGAAGGCTCGGCGCAGGCAGTCCAGCCGCTGTTCCTCTGACAGGCTAAAGTCACTTGCTCCATCTATGGCGTCGCGCAGACGGCTGTATGGCATTTCGCTCGACTCGGGCGGCAGCCTGCCCGCAGATGCAGCAGCCATGATGACGCCGCATACCAAGTCGGGTCGATCAGCAGCCAGCATGCGAGCGGGTTGGCTGCCCCAGGCATGACCCACTATGAGGATGGGGCCGGTGCGTTCTTGATCCAGGACAGCGGCCACATCGGCAGCAAAGTCATGCAAACTTAGGCCCTGCATGGGACCATGGCTATGCCCGATGCCGCGCGGCTCTGGGCGAATTACGCGGAAGCCATCTTGCTGCAGGTAGTCGGCCACGACGTCGTAGTCTCGACCTGATCGAGCCAACGAAGGAAGAATGCAAATGATTCGACCCGTCCCTTGATCGGCATATTCGATATGAACTTCCGCATTGGTATTTGGTGGGAGGTACCGAACAAGTCGGCGTGATGTCTCTGTAGTTGTGTTAGTCATGCAACCAGTCTCTTACGCCACTGGCTCTGCAATAAGCCTTTAGCGGCTATATCAGCTATGCCTTTTAGCTATTTGACTGAGCATCGGCGGCAATTTGGGAGTTAGTACGGCGCAGGCTTTCATTACTTGGAAATAGCGGCTATTCTTCGCTGGATTTTTGGGATAACTCTAGCGTTGGCACTGTCTTGATCGCAATGGCTTCGATACACTGCATAAGCGTGATGAGAAATCCCATTTACATCGATTGCAGCGCATTCAGTCTTTTCTGAATTTCGTCTCGTAGTGCTATCAATGGGTTCCACAGGTCCTCCACGACTTTTGCCAGAGCTTCCTCTGTAGAGATGCTGAGGTTTAGAACATAGATTGCATCCGGCGTGACCAATGGCGTTGCCAGTGCAACCACCTCGGGTTGCCATGCTGCGGCACAGAAGCCTCGCGCTCTCACGCTTTGACGCGCGTCTTCGATCGCATGCTCAAGGACTTCCCACTGTCCGGCTCTGCGGTGTTGGAATGTGGCTAGCAGTGCCTCACGTTTGGGTTCGGACACGACCGCCAGATAGGCACGCCCCAGGGACGTCAGCTCCATGGGGACTCGCTGGCCCGAAACCACATGGCGAAGCACCACGCGCCGGCTGTAGCGGATGGATTCCAGGTAGACCATTTCATCTCTGTCGGGGGCGGCCAGGCCAACGTTGATGCGTTGGGTCTCTGCAAGCGTCCGCATCAGCGGTGCGGCAATGGCTAAGACCTGCGAGCCTGTACGCATTGCATGTGCCAGGCTTAGAACAGCCGGCGCTAGGCGGTAGGCGCGCACAGATGTGTCCACCTGCAGCATCCCAGTTCCGACCAGCGTCTGAGTTAGTCGACTGACGGTAGACCTCGATAGCCCTGTTCGCTCTGCAATATCGCCATTTCCAAGCAGCTCCGATCCAGGTCGAAAAGCGCGAAGTATTTCTATTCCTCGCTCAAGCGATCGATTGGCGGGCGACTGACCCGGCTTGTCATTAAGGATAGCAGAGCGGCTTTTGATCATTAGCTTCTTGATGGTTCGGAGTTCACACCGGGATAGCGTCGGTTCCCAAGGAGGGCGCTGAATTAGTGCAATTTTGATCGGTCTTGCATCCACACAACTGGCAAGGATTTTTCCAGCCATTGGAATTCGCGGCATGCCAAATTTGCCAGCAAATTCCATCTATTGGAAATAGGGGGGTGCCAGGATTGTTAACTCTGCCTAAGCTTTAAAAGACCGACATCAAGAACCTAGATGTTCCGGCTTTGAGAGACAGGCGGCAGATGCCGCATAACAAGGAGACAACTCAATGACTGCTTCCCTTATTCGCAGAGGTGCGAGATCCATTGCACTTTTCGTGGCCGTCGTCGCTTCAGCAGGATCTGCTATGGCAGCGTTTCCAGATAAACCCATTCGCTTGGTTGTTCCGTTTGCACCGGGAGGTGGCACGGACTTGATCGCTCGCACATTGGGGGCAGAAATGTCCAAGGACCTGGGACAGCCCGTCATTGTGGAGAACAAGCCTGGCGGAGGAACCATGATCGGAACCGACAACGTTGCCAAAAGCGCTCCTGACGGATATAGCATCGTCGTTGCATCTTTCGCGCATGCGGTGAATCCAGCACTGCAACCCAGGCTTCCATATGGAAGCAACAAAGCATTTGCGCCGGTGATGCTCATTGGTAAAGGGCCCAACATACTGGTTGTGCGGCCCAACAGTCAATTCAAGTCAGTAGCCGACGTCGTAGCAGCTGCCAAGGCTAACCCGGGAAAACTGACTTTTGCTTCGCAAGGGGCTGGCACCTCAGCCCATCTGGCCGGAGAGCTGTTCGCCAATCTGGCCCAGATAAAGATCAACCATATCCCTTATCGAGGCGCAGGGCCCGCACTGACCGATCTGATGGGAGGTCAGGTGGACATGATGTTTGCAACAGCTGCTGCAGTTTCGCCATTTGTGGACGGTGGAAAGCTTAGAGCACTGGGTGTCACAACTTCTGAGCCTTCGCCGGCGTTCAAGGGCATTGCGCCTATCGCTACCACGGTGCCTGGTTATGTCGTCGATAGCTGGTACGGACTGTATGTCCCCGTAGCCACCCCTCCTGCTGTGATAGAGCGCCTGAATGCAGCAGCTCGCAAGGCGGCTCGCTCACCTGATTTTGTCCGCAAGGTCGAACACGAAGGTCTGATTGTCAGCGCGGGTGCGCCAGCCGAACTGGATGCATATGTACAAGCCGAGGAGCAACGTTGGGCCCGCGTAATCAAGGCAAGCGGTATCAAGCCTGACTGATCGGCTTTGTGTCGAGTAATTTTTGGAGAAATCAATGAGCTATTCCCTAATAGAACTTCAAGTCAATGACGCGGTGGCAACGCTTACGTTGAGTCGTCCGGACAAGCGCAATGCGATGAGCGATGACATGCGCACGGAGTTTATCGACGCGCTGGAACGTGTTGCAGCCGATAAAAGCATCAGGGCGTTGGTTCTCACCGGAGCCGGAAAGGGCTTCTGTGCAGGTGGAGACATCAGTGGCATGCAGAAGCGAATGAATGCACCGGCTGGCGAGGTTGGCTTCAACGGCTGGCATCGTCAGCAACGTGTGCACCGTACTCAAGCGCTGCTGCACACAATGCCTAAACCTGTGGTTGCCGCTGTCAATGGAGCAGCTTCCGGGCTTGGGGCCGACACTGCGCTGGCCTGCGACTTCATCATCGCCAGCGACTGGGCAAGCTTCACCTGGTCTTATATTCACCGCGGCATCATTCCTGACGGCGGTGGCATGTATTTTCTGCCACGACGCGTAGGTCTTTCAAAGGCCAAGGAACTGATTTTCACTGGGCGTCAGGTCAAAGTGGACGAAGCCCTCGATTTGGGCATCGTCGATCGAAAAGCCAGTGCCGACACCTTGCTGGCTGATGCGCAGGCATGGGCTGCTGAGCTTTCCAAAGCCTCATCGACCGCATTGGCACTGACCAAGACCATCCTCAATCAGAGCTTTGAGTTGTCATCCCACGACGTGTTCGCGCAGGGTAGTCAGGCGCAAGGTATCTGCTACACAAGTAGCGAACACCGCGCCTCGGTAGAAGCCTTTTTAGCTAAAGCTGCAGCGAAGGAGTGATTGTATGAACAGCGCCATTTCAAAGCTGCTTTCTCCACGCAGTGTTGCCGTCATCGGAGCCTCGGCTGACCCGAAGAAAACTACAGGTCGACCAGTCGCATACCTGCAAAAGCATGGGTATTCCGGTCGAATCATGCCCGTGAACCCCAAGGTCGAAGCCATTGGCGATCTTCCGTGTTACCCAGATGTTGCCTCCCTTCCTGAGGTTCCTGATGTTGCAGTGGTGTTGCTGGGCGCTGAGCGAGCGCATCTTACGGTAAAGGAATTGTCGGAGCGCGGCTGTGCTGCTGCCATCGTGTTGGCCAGCGGCTATACCGAAACCGGTGAAGAAGGCGCTCGCCGTCAGCAGCAACTCGTCGAAGCGGCGGGCACGATGCGAATTCTGGGGCCCAATACGATCGGACTGGTCAATCTGACTGACAAGATAGTGCTTTCGCCTTCTGGTGCGTTGGAGATGGACGACTTTAAAGCCGGAGGGATCGGCGTCGTCTCGCAAAGTGGCGGCATCCTTGGGTCACTGCTGTCGCGCGCGTCAGCTCGTGGCATTGGTCTTTCCAAATTGATCTCCACCAGCAACGAAGTTGATCTGGAGCTTGCCGACTTTATTGACCACCTGGCAGATGACCCTGCCACCAAAGTGATTGCGCTATACGTGGAGACGGTGCGCAATCCGTCGAAATTCCGCGCGGCCTGCCTGAAGGCAGCGCATGCGGGCAAGCCAGTCGTGGCCTTCAAGATTGGTCGCTCCGAGGCTGGCGCCCAAGCCGCTGTGTCGCACACAGGAGCGATGGCTGGTGCCGACAGCATGTACGACGCGCTGTTCAAACAGGTCGGTGTGATCCGCGCACAGACTTTCTCGGACTTGCTCGACATCCCCGCCGCACTGACCACCGGCCGCCATCTGCGCGGCAAGCGCGTGGCAATCCTCACCTCCACCGGCGGTGCAGGCACGCTTGTTTCCGATGATTTGGGCGTGGCCGGGTTCGAGACGCCCGCGCCCGACCTTGCCACGGCCGACGCGCTGCGGGCGCTGCAAACCGGCAGCGAGGCAGTGCTGGACCGAAACCCTATAGACGTGACCCTTGCCGGGCTGCGGCCTGACCTTCTGCGCGGGGCCATCAATGCGCTGCTGGCCAGTCCTAGCTACGACGCTTTGGTGATCATCGTCGGATCGTCCAGCCTAGCTATGCCTGAGCTACTGGTGGGTGCCATTCAAGAGTGCTTGCCGAACTCTGACAAGCCTGTCTTAGCGTACGTAAGCCCGCACGCGCCCGAGATCGGCGCACTGCTGACACAACGCGGCGTGCCGGCGTTCGCCGCAGCGGAAAGCTGCACTGCGGCTCTGGCTGGTATGTTGCGCGTGGCTAACTTCCAGGCACCAGCTCCGGCCGACGGTTGCGAGGCGGCTAAACCCGTTGCACTCGATTCTCTGCCGAGTGGATCACTGGACGAGGCCCAGGCCAAACAGTTGTTCACCCGCTTCGGCTTGCCATGCGCAGCCGAGCAAGTGGTTTCCACTGCCGAAGAGGCTCAGGCTGCAGCACGCACCCTGGGTGGCCGCGTTGTACTAAAGATTCTGTCCGCTCAGATCACGCACAAAAGTGACGTAGGTGGTGTGGCTGTAGGCCTGTCACCCGAGACCATAGGTGCACGGCTGACGCAGATGGCTGCGGAGGTCGAAACCAAGGCAGGTGTGCGGCCCCGGCGCTTCCTTGTG
Organism: Comamonas sp. A7-5; assembly: GCF_039581385.1. Taxonomy (NCBI): domain Bacteria; kingdom Pseudomonadati; phylum Pseudomonadota; class Betaproteobacteria; order Burkholderiales; family Comamonadaceae; genus Comamonas; species Comamonas sp. A7-5. The sequence goes on from NZ_JBCPWO010000017.1 coordinate 14,899, forward strand.
CAGAAGATGGTCGGTGGCGGCACTGAACTGATCCTGGGCATGCACCGTGACGCTCTGGGCACCGCCATTATGTTGGGTATGGGCGGCGTGACGGCAGAGCTGTTCAAGGACACCACGCTGCGCCTGTTGCCGCCAAGCGGCGGCCTTTCGCGCGCCGACGCACTGACTATGGCACAGGACCTCAAGACCTGGCCCCTGCTGGATGGCTTCCGCGGTCGGCCCAAGGCTGACGTGGAAGCGCTGGTCTCGGCCATCGTCGCCTTCTCGCAGATGGCGGCGCAGTTAGGCGACCGCTTGGTCGAGGCCGAAATCAACCCAGTGTTCGTGTTGACGCAGGGACAAGGTGTGTGTGCCGCAGACGGCGTGGTGGTACTAGCGTGATGGATGCCGCACCTTTGGGCCAGGTACGCCTGGAGCGCGACGGCGACGTCGCCATCATCGGCATCGACAACCCACCCATTAACGCAGGTTCTGCGACTGTCCGTGCCGGACTACTACAGGCCATTGACACAGTGGCACGCGACGACAGCCTGGTGGCCGCCGTAATTATCGGAGTCGGCACCACTTTCATGGCCGGCTCGGATATCCGCGAGTTTGGCCAACCGCTTGCCGAGCCTCAGTTGCCCAGCGTGATCGCGGCCATCGATGCCTGCAGCAAGCCCTTCGTGGCCGCGCTGCACGGCGCGGCGCTCGGCGGCGGCTTCGAGCTGGCTCTGGGTTGCGATGCGCGCATCGCAGCGCCCGACACCGTCGTCGGCCTGCCAGAGGTCACGCTGGGCATCATCCCGGGCGCGGGCGGTACCCAGCGCCTGCCGCGACTGGTCGGCGTACCCCACGCCATAAAAATGATCTGCAGCGGCGAGCGGGTTAAGAGCCCTTCCGCCTTGGCAGCCGGCCTTATCGACGCCGAGGCCTCAGGCGAGCTCCGCTCTGAGGCGCTTGCCCTGGCACGAAGCCTGGCAGGGCGTAAGAAGCGCTTGCGCGATCGTTCCGTGCCTCCGGCCGAGCCCAAAGCCGTGGAAGACTCTGCCACAGCCGCACTGAAAGCTGGCAAGTACCGCCCGGCTGTAGTTGCGGCGATCGAAGCCATCAAGGCCTCGGCTGTGCACGACTTCGACACTGCGCTAGCCGACGAACGCGCAGTGTTCCAGCAGTTGCGCAGTTCGCGCGAGGCCTCAGCTCTGCGCTATCAATTCTTCGTCGAGCGTGAGAGTGCCAAACATCCTTCGCTGGCCGGCGTAGCACCGCGTTCAGTGCGGGTCATTGCCGTCGTCGGTGCCGGAACCATGGGCTCCGGCATTGCCATAGCGGCACTGGACGCTGGCTACGAAGTGCTGCTGCTGGAGCAGGACGGTGCGGCGCTGGAACGTGGAACAGCCCGCATCCAAGACCACTACGCTAGCCGCGTGCGCGCAGCCAAGATGGCGTCCGATACAGCCCAGGCGCGCCAGGGGCGTCTACGCAGCAGCTTGCGATGGGACGACCTGGCCTCGGCAGACCTTGTGATCGAGGCCGTGTTCGAGGATCTGGACGTCAAGCGGCAGGTGTTCGAGCGCATCGATTCTGTGGCCCGGCGCGGTGCTGTGCTTGCAAGCAACACGTCATACCTGGACCTGGACGCCATCGCTGCAGCTACGTCGCGCCCACAGGACGTGGTTGGTCTGCATTTCTTCAGTCCGGCCAACGTCATGCGGCTCATGGAAGTGGTGCGCGGCCAGGCTTCAGTGCCTGAAGTTCTAGTCACAGGGCTGACTGTGGCAAAGAGGCTCGGCAAGCTGCCGCTGCTGACCGGCAATGCCTTCGGCTTCATCGGCAACCGGCTTTATGCCGCTTACCGGCGCCAGTGCGAGTTCCTAGTCGAGGAGGGCGCTTGGCCTGAGCATGTGGACGCGGCACTGCAGCGCTTTGGCTTCGCCATGGGCCCATTTGCGGTGGCCGACCTGTCTGGACTGGATATTGCCTGGCGCATGCGCCAGGCCCAGGCAGCAACACGCGATCCGCAAACGCGCTACGTTGACATAGCCGACCGGTTGTGCGAGGCCGGCCGGCTGGGACGAAAGACTAGCGCTGGCTACTACGCTTATGCAGAGGGTGGCAAGCCGGCGGTGGACCCGGCAGTGCACGCGCTAATCGAGCAGGCACGGGCGGATAAGGGTATCGCACCGCGTGTCATTACCGACGAAGAAATCGTGCGCCGTGCGCTACTGGCCCTCGCCAACGAGGCCGCACTGCTCCTGGCCGAAGGAGTTGCGGTCTATGCCACCGATGTGGACCTAGCTCTGGTCAATGGCTACGGTTTCCCGCGTTGGGAAGGCGGCGTGGTGTTTTGGGCCCGCGAACGCAGCGAAGCCGGCCTACGAGAAGATTTTGCTTGGCTGGCCGAGATCAGTGGCCCCGCAAGTAGGGTCGGCGATCCGCGATGCCTACTGCTGTGACCAACTAACGCGGGCAGGCCCCGTGCTATCCCCACCAGACTGCCTTAAGGCAGCACAAATCCAGGAGACAACATGTCCTACACCTCTGTTCATACTCCGTCGCGCCGCGCACTGCTGAAGTGCGTACCGGCGGGCCTCGCCTGTGCCGCAGCTCCGGCTTGGGCGCAGTCACCTGCCGGCAGCGAACTTCCGGCGCCGGCTCTACCCAGTTACCGCTTCATCGTGGGCTTCGGCGCGGGCGGTGTGCCCGATGCGGCCGCACGTTTGATCGCGGCGACCCTGTCCGAACGCTGGAGGCTACCAGCCATCGTGGAGAACAAGGTAGGCGTGGGCGGAACGCTGGCGGCACGTGCCGTACTGGCCGCGCCGGCCGACGGCAGTACCTTGCTCAGCGTGTCGCCCGCCCATGCGACGGCTCCGGCCGTTTTCCGCAACCCGGGCTACGACACGCTGCGCGATTTCGCCCCGGTCACGCTGATCGGCGAAGGCCCAGCGCTGATCGTGGTGCCCAAGGACCTTCCCGCCAGAAACCTGGCAGAGCTTGTGGCGCAGGCCAAGGCGCGTCCTGGTTCGGTCAGCTACTCGTCGGCGGGAGTGGGAAGCAGCTCGCACTTCGCGGCCGCTCTGTTCTGCCAACAGGCGGGCATCGAGGCCGTGAACATTCCGTACAAGAGCGTGGGCGAGGCGATGACCGAAACCATCGCCGGGCGTGTGCAGTTTCATATCGCGCCCTACGTCTCGGCAGTCGGTATGGTCAAGGACGGGCGGGTACGCGCTCTGGCTGTGACCTCCGCCTCGCGCATCGCCGAGATGCCGGACGTGCCCACCACAGCCCAGGCCGGTGTGCCGGGCTACGAATGGAGTTTCTGGTATGGGTTGCTGGCCTCGGCAAAGACGCCCGCGCCGGTACTCGCCCAACTGAACAAGGACATCAACGGCGTCCTGCGCCTGCCGCAGGTGAAGGCACAACTGGCCGACATGGGCGTGAAGGTGGCGGCCGGCACTCCTGTCGACTTTCAAAAACTAATTGAAGCCGAAGTGGCCAAGTACGCGCGCATCGCCAAGGCCGCGAACATCACCGCGCAATGAAAGCAAACACCATGAGCACGTTCGAACCGACCGGCGCGCCGGCCATCCACTACACCATCGACGGCACGCGCGGCCCCTGGCTGCTGCTGTCCCACTCGCTCGGCTGCGACGTCTCCATGTGGGACGCTCAGGTTGCAGCACTGGCCGGGTGCTATCGCGTGCTTCGCTACGACACACGCGGCCACGGACGCAGTGGCGCTGGCCAGGCCCCGTACACGTTGGACCAGTTGGCCGACGACGCTGCTCAACTGATGGACCATCTCGGCATCGCGGCAGTCACTTGGATCGGCTTCTCCATGGGAGGCATGATTGGCCAGACCTTTACTCTCAAGTATCCGCAACGCGTGCAGGCCCTTGTACTGGCTGATACCACCAGTCAGCATGACGCAACACCCCAATCGGTCTGGGACGAGCGCATCCGTGTCGCCCGCGCGCAGGGTATTGTGCCCCTTGTGGATCCGGCCATCGGGCGCTGGTTCACGGTCGGCTTCCGAGAGGCCGAACCCGCTGCCGTGGCGGATGTGGCGCGCGTCATCGCGTCTACCAGCATTGAGGGCTGGACCGGCGCCTGCGCAGCCATTGCCTCGGTGCACACCACTGCCGATCTCCCCCGGATCGGCTGCCCGGCGCTGGTGATCGTTGGCGAGCACGACATCGGCACGCCGCTGGCTGCCTCGCTGGAAATGCACCGCAACCTACCCCAATCCACGCTAACCGTGATCGCCGACGCGGCACACATGACCTGCATTGAGCAGCCCGAGCGCTTCAACCGGGCGCTACGCATGTTCCTGGACAGCACGGTCGGTGCCACGTCAGAGGCCATCTGACGCTGAAGGTGCACAAGTGTCACTCCAGTACCGGCATCGAGTAGGCACGGGCAGAACTGAGGACGACACCTGCCTCGAACATCGCCGTGCAGAGGATGCATTGCGTACATGTGTACCGACGACAGCACCGGGATTCTCGCCGCGGAGCTGGATCATGCCTGAACAGGCCTTGACGCCCTGCGTGCAGTCCCAGAAGTACAGGAAACCTTTGAATGAAACGAAACTCCACACAAACCGTCTCGACACTGCGTCGTAGCCTGTTGACGGGCACCGCTGCCAGCATGGCGTTGTACTTCACCGCACCTGCTAACGCACAGTCCTTTCCCAACAGGCCGCTGCGCCTGGTTGTTCCTTTTCCCGCTGGCGGCGGTACCGATGCGATGGCGCGAGCACTGGGAGACGCTCTGACGCGCGATCTGGGACAGTCCGTGATCGTAGATAACAAGTCAGGCGCAGGTACCGTAATAGGCAATGATTCAGTCGCAAAGAGCCAAGCGGATGGCTACACGCTGCTCTTAAACACCAGTGCCATCGCCATCGTACCCAGCCTGCACCCAAAACTTCCTTACCCATCAGAGTCGGCATTCGCGCCGGTCATTTTGCTCGGGCGTGCTCCCATCGTAGCAGTCGTTCGTACCAACAGTCCTCTCAAGTCGGCCGAGGACTTCTTGACGCAGGCCCGGGCCAAGCCTGGTCAATTTTCCTACGGGTCCGCCGGCAACGGAACCTCTACCCACTTGGCCGCTGAGCTGCTCAAAAGTACAGCGAACCTGCTCGTGCCACATGTCCCCTACCGCGGCGCGGCGCCTGCGATGAACGATGTAATGGCAGGCCAGATTGACCTGGCCTTTGGCACACTACCCAGCGTAGCGCCGCTGCTCTCCGGCGGCAAATTGCGAGCGCTGGCGGTGACGAGCAATAAGCGTTCGCCGTTGCTTCCGAACGTGCCGACTTTCGCCGAGGCCGGCGTAACAGGCTACGACGCCGACGTTTGGTATGGCGTGTTCGTGGCAGGCGCTACGCCTACCTCCATCGTTGAGCAGTTGCACGCCGCCGTCCGACGTGCCGCCCAGACCGATGCACTGCGGCGCCGAGCCGCCGCCGAGGGGTTAGCATTGACACTGGACGATCCACAGGAAACGGCTCGCATCGTGCGTGCAGAGGAAGCCAAGTGGCGCCAGGTGATCAAGGCACAGTCCATCAAGGCCGTATGATGGACGCGCTCGAACGGCTGCAGGAGCTCCAAATGGTGGACAGCCACGGTGGCCGTGTGGCATGGCGAATGTTCGGCCATGGCCGTCCTTTGGTGCTGTTGCATGGTGGCCATGGGACATGGAGGCACTGGATTCGAAACATCCATGCTTTAGCCGAACAGCGTATGGTCTGTGTGCCCGATATGCCTGGCTACGGAGATTCTGACCCGACCGATGAGTCCACGGTGAAGGCTCTGCTGGAACGTCTGGAAAGCTCTCTGACCATTTTGCTAGGCGCTGGTACGCGCATCGACCTGGGAGGATTTTCCTTCGGCGGCTTGATGGCGGCACACCTGGCTGCAAGCCGAGGCGACGTGGACCGACTGGCGCTTCTGGGTGCCGTTGGTCACGGCGGCACTCGTCGTCCTAGGGCTCCGTTGCTGGAGTGGCGTGCCCACGCGCAGACGGGCGACACGCAGGCTTTGCAGCAAGCTATGCGGCACAACCTGCTGGCCCACATGCTGCACGCAGAGGCCAGCATCGACGCGCAGACCCTGCAAATCCATACAGATGCTTGCCTGCGTACGCGCTTTCACAGCAAGCACATCTCCCGATCTGGTGGCTTGCAGGCTCTGTTGCGCCGCACGGCGCCCAGCCTGCTGCTTGTCTGGGGAGAGCATGACGTAACCGCCGATCCGGCATCGCTTGCGCCTGCCTTGGCCGCCCACCACCCACGCTGCAGCACCGCCATCCTGCCAGACGCAGGCCATTGGGTTCAGTACGAATCCGCTGCCGCCATCGACACGCTACTTAGCCAATGGCTCGCAACCCCTCACCCCGATTGAAGGAGATACATCCCATGCACGCCACAGAAGTCTTCGGCCAGTACGCCGAGAAATTCCACGGAACCCCTTTGCCCGACGAGGTAGTCCACCATGCCAAACGTGCCGTGATCGACTGGTACGCCTCTTTGTTCCCCGGTCTGGCGGCCGCTCCTCTGGCTCAGCTCGAACAGGTGCTGGCCGAGGATCTGGACCATGGCCGCGCTCGACTGGGCAATGGACGCAGCGCCACGGCGCGCGCTGCAGCCCTGTACAACGGTACAGCAGCCCATGCAGCTGAGGTGGACGATAGCTTCCGTGACGCCATGTATCACCCCGGCGCTGCGACCATCGCCGCCGCCCTGGCAGCCAGCCAGGACGCTAGTGTCAGTGGCCTGGACTTCCTGCGCGCGCTGGTGCTGGGCTACGAGGTCTCTACCCGTATTGGTGTGGTGATGGGACGTCCGCACTACCGCTTTTGGCACAACACAGGTACGGTCGGCACCTTTGGTGCGGCCGCAGCCGCCGCTGGCGCGTTGCGATTGGGTGCTCAGCCTTTCGCCCATGCCTTAGCCACGGCTGCGACATTCGCGGCGGGACTACAGCAGGCCTTTCGCATGGATTCCATGTCCAAACCGTTGCATGCCGGCCGTGCCGCCGAGGCGGGACTTTTGGCTGCGCAGATGGCTGCGCGCGGCGTGACGGGGTCCCTGGACGTACTGGACGGAAAGTCAGGCCTGGGTCAGGCCATGAGCAACGGTCCGGACTGGTCACAGGTCGGCGCCACGCTTGGAAGCGACTTTCACATCACGCGACTGACCTTCAAGAACCATATCGGCTGCGGACACACTTTTGCTGCTATTGATGGCGCGTTGGCGCTACGTGATAAGTACGGCCTGCAGGCCGAGGACATTGCCCGTGTGCGCGTGGACACCTACCGGCCTGCACTGGAGATCGCCTGTTACGAGAAGCCGGCCAGCGCCAACGAAGCCCGTTTCAGCCTGCGATATGTTGTCGCTACGGCGCTCACGCGTGGCAGCGTGCGCTTGGTGGCATACGAGCCCGCGCAACTGGACGATGCGCGTGTGCGCGAACTGATGACTCGCATCGAGCCGCACGTGGATCCCAAGATCGACGCAGCATTCCCAGGCCAGCGGTCGGCGCGCATCGAGATCACCACGTGTAGCGGTGCTACGCTGGTGCACCTTCAGCCCAATCGCAAGGGTGACCCAGAGTTGCCGCTGTCTGATGCTGAACTAACAAGCAAGTTCCTGGAACTGTCGGAGCCAGTGATCGGCGTTGAGGGAGCCAAGAACCTGCTTGCTCATCTGTGGACGCTGGAACGTGCAGCCACGCTGTTCGATACCCAAAGCGCCAGCTGAGCGACCACCCGTGAGCAACTTGGCATGCCCACAGGCCTGCGCGCGTTGCTCACCCGCCGCAGGCTGCGGGGCAGGGGGCGGTCAAGGCTTGCTGTCATGAGGCCGAAGCTGTCCCTTTCCAAGTTACAGGCGTTCATCCACGCGGCCGAGACTCGTAACTTTCGCCAAGCGGCCGACCTGTCCTTCATTTCCCAGCCAGCGCTAACGCGGCGCATCCAGTCTGCGAAAAACAAGCTGGAGTTGCGACTTCATGTCCGATGCCTTGTGGTCAGGTCGGCGCTTCAGAACCTTCAACGTCATTGACGAATTCAACCGGGAATGCCTGCGTATCGAAATTGATACCAGCTTGCCTGCCGCTCGGGTGGTGCGAGCTTTGGAGGAGCTCACAGAGGTCCGTGGAGTGCCGCAGTCCATTCGCCTGGACAACGGGCCGGAGCTCATCGCCCAGGCCTTGAAACAATGGGCGCAGAGTAAAGGTGTTGATTTCCACCCAGAAGTGACCCACTAGCCCCCGGCGGGTCAGTTATGCGTGGAAATTAACAGCAAAGCCTTGCAAACACTCACCGCAGACCAATTTCAGGCCAGGCTTTCCCCATACGGAAATCGTATCCTTGCAGCCGCTGCAGCAATATTTCACCCGGTTTGATTTGTTCGTTAGCGCGATCGGTGCGGCCGTTTCGCCAGCCACGGCGGCGAAAGCTTGACCAGTGGGCTTCACAACCTCGGCTAGGGCAGGGATGCTGGCCATCGGCGGCTTGGTACCTTCAATTCCTTGAATATGGTTGGCCATGCTGGCCTGGCCGGCGCGCACATGATCTGCAGAAGGAAAACGGTCGTACCAGCTGAGCTTGAACTTTGCCGTCAGCAGCTCTTGGCAGGCAGCTAGAAAGCGGCCACCCTCGACGGCATAGTCCGCCATGCAATCACCGGTTCGAGCGCCGCCAGGTTGTCCGGTGGAAGAGGGCATGAGCCCAATGCTCTCCATCTTGCTTGCCCATTCCTCATTGTGATACCTACCTCGGCCTGGCTTACCAAAATGGTGCTGCCACAGGTGCGTCATCTCATGGACTTGGGTCTGTAGCGTTTCGATGATGGGGACCACGGCAAAGTAGGTCGGGTTCATCGCAATCTCATCGGTCGTTGAGCCGTCCACCGTGGCAAAGCGTGCAGCCGAAAAATAGCCGACAGTCCGCTTTTCCCGCTGCAGGGTGATCAAGCAGTTTGGAAGTTGCCCGTCAAACAGTTGCTCGTTGAAATGGTCGTAGGCCTTCTGCAACTCGTTGTAGGTTTCCTGGGTGGGAGCCAGGCGGCGTAAATGCGCAGGATCACGCTCGGTAGACTGAGATTGCATATTTGTATTGTGCAATACAACAGCATCATTCACAAACATCAAATCTGATGCAACAATGCATCATGATTGATGTTTAAGGAGTAGCCATGAGATCGACTTTCACGATCGATGACGATGTCGTCAACCGCGCACGTGCCGTCGCTGCGCCCGGTATTGCTGTGCCTGAACTGGTTCGACTGGCACTGGAAACCTTTACGCGTGTCGAGGCTGGCAAACGTTTGGCTGCGCTCGGCGGTACCACGCCAAATATGCCCGATGTGCCGCGCCGTGACAGTGCGACTGATGCCGAGGGCTCTCGCTGATGCCCGTATCCGTGCTAGTCGATACCTCGGTGTGGGTGAGACATTTCCGGGAGGCGGACTCCCATCTGCAGAAATTGCTTATGCAGGACAGTGTGCTGATGCATTCCATGGTGCATGCAGAGCTGGCCTGTGGCACGCCGCCAGCACCGCGCGCCGACACGCTGGCGGCTCTGGCCATGCTGCGGCCGAGCCAGGAAGCTTCCATTCCAGAGACTTTGGAATTTTTGGAGAAGAACCAGTTGTTCGGCAAGGGCTGCGGCTTGGTCGACCTCTCGCTGCTGGCCTCAACGCTGATCACGCCAGGAGCCTGTTTGTGGACTGCAGATCGACGCCTAGCGGAGATGGCTAAACAGCTAGGCGTGGCTTACGCCATACCCACCCATTGAGAGTCTAAAAGCCCTTCCTAGGCTCTCGGTGAAGCAGTCCTATCCCCTGGCAAGTTCTGCAATTTTGACGACTGCACCAAGACCGGCATTGCGACTACTCCATCCGCGGCGCGTACTAAATACCGCTAACAACAAGGCGCAAAATAGCGGACTGGCCTTGATGCTGTATATTCATACAGCTAGTTAACATGACCGCTACTACACTGTCCCCCACACGATTGCGGTGACTTCGACTGCAGGCATCAGTCATTGCATCTTGCGCAGGCGATTTTAGGCTGCTTTACGACAGTGCCCGCTATCCAACTAGGCCCTGGGGCAGGACCGTTCTGTGCTTGTGTATTACCAGCTCAAACTGAATCTACCCAGACGAGGCGAGACGCGTTTGCCGCAGCGCATCAAGCAGCCCTTGGAATCAGCGCCCCTCCCAACCAAGGCTAGAGCTGCGACTTCCTGTCCGATGCCCAGTGGTCAAGAGGCGGAACCTGCTGCGAGGGGGAAAAAGGCACAGGGCCTCGTGGATCAACGCCAGTCGAACTGGCCGCGCTGCTTGTGATTAATTTCAGAGCTGGCGGGAAGTCATGGCTAAAGCAAAGGTCACCCTGGATTCAGCAACTTGTTGACGCAGCAATCAGGATTCGACAACGGTGGACCTGATTATGCGGACTCCTTCTGAGCCGCACGCACCGCTTGAGGAAGGGCAACCTACCGCTCTAAGTAAGTCTTGCGCCTACTGCTTGATGCCACTGCTCATCAGCTTGGGAAATAGTTTTGGAGGTCTACGGGGCCAGTGCCGACCGAGGTGGATTTCGAATATGACATAACATATATTACATATAAATTATTTTATCTTACATTAAATCTTGGTCTATGGACATAATTACTCTAATGTCCATAGAATTGGACCAATGAATGATTTGAGCGTTGTAAAAGTAGGAGGGGGGCAGTTGGCCCCCTTGGAAGACTTGGCATTGCCCGTCGAGCTGTCAGGTGAGCTCGGGCGCAATCGTGCCTCCGGCCTTGCCCAAGTGGCGGCCAACGACGATCGATCTGCAGTTCTGGCTTGGCTCGCGCGCTATCAAAACTCACCCGCAACACTGGCCAGTTACCGAAAGGAAGCCGAGCGCTTGCTACTGTGGTCTGTCCTCCAGCATGGCAAAGCGATGTCTGATCTGACGCATGAGGATTTCCTGGTCTATGAGCACTTCCTCGGCAACCCGCAACCCGCCGATCGATGGGTGATGCAAGTTGCACAGAAGGCTCCACGCTCCTCGGTCCACTGGCGGCCATTTGCCAAAGCCTTGGATCCACAAAGCCAGCGCCAAGCGCTCTCGATCCTCAATAGTCTTTTCAACTGGTTGGTCCAAGCGGGATACCTAGCCGGCAACCCCTTAGCGCTCAGGAGGCGCAAAACCGTCCGACGTGCAAGTCAGACCAGCCGGTTTCTACCGCATGAGCACTGGGCCGAAGTGAAAGCCACGATCGAATCGCTTCCGACGGACACGCCACGTTTGGCTAAGCAGGCCGCACGCTCCCGCTGGCTGTTTTCACTGCTTTACATCGGAGGACTGCGGATCTCTGAGGTATGCAGCAGCTCCATGGGCGACTTCTACTGGCGCCGCGGCGTCGATGGGCGCGAGCGCTGGTGGCTGGAGGTGCAAGGAAAAGGAGAGAAGCAGCGGCTAATCCCGGCGACCGATGAATTGATCTCTGAACTCATGCGTTATCGCAAAGCCAACGATCTCGCCGTGCTCCCAAGGCCTGGCGAAGACCTTCCTTTGCTGCTGCCCATGATTGGATCTACCAAACCCATGGCGCGAAGCGCCGTGCACGAGCTGGTCAAGGAGGTTTTCCGAAGGGCAGGGGAGTCGGTTCGCGCTAAAGGGCCGGAATTTGAAGCAGCTGCGCTCCATCTGGAGCAGGCTTCTGCCCACTGGCTTCGCCATACAGCCGGCACCCACCAAAGTGACGGCATGGATATCAAAATGGTGCGGGACAACTTGGGACATGCCAACATTGCAACCACCAGCATCTATATGCACACCGAGGACGATGCACGTCATGATCAGACCTCCAGCGCGCACAAGATAGGCTGGTCAATAGAGTAGCGCGCAATTCTTGTTAGACGGGGCACATGAGCCGCCTACAAGCTATCCGAGCGAATGACACTCACTAAAACTAACGGGCTGCGATCGCAGTTCTGTCACCATGGGGGCAAATGGTCAAGTTCTTGTTGGGGGCGCCGAGCTCTGTCGAGTACCGCAGGGCTCATGGATCACTGCATAACCCGTCCAAGATTGATGCCGCATCCTGGGCGGGTCAGTTTTGCGTGGAAATTAACAGAGAGTGTCGACCTACAGCATGCGCACACTGGGAGCGGTGCTTTCCAATCGCGCGAACTAGACTTTGACGCCTCAGGCCACAAACGCCGACAATGACGCTTGGCACTCAGTCAGCTAGTCTGGCGTGCCCTGCGTAGCTATGCAGCGCGCGTTCCAGCGCCCTTGCTCAATCGCTTGTCTCAGGTAAAAGGCAAGCAGTCAATGAACATGTTCAGCGGCTGGCGTCGGCGCAAAGACGCGAGAGGTCGCGATGTGCACGGTGCGAGTAAAGCGCGCTGAGGCGATGGGGCGTGCCTCCAGATCGCCTGCACGAAGTCGATCTTCCATGGCGCAGGCAGGCAAGATGGCATAGCCGAGGCCTGAGTGCACGGCATCGATGAGCAACGAAGGTGCGTTGACCTCGGCGACGATCTTCGGCGCGATGTGGTTTTCGCTCCATACTGTGTGCAGCACCTCGCGGATGCCATTGGGGCGGCTCAGAAGGAGCAAGCTCAGCTGCGCGATGTCCTCGATGGTGTAGCTTTCTCGGTCATCGAGGCTGCCGGCCGAACCGACCAGCAGCAGCGGCTCCTGGACAACGGCTTCCATCGCCAAACCACTGTCGCCAGGGCCGTCGAAAAGCACGGCTGTATCGAGCCGCCCCTGGGCAAGCAAAAGACCTAGACGCCGCGATGCACGCAACGGTTTCACACTTCCATTTCGCTGGAATATGCGCAAGTTGGTGGAGGTGGCACAGTGCCCATCGTGGGCCTGGCAGATGGTTTGCGGCGGCTCTCCGACGCTCAAGCTGTTTACCGAGATAGTCGGTCCCGTACCGGCTGGATCCACGATCGCTGAGGTCATGCAGCGCCAGATCAACGACGCATTCACCTGGAAAGATCTGGATTGGCTGCGGGAGGTTTGGCCTGGGCAACTGGTGCTGAAAGGTGTCAGCACTGCGGCACAGGTGCGCACTGCGGTTTCTGCAGGCGTGGATGGAGTCGTTGTTTCCAACCATGGAGGACGCCAGCTTGATGGCGCCCCTTCTTCTATTGAGCAGCTTCCTGGCGTGGCCAATGCCGCACAGGGTCGCCTCGAAGTGCTGGTTGACAGCGGATTTCGCAGTGGCGCCGATATTGCCAAGGCGCTCGCACTGGGTGCCAATGCGGTACAGATCGGTCGTCCCGCATTATTCGGTCTGGCTGCAGCGGGGGAGGCCGGGGTCGGTCATGTGCTGCAGTTGCTGATAGCAGAACTTAGCAGTGCCATGGCCTTGTGTGGTGCCACGAACGTGCGCGACTTGCTTGGGTGTGCCCAGGTGGAGGGTTTGTAGGAAAGCGGAGCTGCGAAGCACTCTAGTGCATGGGACTCAGGTGATCAACGAGAAGCTTTGCCGCTGGTGACAGCTGCTCGTATTTCTTGAAGCACACCGCGAACTGGCGCTTCGCCCAAGTGTCCAAAAGAGGGATTAGCTGCATGCGTGACAGGTTGCCAGCTTGCTGGACTACCTCGCTCGGGACGATGGCTACCCCCAGGCCTGCCTGCACGCATCGCAGCGATGCATCAAAGGTGGATACGACCGCCCGGTAGTACATCGGCTTGCCGATGATCGCAGCGGCTCGCGCAAGCATGGTGTAGACAGCGGTATTAGCAGGAAGTCCCACGTGGTCGTGCTCCAAGGTTTGCTCAAAGCTGCAGGCTGACAAGCCGGCCAAAGGATGGTCTGGATGCACGGCCACGCTCAGATGATCCGATCTGTAAGGCCTGGTCTGCAGGCCTTCCAGGTCCGCCGCGTCCCAGCATACGCCAAGAGGGGCAAGTCCTTCTCGCAGGGCTTGCACAAGTTCCGAGCTGGTGCGTTCCTCCAGGTCCACACGGATCTGAGCGTGTGCAGGCATTTGCAGGAAGGTCGCTATGTCGTCAGGCAAAGACTCCGAGATGGAGGACACCGAAGCCAGAACCCGTACTTGGCCCTTCACGCCATGTCTGTAGGCGGTCATGTCTCTGGCCACTCGATCTGCAGTGGCGAGTATGGCCCTGGCGTGCTCCAGCAGTATTTCGCCTGCTGCGGTGGGAACTACGCCTCTGCGATGCCGCTGCAGCAGGGGAGCTTGGACCTGCTCTTCGAGCTGGGCCAGCCGTTTGCTGATGGCAGAGCCGCCGATGTGCTCCTGCTCTCCTGCGCGGGCAATGTTGCGATGTGTGCATACCGCGACAAACAGTCGCAAGGAAGTGATGTCGAGGTCGTGCAAGGTATTCCCGTTTGGAAGTTCTACTGCGATGAATTATCGCTTCACCGCTGTATTGGGAAATTCTATATTTCATGTCAGACACCTCAGCTAGATCATGAACTCTTCAACATTCACCTATCCCTCTCGAGTCACCATCCGCGAAGTCGGTATGCGTGACGGTCTGCAGAGCATTGCCACCATCGTCTCGACGGAGCACAAGTGCGAATGGCTCAGAGATGCCGTTACTGCGGGACAAACCGAAATCGAGGTTGGCTCATTCGTCCCGCCAAAACTGCTGCCGCAAATGGCAGATACCACTCAGGTGCTGGCCTACGCTAAGTCGCTGCCGGGGCTGCAGGCATCGGTGCTGGTGCCAAATTTGCGAGGCGCCGAACTGGCGCTAGACGGCGAGGCGGATCTCATGCTTTTGCCACTGTCAGCGAGCCATGCCCATAGCCTCGCCAATCTGCGCAAGACCCCTGACGAAGTCGTGGCCGAACTGGGGCGCATTCGTGCCGCCCGAGATGCTTCAGGCAAGAAGACTTTGATCGAAGGCGGGGTGGGAACGGCATTCGGTTGCACGATTCAGGGCCATGTAGAAGAAGCCGAAGTGTTGCGACTGATGCAGGCGCTCCTGGATGCAGGTGCAGACAGGGTCAGCTTGGCCGACACCGTGGGCTATGCCGACCCGGCCTCTGTGAGCCGGCTCTTCGAGAAGGCATTGAAGATCGCTGGTGATCGATTCTGCTGCGGTCATTTCCACGACACGCGCGGGCTGGCTCTGGTGAATGTCCATGCGGCTCTCCTGCTGGGCGTGAGTCGCTTCGACACCTCGCTGGCCGGTATTGGCGGCTGCCCCCATGCACCGGGTGCCAGTGGCAACGCTTCCACCGAGGACCTGTCTTTCATGCTCGCCGCGATGGGCATTGACACGGGGCTGGACGTCGATGCCTTGCTCGCACTGCGCGCCAAGGTCGCTGGCTGGATCGAGGGCGAACCAACGCATGGTGCGCTCTGGCGTGCAGGTCTGCCCAAGACGTTTGCCAGTTCGCTGCGTGTCTGACTCCTGACCTGTGAAGAGCCTCAGAACGCCCACTCGTATTCAATATTCACCCGCCATACGTTATGAACACCGAATCTCCTTTGCCGCTGGCCGGCATCCGTGTCCTTGAATTTACCCATATGGTGATGGGACCCACCTGTGGAATGATCCTGGCCGATCTGGGCGCAGAGGTCATCAAGGTCGAGCCTCCAGGGGGCGATAAGACGCGCAAACTTCCTGGTCTGGGCATCGGCTTCTTCCGCAGCTTCAACCGCAACAAGAAAAGCGTGGTGCTGGACATTACCAGCGATGCTGGACGAGAGACAGCATCAGAGCTGATCGGCACCTGTGACGTGGTGCTGGAGAACTTCCGCCCAGGTCTCATGAAGGACCTGGGCCTGGACTACGACACTCTCGTGAAGCAGTGCCCCGGCCTTATCTACGTCAGCCACAAAGGCTTTCTGCCCGGCCCGTATGAGAAGCGCCTGGCTCTGGACGAGGTCGTACAGATGATGGGCGGGCTGTCATACATGACCGGCCCCGTGGGCCGTCCTTTGCGCGCCGGCACCAGTGTCAACGACATCATGGGGGGCATGTTCGGCGCCATCGGTGTATTGGCAGCCTTGCGCGAGCGCGACCGCACAGGCAAAGGTCAGGAAATCCAGAGTGCGCTGTTCGAGAACTGCGTGTTTCTCTCGTCCCAGCATATGCAGCAATACCTGATGACGGGCGAAGCACCTCCGCCGATGCCGTCGCGGGTGTCAGCCTGGAGCGTCTACGACGTATTTGCCTTGGCGGATTGCGAACAGCTTTTCATCGGCGCCGTCAGCGACAAGCAGTTCAATACCCTGTGCCGAGTGCTTGAGCGCGTCGATCTGCTGGAGCGCCCCGAGTACGCCGACAACGCTGCTCGGGTCGCGGTGCGTCCTCAGTTGCTCGCAGAACTGGGCACCATCCTGGCACATCATCGTATCGAGGAGCTTTCTTCAAAGCTGGAGGCCGCAGGCATTCCCTACGCCCCCATATCACGTCCCGAGCAACTGGTCGGCGACCCTCACCTCAAGCAAAGCGGCGGGCTGGTGCCCATGGAAACGGACGATGGCGGCACCACCGACGTCGTGCTGCTTCCTCTGCTGATGGGAGGCCGGCGACCCGGAGTTCGCATGCCGCTGCCAAAGATTGGCGAGCACAACGAAGAAATCCTTGCCTCGTTGAAGTCGTCGGCCTGAGCGCTGCGACCGCCCACATCAAAAAATATCAGGAGACAAACATGACCAATTTCACGATGGGCCGTCATGGCCATACCCGGCGCGCCATCTTGCTCGCCTTGGGAACAGCGGCTGCCACGCTCGGGATGCCGGCACTAGCGCAGGGTTCCACTTCAACGCCGCTGCGCATCATATTGCCGGTCGGGACGGGATCCAGCGTCGACCTCATCATGCGCTCGGCGCAGCCGGCACTGTCGAAAGCGCTGGGCGGGCAGCCGGTGGTGATCGAGAACATGCCCAGTGCCGGCGGGGTCGTTGGCACCAATGCCATCGTCAAAGCCGTCGCCGACGGCAACACCATCGGGGTGGTTTCCAACAATCATGCTGTGAATCCCAGCGTGTTCAAGAAGCTGCCATACGATAGTCTGGCAGACATCACCCCCATCACCGTGATTGGCGGTTCGCCTTTTGTCCTCGTTGCCAGTCCCAAGGTCTCTGCCAAGAATGCCAAGGAGCTGCAGGCACTGATCAAGGCCAAGCCTGGCGAAATGAACCTGGCTTCATCAGGCAATGGAACCATCATCCAGCTGGCTGGCGAAATGTTTGTGCACGAGGTGGGCGGAGACACTCGCCACATTCCCTACAAGGGCATGGGCCCCATGATCACGGCGCTGATGGCGGGTCAGGTCGAGATAGGTGCTGCAGGTGTGGCCTCCGTCATTGGTCAAATCAAGGCAGGATCCTTGCGTCCCATCGGCATCATGGGCAAGGAGCGGATCAGCTCGTTTCCTGAGATACCCACGATCGCAGAGCAGGGCTTTCCAGGAGTCGATGTAGCAGGGTGGTTTGCTGCGGTGGCTCCAAAAGGTCTTCCCGCCGCCCAAGTCAAGAAGCTGCAAGCCGCCTTTGTGGCTGCATTCAACGACCCAGAGGTCAAGGCCGGCTTCGCCAAGCGCGACGATTTTCTGATCCTCAGCTCCCCGGCAGACAGCGCGAAATTTCTAAAGGCCGAGCAGGAGCGTTATGCAGGCCTGGTCAAGAAGGCGAACGTCACGCTCGAGTGATCCGGCACCGCCCCCCCACTATCTAGAAATCACACCATGGCTTTATATCGTTTTGGTGCCTCTGCACCCCTGATTGATCCTTCGGCTTACGTTGCACAAGAGGCCACCGCGATCGGCAAGGTCGCACTCAGGGAGCGCTCCAGCCTTTGGGCCGGAGCAGTCGCGCGAGGGGACAACGAACCCATCGATATCGGCGCAGAGAGCAATGTGCAGGAAGGGGCCATCTTGCATGCGGATCCTGGATATCCCCTGTCGATCGGTCCTCGCGTGACGATCGGTCATCAAGCAATGCTTCACGGCTGCACCGTCGGTGAGGGTTCCCTGATCGGCATTCAGGCCGTCGTGCTCAATGGTGCCGTCATTGGGGCGCACAGCCTCGTGGGCGCAGGCGCGATTATCACCGAACGCAAGACCTTCCCGCCTCGCTCCCTCATTCTCGGCGCCCCCGCCAAAGTCGTTCGCACCCTCACCGACGAAGAGGTTCAAGGCCTGCTGAGCAGTGCCGCCAATTACGTGGAGCGCTCAGCCATGTTCAAAGTCGACCTGGAGCGGATCGACTGATCACCAACAAACGAGGAATTCAATATGTCTGATTTGTTTGACAACCCAATGGGTCTGTGCGGTTTCGAGTTCGTCGAGTTCGCATCACCAGCACCGGGCGTTCTGGAACCCTTGTTCGAGAAGATGGGGTTCACCCTGGTCGCCAAGCATCGCTCAAAAGATGTGGTGCTGTATCGCCAAGGAGGCATCAACTTCATTCTCAACAATGAGCCCGGACACGCTGCGTATTTCGCTGCAGAACATGGTGCAGCGGCATGCGGTTTGGCATTTCGGGTACGCGATGCACACCTGGCCTACAAACGTGCACTGGAGCTCGGCGCCCAGCCAATCGAGATTCCGACTGGCCCGATGGAACTGAGGTTGCCGGCCATCAAGGGAATTGGCGGCGCACCGCTCTACCTCATTGATCGCTTTGAGGACGGTAAATCAATCTATGACATCGACTTCGAGTTTCTTGAGGGAGTGGAGCGTCACCCCAAAGGACATGGCTTCCAGGTCGTGGACCACCTCACGCACAACGTCTATCGCGGCCGCATGAGCTACTGGGCCGATTTCTACAGCAAGCTTTTCAACTTCCAAGAAATCCGCTATTTCGACATCTCCGGCGAGTACACCGGCCTGACCTCCAAAGCGATGACTGCCCCTGATGGACTGATCCGCATTCCATTGAATGAGGAATCGCATCAGGGCGGCGGGCAGATCGAAGAATTTCTGATGAAGTTCAATGGAGAAGGTATCCAGCACATCGCCTTGTTGACCGACAACCTGCTGGAGTCCATCGATCAGCTGCAAATGGCCGGCATACCGCTTCTGACGGCCCCCAACGACATCTATTACGACAACCTGGAAAACCGCCTGCCTGGTCACGGCCAAGCCGTAGGCGAGTTGCAGGCCCGCGGCATCCTACTGGATGGAACGACCGAGGGCGGTCAGCCACGCCTGTTGCTGCAGATATTCTCGCAGCCCATGCTGGGGCCGGTGTTTTTCGAGTTTATCGAACGCAAAGGCAATTACCGCGAGGGCTTCGGCGAAGGCAACTTCAAGGCCTTGTTCGAGTCGCTGGAGCGTGACCAGATCAATCGCGGCGTGCTCCAAACGTCGGACAAGACTGCAACGAAGGAGCTGGCATGAAGATAGAGCGCATTCATCATGTCGCCTATCGGTGCAATGACGCGAAGGAAACCGTGCTTTGGTACCGTGACATGCTCAACATGGAATTTGTTCTGGCCATCGCAGAAGACCAGGTGCCATCGACCAAGGCTCCCGATCCTTACATGCACGTATTCCTGGACGCAGGTAATGGCAATGTTCTTGCCTTCTTCGAACTGCCGACGCAACCGCCCATGGGCCGTGACCCCAACACACCCGAGTGGGTCCAGCACATCGCCTTTCGCGTGAAGGACCGTGCCGAACTGCTAGAGTTCCGCGCCCATCTGGAGTCCAAGGGCGTGTCCGTACTGGGGGTCACCGATCATGGCGCATTCCATTCCATCTACTTCTTCGATCCGAATGGTCATCGAGTAGAGCTGGCGTGTCCCGATCCCGAGGAGGAAGCCCTGATCCGGAGGCTGGATGTAGTGAAGTGGGACATGCTTGAGGACTGGAGCAAGACCAAGCGGGCACCCAAGCATGCGGAGTTTGTGCATCAACGCGAGTTTCTCCAATGATCCCGGGTTCAGAAACCGACGCTACGCATGATGCTGGACTGACTAGCTTCGTTGCGTCTGCGAACGAGGATGGCTGCGATTTTCCGATCCAGAATCTGCCGTTTGGTCGCTTTAGGGTAGAGGACGAAATGGACTGGCGCATCGGAGTGGCGATAGGAGATCAGGTGCTTGATGTCCGGCGCACCGAGCTGCTGCAAAACCGCAGCATGAACCAGTTCATGCGCCTGCCTAGAGACGCGCGTGTGGCATTTCGGAACGCCTTGTCCGAGGGCTTGCGTGAGGGAAGTCCTCATCGCAAGCGCTTCGAGTCTGCCTTGATTCCAATGTCCGAAGTTCAAATGGGATTGCCGTGCGATATTGGCGATTACACCGACTTCTACACCAGCATTCACCATGCAAGCACGGTAGGAAGGCAGTTTCGCCCTGATCAACCCCTGCTGCCCAACTACAAATGGGTTCCTATCGCCTATCACGGCCGTGCATCGTCGATTGTGGTGAGCGGCGAAGATATTTGCAGGCCTTTGGGCCAGGTGCACGCTGCAGGCGATCAGGCTCCAACTCTCGCTCCAAGTCAGAGGCTGGACTATGAGCTGGAGTTGGGGGTACTGATCTCGCGACCCAATGTTCGCGGCCTGCCGATTCCCGTCGCTATGGCCGAAGACCATGTATTTGGCCTCGCTCTCTTCAACGACTGGAGCGCCAGGGATATCCAGGCCTGGGAATATCAGCCACTGGGGCCCTTTCTGTCGAAAAACTTTGCCAGCACTTTGGCTCCGTGGGTGGTTACCCTGGAGGCCCTGGCTCCTTTTCGTGCACCGTTCAGGCGCGATTCCGAAGACCCGCAACCCTTGCCGTATCTGGCCAGCGAATCGAATACGGCATTGGGGCAGGGCGACATTGTGCTTGAGGTCTGGCTGCAGACAGAGCGGATGCGCAAGCAAGGCGAGACAGGCGATTGCATCAGTGTGGGGAACTACAAGGACGCCTATTGGACGATGGCCCAGATGATTGCCCACCATACGGTGGGCGGGTGCAACCTCAGAGCGGGAGATCTTCTGGGCACGGGTACGCTGTCAGGACCGCGACCGGCAGAAGCCGGATCGCTGCTGGAGCTGGGCCAGGGAGGTAAGAAGCCCATCCATCTCAGCAGCGGGGAGTCACGTCTCTGGCTGGAAGATGGCGATACAGTAATCCTGCGGGCCTATTGCGAGCGCGAAGGATATCGGCGGATCGGTTTTGGAGAATGCGGCGGCACCATTCGTCCCTCGAAACTCGGAGTGATCTCTAGCTCATGAGTCCTACTCTAACTTCCGCTAGGGCGCCCGTGCTAAAGGATTGGGCCAGTCAGTTGCTGCAAAAATGCGGCGTTCAACAAGCGCAGGCTGAAGTGACTGCACATGCATTGGTGCGCACCAGCCTGCGCGGCATCGACACACATGGGATTGCCAGGTTGCCGTCTTACATCGAGAGATTGAGAGCAGGGGATTTCAATGCCAAGGCTCAGCCTGCAGTGGCAAGCCAGAATGGTCTGCTCAGATGCCATGGCGATGACGGTTTGGGGCAAGTCGTGGTCGATCAGGCGCTCAAAGCTTCTATGCTGCAAGCCCAGTGCTCGGCGGTAGTCGCCTGCAGCATAGAGGCATGCGGACACCTCGGTGCTTTGGGCGTGCTACTACTGCCGGCCGTCGAAGCGGGATTTTTCGCATTTCTCTGCCAACAGACTCCCCCGATCATGGCACTACCCGGCGCGCACACTGCAGCCATAGGCAACAATCCTCTGGCATTTTCCGTTCCCGTGAATGGCAAGCCGCCCCTGGTCTTCGATACCGCTCTCAGTGCCGCAGCACGCGGGCACATTGTTGATGCAGCGCGCGAGAGCGGCAGTGCGATTCCTGCCGAGTGGGCGCTGGATGTCCATGGGCAGCCGACGACCGATCCACAGGCAGCGCTCGCGGGAATGTTGCAACCCATGGCAGGATACAAAGGTCTAGGACTTGCCATGTTGGTTCAGTGTTTGGCCGGATCCCTGTGCTCCACCCCTCCTCAGGCGAGTGCCGTTGCCTCCAGTGGATCAGCAGGACATCTGAACGCGTTTCTGCTTCTGATCAATCCGCGCTTGGCCAGCAGCGCAGATATGTTTGCCATGCATACCGACGCGTGGCTGCAGGGCGTTGCGTCATCGTCGCCTGCCGCCCGTTATCCGGGAGAACGACAGCATCGCTGCGAGTTGGAGCGACAACGTGAAGGCATCCCGATTCCCGATGGGCTAGTCCATCAACTGCGCGGTGTCTCAACTCAACTTGGAGTCACCTCACCCTTTTGAAGTTGCTTTCGCTCAAAGCCTTGAGGGCGGCGTGCAATGCCTGGCCGGTGCTACCCATGTCCTGAACGGCTGCCTCACAAGAGTCTTCTTGTGGGCAGCAGCCAGTTCGACTTGCTACCACTCAATCCTGGCGGTCCGCCTCTTGTCGTCAGTGCATGTCTATGAGTGAAGTGACTGATAACGCAGCAGCCAATAGATCAATTGAAAGGTCTTAGGGAAATTTCCTCCCTCGCGAAGAAATTCTCATTACCTGAATCAAGGTACATTGACTTCCCACAAATTATTACGCTTTGTGGAATGTTTTCATGTTAAATAGCCTGCGTGCACGTCTGATCGGTATCTGTGTAGCCATCACCACACTCTCACTGCTTGCCTTGGCGCTCTCCACCTTTTTCTCGGTGCGCAGCAGTACCGAGCGCTCGCTCGACGAGCGCATAAACCAGCTCACGAAGCTGCATGCCAATGATCTGGCCGAGTGGGTGCGAGACAAGCAGCGCATCACCAGCTCGCTGCAGCAGGCAGTGGGTAAGCAGGAGCCCGTGCCCTTTCTATTGGCGGCCAAGCAGGCTGGCAATTTCGACGATACCTATTTCGTCTACGCCAGCGGTGCCCATGTGTTCTCCCACCCCATGCCAGAGAACTATGTCGGTACGGAGCGCCCCTGGTACAAGCAGGCCGTGCAGGCAGGCAAGCCCAGTGTGACACCTCCCTACATTGATGCCAGCACCGGCAAGCTGACGATCAGCTTCGTCGAGCCCGTAGGGCCGGCCGGCCAGTACGCCGCCGTGGTTGGCACGGACATGCATCTGGATACTGTGACGCGCAAGGTGAACTCCATCCACGCCACGGGCAAGAGCTTTGCCTTCCTGCTGGACGGGCAGTCCAACATCCTGGCCTATGCCAAGGCGGAACTGGTCATGAAGCCCTCCACCGGCATCGCGCCGCAGCTTGATGGCGGGCTGCTGCAGAAACTGGCCCAGGATGGCGGCAGTGCCGAAGTGGACGTGAATGGCGCACCGCAGCTGGTCTATGCGTCCCGGGTGGAGGGCACGCCCTGGTTGCTGGGCGTGGCCGTGGACAAGACCGAGGCTACTGCCGCCGCACGCCAGTTGCTGCAGATGGAGATGCTGATCGCGGCGCTTTGTGTGGTGGTGGCCGTGGCGCTGCTGTCGGCCAGCGTGAACCGTCTACTGCGCCGTCTCTTAGTCGTGCGCGATGCATTGGAGGATATTGCCTCGGGTGAAGGCGATCTAACGCGGCGCCTGGATACCGCGGGCAAGGACGAACTGACCCAGATCGCCACGGCATTCAATCATTTCACTGACAAGATCGCTGCCGTGTTGCTGCGCATCCGCCAATCCTCGGAGTCAGTGCGGATTGCCACCAGCGAGATCGCCAGCGGCAACCAAGACCTGTCCTCGCGCACCGAGCAGCAGGCCAGCTCGCTCGAAGAGACCGCTGCGGCTATGGAGCAGCTCACTGCCACTGTTCAGCAGAACGCGGCCAGCGCGCGCCAAGCCAGCGAGCTGGCGAGCAATGCCTCCGAAGTGGCCACACAAGGCGGCGCTGTGGTGGGCCAGGTGGTGCAGACTATGGGCGGCATCGAGGCCTCGGCGCGCCGTATCGTGGACATCATCCAGGTCATCGACTCCATCGCCTTCCAGACCAACATCCTGGCGCTGAATGCGGCTGTGGAGGCCGCGCGCGCCGGCGAGCAGGGCCGCGGCTTTGCCGTGGTGGCGTCCGAGGTGCGCCAATTGGCGCAGCGTTCGGCCGAGGCCGCTAAGGAAATCAAGGCGTTGATCGATGATTCCGTGAGCCAAGTCAGCACGGGCAGTCGCCTGGTGAATGCGGCGGGCACTACCATGCGGGAGGTGGTGGACAGTGTCAACCGCGTCACGGCCATCGTGGCCGAGATCAGCAATGCCAGCCAGGAGCAAAGCCGGGGCATTGCCGAGGTCGGCAGCGCCGTTACCCAGATGGACCAGAGCACGCAGCAGAACGCCGCGCTGGTGGAACAGGCCACAGCAGCGGCGCAGTCGTTGCAGCAGCAGGCGCACCAGTTGGCCGAAGTGGTGGCAGCCTTCAAGCTACAGGCCCACGATGCGAGCGAAGGCAGTGGTCTGTTGGCCGGTTCCGCGGTTGGCTCGCATCGCTTGATGTCCCCCGAAACCTCCCTACAGGCACAGACTAAAAACACGGTCGCTTCCCAAGGCCTCGAGAAGGATGAGGAGATCCTCTCTCAAATTTGATTGCTGATACGGCCGTCATCCGGCCCACTCGTGCATTTCATGGACGTCAGGGAGCGTCCTGGAGAACGCTTGATCGGCTAGCGCCGTGAGTCGTCGGTACGGCACAATCAGCAGCCTCGACCTCAAAGCTATCCCTGCCAAGATTAGCAACAAGGAAGCGATGCTCCCCAGCGGGGCATCGTTTTTTATGGCCTAGCCTATGACAGGCGTGACCTTGACTGCTGATGGCTCGATGCAGCCATGAGCCGCAGCAATCGCTCCATACCAGGCATCAGTCGTCGAAGCTTAGATGACGGCAAATGGCCGACTGGCGACGGCCCTGCACCCGTTGACTGCCTGTCCTGAGCCGGACGCTCAAGGCGCAACCCCGAAGGTCAGCTTTGCGGTGCGGTACTCACCAGTAGCTAGGCCCGGCTTCGGCCAGAAGCGGAATTCCGACCGGCCGACGCCAGCGTCGGCTTTAGGCTGAGAGCCGCCGCCCATGTGCTCATCGCTGAACGACTACTGTCATCGATAACAGTCAGTCGAAGCGACATGAACAGTTGATAGCAAACCACAGGTTCCCCAACCTGATAGCGTGACGAGGGTCACTCATGGAATTTGATCGGTGACCAATAGATTCGTGGCAAATCAAGCCAACGCAGCACGCACCTGCCCAAATCGAGCTTCCAGCTAGTCGGACCATTGAAACTCACTTGACATCAAAATCGTCCCGTAACGATAAGAGAAAGCAGCATCCAGAAGTCCGTTAGGCAGGCCCTGTCGACATAGCTTGCCGCGCTGTAGCATGAGCTTGAGTGGGCAAGGTATATTTACTTTGCTCACATACTTGCGGTGGTAGTCCCTGCAACACAGCGTGCATCATGCGGCAAGGGGGTCCCCTGCATTGATGCTGCTCAGGAAGTGCTGGTATTGCTCGGGGTCCTTTGCCTTCATCGCTCCTAGCACGAACTTCGCGGTTCGAGCAATTTCAGCACAGTCGATGGGCACCATTCCGCGGTCTACATACTCTTCTAGGTGGGAGTGCTCGTTAGTCAATCGGCTCAGGAAGGCAACCGCGCCGACGTCATCTCCAAAGAAGAGCTGCAACCGTTTATCGTTGTTCACGGTTCCGCTGGGGTATTTGAAGAACAGGAATGCTTCCAAGAATTTTCTGAGGTTGTTTCCAAAGTTATAAAAGCTGTGATAACTCGCGGCAGAGTTGGCATCGTCTGTGCAAGTATGAATCTCAGCGAAGAGATAGTTGAGCTCGGTGATGTAGGACTTGAGGTACTTGGGCATGAGCGAGATGGAGCTCGATTCTGCTTTGCGGCTGACAAGGAACCGTTCCACCTGCTCGGGCGTCGTCAGCCGTTTGAGGTACTTCAGGAAGTCAAGGTTGTGTGTGGAAATGAAGAGCTGCTCGTAGCGGTAGACGGGTTTTCCCGCGGCATCCTTCAGTTCAGTCCCATCGCTGCCGACAAGCCGCTTAGCGATGAAGGACTCAATCAGGGTGAAAATGAAGAAGATGTGATTGCTGTCAAGGCTCGAAATAGGGTCGTCAATGTAGATGATGGGCTTGGTCCCATGAGTCTGAACATCGTCCAACCGCGCCAAGTAATAGCAAAAGGCGACGAGGCTGCACTCACCCTCGCTCAGATTGAACGCCTCCTGTTCGCCCCGCATGATGCGAAACCGATAGGTTGCCTTACCTTCTTCCTCTTCAGCCTTAAGCCGCAGGCTTGTCCCGCCCAGTGAGTGGCCTAGGTAACGGTTGACGCGCTCGGCGCCGCGCTTCTCGTCTCGAAGCTGCGCTTGCAGTGATTCCAATGCTGCGCGCAGTTTCTTGCCCTCGGCTTCCAATTCCTCGCGCTCCTTGGTAAGCGCTTCGAGATTCTGCCGGTCTTGTTCGATGTCCGCCTTGACCTCATCCAGTCCGCTGTCAGCCACAAACGCGGCCACCTCGCTCAGACGCAATTCATCTCTCAATTGCTTCTGGGATGCGCCGATTCGAGCTGTGTGCTCATTGCTCTGACGAATGAGCTCGTTTCCCTTATCTAAAGCAGCGCCGATTCCCGAATCGGAATCAGGAACGACTTCCGTGAGTTCGTGAGCAGAAAAAATGTTATCCGAGCGCTCTCGTGCGACCTTGGATAACTCGTCAAGTGCTCGCTCGTACCCTGCCTTTGCAGCGCTGAGCATTTCCTCGATCTGGTCACGCTTTGCGTGAAAGGATGAATAGAACCGATCTCGTTCAGGCAGACCCAAGGCGTGGATCCGAGTGCGCTCAGACTCGCAATCCTGCAGGAAACGTTGGATTTTGGCCTGCAGTTTTTCTGATTCCTCGTTAAAGTGGTTGTTCAATGTCTCTGTAAGGTCGGCGGGCAAAGGCTGCCGACAGAATGCACAGCAGTCACGGTTCACGTGCAGGGGCCGGCCGTCTCGGACCCAGTTCGCTAGGACGGCAGAGTTCAGGAGGTCTTGAAGCGGCGCGCTGGGCTGAATCTTCTCGCCTGCAATTGCCACGACGCGCTTGTTCAATGCCGCGATGCTTGATGCGAATGCAGCAAGCGGGCTAATGTCATTGAGTGGCTTCTCCGTGAGCAGACTGATTTTCTCGATCCGCACCGCCTCATCCAGCGCCGCGATCTGGTGAGACTGGACGTGCGCGATATCTGCATTCAGGTTACGGACGTCGTAGTAGGGATTGCTGTACAGCGTGTTGTGCTTGATGCCCCCAGGTTTACCGTTAGCCTTGTCGAACAATTTCTTGTTCAAGGCCTCCGTCTTTCGGGTAACGATGGTTTGGGCATTGCTCTCTTCGGTCTGCTTTTTGAAGAAAGCCGCACGCAGGCCGGTGTCCGACTCCTTGCTTCCCAGTTGGGTCTTCACCTTTTCAATCTCTTGCTCGACCTCATTATTCTGGGCACCAAGTACTGCGAACGGCTGGATGTGGCCTTGGTCGTCGCGAAGGAAGGTGAGATTTGCCTCGACGAAATCCTTGTTGTAGACGCGAATAGGCGCTCCTTGCACATTCAACTGCGCTTGCGTCCATTGCCCGTTGGCCGTCTTGATTTGGAACGAAGGGTTATCGTACCGGGAGGGTGTCTGGCCGACTTCGAACGAACGGAAGATGCGTGAGAGCGTGGTCTTTCCCGAATAGTTGCGTCCGAAAAGAATATTGAGCTTCTTGAACCTCCCAACAGCCCCGTGCGGCTCACGGACATCGGTGTCCCATCGAAAACCGTCAAACGATCCAAAGTTCGAAATATCCAGCTTTTCAATCATCGCAGCGCCTCAGATGTCACAATTAGCAACATTCTGGCTCAATAGCCCGCGGAATCCAACTCGGGTCACTGTAGAGGTGTTGACCGCGGCGCTTGACTGGCCTTCGTCGGTTCGGGCATTTAAATGGAAGTAGCTGCAACAGCCGTCTCCGCACTCACTCGCCTATTGGACGGTAAGAGGCGTGTCAAGGCACCACTATGATGGCTGAGCCGCACAGTTGATTGCCCAATCACTGGAGCCTAGATGGAAAATCGCCTTGAAGAAGCTTTTCGACAATCCGGCTATTCGACCATAGCCTCAGCATGTGGAAACTGTGTGCCCGAAACGCATCATTCGGAAGAATTCAACTGAGCTGATCGGCCAAAGCAGCCGCTATTCATCGCTGTGATTGACTCAAATCAAAGGTGGATTCAACCAGTCGTCGCAAAACACTCGTTGAATAGCTCAAGAACGAAAAGACGCTGTGCAGCATGACATTAAGTCTCACTTCCTTCCGATAGACCCGAGACTTCATAGAAGCGCGTTCTCGGAGTGAGATAGAACTGAATCTGTGTTTCATGCCACCTCGTCCCTAATCAGAAGGGTGAAAAATTGCCTTCATTCATATAATAAATGTTTCAATGCGTTACACAGGCCTGTTGATCATCAATAATGACGCGCGCTAAACACAAGAATTCCTCCGCATGAACGGAGGCGAATGGGGAGGGCAGCTTGAGCATTACCAGCGGTGCGGCGGATCTTTTGTCCGTTGCAAACAATCCTAAGTATTCAGAGTCCGGTGGTGGGCACGGAGCCAAAGGCGTCGACTTTTCGCGCATCTGGGCTGTCTTCCGAATGATAGAGTTGGAAAAGGCCAATGAGCCGGACTTCTTACTCCTCTTCGAGTCCGTGCAGGATGTCGCAGAACTTGATTCCGCAACAGCTCCGACACGGGTGAAGGTCTACCAAGTCAAGAAGAAGGACTCCGGTACTTGGACGTGGTCCGTGCTTACTGGCACCGTTGAACCCAAGGCTCGACCTGTTATCTCAACGAAGGCGACTAAGACAAAAGCTTCGCCACCCAAGCTTCCGAAGGTCTCCGACTTCAAAAAGGTCCCTGAATCCGTTCTCGGAAAGCTGCACCTCAGCTTGAATGCTTTCACAGCACTTCCAGTGGAGGGCATATTCCTATCGAATCAGGGCTGCGACTTCCCGCTCAAAACCGGTGGTTCAACGGCCACGACGATGCCCTGCTCGCTCGCTGACCTTGCAGCTGAACATGTGCAGCTTTTAACCGACGCTTTCGCTTCACTGTCACCCGGTGGGCCGCTTCCAGATCTGACCCGTGTGAGGCTGCAAAAGGCTGCCATACACCCGGATAACCTCAACGCGCCCGCAATTGAAGCGGCGCTGGACTTGCTGAACGAACGCAGCCCAGAACACGCGGGCCAAGCCAAGGCCTTCGTTGAATCGCTTGTGATGAAAATTTCGCCTCTGACTCGCCGAACAGACACCTGCCTGTCGTTTGACGAGCTCATCAAGGAGCGTGGGTTTTCTCGGGGCTCATTTATCGCGGCCCTAGCGGCATTGGAGACTGTGCCTGACCGTCACGCGTTGTTCAATGATTGGATGGGTCAGCTTCAAGCGGAAGGGCTGGACTTCATGACCATTTCGTCTGTGCGCATCGCAGCCACACGCGCTCAGCAGGATCGACTCACCGGAGGATCTGACGCCTCCAGAGAAATCGACGACTTCAGTGATGCCTGGATTGCGGCCAACCCGCCCACATCAAAGTTGCGGCCATTCGTCGAGGCCGCGCTAGCCGAGCTCAAGGTCCAGTTCAGCGCACATCGCGACAACGACCTGATCGCCCGGTTTGTCATGAGAGCCATAACAAAATGCGTGGACCCGAACTGAGACTCCTCGTACGAAGCCTGAGAACTAAAGACTATGCATCGCTTCCGATTCAAAAACATCTGGCTGCTCTCACATCGGGAGCAAAAGGCTCGCCACGTCGAGTTCCATCCGAGCAAGAACCTGCTGGTGGGGAGGAACCACACCGGCAAGACGACGTTGATTCGGAGTCTGTTTGAGACGCTTGGCGCTACACCTCAAGGGAAGCTCGAACAATGGGACGAGAACGCTGTCTCGCTGCTCGAGTTCTCTGTCGATGAAAAACGCTACTTCGCACTTCATCAAGATGGTCGACGCGCGCTCTTTGACGCAACTCTCAACCTTCTCATTTCCACGGCCAAGTTCGGCGAGTGGTCTAAGCGCTTCTGCGAGATAACTGACTTCAACTTGGTCTTTTCTGACAAGAAGCAGGCCGAGGTTGTCGCAGCCGACCCTACATGCTTCTTCGTACCGTTCTACGTGAACCAGGACGGAAGTTGGCAGGCTGAATGGAACACGTTCGGAGGAATGAAACGCTTTAGCGCACCGTTCAAGCCCATCCTCGAATACTTCACTGGAGTCTGTCCGCCCGAGTATTACGCAGCTAGCGCAGAGAAGTCCCAACATGCCAAGACGCTAGAGGAGCATCGTCGGGAATACAAACTGCTGCAGCGCACCATTGAGCGGTTCAGCAAGTCTATTCCGCTAACAGGCCCTAAAGTCAACGCTGACAATTTTGTCGCTGAAATTGAGCAGCTCACCAAAGAGGTGAATGAGCTCAACACCCGGCAGGAGGGTATTCGGAGCGTTGCCGTCCGTGAGCAAGAGCTCCTGAAGAGTCTGGACCATCAAATTCATCTTGCCGAAGGAGCCTTAGCTGCATACGACAGCGATGCGAAGTACCTTGTCAAAGAAGGCGCAACGCCGCTCATCTGCCCAACGTGCAACGCCGAGCACGAGAAGCCTTTCCTTGATTTGTTGGAATTCGCCGAGGATGCTCGGGTCCTTCGGGAGCTCGCCGCACGACTCCGAGAGGATGCAGCGGAGGTCCGCATACGAACGTACAAGGCATTCTCCGAGTTGAATTCACTCAACGAAAACTATTTGCGCATCTCTCGCCTGCTGGACTCGCGCAAAGGTGAGTTGAAGTTCAAGGATGTTGTCGGAAGCCTTGGCGCTGAATCCGCATTCGCGGCGTTCGAAGAGGAGCGCAAACAAATCCAGGCTGCCATCGACGCAGTGGTTCTCACTGTTGATGCACTTGAGAGCAAAATGAAAGAGCTCCGCTCGCTCAAGCGCACAAAGGCAATCCTGACGGATTTTCGCGAACACTATGCAGCCAGCCGTATTGCACTGCAGTTGCACTCCGTGCCCACCAAGACAATGCAGCTGGCCTCCCGCCCTTCCCTTTCGGGTAGTGGTGGCCCGCGATCCATCCTAGCCTATTACGCTGCTATCTGGCGCACCGTGCAGGGCAAGTCTGGCACGTACGACGTCCCGGTGGTCATCGACTCTCCTAACCAGCAGGCGCAAGATGACTTCAACCTTCCTGCCGTTCTGAGCTTCATCGCTAAGGAGCTGCCCGCCGGCATGCAGCTTATCGTTGGCCTGGAGACGCCAACCGACTTCTCCTTCGACCGCGAAGAAATCCTCACAGAGAAGTACGGGATGCTAACTAAAAGGGACTGGGAACCTACGCAGGTACTGATGGAGCCTCTTCTTAAAAAGATGTACGACGCGACGCTGGCGCAGAGTCAAAGCTAGCGCTTGATTGACAAGTACTTTGCACGCCGGATGCTAAGCGGTCGCAGCTTCACCCTTCAGATCGGCAGCACGTCAATTCATGGGCCAAGGGCGCCAGTGACAGATAGACGGCCATCAGCGTGAGCCCGTTAAGTCGGTGGAGCCGCGGCAGACGCTGCAAAGCCAGTCTTTCATAGAGCGCTCCAAACCTCACATCTTTCGATAGCTGCATATGATCCCAATGCAGCGGTTAGCAGCCGTTCAAGATGTGGGAGCATCAGGCAGCAATCGCTGCATAGCCGACATAGACCCCAGAGGCTCGAACGGCAGGAGTGGGTCGATTGCTGGCCCTCGCCAATGACAGCTAACCGGCATGCAAACTTGCGGCCACACTTCGTCTAGATTTCCCAGTGTCGAGTGACCGCTCCCGCCGAGAGCAGGCGCTGGCGAGTGATCTGGCGAGCGACCGCAATGGGTCGACATGAACCTGTGGGGCACGCAGAAGCAATCCTTCGAGCCAGTGCGTGGCAAACCGCGCAATCGAACGACCGGTTTCGAAGGTGAAGCGGTGGGCTGCTTTCAACCGCTCATGTTTGCTGGACGAAACTCTGCTAGACAGGAATGAAAAGCCTTTCAGCCTCCCGCTTAGCCTGCAGAGTCGCTAGCTGTTATCAATCGCCGCATCAAATGTAAAGTTGGCGTAAGGTTTGTCTGAGTAGATGATCCTAATAAGATAATCCGTACACGGAGAAATTCGTCCCACTCAACGTATATGCCCCAAACACTTAAAGAACTCGAGACCTCTCTGGCTGCCCTCGATGTGAAAATCGTGGCCGCTCGCCAGACCGAATCAGCCGCGGCACTGGAGAAAGTGCACGAGCTCGTCAGCGAGTTTGGCTTCTCACTGCAGCAGCTGTTCCCCATCGGGTCTTCAGAAAAGAAGAAGAGGGACGCCAAGTACCGGGACGATGCGTCCGGTGCCACATGGACCGGTATTGGCAAGCCTCCTGCATGGATTGCAGGCAAGAACCGCGATGATTTCTTGATTGTCAAATTCCCTCAGTCCCAAGGTCCATTCCTGGCTGAAATGGCCGCAGCGGCAGGGCGTAACCGCCGCTAAATGGGGCTTACCTCCACAACCACTTGCACGTCTGCGCTTGGCTGAGGGCGGAGCATGTATTCGTGATGTCTCTCGCTTTTTCAGTTGAAGGCGAGCGTGTGTAGATGTGTGAGAAAGCCGTAAGAGGTCACTTTGAAGCTCAGTTTCCTCTTAGAGCGAGTCCTGCAGCCGAACTCGCTCACTTCACAGTAGATTTGCCGCCTTGCTGTTGGTTGTCGCCCGAAAGTAGCCCAGCACACTGGAGACGCTACGGTGTCCCGTCAGAGCCATGGTATCTGGCAGCGGAATATTCTGATTCGCAGCCTCCGTCACAAACCCTGAACGCAGTGAATGGGCAGAGAAATCGTCCGAAAGTCCGGCGAGCTGTGCCCGCTGGCGCACGATGTTCCGAACCGAAGTAGGGGAGAGCGACTCTCCGAGACGGCCGTTTTTGAGGACGCGCCGAAAAATGGCTCCCTCCCGGATCCCCGATTTTTCAAGCCAGTTTTGCAGGGCCTCACTGGCCGGTCCTTGAATGGGCTTGCGATTCTCGGGACGGTCGTTCGCTGCCTGGTTCGATTTGGAGTGCGTCAGCGTATACACAAAGGCGCCGCCCGTGACGCGCTTCAGAAACTTCATGGATGCAGAGGCCACCTCCGAGCGCCGGCGTCCGCCGGTTGACCAGGCAAAAAGGAGGAGGGCACGGTCGCGCAGGCCGATCAGGCTGTCATCGCAGGTCTCGAGCATGGCCAGGAGGGGCTCCTTGGTCAGCGCGTCTTTTTTCTCGGCAACGTCACCTCTTTTCCCGTACGCTCGCCGCGTCCGGGCCACCAACTCCTTGACCTTGCCATCTTGGCAAGGGTTGTCCAGTTCTTGCAGTTGATGCGCTTTCGAAATCACCGCAAGGCGGTGCAGCAGGGTCGTCAACTTCATAGGGCCTGGCTTGCCTTTGATCTTGTGCTGCACCAGGACCTGGTCAATTTCGGCCGGCAACTCATGCCGTAAACCGGCCGCGGTAGTACGCGCAGCGTGGTCCACCACAAACTGCACCACGACGTTGACTGGCAGCGGCAGCGACAGAGGATGACCAAAGCGCAATTGGTACCAGGCCGCCCAGTACCTCAAAGCCGCTCGATAGCTGGCCAGCGTGTTCGATGATTCGCCTTCGCGAATCAGATCGTCGGCGGCCTGCATGGTGACCGCCGCCAGCAGTTCAGGGTCTAAGCGCTGCACATCTGCGGCATCCAAAGTGGCCAACTCAACGCCAGATAAATTATTTGTTTTCAATGGCTTGCAAACTTAGATTTCGATAATCTTCATTTATCGAAAGTAATTAATTGACCCTAAAGTGCAGGTCGAATGCGTGAAATACACCCTCTCTATTCTTGGTAGAAAATTCAGCATCTCACCCTGCGCTAGGTAGATTTTATTAGACCGCAGTTTCTGCCGATGACTTAAGACTGGATCGGCTGGCACAACCACCAGCGTTTTCACCGGGCCTGAGCAGGGGATCTGACACCTCAGCAAAATTCCAGCAAACAAACTTTCGTTGAAGGAATCGTAATCCTGCTGCAGCTCAGTACATACGAAGGCCTAGTTGCCTTTCCGGACAAGGCGATCAGACGCGAGTAACTGTTCAAACGAATCCTTTTCCCTTGTCGCAAGTCCAAACAGCATATTCCAAGCCACAAACAAATGGGGAGCAACGGTTCTCATCACGCCCATCCGTCCGGTCTTGCTAATAAGTACCTGCTCAAAAGAAGCGAGCGTGTCGCTTTCACCAAAGATCAGATCAATGTATTCACAAACTGTATCGTGAATGAACATTGAATAGCGCCGAAATCTGTGTGCCTCAGATGATTCTTGGTCTTTGCTTGAACGAGGCGTTGCTTGAGGTTCGATGATCAGTAAAGTACTCTGGCCGCCCCGAACTGCATCCAGCTTAAAGGCCTTGCATCGGTGGAGCTTGTTAAGAGACATTGCATCTAGTCTGCGTTGCACGAACACTATGTGTCTACCTAAGTCCTCGCCGTCGCCAAGAACCTTAGGTGCCTCAAGACCAGAAGACTGCCAGTATGCATGTTGCGCTGGCGTTCCCATCCACAAACAATCTTCTGAGATTCCGACTCTTTCAAGCAATCGGATAGTGTCAATTACATCATCTGACACGGCTCCAGCACGAACTGCTTTGTTCATTCGTTCGTACACTGAGATGCGCTCTTGCAGCGCTACCTCGCGCTGCTGCAATCTCGCGCGCTCAGTTTCGTATTCTTTTAGACTCTGCTCTGTTTGACTTGACTTGATACCCAGGTGATGAACCTTGCGACTGTCAAAAAAAGAGCGCTGGGCCAAGTAAACATAGTCCCCAGACAGCTTCCAAAACATACGACCGCCTAGCTTTTGCAAATAACGCCGAGTGCGAATCAACTCTTTATATGCACGAGTCGCATCGATCACTTGCTTGGCAGTGACGTTTGGCTGCTGCTTAAACTCCATGTTGTATTCAAAAACTTATTTTTAGAAAAATTTAGGAAAACCTTTATTTTTCAATAATTTGCAGAGTTTTCTCAAAAAAATTCACCCGCATCCTAACTTGCGCATGTTATATAACATGTGCAAGTTAGGGTTGGCGCATGACTGTGATGAATGTCCTTGTTGTCAGTGAAGTTCGTTCGTTTCATTAACGGACTTCGCCAGATAGACGGGGAACTCTAGAAGCTGCTCCCAGTCTTTGAGCTGATCTGCCGTGGCTTCAAGCAGAGAATCTACATGATGACTGCCATCCACTTTTGTATAGATCTTGGTCATGAGACGAGGGTCCGCCGGATCTACAGCTTCCCAGATCCCCGTCAGCAGGTCCTTTTGCCAACCGCCGCCCTTGGAGATAGGAATAGGAGTCATGAGATACGCAGAGAGTATTGACTCATGCTGGGAAGCAAAGCTCAAAACATCTTCTGCTGTAGACAACAACACAGTGTCTGTGAAAGAGAGCTCATCACTACCCTCTCGATAGACCCATTGATAGTCGATCATGAACCAAATTCGTCTCAGTTGGAGCTCGACACCTGTCCAAACATGAGTGCCTTTGTTGTACAGGTGGGAAACAGGATGCTTGTTGGCGTCGTTGGTCTGAAACATGAAATCGTGGGATTGGCTGACACACCCAACAGCAAGGGGTGTGAAGCTTGCTAGGTTAGAGAACAATGATTATGTATCATTAATGCTGGTGCTCAAATGATGCAACCCCGCGACAGTCGGCGGGTGCCAAGTGTCTCTGAACTCAACTTTCGTCAAGCAGTTGCGGCTGAGGTCAAAGCTCGTCGTGGCTTGATCGGGATCAGCCAGGAAGAGCTCGCGTTTCGTGCGGGACTTCATCGAACTTTCATTGCAAGGCTAGAGGTGGCCAGTACCCAGCCATCGCTGAGCGTTACGTTCCAGTTGGCTGAGGCCTTGCTAGTCGCTCCCGAAGAATTAGTGAAGGCTGTTCGTCTGAGGATTGCACGTTCAACTCGTGAAGGATAGTTCGGCTTCACCATCAATGACAGTACAAGAACTTACTTCACACTCATACAAGAATTTACTTCACCCACCTCTTAGCTAGTAGCCTGCGAAGATAAACACACTCGCCTGAAGGTTGCACGTTCAACTCATTCGTACAACAATTAACTTCACTCACCGCCCACTGAAATCGGATAAAAAACAAAATTACTTACATCCTCAAGAGGGTGGGCGTGAACAAGGAACAGAATTAGTCAAATGATAGGAACAAAGTTGCTTACATCAACGGATTGTGAGCTAAAGAGCTTTTTCTTGAGATATGCGATTAAACATAATATACATCGTGTCTAGTAGAAAAGCTCTAAAAATAGGAGCGCTAGAGCTCCAGTTTTCAACGCTTTCAGTAGACCCATGGGACTACGTTTTTACCTCTTCCTCTTAACCAATTCCGCGAGAGTTACAAATAGCTCCCGTTGACGCACGGTACGGACTCTAAGGACTTCGCTGCCAACTGTCAAACATTTTTGTTTCACCTGTCATGTTTTGGCGGCTCAGGCATTGAGTCGATTGCTACAAACTCGCAAGCACCAGGCCCTCCATGAGCGGCCAATGGGTCGCCGCACTTCTTGCACGGACTCAAGTCGATCTCGTCCAGCTCGTCGCCCCCGGAGTCAATGTCGCCACAGCCCATCGGACAGCAATGCGGGTCCAGACCGTGGCTGCAGCATCCGTCATCCTGCAGCATCCGCTCTGTCTGTGCACGTTGCTCTGCCGTGGTGTATCCGTGCTCAGTGGCGATCTCGATGGCACGAGGCCGCAGGAGCTCGGGGACCTGCTGCAGCGCCAGGTCAATGCTGGCTCCGACGCGCAGCTCGTAGGTCTCGTACACCAGGCCACAGCCTCGATTGGCAGCATCCGACAAGGCTGCGCACTTCGCTGCCCAGTCGTTTTCCGAGAAGACTTGCGCCTCGCTCGCTGGTGCCACTTCGAGCGCGACGACACTTGGAGACGTAGTAGTAGTTCTTTGTATAGAAGACCCTTGTATATAGAGTGCAGGAAACGGCAAATCCAGTTTGCAGGTTTCGGCAGACGTTTTTGGCTCAAGTTTGCAGGTTTCGGCAGCCAATTCGGGCTCCAGTTTGCAGGTTTCGGCAAGCGGCTTTGGGGCTTGCTTGATGACTTGGCCAAGCCATTGGCCATCGACGTAATCGAGTAGCCCCTCCAGGACGGCCTGCCTCTCGTCATGGGTCATGGGGCGACCTGGGCATTGCGTGGGCAAGGCCCCGCCAGATCCGCCACAGTTCCTGCACTGGGTACGATCGTGGCCGATGCTGTGGAGTGAAAAAACAGAGGCCCGTGGCGCGGGCTGGTCGGAGTCCATCATGGTGCGATCGATGTGATCGAGCTCGGCAATGACGGCTGGGCAGACCGGCATCAATCCGTTGCCTGGTGGCCAGCGCTGCAGCCACATGACCTGATCCGGGTATTTGAGGCCGAGCTTCGCGTGGTGCCAGGTCAGACTGCCTTCGGCAAAAGCACTGAGCACGTTCCATCGGTGCCGCAGCCGAAACCAGAAGCTACGCGATTTCCATAGCTCTAGGCGCTTGTCTGGCGCGGTGTTGTCGCCAATCTCGTAATCAGTTGAGCAGGTGGATTTCATATCAAACCATCTTCAATGCGGGATTGCTGGGGGGGATGGGCTGCACCCACCGGCCTGGGCTGGTGAGGACAACACAGGACAGGTGGGCCACGACCGTGCCGCGGCTGTGGATCTCATAGCGAACGATGTTTGTTCGGTTCGCGGCTGGCAGGTGCCAGCCACACTTGATGACCTCCCGCTGGGTCTTGGTGCTCAGTTCGTCGACGGTCAGATCCTCGTGGCCGTCCTCACGGTCGCCATGGCGTGCGTACTCCTTGAAGATCTTGGGCGATACCAGGGCCATGCCCTCCTCCACGAAGTGAATTGCCGCGCCGGTCTCATTGAACTTGAGCTCGCGATTGACCAGGCCCATCTGCACCCACTGCATGAAAGCCAATGCCAAGGGGCTTGGCTCGGGTGGCGGCTTGTCGGGGTTTGCGTCGATATCGGGCAGCGGCTGCAGTAGGAGAACCGGCCCTGGTGTTGCTGCGGTCGCCGGCGGCGGACTTGCAGTGACGGTGCGTCCCTTGAGTACGGGTAGGTCATCGAGCTCGTCCAGCTCAGCGGCCATGCGCTTGAACTCGGCACTCACGCTTTGAGAGCGCGGCACTTGGTCATGGCGTGGCTCGGGGGCGGGATTCTTTGGTGCGCTTGGCGCGTGCGGCGGCGCAGCTGCTGCAGGTTTGACAGAAGGCGGCCTTGCGGCCGTAGTTGCGGCAGCTTGGGGCGGCTGGTACAAGGTGGCGGGCTGAGGAGGCGCAGCTGGTGGTGGGACCGCTGCGGCATCTTGGAATGGTTGCTCCAAGGGCGCTGCGCCCTTCTCTGCCGGCTGTGGGTTCTTGGCCGGCTTGTTCTTTCTGCCAGGCCTGTCCGATGCTGTTGCAGATTCGGATGGATCGAGGAAGTAGCTGCCCTCGCTGTCGCCCAGCAAATAGGCGGCTTCGCCGTTGTCGAGGCTGTCGTAGTCCAGCTTCAATGGGGTGGGCACGCCGGATCTCGATGCTGCCCCAACTTCAAACTCGTCGTAGGCTGTATCAGCTTGGGTCTGCTGCACTGGCGCCGTAGGCGCCCTAACTGCCATGACTGCCGCAGTTTGGGATGGAGTTTCTGGTGCAGTGGGCTTGGCTGCTGCCGCAGTGGTTGCCGCAGGCCTGGGCTTTGCCGCAGCATTCGGCGGCTTGGTGAAAGTGGGCTCCCGCATGATGGCGGCATGCTTTTTAGCTTCTGCCGCATCCTGGGGCCGTTGCTTCGCAGGCTTTGCCGCAACCTGGGATGGTTGTGTTGAGGATGCCGCAGCTGCTGGTGCATTGGCATCAATTGCTGCCGCAGATTCCGATGCACTGAGAGTTGCAGCAGCTTGATGTTCGTCCTGCCCTGCTCCATCCTTGCGACGGTCGCGGATCTCCAGCCGCCCGCGCATGGCGGCCGGGTACTTGCTCTCGTGGTTGAACAGCTTGGCCAGAGGGAACTTGAGCATGGCAAAGTCATGCATGTAGGCCCCCTGCTCTGACCCATCCTCGGCGTAACCGTGCACTGTGACATGCCAGACGGCCTGGCCGCTGGCAGGGTTGAGCTCGATCGCGCCGTAGTCCTGCCAGGTGTCGAACAGCCGGTCGTTCTTTGCGTTGCCAGGCACGCTTTCATCTGGCTCGTTTGTTTGGATGTGCTCTCGCACGGTATCGGCGAGGCGCTTGGCCACGAACCAGATCGCTCCCTCGAACACCCACCCTGCCGCACCATTGCGGTTCAGCGGGAGTTGTGTGCCAGCTTGGAGCATGGTCCTCATGGATTGCATCAGCAGCTCGATGAGAGGTACGGCTTTGGCCGTGGCGAAGCGGGCCTTGGAGCCTTTTTGCAAGGCACGTTGCGTTGAAAGCTGGTCGGCCCGCTTGACGATCTTGGCGACTAGACTGTCCTTGTCCTGGCCGGTGAGGTATTGCTCCAGGGCATCCAAGGCGGTGGGCGTGTGCGCCAGGAATCGCAGCGCACTTTCTGGCGCAATGCGGGGTAGCAGCAGCTGAGCCAGCTTGGCATGGGCGCTGTAATCGCGCTGCCCCTTGGGCGCAAAGTCCACCAGGTACTCGGCAGTGCGTTGGCCAGCGATCTGAGACAGGCTTCCGCCTGCGGGTGCCCAACGGATAGGATCGGTCTCGCCCACCTGACGCCACGCGATGCGTAGGTCGGTCATGGGCTTGGCGATGTCATGCAGCAAAGCGCAGAAGAACACCACATAGGTCCACTGGTCGCGCTGGGCGTCCACGATCTCGATCTGGCTTCCGCCTGGCAGCAGATGGGCATTGCGCCAGGTCATGGCCGCGAGCAGCATTTCGATGGTGTGCGACAGCAGGCCGCCTGCGTGGGCGTGGTGGTGCGCTTCCGAGGCTGGCATGAGCTGCACGAACTCGGCGTACCGCCGAATCGCTGGCAGCAGGTCCCGTTCCCAAATGGCCTGGGACTGGTGCGACTGGCTCCAGATTTGGGTGATAGCCCGCTCTGCGCGGACGGTGGCCAGCAGCTGCTGGGCATTGAGCACGCGCAACCAGCCGGGCTCACTGCCTGCGATGTGGATCTCGTCTGGCTTGAGTGGCTGGTCTTGAGGCCGCGTTGATACTGGCGCGTCGGGCAGCGGCAGCGGGCCTGCAGGCGCAGACTGCACGGGCGTGGCCTTGCTCCAGGGCACCATGGCAAGCAACTTTGAAGCAATACTCTTCACGCGCACTCCTCTTGAAGCAGGATTCGAGCGAAGTGCTGGGCACGCGCTGACTTGCCATCGGTGGGAGTCCAGATAGAAAGCTCCTCCCCAGGCTGGCCCAGCGCGAGGAAGTCCATGAAACTCTGCTGCAGCGGGTTCCATTTGATGCGTGAGGCGATGCCGTCGCGGCCCCAATCGCCGCATGTGTGCACGAACGACTGCGCCACTACTCGCATGACGAAGCCGTGCCAGTTCTTCTCTTGCTGAGGTTTGGGCACATGCGGCATCTTGGGATGGTCAGCAACGAGCTGCAGCAGGATTGAGCGCACGCAGAAGATTGGATCAAGTTCCTCTTCCAGATACTGCTCCAGCCCCTCGAAGCGACCTAACCAACGCATGAGCGGATTGGTTTTGCTGGCAAGGCCCAGCAGTTGCAAGCTGTCTGCGATAGCGAATATCGAGCAGCCACGATCGAGCGGATCTCGGCCTAGAAATGGTGGATCACTGTTGGCTCTCTGCTGTATGTGCTGACTATGTAGGTGCGGTGCGCGGGCGAGGTCGTCCATGGGGCGCAACCGTACCTAGTGCGCCCTCACCTGTCAGCGCGAAACCCTGCGGTGATGACCAGAGGCTTTTCGCTTGAAATGCTCGGAAAACTGTGCTAATAAATTACAATTGGCAACAGTTTTTAGATGCGTTTCTACCCATAGTCGCACTTGCCAAGCTGAGCCCGGCGCCAATTTCTCTAAGACACTCTCAGCATCCGACTAAACGACTGACTTCATCAGTGTGGTAGTCCAGGACCGCTAAAAGGCAAATCTTCTCTATGGAACTTCGACTCTCCGAATCAGGACCTGCTTTTCCCTTTGCACTCGTCGATGCCATGCTAGACGGGAAAGTCGTATTTCTATGCGGCGCTGGTATCAGTGCACCGATGCTTCCAGGGTTCTGGGCGTTGGTCACTAAGTGCTTTGAGCAACTGAGTGTTGAGTACACCTTGGCGGAAAAGGCGTCACTGGGCGCTGGTCGATATGAAGAGGTGCTCGGCTCTTTGGAGCGACGCTTAGCGGAGCCTGCACTCTTCACTCGGACAATTGCTGAGCAATTGACTGCGCCCGCCAAACCCAACCTCTCCAATCACGCCACAATTCTGAGACTTTCGAGGGACTTGAACAACAGGCCTTGCGTTGTCACAACCAACTTTGACATTCTTTTAGAGAAGGCATATTTTAAAAAAACCAAGAGCAAGGCTGAAACCCAAGCCCAAAGCTTGGCCGGACAGGAAATTCCGCGACCGGGGACCGCTGAGTTCGGCGGAATCATCCATTTGCATGGACGACTTTCAGATGCTCAGCTTGGTCTGTCGCAGACGCCATTGATTGTCACGAGCTCCGAGTATGGCGATGCCTACATGCGTTCTGGCTGGGCTTCACGGTTTCTGTTTGACCTTAGCCGCTGCAAGACGATTGTTCT
This sequence comes from Comamonas sp. A7-5, assembly GCF_039581385.1. NCBI lineage: Bacteria > Pseudomonadati > Pseudomonadota > Betaproteobacteria > Burkholderiales > Comamonadaceae > Comamonas > Comamonas sp. A7-5. Next base: position 56,634 of record NZ_JBCPWO010000017.1, read on the forward strand.
AGTCGGCTATAGCGCGAGTGACGCCCCAGTTCGGTACTTCCTGAACGTTCTGGAGGCTGACCGTGAGCGCTTCTCCGACCTGCATAAGGTTTATGCACTCGACTCTGAGCCAGAGCCAGATAAACAATCTCCAGGATGGGAGGCGCTAGGCGTCGTCCCTATCTTCTATCAAAAGGAGGTGGACCCTTCTACGGGAACGAAAGGCCATTCGTCACTTTGGCGTGACCTAGCCAGTCTGGCCGATATTGTTGAGCGCCCAAAGATATGCAGAAGGGAGCTGGCAAGGGCTGTCCTAGCCAAGCCATTAGAGAGCATTGACAAATTTGAACGGCAGAATATTCGCTGGCTTTTCAAAGGGCAACGTGACCTAAACGTAGTCGCCATCGAGGCCATTACTGATAAGGCTTGGTTCAAGTTTTTCCATGATGAAGGCATATGGTCCGATGAGGACGCTACAGGCGTCATCGAGGGATGGATTGCAGTTGACCTTCAGTCTATCGACAGGTATCACGTCGCAATAGATTGGCTAGAGAAACTAGGTAAACCATTTGTTGATCGTATTTTTAGCCGGGTAGTTCGTAAGGAAGAGCTTCCTAGCATTTGGAAGCGAGCGTGGCGCCTGATGTCCCATTTGAAGCTGTCTTCCAGATCAGACTGGGTAAACCAACCTTACGCCGTAACTCGACGACTAAATACTGAAGTTGTGCTCAATAGCGACTTGCAGCTAGCTGTCGAAATGCTGTCCCCTAAGCTGAAGCTAAAAGCCAGCTTCTTGTCTACATATGCTCAATCGTCGTTGGGGGACCCAAAGAGCCTTGATGAAATTGTGTGGGCTAGCCTTGCAATTTCCCATGAGGGAGAGCTTTCGGAACTCTCAGATGTGCTCTCAAACCACGGGAATGCAGACTCCATCCTGAACATTGCAACAGAGAAGTTCCATGAGAGCGTCCGTCTTGCTATTGACATAGGGGCCATCGAAGACGAGTACGACCGTACCAACTACGATGTTCCATCAGTCGAGCCCCACGCTCAGAACGATTTTCACGAAGGCTTTGTCTTCCTCGCTCAATTGCTGACAAGCGTCCTTCCAAAAGCTGCGCAGCGAAACCGAAATGCCGCGTTGAGTGCAGCAAGCACATGGAAGACTGCGCCAGGTCTCTTAGGGACTCGACTCTGGCTGAATGCTCAGAGAAATGCCGAGCTTTTCACCGCCGATGAGGCTTTGGCTTGTTTACTCGACACCTCAGACAAAGTCTTTTGGAATACAGACCGCGAGGTGCCGCTGTTGATTAAAGAAAGGGCTCCCCAGGCAAAAGATTCCGCTGTTTTAGCGCTTGAGCGGCGAATTCTCGATGACGCTGAGAACTACTTCCAACGATTCGACATTGAAACAGGGCAAGTCGACTGGAGAGCCCACGCACGAGATGCGGCGGTTTGGCTAAGGCTTAACATGCTTGATGCTGCACATAGAATTTCTGAGCATGGAGCTCAGGAGCTTGAGCTCATAAAGCAGAGAAGGCCTTACCTCAATAGGCCAGTCGACGAGAGTGACTTTTTCAGCTCCTATTCCTCGGGAGTGCAAATGGTCCTTGGAGATGCACAGCCCCTCATCGATGCACCGAAATCAAGTCGTCTTGAGGTCGCAAAGGCTTCACAGCTAAGTCACGACATAGAGCAGCGCCAAGGCTGGAGGGCATACTGCAATCTTGACCCCGAGGGCGCGTTCCAGACGCTTCGGGACGCCCCGCTTGATGTTGCCAACGCAGGACTTTGGGACAGCTTTGTATCTGCCCTCAGCGTCCCAGATGTAGGCAGCAAGAAGATCCGCACGGATTTGGTCGTAGAGGTCTTCAAAGTTCTTAAGCCTGCAACGGATGAGTTCCTGACTACATTTGTCCGCGCTCTATGCAGTCTTTACGAACTCTCGCCTCGTTACCAAACGCCCTCGCTTCGGAAATGGTGGAAGAGGCTCTTTTTGTTAGCCATTTCGAGCGAGCGCGAGCATGTTGAAATTCCAGACGATTTCTACTTCTCTGCTATCAACAGTTCAGCTGGACGGCTTGCAACCGCTGTACTTCAGGACATAGAAAAAGCGCGCGCAGATGGTGTAGCACTAGTACCTGGATTAGTCACAGCGCTTTACGACTGTGCCAATGGATTGGGCATTCAGGGTAGTTTTGCTCGCTCCGTGCTTATAAGAGATTCGCAATTTGTAGTGTCTCTAAACTTGCCTAGAGTAACAAAACGACTGTCCTTGGCACTGTCATCCGAAAGCCAAGAAGGAAGGGCTCTACGCAAATTATTGGTGTGTAAGACAGCGGCTTCAGAACTTGTTTCCAACGCATTTTCTAAACAAATTCTCCGGGGGGTCATTGAGTGTGAGGGCACAGGAAGCGAAGCACAAAATGCTGCAGCAAAGATTTTGGCACCGGCACTATCCATTCTGCGCGAGAAGTCGACAGCAGAAGCATGGGGTATTTCCATTGCTGACGCTGCTTTGGCATTGCGGAATTCAAAGCCCGAAATTCATGTTGCTGCGGCCGGTGTACTTGTGAAGTGGAGTTCAGCATTTGAAGGGCCTCCCGAGGTCACGTGGCGTACGCTACTTCGACCACTGCTGGAGCAAGTTTGGCCACGAGAGAAGGTGTTCAGAACGCAGCAAACTTCTCTTCATCTTGCACGCTTGGCAATCTTCTCAGGCGACGCTTTCCCAGAGGCACTTGATTATGTTAGACCCTATCTCGTGCCGCTGGATAGGCTGGATTCATATTTCTTATTTATGAATAGCAAGCATCCTGAAGACTTTCCTCAATGCGTGCTTAATCTGCTTTGGCTTCTCCTCAAAGGGAGCTCTGCCGAGGGCTTCGACATTGCCGATATCCTTGATCGCCTCCTTCGGGCAGCACCAGAGTTGGAGGTGGACCGAAGGTTTCAATGGCTCGACAGGAGGACGTTACGGTTATGAGAACTACTTGGTTGTTTACGGAGCAGCGGCCTCAAGGGGAATGACAGCTTTGAGACGTTTACCTGAATGGCCGCTCATGTTCGGCTGCTATATCGGCACCAGCACTCAGACACTCAACTTCATCGCATCCTGACCATAGCCTTGCTTACTGCGAATGCCTTAAGCGCTGCCTTTCCATTTCGAAAGCTCCTGGTCTCTCCGAGGCCAGGAGCTTTCGCCTGTAGGCCCGTATAGCCCTTTCCCAGTACCTGTAAATCCTTTGCGCATGCTCCGATTTTTGAGGAGCATGCGCGCCCTTTGGATAGGCCCTGTATCCAGTAATGCCGTTTGCCCTGTATGCGAGCGCCCCCTGACGCTCGCCATCCTTTATGCCCTTAAATTACCAACCATTTATTGCCATTCGTGTCAAGCGTTAACCGTTAGGTATGTAACGCACGGTTTCCGCTGGTGACAAAGCGGCAGCTCTAAGAACATTCGGCTCGGCGACTGACGCATTGCGTCGACACCCCCGGGCCACTGATCTTCTTCGCACACCTCCTCTTGGTTGTGGTCCGGGTTCTTTTTACGGAGTTCCTACGGTCCATGACCCGCATGCCCAGATTCTTTGCCAGCATGGCTTTGCTGGCCATGGCCTCAGCCCAGGCCACCCCTCAGCTTGTTGATGGCAACAAACGCCTGCAGTTGGGCCGCTACACCACTGCCGAAGCCCTGCCGCAGCCGCATCTGAATGAGCCGCTGGCCCTGGTGGCCCAGCTCACATTCCCGCGCGAACAGGTGACGACCGTTGGCGAAGCCATCGAGTACACGCTGCTTCGCACGGGCTATGCCCTGGTGGATTCCCAATCACTGACTTCCGATGCGCGCCGCTTCCTCGGTCTGCCGCTGCCCGAGGCTCAGCGCACGCTTGGCCCGTTTTCTGTTCAAGACGTTCTGAATGTGCTGGTGGGCACAGCATGGCGCTGGCACACCGACCACATCACTCGCCGGGTGTGGTTCACCCTGGCCAACGCACCCAAGCCTCGCCGCCTGGAGCCCATCGTCAGCCCTAGCACTACGCCTCTGCCGAAGGCGTCCGCCAAGGAGTGAGCATGTCGGAACAAAGCACTGTCGATGCAGACGTACAAGTGACTGAGCCAAGCGTGCCACCGCCGCCGCCTCCCAATGTGGCCGAATTGCCGCCAGTGGCGACACCGGCAGCTCCTGTGGCCCCTGAGGTCACAGGCGTCGATGATTCAGCTGTCGATCATTCTTGGTTGAACGAGCTTGAGGCTGCCGCTCCACTCAATGCTGCCACCGCAACTGCGGCGGCAGCTGCTGCGCCAGTTGAGGCCGAGAAACGACCCGGATTCTTCGCCCGCGCTTTTGGTCGTGCACCAGCTGCAGCAAAGCCGCGCAAGGCTGAGGTGCCTGTGACTGTTGAATCCAGCGAAATCCCCTCTCGACGCAAGGCGACGAACCCATGGGTGCTGCGCACAGTCGGCATTGCGGGTGTCGTGGGGATATTGGCTGTGGCGTACCTTCAATATGGGCCAAAACGTCTACCAGCACTGGATCTGCTTGGCTCATCGCTTCCAGAGGCCGGCCTGGTGACGCCGCAGCCTGCTTTCGACGCTTCCGAGTTCGATCCGCGCCTGGCTGACACCTCCCCGCTGCCCCTTGCGCCTTTGGCTGATGCGGCTGCGGCTGCGGCACCTATTGGTGTAGCACCAGCTGGCGATGCGGACCCAATCCCCGTGGGCATGCAACCAGAATTCGATCCAGAGGCGGTTATGCGGCAGTCTGCAGCTGATGCAGGCGTTGCCAGCCTGGGGGACGCGGGCGCTGTGCCGCAAGCCGTGGCCAACTTGGCCCCCCAGCGAAATGAGGCCGCTGCTGTAGCACCGGCTGGTAGTGCCCCTATTACTGCCGCACCCGCGCCGACTATGGCGGTGGCCCCCACGGCAGTGGCGACTGCAGCACCAGTCGGCGTCGATCCCCAGATGCTCGATCGCATGAAGCGCATGGAAGACATGATGTTGCTGATGTCGCAGCAGCTGGCCGCTATGCAGCAGGCCAACGCGATGGCTGGCAAGCCCTCTGCGGCATCGGCTCCCGCTCCTGCGGTAGCGCCTGCAGTGGCTCCGGCAGCCGCACAGGCCGCCCCCGTCGAGCAGCCGTCGCCGCGCCCAGCGCCCAAGCGCGTCATGGTGAAGGCGAAGCCGGCGACTCAACGCCAGGCTGCAAAGGTCGTCGCTGCAAAGCCTGCGACAGCCCCTACGGGTGCCCAGCTCGTGTCCGTCGATATGTGGAACGGCGAGCCGTCGGTCGTGGTCGCGTCGGGCGTGCCCGGAGATCGCCGCGTGCGTGTCTTGCGCCCAGGGGATGTGGTCAACGGCTTGTCCCTCAAGTCGGCGGACCCTGTGTCGCGGACAGCCACCTTCGTGGCTCCCGGCAGCCAGGGCCTGACGCTCTCCGTGAGCAATGGAGGCTGATTCATGAAAAAAACTGCCTTTATTGCCACCGTGGTCGCATTGCAGCTGAGCACGGGCGCCGTTGCGCAGCTGCGCACTGGCCGCACTGCAGAAGCTAGCTCGTTGCCCAGCACGACTCAACAGGTCCGCTCGCAACTGGACGAGACAGCGCGTGCTGTGCAACAGATGTGGGGTCTGACTGCCGATGAGATGCAGCGTGCCAAGGTGCTGTCGCTGGGACCTCGTGCCAATTTCTCAGTCAAGGAGCTATCGCCCCTTGAGGTCCTGGGCATTCATGCTCGTAACGATGCAGAGCGCCGCCAGTATGCCGAGCGCATGGCGCGGATCTTTCACCAGGATGTGGAGCGAAGCATCTTGTGGGACCGTGAGATGCAGGCGGCCATGGCCCGCCTGTATCCCAATGAGCCGATGGTGAACTATGACGGCCTGCCGCGCGTGCAGTCCTCTGTAGGTGCAGCCGACATGCTGAACGTGCCACGCACGCAGATCATCGAGCGCGCATCGCCAGCTCCTGCCAACCGCGGAAAACGCTGATATGCACTGCAGGTTCGCCATCCTCGCCCTTGGATTCGCTTGCAGCGCGCCGGCCCTGGCCGGCGTGGAGCTGGAGATGATCCACGACAGCGGCAAGTCGGTGCCGTTGGCGCCCTATGTGGCCCAGATCGTGGGCGGCACAGATGAGGCGAATGTGCTCGACGGGCTGCGTTTCCCATTTCGCAGCCAATTGCGCGGAGGTGTGCTCAAGCAAGACGGCGTGCAGGTCTTCAATGGCCAATGGCTGACTCAGCCCATGTTCGTGATCGGCGCGGACGACGCGTCTTTGCGCTGGGTAGCCTTCAATCACAAGAAGCTGATACAGCTCAATGCTGTCGGCATTGTGGTGCAGGCAGCAACGCCAGCCGCATTCAAGCTGCTGCAGCAAGTGGCCAACCCCTTGCAATTGGCTCCTGATACAGGGGCATTCCTTGCAGAAACATTGATCGCCAAGGGTGCGCCAGTTTTTCCCGTGCTGGTGCACAGCAATGGCCGCGCCTACCAGATCCTGCCCCAGCGCACGTTTGGAGTGGCTCCATGAGCGAACTCGGCCTGGTGCATATCGGATTGGAAGGCACGGTGAAAGCATGTGCCAATGCTCGGCTGTTGCGCGTTAGGCTGGTTCAGCTTGGAACGCCTTTTGCGGCTGCGCAGTCCCAAAATGTTCCAAGCCATCACGGCATGTTCCAGCTGGAGGGCATGCAGTGAGTGACGGGACCATGGAAGGCGTGCTGAGGCCGCCAGTCGAAGCATTGAGCGCAGCCACAGCTTTTGGGATTGCTGGCGTAGCTGCAGCCGCGCCATGGGCGCTGATGATGCCCCACTCGCTGGGCGCAGTCTCGGGCGCAATCGCTGCCGGCTTCGGTTGCGTGCGTGCGCGCCAGGCCTTCCAGGTCTATAGCTATCAACGCGGGCTGAAGTTCACCAAGATGACGCGCTTGGCCCCTCACAAGCTTCCTGTCAATCTCAAGGAGCATCTCTACCTGGGCGAAGGCTTTGAGTGGACGCAGTTGCACACCCAGCGCTTGCTGGACGCGCGTGAGACAGATGTTCAGCGCTTCGTGAAGGCCTCGCCAACCGAGCTCAAGCTCGCAGCGACCGGCGAAAAGATGCGCAAGTGGGCGCAGGCCAAGACCGACAGCCTGCTGGCCAGGGTACTGGAGCGTGCGCTTGATGTCGGCGGTACCGCCAACCCCTTCGCGACGGGCGTGGACCTGGGCGGCAACCCTGTGCTTCATGGCGTGGGAGTGCAGAACGAAAAGCCGGTGGTGTTGCGCCAAGGCTCGCGCTCTGGCCACTTGCTGGTGATGGGCACGACTCGCGTGGGCAAGACGCGCCTATTGGAACTTCTGTGCTCTCAGGACATTCATGCCGGTCATGTGGTGATCGTCATCGACCCCAAGGGCGACGCGGAGCTGATGCTTCGCATGCATGCTGAGGCACGACGCGCTGGTCGCCTGGATCAGTTCTATATGTTCCATCTGGGCTACCCGGAGATTTCTGCACGCTACAACGGCATTGGCAATTTCGCGCGTATCACCGAAGTCGCTGGCCGTGCCACGAATGCCCTGCCCTCCTCGGGCAACTCGGCAGCCTTTAAGGAGTTCAGCTGGCGGTTCACCAACATCGTGGCTCAGGCCCAGGTGGCACTCGGCCGCATTCCGACCTACGAGACGCTGCTCAAGGACGTGACGGGCATTGACCCGCTGTTCATGGACTACGCGGGCATGACGTTTCGCAAGCTCGCGATTGACCATCCCCAGCGCTTTGGCAGCTATCAGGACCGCCTGGTGGAGCTGGAGCGCGCTATTGTGGCAAAGAAGGCTCCGGTTCCAAGAAGCCTGCAGGATCGTTCGCCCGATCAGGTGGCGATGTATCTGCTCATCAAGGAAGCTCGACTGGACGACAAGGTACTGGTCGGTCTGGCGGCCGCATTCAGCTACGAGCGTTCGTTCTATGAAAAGATCATTGCCAGCCTGGGGCCATTCCTCGAAAAGCTCACCTCCGGCGCGGTGGGCAAGCTCATCAGCCCTGACTACTTTGACCCGAACGACAAGCGGCCGATCTTCGACTGGATGACGGTGTTCCGCCAGGGCGGCATCGTGTATGCCGGCCTGGATGCCTTGTCTGACTCCGTGGTTTCGTCTGCCGTGGGCAACTCCATGCTGTCCGATCTGGTCTCGACCGGCGGCAAGCTCTACAAGACAGGCCTCGACCCACACGGCGACGGCAAGCTGCAGCTGCCGACTGTGTGTTGCCATTTCGATGAGGTCAATGAGATTGCAGGTCCCGAGTTCGTGCCCATGGTCAACAAACTGGGCGGATCTGGCTTTCGCATCACTGCATACACCCAGTCGATGTTCGACATCGAGGCGAAGGTTGGTGACAAGGCCAAGGCTGGCCAGATCCTCGACAACTTCAACCACCTTTGCATGCTGCGGGTGCGCAGCAAGGCGACCGCGAGCCTGCTGACGGACCAGGTGCCACAGGTCAACGTGACGGTGCTCACGCCAGTATCGGGAGTGTCGGACACGGCTGCCCAGGGCAATGGCGTCGATTTCACCAGCCAGAACAACGACATAGCGAACAAGTCGAAGGCACCGCTGATCGAGCCTTCTGACGTCCTCTCATTGCCACAGGGTCAAGCGTTTGCGCTGCTGGAAGGCAATCGCTGCCACAAGATTCGTATTCCTCTGGCTGATACCAAGGACGACCCGTTCATTCCCGCTTCGCTCAAGGCGGTTGCAGAGGACATGAAGCGCCGCTATCGCACGAGTGAGACATGGGCCGCAGAAACCGACTGGCTCAGTACGCAGCCCTTGGGCGCTGGTGCAGGTGGGTTGATCGACACGGATCTCGCCTCTGCCTTTGATGACGATGTGCCTGGCTACGCCATGGCAGGCGCAACTTCGTCAGCCGTGGCCGGCAACGTGATGGGACAGCACTCATGACGGCTCCGAACTCGCCCCCCAAAAAGCCAAGCACACACGGCCCTGTGGGCGTGGCCGTGTTGGTTGGCTTTGGGCTATTCAGCGTGACAGTGTCCTCGTGGCTCATCGGTCTGGTAATTGAAATCGGCGGTGGCTATTTCTTCTGGCGTGGCCAGGGCATCCGCCATGCACAGGAGATGGTGCAGCAGGATCTGCGCTATATCGCAGCCGCGCCACGCAGTCTGCTAGTGCCAGACACCGTGGACTTTTCGCTGCGCATTGTGAAGTGGGTTCGTATGCCCTACGAGCGTCTTGGTGCGCTGCGCTGGTATCAGCGCAACTTGGCCGCCCAGCAGGCGGGTACAGATGCGGCTCTGCCCAGCTTTCTGGGTCAAAGCGTGCAGCCCCAACTCAAAGGGCTGGCCAAGGCCGGCTCGTCGTTCATCCACATGCTCAGTGAATGGGTGGTCATCAGCATGTTTGTCCTGCAGGACGTTCTGCTGCGCCTCTGCACTGCTGTTTTCGCGCTCCCCGCATTTGCGCTCGCCTGCCTGATGGGAGTGATCGACGGCTTGGTGCGCAGGGATCGGCGCCGTTGGCAAGGCGGCCGCGAGTCCTCGTTCGTCTACCACCACGCCAAGCGCTATGTGGGCTGGGCGCTTACAGGTGGCTTTGGCTTGTACCTGTCCTGGCCATTCGGCGGCTTCAACCCGGCCTACATGGTTCTGGTGTTCACCGTGCTTGTGGCATTCACCCTATCGACAACAGTAGGCGCGTTCAAGAAATACGCATGACATTGATTTTGAAGGAGATATTGATGAAACGCTCACGACATTCGTTCTTTGCCCTCTTGGTGATTGGAGTGCTCTCCACCACTGCGATGGCCTGGGCAGATGTTGCCGACGACGAGCTGGAACGCGAGCGCCTGGCGCGCATCGCTGGCGAGATCGAACAGGTGCAGCTGATGGTTGCTGACGCGGAAAAAGCCGCGCCGACCGGTCAGCGCGTGAAGTTCCGCTACGACTGGCTGCAGCGCGACCTGGAGCTGCTGCGCCTCGGCGTAACGAACCATGTGGATGCACCTCGCCAACCTCGCCCAGTCGCGCCATTGCGTGGGGACTATCGGCAATAACCAAAAGAAAAGCAAACCATGCAATCAGAAATGGCGACTGCATTTATGCAAGGTGCCGGATTCAATCCTCAAAGCTTGAAGTACCTGCTTTTTGTCGTGGTTTTTGCGATGGTTTTTTCTATTGGCGCATGGCTCGGCACGCTGGTATTGAAGGCTTATGGAGACGGAGAGCTGAATGCACCGGAAGCCATGCGTGCATGTATTGGAATTGCCATCACCGTTCTATTAGTGGTCGGTGTGCTCGGATCAATAATTTTGTAAATCAAAGAAATTAATCAACCGGAGAAATCATGAAAAAACATTTGAAGAAAATTAATTCTGGAATCGCCTCTATTGCACTGGCTCCGGTTGTGCTGCTCGCAACCTGCCCTGCTTTTAGCGCTCTTCCAACAATTCAACCTCCTGCAGGTGGAAGTATCGGCGGTGGGACTACACAAGAGGGTGATGTTCTCGGGCAAATGGGAGCGTATTTTAAGCTCGGAATGACCATTCTGGGATTGGTTCTGGCCGCTATCGCGTTTCTATTCGTTGTAACTGCCTCTTTGCAGCGCTACCGTGACTACACCGCTGGCAAGATTCAATTGGGCGACCTTAAGGAGTTTGTAATCGTGAGCGTGATTATTATTAGTTTTGTGATCTTGATGGTCAACTACGCGGCCCAAGCGCTGTCCTAACATGGCAGCGAATGACTCTCGCCTCCAAGGGAAGGTGCCTGTCATGGCGCCCTTGACAGATCGCGTGAATTCTGAGCCGCCGATTATCAATGGTATGGCGACGAGCGAAGCTGGGTATATTGGGGGCGTGTCGTTCGCTGTGAGCGCTTTTATTGGTGGGACGATAGCTCTTATTACCGGGTTTTGGGTCGCTCTTCCAATTTTGTGCGTTATCGTACCTTTCGCAGTCCTCTGGTATACATCACTCTATCTGCAAGAAGTCAAGAGAAATCGGCCTGAAGGCTTCTATCTCCATTCGATGCATTTTTATCTTGTGTCACATAAATTGGCAAAGCCTAAATTCCTGGTCCATGACGGCCGGATGCAGTTGGGTTGCAGCTATCGCATGAATTCCATCCAGGCCAAATCTAAATCATCGGAAGATAAATAATGAGCAGCGGTGATTATCTGGACGCTTTGGCGTCGGAGCGCAGCCATACCAAAAAACTGACAAACATTATTTTTGCAGTCGTGTTTTTCGGTGTGGCTGGGATGTGGTTCGCGTCGCGCGTTCCTAAAAATATCGACTTGCACGTCGCACCCGATATTAAGGCGGGTGACACGATACGGGTGATTGATGGGCAGTCGCCAGTGCCGTCTACAAATGCCTACGGTTTTGCGTACTACATCTGGCAGCAGATTAATCGCTGGCAAAGCGATGGTTCTCAAGACTATGGCAAGCAGATTTATGCGATGCAGTTCTATTTGACGCCTCGTTGCCAGGCGCAACTGCAAACCGATATGCAGCAGCGTCATGCCAAAGGCGAGTTGCGCCGCCGTACTCGCCAGATCAGCGAGATCCCCGGATTCCCGTACAGCGAAAACCGCGTGATCCGTGAAGGCTCGGATGCCTGGACGGTGCTGCTGGACATGCAGGTTCAGGAGACCTTCGCAGGCCAGCCGGTCAAGGACGTATTCATTCGGTACCCGCTGCGCGTGGTGCGCTTCGATGTGGACCGTGAGCGCAACCCATGGCGTCTGGGCTTGGATTGCTTCGGCAGTAGCCAGCCCGCGCGCCTCAATCCTGCGGAGCTCAAGCCTGGGGCGCCGGTTCAAGCGGACCTGAAAGCACCGCGTCTGCCCGGAACTATTGCCCCTTCGAGCCTGCCTCGTGACACCTCTGTCGATTGATCCACATGATCCAACGTCGTTCTCTTTCGATCTGCCTCCTGGTCGCCCTGCAGCTTCTGCATGGCAGCGTCGCTGCTCAGCAGGTCGAATCGCTGGCGGGCAGTACCGAGACGCCCGAGTTCAATGAGCCTATTGACCTGGGCCAAACGGGTGCAGCAGCTGCAACACCAGCTGCAGGAGCCAATGCCGGACGCGCCCCAGCTGGCGGGCGCATGGTGGCAGGCGTTAGCGTGCCCGCACCGCTGGCGAATACAGCCGTAGGTTCCGCCAGGCGCGCAGCTGCCGAAGCGTCTCTTCGCCGCGTTGGCCCGGCTCCTTTGACTTCTGGCCCCGCCGAGCGTGCTGTGTTTGCGCGTGAGCCAGTCCGGGTGAATCTGACGGTCGGCCAGGAGCGCCTTGTGACCCTGCCAGCCGATGCGTTGCTGCGCATGCCCAGTGACATGGATAGCGTGGCGCGTATCGAGACGATCGCCGGCACGATCTATGTGACTGCGCTCGTGCCATTCACGGCGATCCGAATCATTGCCGAGCTGGTGGATAGCGGCCAGCAGATTCCGATGGATCTGATTGCGGTAGCCGCTCCAGACGCCAAAGACTCCAAGGGCAAGGTCGTGTCCACGCAGTCCGCTAAAGGCGAGCTGCAGGTTTCTGTGATCGAGCCCGCGACCGTGCCGAACCCCATTGGTGGAGCTGCATTGTCTGGTGGCCAGTCTCAACAGCAAGAGAGCGTTGCTGCGGACATGGTGCAGCTCACTCGACATGCTGCCCGCCAGCTCTACGCACCTCGACGCTTGGCTGGTGGCACGCCAGGTGTGAGCCAGGTTGGCGTAGGAACCGAGCCCGTGCCGACACTGTTCCGTGGCGCTGCCGTGGACGCTGCGCCCGTAGGCCAGTGGAAGTCGGGAAACCTGTATGTGACTGCGGTGCGCGTCACCAACCGCTCGCGCTTTGCCCTGGAGCTGCCCTTGGAGAGCTTGCGCGGGCGCTGGCTCTCGGCCACGGCCCAGCATGGCCGGATCGGTGCTGCCGGTACAGACACCGACACCACGGCGGTCTACCTGGTGTGCGATCGCACTTTCGAGTCTTGTCTGTGAGGCACCCATGGCAGTGAAAAGCAACAAACTCACCCCGGTTCTGGTCATCGTGGCCTTCGTCATCGTCGGCTCGGTCATCGTCATGCGCCAGAACAATGCACCGACCGCAGCGCCCATGGCAGCTGCGCCCCTGCCCAAAACGGCAGGCGCAGATGAGGACACCCCCAGCGAGACGCTGGCCACGGTGGTCGCGGCCAACAAGGATCTGCGAGCAGATATTCAGGAAGTGCTCCGTGCTAACCAGGATTTCAGCAAGCGCCTGGAACGCTTGGAGAAAGGTGCACCTGCAGGTGCCTCGCCGGCTGGTGCGGTCGGTGGTACCAGCAATGACACAGATCCAGCCCCAGTCGATGTCTTTAAGCCCATTGGCGACGCCATCGACTCTGTTACGGGGCTTGGCTCGAATGGCGCCGGCGGAGGTCATCGTCCCGTTGGTGGCTCCCAGGATCTAGGCTTGTCCGGTGGCAGCACTGCCTACAAAGTGGTTCCGCCCATGGGCTACACGACCGAGACAACTCAGCATCAAGGGAAGATGGTTACGCGCTACGTGCGGGTAGCCCCGGACGGCACGCAATCCATGCCCAGTGCGGTCAGCGCAGCCCAGGCCGCACAAGCTGCTCAGGCCTCTCAGGCGGCCACGAAGCCGCAACCCGTGGCTTATTTCACGCTGCCGGAGAACTCCACGCTGGCGGGCGTCACCGCGATGACCAGTTTGATCGGCCGTGTGCCGGTCAATGGCCGTGTGACGGACCCCATGCAATTCAAAGCCATGGTCGGGCGCGACAACTTGGCCGCCAACGGCTGGGAGTTGCCCGAAGACCTCGCCGGGATGATCGTTACCGGCGTGGCCGTAGGCGATATGGCGCTGTCGTGCACCGAGGGAAAGATCCGCAGCATGACTTTCGTGTTCAACGATGGTGCGATCCATACGGTTTCGGCGCGTCGTGCGCCGCAGACCCAGGCAGGTGCCGGCGTCACAGCCATCGCTACCAATGGTTCCACAGACCTTGGATTCATCAGTGATCTGTACGGCAACCCCTGTATTCAAGGCAAGTTCGTGACCAATGCGCCGGCTTACCTGACCGACATCATTGGTGCCAAGGGCTTGGGCGTGGCCGCCGAGGCCTTGGCGCAGGCCCAGACCACCACCATGGCCAGCAGCAATGGCACCACCTCCTCGATCACCGGAAATGCCGGCAGTTTTGCACTGGGCCGCATGGGTTCTGGAGCCACCGATGAGCTGGTGCGCTGGCTGACTGAGCGCCTCAAGAGCTCGTTTGACGCGGTGGTCACGCCCGCTGGCCAGCAGCTGGTCGTGCATTTGGACCGCCAGATCGAAATCGACAAGCCCGCCGACCCAAGAAAGATCGTGCACCGCACGCAGTCCCCCAATGTCCTGTCTGGAGCCCGCTATGGCCTCGAATAATCCCCTTCTTCTTGCCATCGTGCTTCCCGCGCTACTGGCTGGTTGCACGGCTATTGGGTCGCGCGAGTCTCCGCTGAAGGAGGCTACGGCTGGCAGTCCGACCCTGGTGGATGTGTATCGGGGCAAGTTTCAGCCCCCGCAGTCAGCAGCTTCCTCTCGTGAGACGGCGCGGGACCGCCTGGAGCGTGCGTCGAGTGCGCGCCCGATCGCGCGCGGCGACGAAATGACGCAGCGCTACTGGTCAGCCCTGGAGCCTATGCAACAGCGCTTTGCACGCGTACCCAACCCGGATCTAGTCATGGTGGTCTATCCCCACCTGGCCAAGGGCCGTTACCCCGTGCCTGGCTATGTCACGGTTTTCCCAATGTATGAGTCAACGGAGTACGCCATGCCCGGTGAGGTGGCCGAAGAGCTGCAACAAGGCCGCGCCGCATTCTCACGCGGCCGCACTGCGCGGGAGGCTGGCCAATGAGCGGATTGCTGGAAATGCTGGGCCTGTCTGGGGGCACCAAAGGCAGGCACAAGCGCCGGCTCATGACAGCCGCCGACCGCAAGCAGATGGCCGCCCGTCCGCCCTCCTTCACTGAGCTGCTGCCTTGGGTCAAGTTTTCACCCAAAGACCGCAACTTTGTGATGCGCGACGGCAAGACCTTGGGCGCGCTGTTCGAGCTGGGGGCTGTCGCTACGGAGGCGCAGCCGCTGGAGTACCTGCAAGAGCACTGCCGCAAGATTCAAGAGGCTATCCAGGCGATTCCCGAGGTCGACTCTTCTCCTTGGGTGGTCCAGTTCTTCCTGAGCGATGACCGAAACATCGACGGGCTGAACCAATACCTTCACGACTACATCCTGTCCCAGCACAAGGACGCCAATCGCGCGCAGGCCATCATCGACTCGGAATACACGCAGTCCGTGCTGAAAGAGTTCCGCAGTCACCTGTCGCAGGTTTCCCGAGAGCAAGGGCTGTTCACCGACACCTTGGTGACGGGCCAGACCTGGCGCGGCCAGCAGCGCCGTGTTCGCTGCTGCATCTATCGCCAGTTTGATGACTTGGTCAATGAGCGCCGCCTGGCCGAGCAGCAGATGGAGGCGGTGGCCACAACCTTGCTTGCCACGCTGAACGAAGCCGGCGTGACGGCGCGGCGTGCCAACGGCAAGGACTTCTACGAGTGGATGCTTCCATTCTTCAACCGTAGCGTGCCCTGGGCCAGCACGGGCGCCGAGCTGTTCCGCGGCGCGCCCTATCCGGGTGATGAGGCTCCAGAGGGTATTTATGACTGGGATTTTTCCGAGTCGCTGAACCTTTCGGAGCCCTCGTGCAACCAGGAACAAGGCTGCTTCGAGTTCGATGGCCAGCCGGTGAAGTTCCTCACGCTGCAAAACCTTCGTGCTCACCCTAGCATCGGGCACTTCTCCGCAGAAAGCCGGATCGGGAACGAAGCCTATGCGCGGTTTGACCGACTGCCGCCTGGATCGATGCTGTCTGTGACGGTGACGATTGCAGCGCAGTACCAGGTCGAGCGCCACGTCGAAGACATCAAAAGGGCTTCCCGTGCTCAAAACGCCGTGGCGCAGGAGACCCATAGAGAGTCGGAGCAAGTGCTCCAGCACATGGCCACCGGGGACAAGCTGTATCCGATGTTCATGGGGCTGTACCTGAGCGGTAAGACCCATGCGGATCTGGATGCGGCTGTTTCCGAGGTCAATGCCCAGCTGACGCCGACCGGGATGCGCTTCATCGAATCCCGAGAGGACTTGGTGCCGCATGACGCCTTCCTGCGTGCACTGCCATTTGCATTCGATCCCTCGTTCGACCTTCGCAGCATGCGACGGTCGCGCCTGACTTTTGCGAGCCTGATCGCCGCCATTTTGCCGGTCTATGGGCGCTCACGCGGCACGGCCAACCCAGGCTTTTGGTTCTGGAATCGCGGCGGCGAGCCGTTGTGGATCGACCCACTCAACAAGATTGACCGTAAGAAGAACGCCCATATGGTGGTGTTCGGCCCCACAGGTGCGGGCAAGTCGGCGACGTTGAATTACCTGTCCATGCTGGTGATGGCCATCCACCGTCCACGCCTGGTGATTGCTGATGCAGGCAAGTCCTTCGATCTGATGGTCAAGGACATGGCCACTAAAGGCTTGAGCGTGCATCGCGTCAACTTGAGCGGCGATACAGACGTATCACTGCCTCCATTCGTGTACGGCAGCCAGCTGCTGCAGGACAAGGAGATCATGGAGTCCTTCAAGGCAGCGGAGGAATACTTCGGCGCTGGAGCGGGTATCCCCTCCGAAGAGGATGCTGAGCTCGTCGGTGCCGAGCGACTGATGGAGTCGGTCAATGAAGTGATGGAGCCTGCTGACGCCGACGACGACTCGGACGAAGAAAAGCGCGACTACCTGGGCGAGATGCTCATCTCGGCCATCATGATGATTACGGGCGGTGAAGACGCCGAGCTCAAACGCATGACGCGGGCCGACCGCTATCTGGTCACCAGAGCCATTATTCGAGCCGCAGTGCGCGTGTCCAAGGAAGGCAAGCCCCATCCTCTGACACAAGACGTTGCCCTGGAGCTGACGGCCATGGTCAAGGACGCATCTCTGTCGGAGCACCGCCGCTCGCGTGCCGAAGAGATGGGCCATTCGATGATGAGCTTCACCACAGGCCTGCGCGGCAAGCTCTTCAACCGCTTGGGCCAGGACTGGCCCGATGCCGATGTGACCCTCGTGGAAATGGGCACACTGACCAAAGACGGCTATGAGGATGCGCTTGCTGTGGCCTACACCAGCCTGCTGGACTCGGTGCAGTCGCGCGCAGAGGCCGCTCAGCATGAGGATCGCCCCCTCATCATGCTGACTGATGAAGGGCACTTGATTACCACCAACGAGCTGCTTGGCCCGAAGGTGGCCAAGGGCACCAAGATGTGGCGAAAGCTCAATGCCTGGTTCTGGTTGGCCACGCAAAACTTGAAGGACTTCCCAGGCAGTATGTCCCGCGTGCTGTCCATGTGCGAGTTCTGGATGCTGCTGACCATGGACAAGAACGAGATCGAGGAGATCGCGCGCTTTCGTTCGCTCACACCAGAGCAACGCCACATGATGGAGTCTGCCGTGAAGGAGCCGGCTAAGTACACCGAAGGTGTGCTCATCAGCGCGAACAATCAGTGGCTGTTCCGAAACGTGCCACCGGCATTGCCCATTGCCCTCGCAATGACCGAAGGCCACGAGAAAGCCGAGCGCCACCGCCTCATGAAAGAGCAAGGATGCACCGAGGTTGAAGCGGCCTACCGCGTGGCGGCACGCCTGCAGGAGGCACGCGCATGATGCGGTCATCCCTCACTGCCCTGGTGCTGGGCCTTTGCTCTCATGGCGTCCTGGCCCAAGGCTCCATCGGCCCTTCGGTGACGACGGTGGAAGTTTTCGCCAATTCGGCCACGGTGGTGCGGCCGCCATTTCGCCAGCCTGGCTACGTGCTCAAGGTCTATCGCGTGGACGCCATGGCTCAGCTTGAGCAGCAGCTCAATGCAGGGCTGCCCAAGAACGAGGCCGACGCCATGGCCTACATGCGTCAGCACGAGGGCGAGATCCGCCGCCGCTACAAGGACCAGATCACCAATGCGGCCTCCGGCATGACGCTGGCCGTCCAGTACCGATTGGACCGGCTCCCGGCCATCGTCATCAATCGCGCCAAGGTCATTTATGGAGTTGCGGATGTGGACCGCGCCATCGAACTATTCGCCGCGGCTCAGCAGAGGCCTTCCCGATGAAAAAACGAGCTTCCCTAAATCTCAGGCTGCGCCGTCTCGTCGCGGCCGTCAGTACGGCCTCGATGTGCGCCGTGCTCACACCGGCCACCACCATGGCAGGAACCACCACCCCGGCCATCATCGCGAATACGGCCAAGGCAGCCTTGTCTTGTGTGTCGTACTCCGTCGAGGGCGTGTGCTTTTTCTTGAGCTGCGGCTGGACCGGATGCTGGATTCGGACCTCGATCAAGATCTCCCACTATGTGCCAGACGTGGTGGTCAGCACCTACAACGAACCGCTGCGCCACCCTTGGACCGACATCGGCACGGTCGTGGCCACCACGTTGACAACGGCTGGATCTGCACTGACAGGACGGCTGCTGGACTCGTCCGCCGGCGGCCTGGACAGCAACTCGGCCATGGCGAACTTCAAAGGGGCGGATGCCATAGGCAATCCTGCCGGCATGTTTGCCAGCATGCTCGCGTCTGGCGGCATGTTCACAATGCCGAAGTCCATCGCATTTCCCACGGTTAGCGAGTTGGCCAAGTTCCCCTCGAAGGAGCTACCCAATATTGGGCGCCAGTGGACCCAAGTGCCTGCCAGCATTGCAGAAACTGTGGCATCTGATGCCAAGGGTCTGTTGAGCTCGGAATCATTGCTGGCCAGCCTTGGAACGATCCTCAAGACCATTGAGGGCGTGAAGCAGGTGATGGAGATTGCCGAGACAGTGCAGCAGATTCAGGCAGGCATCGCCGGTCTGCAGCAGCTCTCAGAAATACTCTCGGGCAGCACCGGAGGTGCCCTCTTCTGTCCTGGCGGAGCCAGCTATTTCAACCTGCACTTCCAAAGCGAGCTCGATGCGCCTTTCTGGCGCGGCATCGTGCCCGTGGAAATGATCTACCCGCAGGCCTGGGTGCCCGGATTAGGCGAGATCGGGTCTGGCTACACGCAGACCTGGGGCAACGTTTACCCACGCACCGGAGAAATCATCCAGTCGCACCCCGTGAAGGCCTCAGCCGTGCTGGCTGAGAGGGTCGCCTCGATCATCTACAAGGAGGCTCAGCCGCACATCTATTCGCGTGTCCAGCCCTCCGGTGGCTATCGCTACTTCAACTATGGGGAGAAACGCAAATGGCAGATGTTGTATCCGCAGGCTTGGTCCGGGTGCCAGCAGTTCGGCCAAAACGACTCGCTCTCACTGACCTCCTTTGGGGACGGTGCAACCAGTTCCGATGACGGCTACGCCTGGAATCTTTGGCAAAAGTACACCTGTTGCCGGCGCCGTGGTGTCTATCTCTATTCCGTGCCTTGACCTCCCACTCCAGTATCACTATGACAATCACACATTCCCCTTCTCTGCGCCTCAAGCGGATCTGCGTGGCCGTGAGCCTGGCCTGCGTGCTGGCTCCCTCGGTCGTGGCACCGGCTGCCGCACAGACGATTACGTCTTCAGGTCTTTATTACCGGATGGGAGGCGGCTCTCCAATCAGCGCTGCGCCCCATCGCAGTGCCTTGTCGATGCAGCTGGGCGCTGGCGTCCGCGCAAACTATTCCTGCGGAAAATTTGACATTGGCCTCTCCTGGTCGGATCTCATGAACAGCATTCAGAACCTGGGTGCAACCATCACTGGAGCCGTCCAGGCGGGCATCTCGGCCTTGCCGCTGTACTTCCTCCAGCGCGCACAGCCTGGCCTTTACCAACTCTTTCAGAACTTCAGCCAAAAGGCGGATCTATTGGTGTCCGCGTCGCTCAAGACCTGCGAAGAGATGGAGTCGATGATTAAGAATGGTCAAGACCCGTATGAGGAGTACATTGCTTTGGCAAAGGGCGATGCCTGGAAGGTAAAGGCCAACGCGGGCGGCAGCGTGGTGAATGCCAAGCTCGATATCAACAAGAACGAGTCTGGCCAGCGTGCGGGGCTGCCATGGGTGTTCGGTACCCGCGCTGGGGGTGCTGGCACGCCACCGATTCAGCCGATCCGTGACCTGGCGGTGGCTGGCTACAACGTCACGATCAACAAGGCTGCCAATTCGCTGGCAACGGCGAACTACGGTAGCTCCTCTCTGGCATCGACACGACTGGTCCAGGCTTTCAAGACACCTGAAGACTTAGCCCGTTGGAGTTCTGAGGTCCTTGGTGATCAGAAAATCTATATGTGCACCCAAGGCTCCGATTGCCCGAGCCCCACCATCACCTCGACGGCGACTGGCCTTGCACCGAAGTTTGAGCGCGAGCTGGACGAGGTACTGCCCACGATGCGCAATATGGGCTTCAGCACTTCAAGCAGCCATGCCGACCTGGCCAAGGTCAGCGCTCCCGGCATGGCCGTGAGCCCACAGCTGATGGACGCCGTGCGCAAGCTGCCGACCGATGTGCGGTCCGTGGCCATTAACCGCCTGGCCCAGGAGGTTGCGGTCTACAAGACCATCGACAAGGCACTGATCGCGCGTAACGCGCTGATCTCCGGTATGAGCCTGCCCGAGGCCACGGGCGCTGCTCCCGTTAGATCCGAGGTGCAGACGAAGATTGACCGCCTGACTCAGTACATCAACGACATGATGTTTGAGTTCCGCATTCGGAAAGAAATGACCGGCGAGACAGCTTTGTCGATTATGGGCAACCAGCAGCAAGCCGGGGCCGCGTCGATGGATGTGCAAGGCGGCACGCGTGCAGATCCTGCGCCGTTGGTCGACGGACGTGTGAGCACAAGATGACCGACACCGAAAAAGTCGTGGAAGCGTCTGAGTCGGTTCCAAAGCGTAAGGGGCGGCTTCGTCGTTGGCTGCCCTGGCTCATCTACGGTGCCTTGATCGTTTTGATTGGCGGCACCTTATTGACCTGGCTGCTCAAGCTGGAGCCCTCACAGGTCGTCTCTGTCTCAGCGTGGTTTCGCAAGGGCGCGCAACTCGGGACGCTTACTCAGACCGCCCTGTGCTGCTGGGTGATTGTCAGTTGGCGTCCGATCGTGGCCTGGGGATTCAGACGCGGCTACGTGGCCAAGCATGAGCTGCGGGCGGTGCTGGCGATGCGCTGGCGCGTTGCCGGCATGCTGACGATGTACCTGGCACTCGTGCCAATAGGCGCGGGCAATATTGCCCGATTCATCATGGGCCTTATCTCCTGATCGATATGCAGCTCGATAGCTATCTTGAACTTTTTACGACGCTCTACGGCTGGGCATTCGCCAACCTTCTCGGCGAAATTTTGACCGGAACCGGCCTGGCCGCCCTGCCCTTCGCGCTCATCGCGTTTAGCGCGTGGCATAGCGCTAAAGAAGAAGGCGCAGGGTTTAACGGCGTGCTGGCTCTCATCGAGTCCATACAGACCAAGCTGATTACAGCATTGCTGGTTATGGCCCTGTGCTTCGCCACCACGCCTCTCACCTCGCTGCACAACATCAATCTCAGCTACAAGCCAGAGCGAGCTGCAGATGGTTCTGAGCCTCAGGTCGTGTCGACACAGGGTGGGACGAACTCGGGCTACGACCGAGCGATGGCCGACGCGGTGAATGGGTCTTTTGCCCGATCTGGAAACCTGTCCTATGTCCCCTTGTGGTGGTACAGCGTCATGGGGCTGTCCTCTGGCATCAATGGCGCTTTTCGGGCGGGCATGACCAGCTCTGAACGCGATCTGCGCGTCGTAGCAGATCTGGCCAGGATGGCCACGATTGAAGATCCGGCTCTGTTGCACGATGTGCAGCGCTTCTACAGCGAGTGCTTTGTGCCTGCGCGCAGCCAGTATTTCTCGATGGACAAGAATCAGATCTCAGCAAACGGCCGAGGCATTCTCGCAGAGGGGAGCATCTATGGCCCCACGGATGTGGACTGGGTGGGCAGCCAGTTTTTCCGAACAGAGCCCGGTTTCTATGACGTGATGCGCTCATATAACCCGGTGCCTGGCTGGAGCATCGACTTCAATCGCGACAGCGAATACATGCAAGGTGGCGGTTCGGATCAGGGCTTTATGAACCCGGACTGGGGGCGCCCAACTTGCAAGCAATGGTGGGAAGCTGACGCTGCTACAGGAGGAGTGCGAGAGCGCCTCACCAGCAACACCTCGACATGGCGGAGTCTCTTGCAAGTCGCCCAAAACACTATCACGTTTAGTTCGACAGATGAGGCCAAGGATGCCATGGCAAAGCTAGCCTTTGAGAAGGCCAACCCGACATTTGTTAGTCCTGACAAGATGCTGGGCGACGACTATGGCAAGGGCACGAACGCGTGGCGTACTGTCACAGGGGGGATTAGTACCATCGGAGTAGGTAAACAGGCATTTGAATCCTCACTCGGCATGGTCCCATTGTTGAATATGCTTCCCATGCTCCAAGCACTTGTACTGATGGCGTTGTATATGTTCCTGCCATTGATCGTAGTGATTAGTTGCTACGATTTGAAAGTGATGGTGGTTGGTGGATTAGCAATATTCACAGTTAAGTTTTGGGCCGTCATGTGGTATGTGGCCCGATGGGTTGACGCCCATTTAATCGATGCGATGTACCCAGGTTTGACCGGATCTGCATTGATGCAAGAGATTACGCAAAGCGTGAGCTCCGGTCAGCCGCAACTATACAAGCGCATGATTCTTAACACTTTATTGGCAATGATGTTCATTGCACTTCCACTCATCTGGAGTTCCATGATGGCGTGGGCGGGCTATCGACTTGGGCTTGAAAACTCCAGCATTAACAAAGCAGACAACCTCTCTAACAAAGCTGGTAAGGGGTCTAGCGTTCGATTAAAACGTTGACAGCTAGTTAAAGGTCTTCTTCTTGTTCGCACCAATACTGAAGTTCACCCATACCAATTTCTCCATTTTGGAATGCAGTATGGGCATCGTAAGCGCAGGAGATCGAGGTGCTTTCCTCATCATCCGTCATGGGCGAAGTGAAGAAGGCCCAAGCAGCATTCCAGAGCGAGCCAAGCACTAGGCCTCCAACGATGAGGAGGACTCGCCAAAACAGGCCGATGAGTGCGATAAAGAACTTGAGCATAAGAAGCCCCAACGATGTGAAATGGATCTTCATGTTTCCCTGGGCGATCGTGCATTCCACACGATCCAAATTGAGTGACTTCCACATCCCTCGAAGGCTGGGCGTGAAGCTTCTATGTATCGAACCGACTGAGGTTCAGATTGTCAAAGTTGCGCGATCAAATCAGAAGTACCAGTGCAAGTATGCGCAATACACTGAAAGTCCATCATCGATGCAGACGCCGCGTGTAAATCAAATCTCTTTCGAGTCAAACTCTTGGGTTCGCTGAGTAGACGGCCGATATTTTTCATAACATCGTTGGCACCGGACTTTGCAACGCCGACGACAGGCCATCAAGTATTCCACACAGCTCGACGACCTGCCCGGAACAGCATTGCGCTCTAAGAGCGATCAACTGTCCCTCGAGAGCCTTCAGCTCCTCAATGCGTTTGACTAACTGCAGGATATGTTTGTCCAGAAGCTCATTGACCTCGCCGCAAGGTTCACGCTGCCTATCTTTCAATTGAAGTAAAGACCGGATATCGTCCAGCCCAATATCCAACGAGCGGCAATTTCGCACAAACGCTAGTCGCTGGACGTGCGATTCGTCATATCGCCTGTAGTTGCCTGCCGTGCGCGCTGCAGGTGGCAGCAATCCCTCCTGCTCGTAGAAACGAATTGTTGGGATCTGCACCCCTGTCGCGCTGGCCAATTCACCGATCTTCACTCTGTATTCCCTGGCACTAGTTGCGGGTTTCCCTTGACTCTCAATCTGCTTTAGGGTTTTTAATGATGCGCTAGATAGGCTCCGAAGTCAAGTGACGGCGTGATGATCAATCAGAGTGCGCTGTCGCATCTGATGCCGTTACTACGTGCAGCGAACCAGCGATCAGGAATTCAAGGACAACTGACTATGAACAATGCAATGACGCAAGCAACTTGCGGCTCAACATGTGGGTGCGCTACAGGAATCACGAAAGCGACAGTTGCGCCGCTCGTGACGGGTTTTTTCATAGGCAATATGGACTGCCCTAGTGAGGAAGCCCAGATCCGCAAGCGGCTAGCGCAAATTGATGGCATCCAAGCTGTAGTTTTTGACTTGCCCGCTCATTACGTGGAAGTAGTGCATGAGCCTGCCGGCCAAAATGCAATCCTGCGTGCACTTCACGACATTGGCATGCAGGCGGTCGTGCAGCCCAGGTCTTCGCAGCTTGTCTATCTCATCCAGCAAATGGATTGCCCCAGCGAAGAACGCCAGTTGCGCGCAACGCTGGAGCCTTTGGAAGGGGTACAGAAGTTGGACTTCGACCTGAAGGCCCACACGTTGACGGTATCCCATACGCTCACCGATACCACTCCGATTGCCCAGGCCATCGTGAATCTGGGTATGCAGCCGGTAGAAAAGACGGCGGGTAGCATGCCAATCGCTGTCGAAGCCCTCCCCCCTCGCATGGTGGCGTCTTCAATCCGGACACCAGTGCCAGGCAACGGTACACGCTTCCTTATTCCGAATATGGATTGCCCCACCGAAGAGGCAACAATCCGTAAGCGCCTGGGTGCAATCAACGGTATTGAGCGACTGGATTTCAACCTGATGGGGCGACGGCTGGATGTGCTGCATCATTTGCCGGACCCTGCGCCGATCCTCAAGGCGCTGAACGATGTCGGCATGAAGGCCAGCATCGAGCGCAGCGGCGACACCGCGCCGCAGGGCCAAGCCATCTACCTCATCGAAAAAATGGACTGTCCAACCGAGGAGGGGCTGTTGCGCAAGGCGCTCGAAGGTATGCCAGGGGTGAAAGCACTGAATTTCAATCTTATGGGTCGTACGCTTACCGTGAGCCACGATCTTGCCGATCTGGCTCCGGTGACGACCGCGATTGAGCGACTCGGCATGGCTCCAGTGCTCCAAAGCACCTCTGACCCAGAGCCATCTGCGCCCCGTGATTTCGGCACCAGCATCTCGCGCGGGCAATGGATTCGGATGGCGGTCTCCGGCGTACTAGCGCTCGGCGCAGAGGCCATGGTCTTTGCGGGGGCATCCGAGGCCTCCTGGCCCATCATTCTTGCGTGCCTCGTGGCCATCAGCTTGGGTGGGGTCGAGACCCTCAAAAAGGGCTGGATTGCGCTGAAGACGCGCTCGCTGAACATGAACCTGTTGATGACGGTCGCCGTCATCGGTGCGGCCCTGATTGGGCAGTGGCCTGAGGCAGCGGTGGTGATCTGGCTCTTCGGTATCGCTGAGATGATTGAGGCCTTGAGCCTGGATCGGGCCCGCAATGCCATCCGCAAGCTGATGGATCTGGCGCCGGAGAACGCATTGGTACGCCAGCCGGACGGGCAATGGCATGAAGTCAAGGCGGATTCCGTGCCACTCGGCAGCATTGTACGGGTGCGTCCGGGCGAACGCATCGCATTGGATGGTGAAGTCGTCGCGGGCCAATCATCGGTAAACCAGGCGCCGATCACCGGTGAGAGCATGCCCGTGGAGAAAACCGCCGGTGCCACGGTATTCGCCGGTACCATCAACGAGCGCGGCACGCTGGAGTTCCGCGTTACCTCTCGAAAGGGTGAAACCACTCTCGACCGTATTGCACGATCGGTGCAGGAAGCGCAGGGGCAACGCGCACCCACGCAGCGCTTCGTGGACAAGTTCGCCAGCATCTATACACCGGCGGTCTTCGCGGTTGCTCTCGCCGTTGCGGTCATTCCTCCGTTCGCTTTCGGGCAGCCCTGGTTCGAATGGGTCTACAAAGCGCTGGTGATGCTGGTCATTGCCTGCCCCTGCGCATTGGTGATCTCCACGCCGGTTACCGTGGTCAGCGGCCTGGCAGCGGCCGCACGCCGGGGCATTCTTGTCAAGGGCGGTCTTTACCTCGAACAAGGGCGACACCTGAAATCGGTGGCTTTGGACAAGACGGGGACCCTGACCCATGGTCGCCCTTCTCTGACCGATGTCGTACCGTTGCGTGGCCAGCCGAGGGAAGAAGTTCTGCGGATTGCTGCGAGCATCGATGCGCTGTCGGAGCATCCTGTGGCCTCTGCCATCGTGGCCAGCTACAACCAACCGCATGCTCAGGTGGGCAAGTTCGAAGCGATCCCTGGACGAGGCGTCAAAGGCAACGTCGATGGAGATGTCTATTACGTCGGCAACCACCGGCTGATCAAAGAGCTGGGACTTTCAACACTCGAGATCGAGACTCAGCTCGATGCGTTGGAGAACGAGGCCAAGACCGTTGTGCTCCTCGCAACTGACCAGCAAGTACTCGCCCTGCTGGCCGTGGCCGACACGGTGCGCGACACCAGCCGGCAAGCAATCGCCGAACTCAAGTCGCTGGGGATCGAGCCAGTCATGTTGACTGGCGATAATTCGAAAACCGCGCAAGCTGTGGCTGCGCAGGTGGGCATCACCGACGCCAAGGGCGAACTACTTCCGCAGGACAAACTGTTGGCAATCGAAGGGCTACTCGCACGCGGGCCAGTTGGTATGGTTGGGGATGGCGTTAACGATGCGCCAGCGTTGGCCAAGTCGAGCATAGGCTTTGCGATGGGCGCTGCTGGTACCGATACAGCGATCGAAACGGCTGACGTCGCCTTGATGCAAGACAACCTCCGCAAGCTTCCTGAGTTCATCCGGCTATCGCAACGCGTTGCAGGCATCTTGACGGCCAATATCGTGTTTGCGCTTGGGACAAAGGCGGTGTTCATGGCCTTGGCTTTTACTGGACATGCAAGTCTGTGGCTGGCGATTCTGGCCGACATGGGGGCTAGCCTGGCCGTCGTTTTCAATGGGATGCGCTTGCTGCGGTCGTCTGAGGAAATCAAGCCCCATGGCCATTAAGAGGACTAATTTGTGGGTATACCTGCTGGCCGTGACTGTGCTTACCGCCGACATAGCGACCAAGGCGGCCATCGTCGCGTGGATTCCTTTGTATGGCTCCCATGAAATCACACCATGGTTCAACATCGGGCATTGGCTGAATCCAGGTGCGGCCTTCAGCTTCTTGGCGCAGGCGGGTGGATGGCAACGCAGCTTTTTAGTTGCTCTTGGCATCGCTGCTTCTGCCTTTCTCACCTGGCTTATTGCCCGCGAGAAGACTGCAACACCTGAGGCTGTGGGCTATGCGGCAATTCTCGGAGGCGCGCTCGGCAATGTTATTGATCGCGTGCGGCACGGGGCCGTGGTGGACTGGCTCGATTTCCATTGGGGTGATTGGCACTGGCCGGCGTTCAATGCAGCCGACATTGGCATCACCCTGGGAGCGGGGTTTCTGCTGATCGCTGCTTTTCGCGGCCATGAACGAAACGGCGCAGATTCCCATACGCCAGCAAGATGATCCATCTTTTCATTGACACATGCGGAGCCGTGAACATCGCTTCGGAGAAACTGATGTCCCACTCGACTCTACCAATGCCGCCTGCAAATGCACGCTGAACTTGTTCTCAAGACGCTAATGATGGGCGTCGTCGAAGGCATCACGGAATTCTTGCCAGTCTCCTCGACAGGGCACTTGATCCTGGCGGGCAATGCGCTCTCATTCCTTGCGAAAGAGAAACGCGACGTCTTTGAAGTGTTCATCCAGTTCGGCGCGATGCTCGCGGTCATCTGGGAATATAGGGCTCGTCTGGCAAACGTTGTTGTCTCAGCGCGTGCCGATCAGGGCGCTCGCCGGTTCTTAGTGAACCTCGCCATTGCATTCATGCCTGCGGCAGTGCTCGGATTGCTGATTGGATCTCATGTGCAGAGGCTGCTATTTAGCCCAGGGCCAGTGGCCGTCGCACTCGTAATCGGTGGTATCGCGATTCTGTGGGCCGAGCGGCGGCCCGTGCATGTAAAGGCCGAGCGTGCCGAAGAGATCAGCCGAATCGACGCATTGAAGATTGGTTTCGTGCAGTGCCTTGCACTTTGGCCGGGTACTTCTCGCTCAGGCGCGACGATTATCGGCGGGCTATGGTTCGGGGCTTCACGCCAGGCGGCGACGGAGTTTTCGTTTTTCCTTGGCATTCCAGTCTTGGGGGCCGCCTCCGGATACAACCTCTTTAAGCACTGGAACGCATTGTCGAGCGACGACATCGGCGTTTTTGTAATGGGTCTCCTTGCCTCTTTCGTATTTGCGCTGCTTGCCATACGCCTTCTGATGCGCTATCTGACCGGACATGGATTTGGAGTTTTCGCGTGGTATCGCATTGCACTGGGAACACTAATCTTGGCAGTGCTCGTCACGTAATCGTTCAGCAACCATGACGAAGATGAATATGTTGCCTCTTATAGGCATTCAGCACAGTTGGCTGTGACTCGATCGATAAATGCAACCTAAGTTATGCGGCGTTTTTGGTTGAGTCATTTTTTGCCTACAACAAGCAAACCTCCTTTTTAGAAACTTATGCCGAACGGCCTTGAGCAACGCCCAGTGGGCCATATCCTGAATAAAATGAGAATCAATAACACTTCCATATCATGAAAATGCTTTCTCTTTACGCCAGAAGATTCCTGGCAATAGCCGCATTGTTTGTGCTCTGGTCTGCTTCTCCCGCCTGGGCTGCCGACCCTGCTGCCAGCGATCAGGCTAAGCAGACCTGGCAGTTGCTGGACTACCTGGCGGTTGACTACGGTGGCGCAGTAAGCAACGGCCAGATTCAAAGTGCGAGTGAATACGAAGAAATGAAGGAATTCGCGGCAACCGCTGTGCTGCAGCTAGCCGCATTGCCGAGCACTGCGGTGCTGCCCGAGTTGCAGCGGCAGGCCAAAGTGCTAGTAGACCTCATTGCCGCAAAGGCGGATGCCAAAGCAGTGGCCGACAGCGCCAATTCGCTGGCAGCGGCGTTGGTCAAAGCCTATCCGTTTCCGCTATCTCCGACTCAGCCACCGGATCTCGCACGCGCTAAGGTGCTGTTTGAAGCCAAGTGCGCGTCATGCCACGGGGCAACTGGTGCTGGCGACGGCCCACTCAGCACCAAGCTAGACCCGCCCCCGATCGCCTTCACCGATCATGATCGTGCCCGTTCGCGAAGTGTGCTCGCGCTGTACCAGGTCATTTCTCAAGGCGTGACCGGCACATCGATGCAGGGCTTCGGCACGCTCGCTGACGAGGATCGTTGGGCGCTGGCCTTCTTCACAGGAACACTGTCGCATGACGATGCCATGCGTGCTCGCGGCGAACAATCCTGGGTTCGAGACACCGCCGCCAAGACTGTCTTTCCCGATCTAGCTGCTGCAGCGACCTTGACCGAAGCCGCTTTATCCGAACTGATAGCACCAGACGCAGCTCGCGACCTCACCGCATATGTTCGTAGCCACCCAGAAGTCACCGCTGTTGCGAGCGGCTCTGGCGGACTAACCCTGGCCCGCTCACTCCTTCAGAAGAGCCTTGCCGCGGCGCGCGCGGGCGACCGGGCCAGCGCAACACGACTGGGCCTGTCGGCTTACTTGGATGGTTTTGAGCCGCTTGAGCCTGCATTGCGCGCACGCAACCAGGCACTTCTCACAGAAGTCGAAAACGCCATGCTGGCCTATCGCGGTGCGCTCGCCGGTGGGCGGTTGGAACAAGCCGATGCCACAGCACAGAAGCTGGACGATCTGTTTGCCCAGGTGGACGCCGAACTCGGCGCTAATAAGGCAGATCCATTAACCACCTTCGTTGCCTCCCTCACGATCCTGCTACGTGAAGGTGTTGAAGCGCTGTTGATCGTCGTGGGAATGCTGGCTTTCCTGAAGAAGGCAGAGCGACGCGATGTGCTGGGCTATGTGCATGGTGGTTGGGTGGCCGCACTGGCTTGCGGTGGTCTGACCTGGGCGGTGGCCACCTACTTCATGAGCATCAGCGGCGCAAGCCGTGAGGTAACCGAGGGGGTTTCATCACTGTTCGCGGCCGTTGTGCTGCTGAGCGTAGGGCTCTGGATGCACCAGAAAAGCGCAGCGGGCAAGTGGCAGGCCTACCTAAAGGACAAACTTTCGGCAGCCATGACGCGGCGTTCAGCGTGGGCATTGTTCGCCTTGTCGTTCATCGCCGTCTACCGCGAGGTGTTTGAGACCGTGTTGTTTTACTCTGCACTGACCAGTGACGGCAACAACAGTGCCTTGCTAGGCGGATTGGTATGCGGAGTGGCCATCCTGGCCGTCATTGCATGGCTTATGCTGCGGAGCAGTGCGCGCATGCCGATTGGTAAGTTCTTCAGCCTCAGTTCGATCCTGGTTGCGGTGCTCGCGGTAGTGCTCGCTGGCAAGGGGGTTGCTGGCCTCCAGGAGGCTGGCTGGTTGAGCGCGAGCCCGATCCATTGGCCGCGCATTGAAGTGCTTGGCATCTATCCGTCAGCGGAAACCGCGATTGCGCAAGCTTTGGTGCTTGCCATTGCCTTAGCGGGCTTTGCCATGAACGCCGTGAAGGCTCGGAACCCCCGAATCGTTTGAGATTAATAGGCCCCCTTGGTAGGGTGCTCCGACTATGCTCCGAGC
This sequence comes from Comamonas sp. A7-5, assembly GCF_039581385.1. Taxonomy (NCBI): domain Bacteria; kingdom Pseudomonadati; phylum Pseudomonadota; class Betaproteobacteria; order Burkholderiales; family Comamonadaceae; genus Comamonas; species Comamonas sp. A7-5. Next base: position 87,194 of record NZ_JBCPWO010000017.1, read on the forward strand.
ACCCTGACTCTCAAAGATCTTCAGGCACCGGCAAAAACATGATCCATAGGGGAGTTTCAAACAGCAATAGCCTGAAGCACACACCTGTGCTGCCACTAATGGATGCCTGCTTTAGGCCAATCTTCGGCTGTTGGCAGAAAGTAAACGAAAGCCCACGATGACTTGCGAGTTTGGAGCTCTGCTAGTACGGTCTGCTGCCTAAACGAATGTCTTGAACAAAGAGCCTGCCGTGGACGGCAGGCTCTTTTCTATCAGCGACTTGGTTTCAGCTCCGTCACCATGCCTTGCCATTGATCACCTCTGCTTAGGACTTCACCTTATCTCCAACCTTTAGCATCTTCTTTTCGGATGCCGCGAAGCCCATGGTCATGGTCGGCTTAGCCTGGTTCGGAATATCGCCGTGACGCAAGACGACAAGGTTCCTCGACCCGTGTAACCTAAAACCCTTATCGTGGCAGCAATACAGTGATAGTGGACGAGGTAATGAGCAACCGCTGCCTGTCTTTGCTGCAGCGAATATTTCGGTGCTCTTGGCGCTTGGCTTACTGACAAATCCTGATACTTCAGGAAGTGCTGATACCAGCCTTTCAATGCGTTCTTGATTGGGTATCCCAACTGGCGAATTGTGGCCCTGATACGCAAGCCAAGCTTGAAGTAACGTTCAACTGCACGAATCCTGTCTTCGTATGAGAATATGAACTAAATCCTGGTAGTCCTAGCATTTGTTCGCATCCCCCTTCGGGCTACGCCCCTGTTTGCCACTGATAGCGACAAACCATGCTATGCCTTTATCCAACCAGATAGTCAGAAACCCATTTGCTCAACATCGCTTCAAAAATCAATACTTCCTGCATTTTTTAAAAATATCAAGATCAGGATTGTAGATCTCAGACTTTACATTCATCATTCCCAAAACCGAATGGAAATAATTATCATGACTTATCTTGGCATCAACGTCTAATAGAGCAGCACATCCATTTTCGTCGAATTTCTCGCGCTTAAATGATTCAGAGAACCAAGCGATCCAAGGAATCCGTTTCTGAGCATCGGGTGCCAAACTATAAGGTAGGCCATGGAGGTATATATTATTTTCTCCTAAAGACTCGCCATGATCTGAGACATACATCATTGCAGTTGGTCGATCTGGATATGTTTCCTTAATCCAATCAATTGCATTCGAAATGAAATAATCAGTCTCTCTTATGCTATTGTCATATGCATTAACTACTTGGTCTCGACTGCAGGTTTGCAGAGCTGAAGAGTCACACTCTGGGAAGTAGGCTTTTCTATCTGATGAAGAGCGCTTGTAATAGGCTGGACCATGGCTTCCCATTTGGTGAACTAGAATAACGGTTCCTTTAGCTTTGCCAGGTTTTGGCAAGTCTTCAATTTTCTTTTGGAGATTGTTCAACACTGCTGCATCAAAACAGCCATCATCTCTGCAATTGATATTACCTTCGATAATCTCTTGATTACTAGCAGGTATTCTCGCACATACCCCCTTACACCCTGATTGATTGTCAACCCAAAGGACATCCAATCCTGCCCTTTTTAGAACATCTAATAAATTTTCGTAATTTTCGCTTCGATCAAAAAATTCCTCTCTTGATAAATGAGAAAACATGCACGGCAATGACTCTGCGGTGCTCGTTCCACAAGCCCAGGCATTTTTAAATGACAAAATGTCTTTTCGACTTGATAGCAAAGGTGTGGTATCTCTTAAATAGCCATTCAACCCCAAATGATCTGAACGAGCGGTTTCTCCGACTACAAGAAATACTATAGGGTCTATAGTCCCTTCAATGTATGCTCCTTCTCCTATTTTTACCAAATCTTTAGATTTCCTCTTCTGGGAATCGTCAATTTTCTTGAAAACCGCATATAGTCCGTTGTATGGATTAATCAAATAGCGAATCTCCTTATGGTTCCTCATGGTTGAGGAGAACGCCTGAAAAGAAACAATTAGGCTTACCACTGCTATTGAAATCCCCAGGAGAGCAAGCATCAAACGTTGCAATATCAGTTTGCCAAAAGTAGATTTTGAGAAATTTCTGCGCCATATAAACCACAATGGAGGCAACGACAGCAGCAAGATCACGAAAATCATCTGCAAGTTAATCAGATCCGAGGCTTCATTGAAGTCTGTTTGAAGCACATTAGTTATCATATTGGAATCAATAACAATCCCGTATGCTTGCATGAAATAGGCACCTGAAGCCGCACCGACTACAAAGATGCTGGCAATTGGCCTTAAAAGCCACCCCCATCCCAAAACAGAAATCGAAAAAATATTCACACCAATCAATATAAAAACAAAAGATATTATTAAACTTATATTCGATTCTTCACCTAGTTTAGATATCTTCAGCCAAAGATAATAATTAGAAAAAATAGCAATCCATATACTAACTCCAATGATCATGCGTGTTGATTGCATGCCACTAGAGCGCAGGAATTCACTTATTTTATTTAAAGTCTTCATTTTACGAAAAGAATTTAATCAAGAACTATTCAGCTTCTCAATGAAACTATTTTTGAATTTATATAAACCCACAATCCTAGAGATAAAATCTGATCTGCACGATGACATTCCGATTACATTTTTGTCATTTTTTGAGCGAAAAAAACGTGGATCGTGTTACCACGAATCCACGCCAAGAAAATATTACTGATTACCCAGCTATAGCTTGGTTACGAGCATCTCGCTGCGAAGGGGTTTCTTTAATCAGTTCGTCGATAACTTGCTGACGTGTCTTTTCGGGCTCCGTACCTTTCGCCTCAGCTGGGTAGTTTCCGCTGCGCAGTCGATTGTCCCCGCCCTCTCGTACGGCATTCGCTGCTTCTTCACGAACTTGGTCACGGGTTCGAGAGCTCTTGAAATGCTCGGGGTATACTTTTACACCAGCCTCATTATTTGTGGGGTGCCAGTACGTATCTGCGACTGCGACGCCAGGCATTGCCATAACGGTTGCCATTGCGGCTGCGGCGGTGAGAGATGCAAAAATTTTACGGTGAGCCATTTAATACTCCTTAAGTGAATTGATTTTCTTCTCCATCTAAGAAAGTCGTCTATTCAGAGAAGATGGCTTAAGTGTAGAAAATACCCACCGACAGATTGCCAACAGGAATGTGACAATGTTGTCATATTAAGTATTGTTACAAGAAAAAAGCCATGGCCTTAGAGGCCATGGCTTTTATGAGGTGAATTGAACTACTTGTATCAGGCTGGCTTTTCCTCAGTAGACGCCAACACCTGCTCATCCTCCGTCTCGGAGAGATCCTTGCGGTGTATCAAGCTATAAAGCAATGGCAACACGAGAAGGGTCAGCAAAGTCGACGACAAGATCCCGCCGATCACCACTGTGGCCAAGGGGCGCTGAACTTCCGCGCCTGTGCCCGTTGCGATGGCCATCGGAACAAAGCCTAGCGATGCAACCAACGCGGTCATCAGAACTGGCCGCAGTCGGGTCAAAGCACCTTCAGTGACTGCTTCATATAGGCGCTTTCCTTCTTCGCGCAGCGATCGGATGTAGGCAATCATCACCAAGCCATTGAGCACTGCCACGCCTGACAGCGCGATAAACCCGATCGCTGCCGAGATGGATAAAGGAATACCGCGCATCCAGAGCGCCAAGATGCCACCTGTCAGCGCAAACGGAATGCCCGTGAACACGATGAGACCATCACGAACATTGCCGAACATTGCAAACAGCAAGACAAAGACCATCAGCAATGCTGCCGGCACAACAATCGTCAAGCGTTTTCTAGCCGACTCGAGGTTCTCGAAGGTTCCGCCCCATCGGGTCCAGTAGCCGGCAGGCAGTTGCAGCGATTCGAGGCGTTGTTGTGCTTCTGTGACGAAAGATCCAATATCACGTCCGCGCACGTTGGCACTCACCACGATGCGGCGCTTACCATCCTCTCGGCTCACCTGGTTAGGGCCTGGTGCGATATCAAAACTAGCCACGGCCGAAAGCGGAACAAAACCAAGTCGGCCATCCGTACCGCGTGGAAGCGCGATAGGTAGGCGTCCTATCGCTTCCATGTCATTGCGCACTTCGTCCGGCAAGCGAACCTGAATGTCGAATCGCTTGTCGCCTTCGAAAACTGTGCCGGCTTCACGACCGCCCAGTGCCGTACTGATGGTGTCTTGCACGTCACCCATGTTCAAACCATAGCGCGAGGCCTTCTCACGGTCGATTTTCACGGTGAGCATTGGCAAGCCTGTGGTCTGTTCGACCTTGACTTCAGAGGCTCCAGAAATTTGCTGCAACATGCCTGCGACAGCTTGTGCGTTCTTCTCCAGCACGGTCATGTCGTCGCCAAAAATCTTTACAGCGACATCACTACGCACACCCGATATCAACTCATTGAAGCGCAGCTGAATGGGTTGAGAGAACTCGAAATTGTTGCCTGGAACTCGATCTGCGGCGGCCTGAATTGCTGCCAGCAAATCGTCTCGTGTACGTGCCGGATCCGGCCATTCGGACTGCGGCTTAAGCATGATGTAGCCGTCCGAAATGTTCGGAGGCATCGGGTCAGAGGCAATCTCCGCGGTACCTGTACGAGCAAATACCCTGTCGATCTCAGGAAACTCTTTCTTCAAGGTTTTCTCGATCTGCATTTGCATCTCAAGGGACTGGGTCAGGCTGGTTCCTGGAATCCGCAGAGCCTGAATGGCGAAATCGCCCTCGTTGAGGTTTGGTGCAAATTCACTACCAAGACGCGTTGCCAGCAGCAGGCTTAGCACCACCGCCACACCAGCTGCAGTCAGAACAACTGCAGGAGCTCTCATGACGCGATGAAGGGCTGGTGCATAAACGCGACGTGCCCAAACCATGAGGCGATTTTCCTTCTCCGCAACCTTGTTACCCATGAAAAGAGCAATCGCCGCAGGAATGAAGGTAATGGACAGCAACATTGCGCCAGCAAGCGCGATCACCACAGTCAGCGCCATGGGATGGAACATCTTGCCCTCTACACCCGTGAGCGCAAAGATTGGCAAATAGACAACCATGATGATCAATTGTCCAAACAACAAAGGCCGACGCGCTTCCTTGGCTGCAGCAAATACTTCGTGGAAGCGTTCACTGCGCGTCAAAGAGCGTCCGCGTGCTTCTTGCGCGTGGGCAAGACGACGCACGCAGTTCTCTACAATGACCACCGCGCCATCAATGATGATGCCGAAGTCAAGAGCGCCCAAACTCATCAGGTTGGCACTGACTTTGTATTGCACCATGCCAGTGAAGGTGAACAGCATGGACAACGGAATGATCAGCGCTGTAATCAGGGCCGCGCGGAGGTTGCCCAGGAAAAGGAAGAGGATGACAACTACTAAAGCCGCACCTTCCACCAAATTCTTCTTGACCGTTGCGATGGCTTTGTCGACGAGGTTTGTGCGATCGTAGACCGTGATCGCTTTCACGCCTTCAGGAAGACTGCGGTTAATCTGCTCCATACGTGCAGCCACAGCCTGCGAGACCACGCGGCTGTTCTCCCCGATCAGCATGAAGACCGTGCCAAGCACGACCTCTCGGCCGTTATCCGTGGCAGCGCCGGTGCGAAGCTCACGACCCAAGCCAACCTCTGCCAAATCACGAATACGTATGGGCTGGCCTTGAGCCGAACCCACGATCACTTCTCGAATGTCAGCAATACCAGAGACTTGACCCGGGGCACGGATCAAATATTGTTCACCTTGACGCTCAATGTATCCGGCTCCCACATTGGTATTGTTGCGTTCCAACGCAGCAACCAGGTCTGCAAGAGTGAAACCATAGGAAGACAGCTGTTCTGGGCGCGGCGAAACCAGATACTCTTTCGCGAAGCCGCCAATAGAGTTGATTTCAGTGACACCAGGAACGTTTCGCAGTTGCGGTTTGATCACCCAGTCCTGTATCTCGCGCAGATCCATAGGTGTGTAAGGCGTGCCATCTGCCTTCTTTGCACCATCCTCGGCCTCAACGGTCCAAAGATAGATCTCACCCAAACCTGTAGAGATAGGTCCAAGCGTGGGAGTGACACCAGCGGGAAGATTGTCGCGGGCCTGCTGGATGCGTTCGTTGACTAGCTGGCGCGCAAAGTAGATGTCAGTGCCATCTTTAAACACTACTGTCACTTGCGACAGGCCGTACCGCGAAAGCGAGCGAGTCTGTTCCAGATTGGGCAGGCCGGCCATCACCGTTTCTATTGGGTAAGTGACTCGCTGCTCAGTCTCAAGCGGCGAGTAGCCGCTGGCCTGCGTATTGATCTGTACCTGAACATTGGTGATGTCAGGTACAGCATCAATAGCGAGGCGTTGATAGTTGTATACGCCAAGAGCCGCTAGGGCCAGAACGGCAACCATGACCAGCCAGCGCTGCTCAATGGCAAATCGGATAATTCGTTCGAACATTTGCAGCCCTTGCTTAGTGTGCGTGCTCGGCTGTAGCCTTGCCCAGTTCGGCCTTAAGCATGAAGCTGCCTTCAGTCACATAGGACTGGCCGGACTTCAGCCCTTCAAGAATTTCTGTTGTCTGGGGGTCCGAGCGACCAACGCGTACGGGCTGAGCCCGAAAGCCCCCCTTGACAGGCACAAACACAACACTGTTTTGGCCGTCCAGACGCTGGATAGCACTGGATGCTACCGCTACAGGTACTTGGTGCGTTGATGCAGTCAACTCCACTTTGACAAATAAACCGGGACGCCACGTACCTTCAGGGTTATCCAGCGTAATTCGAGCAGGAGCTGTACGTGTTTCCTGGCCAATCAGAGCACCCACATAAGCAACCACCCCAGTCGCAGACGACGAGAATGCTGTCGCCTTGACAGTTGCTTTTTCCCCAACCTTCACGGCGGGCAAGTCAGAAGCTGCAACCCTCATTTCCGCCCAAACGGAGCGCAAGTCTGAGATTGTGAAAACTTGAGTAGTGTCCTGAACGGCTTCGCCGGCAGCAATATGTTTCTCGACGATCACTCCATCAAAGGGTGCTCGTAACTCAAATCGGTTTAGCGCACCACTGCCACCTCCTGCGCCGTTAGCAGCCAATTTCTGTTGAGCATTCGAAACTGCAATTTCAGCCTCGCGCAGGGCCTGCCTAGCCTGCAAATAGTCCTGTTCAGCAGATACCTTCTCCTCCCACAGTTTTTGCTCTCTGGCATAGCTGGTGCGCGCTAGTGCTAAGCGTTGGCTAGCAGCATGAAGTTCGCTTCGCTGCTCAGAAATAGCCGCGCTGCTCAACACAGCTAGCAACTGCCCCTTCTTAACGACCTGGCCGAGGTTGGCGGGTACCGAGTCGACGACGCCAGGGACTCGAGGGACAACGTGAGCCGTTTTGTCTTCGTTAAAGCGAATTTCCCCCGGAAGCTGCAGTACTGAGCGAACAGTTGCAGAGCCGACCTCTGCGATGCGGATGCCTGCAGCCTGCATACGCTGCGAATCCATTGGGATTAGGCCCTCATCGTCATCATGAGCACCTTCGGCGCTTTTCTTCTCTGCAGACTTGGCTCCGTCCTTTTGCTCTTTTTCATCATGGTGCTCACCATCTGCGTGTCCTTTTTCATCTTTGTGATCACCGCTTTGCTTCTCGCCGTGATGTTCTGTGTCTGCGTGGCTAGCGGCTTCTGAGTGCCCCTGACCTCCGGCACCTTTAGCACTGCTGCTGTCTGGACCACTGCGAAGAATTAGTGCAGCAGAAAGAGCGCCAACTACTAGGATTGCAGCAATTGCAATCTGAGTACGCCGAGTCCCAAATGGAGATGGTTTTGTATCGTTCATGTTGATGATCTGTGCAAAAAACTTACTCGTCTGTTGTGCCCAACAAGCGTTCGATATCGGCCGAAGCACGATGTGTGGCCATTAACTGGTCCAGGTATTGACTACGTACATCAAACAAAGAGCGTTGCGCGTCAAGTACGTCCAGATAGCCGAATTTCCCTAGCGCAAATCCTTTGCTTGCCGCCTCATAGGCGACTTGTGCAGTCGGCAGCACGCGTTCAGACAGTTGGATAGCTTGTTTACGACTTGCCTCTAGCGTCTCTCGCGCCGCATAAAGTTGAGACTGAAGTTCCAACCGGGTAGCTAGCAAGCGCTCTTCAGCTTGGTCAGCCAGGCGGAGGGCTTGCAACTGATTTCCTCGATTGGTATCGAGCACAGGCAAAGGAATGGAGACGCCGACTACGAGTTGATTGCCGGTCTCTTGAGCGCGCTTCATACCTAGACTCACCGTTGGGTCAGGAATTCGCTTTGCGCGCTCCAGATCTGCGGTCGCCCGGCTCTGTTCAACAGTGAAGCGAGCTTGCTGAATGGAAGGCGACTGCTCCAAGCGGCTTTGAAGAACCCCAATTTCCGGAACAGTAGGCAACGCGTCAAGTTTGCCTTGCGCATCACCAAATACAGGGCCTCCCTCTCCTATAAGGGCCTGTAATTGTTGACGAGCCACTCGTTTTGCGGCCTGAACTTGGGCTTGCTCCAGCTCTGCACTGGACTCAGCGACACTGGCCCGGTTGGCCTCTAGGGGCGCTGCCTTGCCCGCTGCTACACGCTTCGATGCAGCCTCACGCGCGCTTCGAGCGATGTCAAGAGTTTGTCCTGCGAGGACTTCACGCTGCTGTGCGACTAACAACCCGAAGAATGCGAGTCGGACATCTGCGACAAGATTAGCTTTGGCGGCATCCAGCTCCGCCTCAGCCACATCTCGGCCACGTGCTGCAGCACGCATGCGCGCATCGCGCTTGCCACCGATTTCCAGCATTTGGGTCCATTGAACCGTCGTGGTGCGTTTATCTCTGCTCGTATCTTCCTGTGAATACGAGAGCGCTGGATTGGGCCTTGCCTTACTCTGCAGAACAGCTCCGTCGCTGGCCTCAAGACCGCGCTGGGCAGCTCGTAAACGCGGGTGTTGGTCGATAGCTCGAGCTACTGCAGTGTCCAGAGTCAGTGGTGCCAGAGACGCCTTATTGGCAGGATTGTCCTGCGCTATGCCTGCTACGCCAGTTAAAGCCAAACTGGTGAACAACAACGCATGACGCAACGCACTAGCTGTTCGACCAGCGCGATGAGACGACGAAGAAATCATTGTTAAAACTCCTACCCGAGCAATCAAAAGTCTGCCGGGCGTTACATTGCCCAAGTGAGGAATAGAGAGCGGATGGGCGCTGCCACTCTAATGAAGTGCACCCCTCACCATCCTGACAGCTGGATGACAAATTTGTCATTTTCAAAATGCGTGCGCCTATCTCAGAATACTCAGCATGAAAATCCTGGTTGTAGAAGATGAGATCAAGCTCGCCGATTACCTAAACAAGGGTCTGGCGGAGGAAGGCTTCACTGTGGATGTAGCCCATAACGGCATTGACGGCCTGCACCTGGCCAGTGAAATGGACTATGACTTGATCGTGCTTGACGGCATGCTTCCAGGCATCGATGGCCTAGCCGTGCTAGCTGCGCTGAGGCAAACGAAGCAAACACCGGTACTGATGCTTACGGCCCGTGGCCAGGTGGAGGATCGCGTCAAGGGACTCCAGTGTGGAGCCGATGACTATCTCGTGAAGCCATTTGCGTTTTCTGAACTGGTCGCGCGCCTTCATGTTCTATTGCGGCGCAGCGGCCCCAGCGTGGCCCAAACCGCCCCAGAAGCGACAACTCTGCGCTTATCTGACTTAGAGTTAGACCTCATTCGTCGTAGGGCTACGCGGGCGGGCCAAAGAATCGAGCTCACGGCCAAAGAGTTCAATTTGCTAAGCCTTCTACTACGCCGTCAAGGGGAAGTGCTATCACGAACAGAATTGGCATCTCAGGTCTGGGACATGAATTTCGACAGTGAAACCAACGTGGTAGAGGTCGCTGTCCGACGCCTGAGGCTAAAGCTTGATCAGCCTTTTGAGAAACCCCTCCTCCACACCGTTCGTGGCATGGGTTATGTGCTTGAATCTCGCACAACATGAGCAAGACTCCTGCACCACATTTAGCTCGACGTCTAGCTCGCGCCTTAGCATTGCAAACCATCGTTGGACTCGGCTTGGTGTGCGTCGCAGTCTATTTTGTGATCTCTGTCACGCTGTCGGAACGCCAACAAGACACGCTAGATCACAAAAAAACAGCCATCGAACACCTGCTGAGTGAGAGCCGAGGTGTGCACTCCCCGGAAGCCTTGAATCACATGCTCAATGACTTTCTCACGGGGCATGACGAACTCTCCCTACGCTTAGTTCCAACTACTGGCAAAAGTGCATTTGAACTTTTGCGCCAACCTGAAGATGACGACCGGGTTGCAGTTCGCAAATTTTCAGTGGAAGTTCCGACAGTTAACGACGGCCTGCAGCCAATGCAAGCGGTCCTGTTGCTAGACCGTAGACCAGATGACCGACTGCTTAATCGTCTGGCCTGGACCCTGGGCATTGCCGCCGTGGCGGGTGCATTGCTGGTCTCATTCGCGAGCACATGGCTTGTTCGTATAGGGCTCAAGCCTTTACGCCTACTGGTGGATCAAACGCGAAGCCTCTCTGCGCAAGACTTACATCGCCGTTTAGATGATAGCCATCAACCTCAAGAATTAAGACCATTGATCGCACAGTTCAATGCATTGCTTGACCGACTGGCCATCGCCTATCAACAAATGGAGGCGTTCAATGCTGATGTGGCGCACGAGCTAAACACACCGTTGACCACCTTGATCAGTAGTTGTGAGTTAGCGCTTCGTAAACCGCGTAGTGCCGTTGAACTACAGGATATCTTGGCCTCAAACCTAGAAGATCTTCAGCGCATGGCGGGAATCGTGGCAGACATGCTGTTTCTGTCACAAGCAGATCGCGGTACTGAAGCGCGGCGATCCGCCAAAGTGAGTCTTGCAGAACTTGCCTCAGAAGTAGCCGAATTCCATGAGGCAGTGCTTCAAGAAGCGCACCTTCAAGTTCAAATCGATGGAGATGCAAGTGTTGCTGTGGATGCACGTTTGGTTCGTCGTGCACTATCCAATCTTTTAGGCAACGCTTCACGCTATGCAGAACCCGGATCGACGATCACTATCGAGATTTCCCAAAGCGTAGTGGAGACTTCAGATGGCAATCGTGAGAACGTCGGTATCGCGGTGATCAACCGAGGAGCGGAGATTGATCCTATCCATTTGCCACGCCTGTTTGATCGGTTCTATCGTGCCGATGCGTCCCGCGCACATGCGAATCTCAATCACGGCTTAGGATTAGCCATCGTTGCAGCTATTGCACGGATGCACGGCGGTACCACCTTTGCAACATCCTCAAGTGGGATCACAAAAATTGGGATTTCATTACCTGCCTCACCTAAGGCAACGCCACACATCTTTGAATCTCAGTCGTGAGATTCCAATTTGGATCGACCTGAGTTTCAAAGCTAGTTCAGAGCCTCCTCGTTCCATCAGGAGTCCTTATGAGCTGTCAACGTTACCTCGAAGAACTCGGGAATGAAGCAGCCAGGCAAATCCTGGAGCACGACTGTTGATTTCCACCCAGCAGTGACCCACTAGCCCCCGGCGGGGATGCGGCATAAATCTTGGACGGGTTATGCAGCGATCCCGAGGGCCCTGCGGTACTCGACAGGGCTTCGTGCCCCCAACGAGATCTTGATCCGTTGCTCGTTGTACCAACGGATGTATGCGTCCAGAACTTGTGTGAACTGCTCAATGCTCGTGTTTTGCCAGTCGCGGGCATAGAACAGTTCGTTTTTGAGCCGCCCGAAGAAACCTTCACAGGCCGCATTGTCCGGTGAGTAGCCCTTGCGTGACATCGAACGCACTAACTTGGCATCAGCGATGCGTGACAACCATCCTGGCCAGCGATAGTGAGCACCACGGTCGGAGTGAACCATAGGTTGCACTTCGCTGTCATTGAGCTTGGCGATCGCGGCATCCAGCATCGTGTTGACCAGTTCAGCGTCGGGGCGTGTTCCGATAGACCAGCTCACCACCATTCCATCGAAGCAATCGATCATGGGCGAGAGGTAGACTTTGCCGGCGGGCAGTTGGAACTCCGAGATGTCGGTCAGCCACTTCTGGTTAGGCGCAGTGGCATTGAAGTTACGGTTCAGCAAGTTCTCAGGGGCCGGGCTGATCTCTCCCAAGTAGGAACCGTAGCGGCGTCGTTTGGGTACAGCAGCTACTAGCCCTTCCTGCTTCATCAGGCGCCGGACCACCTTCTCCGAGATCCACACACATTGCCTGACCAGTGAGGCCTGGATGCGACGGTAGCCATAGCAGCTATGGTTGCGCTCGAAGATGTCGGTGATCGTTCGGCGCACCGAGACATACTTCTCGCCAACGTTGAGCCGAGCTCGATGGTAAAAGTACGAGCTGCGAGCCAGGACTAGCGAGGCAAGCAACTCGGCAAGCGAGTACGCATGGCGCAGGGCATCAACCAGGAGTGTCTTCTCCCGATTGCTCAGGAGATGAAGGATGATGCCCTGTTCCTTTTTTAGGAGCTCGTTCGCCTTCTTCAATAACTCCTGTTCCAACTGCAACCGCCTCACTTGACGACGTAGCGTCTGGAGTTGCTGCTCCAACTGGGACAGCTCCGAACCCGTTGAAGAATCATTGAAGCGCTTCATCGATGCGAGAGCCTCTGGCCCCAATAGTTGATTGCGCCAGTTGTACAGCGTCTCTCGACACACGCCAATGTCGTCAGCAATGGCTTGGACGCGTCCTTGACGTGTGCACAGTGCAAGCACCGCAGCGTGCTTCTGCTCGTTCGACGATGCTCCAAGCAGGCGTGGCCGAGCCCGGGGATTGAGCTCTTGAACCCAAGCGTGAAGTGAGGCCCTCCCGGGATAGCCAAGAGCCTTGATTGTGAAAGCCACGCAGCGCCCGTGCGTCAGATAGTGTTCGACGGCCCGAGCCTTTTGCTCAGTGGTGAACTTCGGCGGGCGAACAACCGCGGTCTTCAAGTCCCGGTCCTGCTCGTACTCGCGGCACCACCCCTTGAGCGAATTCTTGGTGGGATAACCCAACTGCTGAATGGTTGCCGCGACTCGTTTGCCTAGCTGGATGTAGAGCGTCACCGCGCGGATTCGATCTTCGTATGAATACATGAACTACCTCTCAGTAGTCCAAAATTTCATCCGCATCCCCGGCGGGTCAGTTTTGAGTGGAAATCAACAGGGGAGTGCATGGACAGCCCTAATGGCGGTATCGACGCAGCTTTCTTGCTAGAGGCCAGCGCTTTGAAAATGCGAGCCATTTCTAAAGCCCAGAACTCAAAAAAGGCCATATTCCTCAAGCATTTTGATCGCTTGTAAACTTTAGTACCCCTTGGGGAGTAGCCTGCTTCCACCCTGGAAGCGCATGCGTCAACATACTCGGCATTCAATTTGCTGTGGCGTATGCATCCGTTCTTCGGTCGGCGAGATCATCGGCATTTCATCGCGACGAGCTCGGGCCGCGGTGAGATGCCGTTGTGCTCATGCCCGACCGTTAAGAATGAATTCCCCATGAATGCCGCTTCTATCTTGCTCCTGGCCTTTGCCATGTCCACCGATGCCTTTGCCGCAGCCGTCGGCAAAGGTTCTGCGCTACTCAAACCGCGCTGGTCTGAAGCATTGAGGACTGGTGCCATCTTCGGTGTCATCGAAGCCATCACGCCCTTGGTAGGCTGGGCGCTCGGCTATGCGGCTTCAGATTACGTCAAGGCCTGGGACAACTGGATCGCCTTTGTGCTGCTTCTGGTGCTAGGTGGAAGAATGCTGATCGGGGCAATCAAAGTGCCTGATGGTGAAGAGCCCAGCAAACCTGCACGACATGGCTTCGGCTATTAGTTGCAACTGGATTTGCAACAAGCATTGATGCCATGGCCGTGGGCGTAGGACTTGCTTTTCTGGACGTAAGCATCGCCACCGTTGCTCTCGCTATCGGCTTCGCAACATTCGCAATGGTGACGTTGGGCGTGATGGTCGGGCGTGTACTGGGGAATATTGCTGGGCGCTGGGCCGAAGCCATCGGCGGTGTCCTGCTGATCGGTATTGGCTCGATCATTTTGTACGAACATTTAGTCGCTATCTAATTCAATTGATTGAGATTTAGATGCCAGCTTCAGTTCGAGTGGGGTCGGCCACTCAGTACAGTCAGAGTAGGCAGTGAGCTAGGGCAGGAGCGGTCCACTTTTGCCCTAGCCAGTAGTATCTTCCTTGCCTACAACTGGCTCCGCTTCTGTTTGGAGCAGAGCAAATTCAGCACAGATATGAAGGCTCGGACCCTTTGTGGCACTGAGGAGTACAGCCACAAGTAGAAAGGTTCAGTAAAGCCGCTTCGGCCAGCGTGACCGGCACCGAGCCTACACCGGCGATCATCCACTGCGCCCACAGGTGCGATCACGCCAAGCCCAAGTTTCTCAGGCGCGGCACATGCTTTAAACACTCAAGGGTGCCTCTGGTCAGTCAGTTCAAAACCACCGGGAGGAGCGATACATATGGCGAAGCTCATCGCAGGCATTGCAAACTTTGCATCGAGTTAAAGCTCTGCTGCTCAGTGCAGGATCACCTTCATCGGTCTTTCCGTCACGGGCAACACGATGCCACTGCAAAAAGCAGCCGGCCTCACCGCGCGCAGAAATCCGTGAAATCTTCGCGAGGCATGAGCGGACATATTGGATGCTTTGCCCGACGAACAAGAGTTGGCATCACCCTGTAAGCGTGAAGACGCATGTTAAGCGATGCATGAGCTGCATCCCTGTAATGCATTCCAGCTGTTAGGCAGAAAATTAAATAAAGTTTTTATAAATTAAAGAAGACCAGATTATCAGACAAAAAATAATTGTCATTAATACGGAGGCACTTCCCAAATCTTTGGCTTTCCTGGAAAGTTCGTGATGTTGAAGTCCTACTCTATCTATTGCGGACTCTATCGCAGAATTAATTACCTCAACTATCATCAAAAACCAGATACAAGAGATCAGGAGCAATTTTTCCATCATGGATCTCCCAATCAATTGAGCCAATGGAAGCGAAATCACAAATAATATTACCTCAAGGCGGAATGCAGGCTCTAGCCACGCATATTTTATGCCTGACCATGAGTATTTTGATGCATGCCAGACTCTAGAAAATCCTTTTCGATTCTTTTGAATATTATTAAAGATGTTGGATTTCGAGTTGTGTTCCATTTTTAACAGTATATTTCTTGATACCAAAGAATATAAACAAAAGAGTGGCGATCAACCAACAAATGAGAATCGTGGCAATGTCATGAGAAATGAAATGGGCTCCTCTCAATTGTTGAGAGATACCAAATGTCAACCCAACCATAATGCCGCACAGCAATCCTAACCATCGATACTTAGGAATGATCATCTTAAAGAAGAAATATAAACTAACCCAGGCATAGCCAGCGCTCGCATGACCTGCCGGAAAGCATTTTCCGCACCCCATCTCTTGAGGCCTGTGCTCAAAAAGACCAATAAAAGGGCGATCGCCACCAAATTGATTTAAGTTCCACGGGCAATCCATATTTGTCAATACCTTAAGAAGGCTCACCAAAATTACACTGACCAAACTGGATAAAATCAGGTAAAGCAGCGGGGACCGCCATTTTTTCCGCTGCTCAGATTTGGAGACAAGTACAAATATATATAGTGCAATGATCACAACGATTGCTAGGGTGCTCAGATGCTTCCCCCCCTTATGAAGCAATTTGTTTGTAACCCAGTGATCATTCAAAGACCATTCATAACCCTGCAGGGCATATATTTTCTCGGCAAAGAAGAAGTCCCCTCCAAGATACATGAAATAATAAAAAATTAGCGCCAGGAAGGTAATCGGAATCAGTAAGTGATTTACAAAGAATTCTCTATTTATATTATTTGACATCTTCCATCTTGTCACTTTTTGAAAATATTCATTTTTTCAAACAAAGAAATAGTTTGTAACTACTTTGTCGCGAATTTTATTTTTCTACTACCTGAATTAAAAAAAGAGCGCAAATAAATGCGCTCTGTGAATGACCAACTTAATAAAATTAAACTAATTTCGACAGCATTTGCCCCATCTCTACATATTCATCGACAGCTTGATTCATAGCGAATTGCGTACGAATAGCATTAGCTGTAAATGATGCCCTCTCTTGATCGAGATCAACCGTATTTCTATCCATGGCATTCTGAGAAACTGGGCGAAATGCAATTTGGGGATCAATTGATGTTGGAGCTATGTTCCCGAGGTGGGACTTATTCGTAGACTGCACTGTCAGCATTTGCCTTTGCGTCTCTTCAAGCGCAGCCTTGAAGTCTATATCTTTCGCTTGATATCCAGGAGTGTCAGCATTCGCAATATTGCTTGCTAATACTTCCATCCTCTTAACTCTAAGATATAGAGCGGCATCCTCGAATCTAAGAGAATCCATAGGATTTTTCTAGTAAATTTCGAAGATTCAATGGTAGCGAATTTGCCTCCTGAGCAAGATTACATTTTTGACACTATTCAGCCATTTACATGGTCTGAAGATTACATTTTTGACACCTTTTTGTAATCTGAACTTTTAGGAGAACAGAGATCACCCAGCCAATCATCTGCTCCCCCCTAAGTTCTAAGCAGACTTTCCGCAGTTTGCGCAAAAACGCGATCCAAGCGCCATCTGCACGCCGCATGCATTGCAGGCCTGGGGGGCTAGCCCGCTTCCGCACTGTTGACAGAACCGTGCTTGGGGAGAGCTTTGAGCTCGGCAGTTGGGACAAATGGTGGCACCGGGCACTGCTGGGTCATTGCAGGCGGCAGGTGTCCGTTTTTGATGATGACCATTCCCATGATGATCGCCACCAGATCGGTGATGGCCTCCGAGTAGGCGTTCAAAAAAGCTCATGACTATCCTCACATTCCAAGTTGGTGCACACGAAAATCTCTATTGAATTCAGGACTTTGGCACTTTTCCAAGCAGCCTTAGTCCATTGACGACAACCAAGAGACTTGCCCCCATGTCTGCGAATACCGCCATCCACATGGACGCATTCCCGAACACTGCCAAAACTAGAAATACGGCCTTGATACCAAGAGCGAGAGTGATGTTTTGCCAAAGGATCGCATGGGTGGACCGAGACAGCTTCACTGTCTCTGCAATCCTTCGCAAGTCATCATTCATCACGACGACGTCAGCTGCCTCCATCGCTGTATCTGTACCGGCAGCACCCATGGCGACCCCGACGTCGGCTTGAGCCAGCGCTGGGGCATCATTGATGCCATCGCCCGTCATAGCGGTGAGCCCGTATTGGCTCTGGAGCGTTTTGATGGCAGCTAGCTTGTCCTCCGGTAACAGGTTTCCGCGCGCTTGGTCGATACCAGCTTCACCGGCAACTGACGAGGCCGTGGCTTGGTTGTCTCCAGTCAACATGACTGGGGTGATACCAAGCGCTTTCAATTCAGTTATTGCTTCACGAGAGGAGTCCTTAATCGTGTCGGCAACTGCAAACAGCGCGATGACTCGTTCTGGGTCGGCAAGCAATGTGACAGTACGGCCGGATTCTTCATGCCGCTTGAGCGTGGCTTCAAGCTCTGAGGAGCATTGGCCACGTTCCTCAATCAAGCGATGATTCCCTAGTACATAGACTGTTCCACTCAGTTCGGCCTGCACACCTCGTCCAGCAAGTGCCGTGAAGTTCTGAATGTCTGCGCTGTTAGGCTTCAGGCCCGCTGCGATGGCGCGAGACACAGGATGATCTGAGTGACCAGCGAGAGCTGCTGCCACCGACTCCGCGGTATCAAGGCTGCTCGCGGCATCAACCAACGACCAGTCCACAAGGCGCGGCTTGCCCTCAGTAATTGTTCCGGTCTTGTCCAGCGCGATTGCCTTAAGCTTGCGCGCCTCTTCCAGATAGATACCGCCTTTGATCAAAATACCACGGCGGGCTGCTGCCGCTAAGCCGCTCACAATCGTCACTGGTGTGGAAATGACGAGTGCGCAGGGGCAAGCAATAACTAGCAGAACCAGTGCCTTATAGACGGCCTGCATCCACGTCCAGCCAAGTAGCCAGGGGCCTACCAATGCTACGACGACGGCGATAACGAAAATTGCAGGTGTGTAAATTGCAGCAAATCGATCAACGAACCCCTGAGTAGGTGCTCGAGTCGCTTGTGCTTGCTCAACGGCATGAATAATCCTCGCCAACGTCGAGTTGGAGGCCAATGCAGTAACTTCAAACTCAAAAGTTCCAGACTCGTTGATGGTGCCCGCAAACACCGGGTCACCCACCGCCTTGTCAACGGGGATACTTTCACCAGTTACGGGGGCCTGGTTGATGCTCGTTTGTCCTGCCTGAACGACTCCATCCATAGGAACGCGCTCACCTGGCTTGACTCGCAGCGTCGAGCCCACTGCGATTTGTGCAACTGCGACGGTTAGCCAACTACCGTCACTTTGGCGAACCGATGCTTGGTCCGGAGCCATCGCAAGCAACCCCTGAATGGCATTGCGGGCCCGATCGACTGCCCTCGCCTCGATTGCCTCGGCGATGGCATACAACGCCATCACCATCGCCGCTTCAGGCCATTGACCGATGACAAACGCACCAGTCACAGCAACAGTCATCAATGCATTGATGTTCAGCTTGCCACGACGCAGTGCTCCAAACCCTTTTTTATAGACGTCAAAGCCCGCAAGCCAAATCGCAATCGCGGCGACTGCAAAGCCGGCGACTTTCCAAGCCATGGTTTCTGGCGCGAAGTAGCCGACACCTTCCGCAGCGATAGCAAGAGCAAGCGCCGCGACCAACTTTGGAGTTGTGCCACGCACAAGCTCATTGTCGTGGCTGTCGCCGGCCGCATGGCTTGAGTCCGCAGTGTTCGATGAGATCAGCTTTGGCTCAAAGCCAGCTTCAGTGATTGCCAACAATGCGGCAGCAAGGGCATCAGTGTCCGCATCAATTTTGAGAGTTCTCTGCGAGAGCTGGAATCTGAGTCCCCGGATACCTGCAATTGGTTCAAGTGCACGACGTATCTCAGCTTCCTCGCCAGCGCAATCCATCGTTGGAATGCGGTACGTTAGCCCTCGATCCAACGGAGTTGCCTCCACGCTCGGGATGGTGTGTGAGCTACAGCAATCCGTGGTGGCGGTACTAAGCATGTTGTCATCAATGTTTGGGGGCTTCATACTCGATCTCCTGTTGACCATGTGGCAATTAAAAACCTTTTAGTTGGTATAGAGTCAACTCATTTCGAACTGGGTCTATGAAGATTGGTGAACTGGCTGAGGTCGCTGGTACGGCGGTTGAGACCATTCACTTTTATGAACGCGAGAAACTGCTGCCTTCGGCTGCTACAGCTGAAAACAACTACCGTGTTTACTCGACGGACCACATAGACCAACTTGCCTTCATTCGATGCTGCCGATCGCTGAATATGACACTTGATGAAGTACGTTCTTTGCTCTCGCTACGGGAGTCATCTGCGAAGGACTGTGCAGAGGTCAATGCGCTCTTGCACACACACATAGAACATGTCAATCATCGCATCCAGGATCTGAGTGTTCTCGTTGCTGAACTTCAGACGATTCGTGCAAGCTACAGAGCTTCACAGGCACTTTCTGAATGCGGAGTTCTTTCTAGGCTGATGTCAGGTTCCACGACAAGCTGCGGGTCTCCTCGTCCCCAGCGCCATATCTACGGCGCGCACTAGGAAGCCATGCGCTGACAAATTGACCAGACGCTCATGGCTTTCTATTGTTGTGCACACGGGTAGCAATCAATGGCGCTCGAGCTCATTTTTCGCAACGTAGATCTTTAGCGTGCTACCTGCAAACGCTGCAGGTGCGATCTTCGACAGGTCGACGGGCCTATGACCCATCACATCAAATTTCCAGATGAACTGTTCCTTGCCGTTGGTGAACTCGACCGTCTCTCCACATACAAGATTGAGATATTGAGTGCTTCGTGTTGTGTCTACAACGCGTGAGACCTGAGACTCAGCACCTGCTCGTCCAAAAGTTCTGTCTGCAGTACGTGTGGTCGAGCTGGTACTTTCGAAGGACTTTGTAGTCGCGCTTTCCGATGGACCCAAGACGCCACTTTCATTTGCAGATGCAGACATTGAAACGGTGGCGCAGGACAGCACGATTGAAGCCAGAAATACGAGATTAGTTTTCATGATAAAGATTCCTTGATCAATTACTTGAAGAACGTCTGAGTGCTTTTCTACCCAGACACATCAAATATATAGATAGGCACTTTACGCAATATTGTCTGCAAAATTATATTTTTGTAATCCACAGCTAAAATTAACCTGATTACTAAAATGTAATCTGAATGTCAGATTTCTGTCGGTATTGCACACATAGAGTTCTGTGCCCCTATTCCAAATCGAATTTCGATATTTCCATTAGGGTTAATAGGATTTCTATGAGCGCACCAGCATCCGAAGATAATCTTAAATCTCACCGGTCAAGAATAGCATTATTTTTTCAAAAATCTACCGATCGCCATAAGCTATGGGTAACTATTATTGCTCTGCTTGCGATGCAAGTTGTTTTTGCATCTCTAGGATATGAAGGCAGAAAAATATTACAGATAAGCGTCCTACTTCTACCGACTCTATTATTATTACTGATTCCAATCAATAACTCTAGATTAAATCTAATTAGAGCATTTCTTGTTTGGAGTTTTGTTCTTGTATTTTTATTAGACTCAGCCGTCCGAGCGCATCTCATCTCAATGTATGCTGCTGCGCCAGATAGTACGATGGTGGTAAGTGCACTTGCTAACACAAATACATCGGAAATTGGAGGCTATATCTCCACACACATCCGTGATTTCAGTGGATCTAGCATTATTTTATTTATTTCAGCGGGTGTTGCTTTCTGGTTATCTTTAAAAGGGGCAAGAAAAAGAACGAAGGTCTCGAAGATTGAGCTGATTGCTTTATCCATCATCATTCTAATATCTACCGTTTCATACATCAGCAAACCATGGAGAAGAATAAACCCTCTGATTTTTTGGTCTAGTTTAGCTGAATCCGTAGAGATTACGAAAGAAAGCTGGGCAGCATATGGGAAGGAGCGTACCTTAGCTCAAAGGTTGGCGAAAAATGAGACTCCTACAATTTCCAGGAAAGATAAATCCACCGTGGTTCTTATTATTTCTGAAAGCATAAATCGAGATAACATGCGCATTTATGGCTACGAAAGAAATACGACGCCGATGCTCGAAAAGCTTCAAAAAGATATGGGCGATAGATTTCTCGTTATCCGTAACTCATGGTCCACGGAAGCAACTACTATTCCTGCCATTGATAGCATGATGAACTTCACAACTGCTGAAACAGATAAGAGGCTAAACATAATTGCTCTCGCAAAAGAAGCAGGATATAAAACTTGGTGGATAAGCAATCATGATGATATTGCAATTACGCAAAAGCATGCAGCAATGGCCGATGTGGTTTCCATGGAAAATAATAAACCAGGTAGATCTAGTAATTCACTTGATGAGATTTTATTGCCATCATATGAGAATTCCCTTAAAGATTCACACCCTCGGAAATTGATTGTTTTACATATGCTGGGGGCTCATCCTCATTATCGTCTGCGATACCCGGAAAAGCAGCCTATATTTTCCGATGATGAAGTATCAAAAATAATGTCTGCGGCTGAACGTTCAATGTGGGTTCAGAAATTTAGAAATGACTACGATTCAGCTGTTGTTTATCAAGACAGGGTAGTTGCATCTGTCTTTGAAAAATTAAGAGGTTCCCCATCCAGTGCAGATGACTATAAGTCCATTATTTACGTATCAGATCACGGACAAGAAGTTGGACATCAAACAAATAAAGTTGGTCACAGTCCAAGTACAGCATCCGGTTATAAAATACCCACAATAATTTGGACATCGACTGGAACTGATGTTGCTTCTAAAATTATATCTGATAGACCATTTAGAGCTGACTGGCTCGCTTGGACCATGTCGGATCTAATGGCATTAAGATGGAATAGTTACGAGCCATCTCGAAGTATTATCAACCCAAGCTATAGCTGGGTTAGCCCAAGCTTACCTATAAAAGACCCAATAACTGGGGCGTTGTTGCACATATCAGCCCCAGGCCAGATTTCCCCAACCCCAGGCGTGGCTAGGCCACAGCCACCGTCTGCGGGCAGCCCAGTTCAGTAAACCGATTGGGGATGACGGCTCGAATGTGCAGTTCGGCAACTTGGCGGCGACACTCTGGCCCATGCTTTTTGCACTTCCACTCGGCTTCGTCCAGGAACTTGATGTCCGTGGAGTCGACCAGTAGGCGCAGGCCGGCGGAGCTGGACCGGTAAGACTGCGTTGGCGGTTGCACAACGTGCTGAAGTCGGGAACTGGTCACAGCAGTCCAGACAACGCCAGTAGTGTCAGAACAAAGCATGTGGTCTGCCGCAAGGTCAATCCAAAGAGGTTTGATGGTCAGGCCGTACTGGATGGCCGCATCGGAGAACTTCGGGCTGTGCCCGCGTTTGCCGCTGGCAGCTGCAAACCAGCCATGCCCTTGTCCAGCCAGATGGTCGGTGAGCCCCGCGCTTTGAGCGCTGCGTTGTATTGCTTCCAGTTGGTGGTGCGATAGCGGGGTTTGGACGACGGGGACTGACACATCGCACGAGGCTACCTAACCTTAGCCGGCAATTTGAATACGAAGGACTTCCCGCCATCTTGGTCTGCTGGATACGCAGTGTCACGTTGGATCGGCAAGCCAATTTCTTCGTCATTCATCAGGAGTCGTGCCATGCAAAACATCGTCCGTGTTGGGGTAGATCTCGCAAAGAATGTGCTGCAGGCCCATGCAGTCAATGCTCAAGGGAGGATGGTCACTAACCGGGCCATCCAGCGCAGCAAGTTCTTGGCATGGTGTGCGCAATTACCTGCAGGGTGCCTGATGGTCATGGAGGCTTGCGGTGGTGCGCACCACTGGTGTTCGGCAGTTGCTGCGCATGGACTTGGATGCACGCATGATGGCAGCAGCATTGGTTGCACCCTATCGCTTGCAGGGCAAGAGCGGAAACAAAATGCCAATTATGCCGCTGCCATTTGCGAGGCAGCCAGCCGTCCTCAGATGCGCCTTGTTCCCGTTAAGACTTCAGAGCAGCAGGGCATACTATGTGTGCATCAGCCGCGCGAAGGGTCAATGAGGAACGCACAGCATGCATCAAACGTATTCGAGAAATGCTCGCCGAGTTTGGCATCGTCCTGCCGCAAAGCCCCAGAGGCTTGCGCACCTATTTGCACGATATCTTGGAAGATGCGAGCAATGACCTCGCAGGCGCAGCCCGCATTGCGCTACAGCGTGCACTCATGCATTGACAAGAGCTCGATGAACATCTTCACTGGTGTGAGCAGCGTATTACAGCTCACTGTGAAGAAGATGCCCAGGTGCAGCGAGCTGCCGCCATCAAGGGCTTGGGATCACTCACTGCATTAGCGATGGTCGGCGACTTCAAGCAGTTTAGGAAGGGTGCACAGTTTGCCGCCTGGCTTGGGTTGACGCCCAGACAGAATTCCAGCGGAGGCAAATCCAACCTCGGAGCCATCACCAAGCGAGGCGATAGTTACCTGCGCACTTTGCTGGTGTAAGGAGCCAAGGCCGTAGTGCTGACCGGCAAACACAACCTCGACCCTATCTCCCAATCGGTAATGGCCTTGAGGCCGCGCAGTGGCTGGCAAAAGGCCGCCGTGGCTTTAGCCAACAAAAATGCACGCATCCTGTGGGCGCTCATGACACAGGAGCGCACCTGTAACGCAGGCCATGCCAGCGAACGCCCTAGACCACCCATTTCTGCCGTTGCCTGAGGCAAGCACTTCAACATGCCAGACGTGAAATCAAAGATGCAATGAACAGGTTAGATCAGCAGCAGGCAAGCTCGGTTGTTGCATTGTGAGTCGCAATACGTCACGAGATTTGAATAGCACCCTGCTGCGCGGTTTGTTTCAGGGGGCGCACACCTCGTGCCTAACACCGTCTGTAGATGTGCAGTCTGTTTCTCGTTTCAAGCACCTTGATCGTCTTGGCAGTCAGGTTAGTCAAAAGTTACTGATCAGCGCTTGCGTTGACGGGAAGTCCCTGTAGTGCAACAACGCCAATGACAGTCCCTTCTTCTATCAATGGTTCGGTTTCAATTCCGTGACCATAGCTTTGCCATTGATCGACTCTGCTTGGAACTTCACCTTATCGCCAACCTTTAAGCCGTCGAGCATCTTCTTATCGGATACCTCGAAGCCCATGGTCATGGCCGGCATCGCCAGGTTCGGAATATCTCCGTGACGCAGGACGACAAGGTTCTTTTGGATGTCAACCTTGCGGACTTCACCATCAACTAAGGGCATGGTGGAAGCTGATGCACTTGCAGCTGGCTTCTTTGGCATTTTCACGTCCTGAGCATGGACTGTTGTGAACGCTGCACATGTGAGGGCTGCGGCAAGTAAGTGAGTTGTTTTCATGGGTCTTTCTTTCAAAAAAATGGTTATGAAGCCTCGACTGAGGACGCTTTAAGGTTCGGAGAGTGGTGTTTAGTGATGGGGCGCTTCCGATGGATCAAGTACCAGGCAGCGGGGATGACAAGCATGCTCAATAGCGGGGCCGTGACCATCCCGCCGACCATGGGAGCAGCGATGCGGGTCATGACTTCAGAGCCGGTGCCATGTCCGATCAGGATGGGCAATAAGCCCGCCATAACCACGGCAACA
>NZ_JBCPWO010000018.1:0-101781 GCF_039581385.1 Comamonas sp. A7-5
CGGTGTAAGTACCGCTGTACTCGACGATGTTCCTGGATGTCCCGGATACCGTGCTGTTCAGATTCTGGGTAGTGGTTCCGCTGGTCGTTATGTTTTGATCCGAGCTTGAAGTCGACCTGCTTTCGATGCTGGATACCGATCGACTGTCCGCCGCAGCAACCGGATTGACGATGGTGATGGACTGATTCTGTTGTGCTCCCACTGCGGAAGAGCTGGAGAGGCTTTGTGCACTGCTATCGGCATTCTGCGCAAAACTGCACAGAGGGACACAAAGGCTTAGCAAGGCTATTGAGGCTTTCATGCTGTTTCTCCTTTGTCCCCGAGTCTTGACTTGGGAGGCCGCAACCCGGGGGCAATACAACTGAGTTCGCGGAGCTTATCTAGTTGGCGGCCGAGTTCGCCCATCCATAAGCATTGCCCGAAGTTCCGCCACCATTGGAGCCTCCGAAGGCTGTACCCAGGCTGAAGCCGGTAGTTGTCGCGTTGCCAACGGAGGAGGCGCCAGAGTTATTGCTGGTCGAGGTTCCTCCCGGCCCCGAGATCGCCTGCGAGTTCGCTCCAAAGTAGGAGTTGGTATGGGCAGTGCTGTTCACCACCGCAATGCCATTGCCGATGGACGCGGTTCCAGCCACATTGTTGGTGCTCGAGTTTGCATAGCCTCCGGCGCCACCGCTGACCAGCTTGCCGGGAGCTTGGCCGAGGTAATTGCTACCTACGTCCGAATGTGCGTTGGCATTGGTGGTTCCGTAGCCGCCGGCAACGCCGCCCCCGCTGGTCGCGGCAAGACTGGTGACGGTTCCTGTGGTGGAGGCGCTTCCTCCGACACTCGATTGGCCCGAGGCCACAGGCCCCCAGGAGCCGGTGGTGCCGGTGCTGGTTCCAAAGCCGCTTGCTTGAGCGCTGGCCGTCGCACTATTGAAGCTCACAGCGCTGCCCGTGCCGGAGCTGGCAGCCGAGGAATAAGTTCCTGAGGACGCATTGGTCCCTGTGTTGGTTGCAGCAGATGCCACACCAGCCAAGGCAGCAACCGCCATGACAATCAAAGACTTTTTCATGATCATTCCTTTGAATAGCGAGTTCTCAGACCACGGGGATGAATTCAGGCGAAAGACCATTTGTCATTGCACAATGATCAATGCCAACCGGAGTTGCGCTTTGGCTTCGCAGATGCCTGTTCCAAAACGTTCTTTCGGTTAATGGCAGTTTCAATAAGCCGGAGGAAAACAGAAATACCTTGTTTGGGCACGAAATAGGATTCTGTTGATCTGCTATCGTTATTTGTGCAATTTATTGGAATTCAGAACTGCATTGCTATCAACAATGAAGCGAAATCAGATGATTCCATTATTGTTTTTAAGTGTAATTTTCAAAACAATATAATTGTCTATATTGAGATTGCTGTATACGAATATTTTCCGAGAAGAAAGCAATCTTGTTCTTCTCGACTTTTAATACCAATATTCAGTGGTTTTTAATTGTAAATAATGTACTGTCCAATTCGATTGAATAGTATTTCATGGATTCATCACCATTTTTTTTGAGTTTTCGTAGAAGCTGAAAGACGGACACTCAGGAATGGTGCCTGTGGTTTGCCATGTCCGATTTCGGGACGAACCTAATCCGGCCCCGATTCTTGTTGCAAGCCAATGGGCGGCAATGCGGTTGATCCTCGGCAGGTTCAAGATATCGCCGCGATTTGTTGGCAGTCGTTTCAAGGCCATCCCTCGTAGATGCGAGCGACGGGAATTTCTGTCCCGATCGCCCGCCAGAGCTTTAGGCCCTTATCAAGCCTTTCTCACTCTCACTGGCAACCCTTGCCTGACCACTGCCCCCGATACCCAGTCGATCCAGACATTGTCCTTTGCAGGTCGGGTCGGATCGGCAAAGCCCAGAGCATTGAGATTCACGCCATTGCCGTGCTGTGGGTTGGCATGGGTGGGCTGGCCGTCAACCTTGTGGGCCATGGTACCCAGTTGCTTGTGACCGTAGCCGTGCTCAATGGCGATCGCACCGGGCGCAATACCCGCGCGTACCAAGGCCACGCCTTGGAGTTTGCCGCCGGGGGTGCTGAGTTCGATGTGGTCGCCATTGGCGATGCCCAGCTTTGCAGCGTCGGCCTTGTTGATGCTCACTGGATTGTGTGGGTGCACCTGGCGCAGGCGTGAGGCGGCGATGGACATGCTGCTCATCAGGTTTGACTTGTAGCTGGTCATGGTCAGCGGCCAGTCTTGTTCGGAAAACACTTGGCGCATGTCCGAGCCGTCGGCCAGGCGCGTGGGGTACCAGGTGGGGCAGCCGCTGTAGCGCTCGCCGGTCATGGAGTGGCGCATCCTGGACAGACCTTCGTGCCAGAAAGTGGCCGGGAACTTGGCCTGCAGCTTGAGCTGGTCGTCCGTCCATGCGTCTTCAACCTTGTCGAAGCGGCCGCCACGGCTCATGACCATGGCGACGCGGCGCACTTCTTCGGGGGCGACACGCTGTTCCAACGATGGCATCCATTTCTCGAGGCCGGTGATTTCTATGTCGTCATCGCTGGCTTCGGGTACAGGCTTGCCCGCCTGATAGGCGATATTGCACATGCCGCGCAGGTAGAAGTCTTCGGCGTTTTCCAGGTCCAGCAGCTCGCCTTGCTTGGTGCTCATCGCATTCTTGCCAAAACCTGGCAGACCCAATTGCTTGGCCACGGCAAAGATGAAGGTCTCAAAGCTGATGGCTTGGCCGTCTGCCGTTTTGGCCGTGGCGGCTTCTACCGTGGGCCAGCGCACTGTGCTGCTCTTGGCTACGACGTCGGCCCAGGGCGCGCCAATGCCCCAGCTCTCATAGGTGACAGTGTCTGGCACGATGTAGTCGGCCAGAGCAGAGGTCTCGTTGATGAAGGGGTCCACCGAGACAAACAGCGGTAGCTTTTTCACGTCCTTGACCGAGTCTGCCAGCGCATTCTCGAAGCCGCACATGGCGTAGATGGGGTTGCTGATGTGGTTGATCCAGGCCTTGACCGGGTAGGGGTAGCCCAGCATGCCGGCGGCCAGCATCTCGCTGGAAAGGCCGCCAGGCGCGGGGTACCAGGGCGCCTTGGCGGGGTAGGGGTTCTGGCCCGCCTCCTTTTTGCGCTTGAATTCGCTGGTCTTTTCGTAAGGGAAGCGCGTGCGCGACAGGGCCACACCCCGGGGTTTGACTGCGCCTTCAAACTGCGCAAAGTTGTATTTCGGTCCCGGGCCAAAGGGGCCGAACGGGCCGGCATCCATGACCCAGCCGCCGCGCACATTGAGGTTGCCGATGAGGTTGTTGAGCATGGCAATGGCATAGGCTGTGTAAAAGCCCGAGCCATTCATGGTGCCGCCGTGCGAGTTGGCCACGGCCTGTTTGCCATGGCTGGTGAATTCGCGCGCCAACTCCTCGATCTCCTTGACCGGCACGCCGCACATAGCTGCGTATTCCTCCAGCGTCTTCCTGCGCGCTTCGGCGCGCAGTTTGACAAAGGCGGTGCAGACGGCCATAGGCGCAGGCTCTTCGGTGGCGCCGACAGCCTTGATGGGTGTGAATTCGCGCTCGGCAACCAGCTCGGCAGGCTGGGCCACGGTATGGGCGGCCAGGCTGCCATCGTTCAGCTGCACCACATATACATCTTCGGCGGGTGTTTTTTCGTCGATAGGATCTGGCATGGGCAGACCAATATCTGCGCCGCGCAGGAACTGGCCGTAGCGCGGATGCTTGGGCTCGTTGACCAGCAAGTGGGTGGCGTTGCTCCAGCTGGCTTCGCCAACGCTAGCCATGGCTGCGGGGCCGGGCTGGGTCAGAAACTGCTTGTCGTAGCGCTCGTTGTCGATGATCCAGCGGATCAGGCCCATGGCCAGTGCCAGGTCGCTGCCGGGTTTGACGGGCAGCCAGCGGTTGTTGTCACCTGCCGCATGACTGGACGAAGTGGGCAGCATGGGCGAGACCACCACGTATCGATAGGTGTTCTCGCCGCGCGAGCGGGCTTCGGCCAGCTCGCGGCCCACGCGCTGGAACGGGTTGCCAGACTGAGCCGGCGAGGTGCCGATGAACAGGCCAAATCGCGAGCTCTTCCAGTCCGGCTTGCCGTGGGGCATGCCGGCCATGTCGCCCAGTGCCGCGCCCGTGCCTACCCGGTAGGTCTGGCCGCAGTAAGAGCCGTGGTTGGACACGTTGATGGTGCCGAACGATTGTTTGGCAAAGCGGTTAACCAGCGGAGTACGGCCTTCGTTGGCGGCCTCCGTCACCAGCAATTGGTTGGACTTGGGGCCGTATTCGGGATTGGCTTCATCGATCAGCGTGTTGACGTCGCGGATGGCGCGCAGGCCGTCCACATGGCCTTCGCCGAAGAGATCGCCGCCTTCGCAGATTTCCTGAACCAGCTCTTCGAGCGTGATGCTCTTCCACTGGCCGGAGCCGCGTGGACCGACGCGCTTGAGCGGCTTGAGAACACGGTGCGGTGCTTTTTGGTGCTCGAGCATGGCCGAGCCGCGGGCGCAACTGGTGGCACGTCCTTCCAGACCGTTGTCACCGCCCAGCATGGCATAGACCTCGCGAACCGGTGTTTCCATGGGGGCGGGGTGGGTGGTGGCCAGGGGGTGATAAGGGTTGCCAGCGATACGGATGATACGGTTGTCGGCAGTATCGACGCGCACACGCACGCCGCACTGTGTCCAGCAGCCCAGACACGAGGAGGGGCTGACCACCTGGCCGGGCTGGGTCGTAAGCTTGCCGCTGACGGGGTCTATACGGAATTCGGGCGTCAGCGAGTTGCCGCGCGTGGCACTTTGGGTGGCTTTGCCCGAGCTGCCGGTGATCAGCCCTTTGGCTCCCTTGGCCACGGTTTCGCCATAGCCTGCGGCAAAAGCTGCCAGACCGCCTGCGACGGCGCCGCCGCGCAGCAGCATGCGGCGGCGGTTGGCATCGGTGCGATCGGCCTCGACGTCTTGTGATTGTCCAGGGGAGAGTTTCTTGTCAGTCATTGTCTTGCCCTTTGTGTGAGGGAAGGGCAAGCGCTGCAGCGTTTCTATAGTGTTGAGAGCTGCTGGCGCCTGCTGGTATTGCGTTAGATGTGTACTTGGCTTGGTTTTTAGGCAGCGTTGGCGGGCTTGCGGGCCGGGAGCAGCTCCAGCGCCCAGGTGGTCAGCGCAACCAGTGCCACGCACAGGCCTGCCATGCCCAGCATGCCCATCAGGCCTTCACCGCCCAGAGGCATGCTGTACAGATACAGGCCTGCTCCAAACTTGGGCACGCCCTGCACGCCCATGAACAGTGCCCAGCGGAAGGCCCATGCCGACGCCGCCAGGCCGGTGCCCAGCACCAGGGTGTAGCCCTTGGCTGCCAGACGATGCTCGCCGCGCAGCAGGGCCATCACCACGGCTGCTCCAAACACGGCCGAGCCCAGCATGGAGACGCGCCAGACAGGGAACTCATTGAACAGGCGCACAGCCATGTCGAATGAAGGACTCTGGCCCGCGATGCCGGCAATTCCCCAGGTCAGGGCGCTGGCAATCAGGCCGGTGGCCAGCCACAGGCCCAGATTGCGCAGCCCTTGCAGGGCTGCCGCATCGGGCTGCAAGGATCGGGGCAGAAAGCGGTAGAGCACAAAGCCCATGCCCACGGTGGCCAGCCAGCCGCTGAGTGTTAGATTGATCGGTACCCACAGCGTGTTCCACAGCGGGCGCGATCGGATGACCATGATTTCGGCGCCCGTGTAGACCACGATGCTGAGCGTGGACAGCACCAGTACAGGCACCAGCAGGCGCATCAACCGCTGCTTGCCCAGCCACCACAGCGCGCACATCAACACGCACAGCCCGACAAACGTGGGCATGAGCACGGCACCCAGGCTCATCCACGACCAGGGCGTGAGGTGGGCATAGAAATGCCAGAAGCGTGCAGGCTGGTGCAGGTCGGCCAGCAGGGCCACCGGCGCGGCAATCGCACTCATGGCCAGCACCAGCACCGCTGTGGGCAGCAGGCGCTGGAGCAAGCCTTGGGCCGGCCCGAACGCACAGGCCGAAGTCAGCAGTGCGGCCCCCGTGGCCATGCCGACCAGAAAGAAGTACTGCACGGCCCATGGCAACCATGCCGCTTCGTAGGCTGGGGTCAGGAGTTCAATGATTTGCATGAGGGCACTCCTTTCACAGATGCTCGGCAACAAGGCGAACCGTGGCCTGACCATCGACACCGTTCACAAACTCATCGGGCAGACCGATGTAGAAGACGTGCGGCTTGGTCTTCATGCCCGGCTTGAGGACCTTGATATCGTCCTTGTGAGCATTGATGCGCTGGTTGATTTCGCTGTGCGCGTCGTTCAGATCGCCAATCACGCGCGCGCCACCCACGCAGCTTTCCACGCAGGCGGGCAGCAGACCGGCTTCCAGGCGGTGTTCGCAGAAGGTGCATTTGTCGGCAGTCTGCGTTTCGTGATTGATGAAGCGCGCGTCGTAGGGGCAGGCCTGCACGCAATAGCCGCAGCCCACGCAGCGCTCGTTATCGACAAGAACGATCCCGTCGGTGCGTTGAAATGTGGCTTGAACCGGGCAGACGGGCACACAAGGCGGTTCGTCGCAGTGGTTGCATAGCCGCGGCAGACTGACCATGGCGGCAGCCGTGTCGCCGGCCTGGTCGATTTCGTATTGCAGCACCGTGGTGCGGAACTGGCCGATGGGGGGCTGGTTTTCGACCGAGCAGCTCACTGTGCAGGCCTGGCAGCCAATGCATTTGCGCATATCGACCAGCATGCCGAAGCGCTTGCCTTGCATGCCGGGTCGGCGCAGGGGCTGGAAGCTGGGGTCGCCGGGCAGCGCTGCGCGGGCGCTGCCCGCAACACCGAGGCTGGCGGCCATGGCAATCAAATCCTGCAAAAAACCGCGCTTGGTGGGCGCAGTCACTGCCTGCTGAGGTGCCTGGGTAATGGATGGAGTGCTGCAGGTGCAGGCCGAACTGCTGGTTGCGCAGTCGGAGAGTTCTCGTTTCTGAAGTGGCATGGCCCTTCCTTTCATCGTCGCACTGGCACCAGAAAGCCCTGATGCTTTAAACATAAAAGAGTATTAAATTAATATCTTTTATGTCTAATTGACTATATGAAAGTTGCCGTTTGTGACACTTGATTTGAGTCAAGTCTTCGCTTGCTGAAGAGTTTTTTTGAATGGAACTCCCGCAAGCAGGTGACTTGTTGCCGAGCATGCAGCCACTTTATTAATGAACTGTTAAGCAATCAGTGTGTTGCCGTATGTAATCCGCTTTGCTTGGCGGCAGATGCTGGAGATCAAGCTATGCATGCACGGCATGCCTGAGCTCAGGCTGAGGTCGCTCTGCTGCGCCAACGTAAAGGCTGCTGCAGCAAACAGATTGGTTTGGAGCCTTGAACGGCTTTATATTCCTTGACATGAGGCAGTTTCGCTGCTGTCCGACAGTGCCGCAGGCCCGCGAGTTTCTTGGAGGCGGTGCGTTTTCTGTAAGATGTTCACATGCTGCAGGTTTTATGAGCGGCCGGCCCTGATGCTTGCTGTCTCGCAGCTATCTTGGTGCACTGCCAAGTGCATGCGATATTCCAATTTCGTCACATTGAAAGGATCGATATGTCACGCTCTGTTTCCGACGCCGTTTCCACCGCCCAAGACGATCTGGAAAAACTGGTCAGCGATCTGCGCGGTCTGCTGTCTGCCCGTGAACTGGACAAGCTTCCTGAAATCAGCGTGCTTCGTCAGCGCATCGACGACGGCATGGCCAACGTGCGCGAGTCTGCCGTGCGTGCGGCTCAGGACGCCGCTCGCCAGGCGCGCGAAGCTGCCGATGTGGCGGATCGTTATGCCCACGACGAACCCTGGCGCGTCGCCGGTGCCGCGCTGGCAGTGGGTGCACTGCTGGGTTTCATGCTGGGCCGTCGCTAAGCATTGCTGAGCTGCAAAAGGACAAGTGCCTGTGAATTTGATTTCACTACTAGGTCTTGATTCCCTGCTGGAGCGCTGGCGTGCCAATCTCAACGAGGCAGCGATCGCGGCCGAAGATCGCGTTGATCTTGCGCAGCTTGAGTGGCAACAGCACAAGCGCAGCATGCAAACGCTGGCGGTGCTGGCCATTGTGCTCGGCGCACTCACCGTGGTCGTGCTCATTGTCCTGTCCATGGCTGTGCTCGTGCAGTTCTGGGATAGCGAGCATCGTCAGCTGGTGGCGTGGCTGCTGGTCGGTGGCTGGGTTCTGGTCTGGGGCCTGGGGCTGTGGCGACTGCTGGCAGCTGTCAATCAACTCTCCAGTCCTTTCAGGCTCACGCGGCGCGAGCTCAAATCGGATTGGCAGGCGCTGAAGGAGAGGATTTAGCATGAACAGCATCTCTCCCGATTCGCGAGCCGCAGAGCTGGAACCCGTCAAGCCCGCAGGCATGGATGCTCGGCTCTGGGATGAAGCGACCGCCGAGCAAAAGCTGGTGCTGTCGCGCATTGCCAAGCAACGCGCGCGCGTCAAGGCCCGAGCCGCTGCCAAGGCGCAGGCGCAGGCCTTGCGCAGCATGCAGCCTGCGCATGTGGACGCCGATGCTCCCCTGCCCGAACGCCTGCTGTCTTTTGTGCGCCTGCATCCGCTGGCAACGGCGGCAGCGGGGGGCTTGCTCATGGTTCTCGGGCCGCGCAAGCTGATTCGCTGGGGTAGCGCAGCACTGCCCTGGATTCTTAAGCTGCAGCAGCGCGCACGCGGCTGAAGGGTCCTAGAAAAACAGCCCGTCAGGCTCAGGCATGACGGGCTGTTTCTTTGTGCGCAGCCAGGCCACGCGTTAAGTTCAGTGCATATGGGCGATGGCCTGGGCGGCTTCGGTCACAAGATCGGGACCGCGATAGATCAGGCCGCTGTAAATCTGCACCACATCAGCACCTGCGCGGATCTTGCTCACGGCGTCGGCGCCGCTCAAGATACCGCCCACGCCAATGATGGGAAAGCGGCTGCCAAGGGCTGAGCGCAGCTGGCGAATGATCTGGTTGCTGGCTTCGAGCACGGGCGCGCCGGACAGGCCGCCGGCTTCTTCGGCATGCTGCAGACCCTTGACGGCATCGCGGCTGATGGTTGTGTTGGTGGCAATCACGCCATCCATGCCGTGGCGCTCCAGCGTCGCCGCAATCACGCCGACCTGTTCCTCATCGAGGTCGGGAGCGATCTTCACGAACACCGGCGTGCGCTTGCCATGCTGGCTGGAAAGCTGTTCGCGGCGATTGGCGACAGCTCCCAGCAGAGCATCCAGTGCCTCGTCGCTTTGCAAGGCACGCAGATTCTTGGTGTTGGGTGAGCTGATGTTGACTGTCACATAGTCGGCATGAGGGTACACGCCGTCCAGGGCCTTGATGTAGTCGCTGGTGGCCTCTTCGATGGGGGTTGTGGCGTTCTTGCCGATGTTCAGGCCCAGCAGCATGGCGCCGCCATTGGCGCGCACTTGCGAGCGACGCACATTGGCCAGAAATGCATCCAGGCCTTCGTTGTTGAAGCCCAGGCGGTTGATCAGTGCATTCTTTTCAGGAATGCGGAACATGCGGGGCTTGGGATTGCCGGGCTGGGGGCGGGGCGTGACGGTGCCCACTTCCACAAAGCCGAAACCCATGGCGGCCAGCGCATCGATGCAGCGCGCATTCTTGTCCAGGCCTGCGGCCATGCCCACACGGTTCGGGAACTTGAGGCCCGCCAGCTCGATGGGGTCGTTGATCAGAGGGCGCGCCCAGGCCTTTTGGAGCAAGGTATTTTGACCCTTTGCCATGAAATTCATGGTGAGGTCGTGGGCCGCTTCGGGGTCCATGCCGAAAAGAATAGGACGCGTCAATGAGTAAGGAATAAGAGACATGGGGATAATCGCAGGATTACCTGGATTTTCCCTCATGACGACATCTGCTGCACCTCTTTCTCAAGATGAACTGAAAACTTTGGTCGGACAAGCTGCCCTGAAATATGTGGTCGCCGGTGAAATTGTGGGCGTGGGCACAGGCTCCACGGTCAACAAATTCATTGATGCACTGGCCACCATCAAGGATCGGATTCCTGGCGCCGTCTCCAGCTCGGTTGCCAGTACCGAGCGCCTGAAGGCGCTGGGCATCAAGGTGTTCGATGCCAATGAAGTCGCCAGCCTGGCCGTCTATATCGACGGTGCCGACGAGATCGACGGCAAGGGCTATATGGTCAAGGGCGGTGGTGCGGCGCTGACGCGCGAAAAGATCGTGGCGGCGCTGGCTCAGCGTTTTGTCTGCATTGCCGATGAGTCCAAGCGTGTGCCGGTGCTGGGTAATTTTCCGCTGCCCGTGGAAGTCATTCCCATGGCTGCTGCCCAGATCGCCCGTCGCTTTGAAGCCATGGGCGCTGACGTGACGGCGCAGATTCGCATGAAGGATGGTGCGCCGCTGGTGACCGACAACGGCCAGCATATTCTGGATGTCCGCGGTCTGAAGATCGCAGAGCCGCTGGCCTTCGAGTCTGAAGTCAATCAGTGGCCCGGCGTCGTGACCGTGGGCGTGTTTGCTCACCAGAAGGCTGCGGTGTGCCTGCTGGGAACCGCACAAGGCGTGCAGACGCTGGAATACTAAGCAGCAATCTGCGGCCGGAAAGCCACCTGCTTGCGCAGGTGGTTTTTTTGTGAAATTGATAGCTGCTAACGCTTTATTGGTAAGCGTTAGAGACTGATTTCATTGAAAATTCATGAATCCTAGAAGCGCAGGCCCGCGGGGTTGTCAGGTGTGGGTGCGCCAGGGGGTGGGGCTGCTGGCGCCGTGATGCGTGCAGGACGCTCGGCGGGCTTGGCTGCTTCGGCAGCAACTGGTGCCGGCATGGTCAAAGGCTTGGCTGCGGGGGCTTTGTAGTTCTTCGGCAACTGGGGCTGCTTGGGGTAGCCGGCCGCGCTCAGGTACTGGTCCCAGCTGTCGGCGCCAAAACCCTTGAGGTGCTGGTTGCCGATGGTGGCAAAGGGCAGGCTGTCCTGCCCGCTGAGCTTTCTGAGTGCTGCAACATCGCTGCTGGTTTCTATGGTGCGTTCGTTGAACGGGATGCCACGGTTCTGCAGATGAGACCGGGCCTCGTCGCAGGGCTCGCAGTCCTTGCCCGTATAGATCGTGACGGGATAGCGGTTGGCAGTCTGGCGCAGGTCGTAAGGCAGTTGCGCGTTGGCCGAAGACGCCGGGCCATCGGCGTTGCTCACGGCTTCGGTACTGGGCTTGGCGTTGGGGCCGATGGCCCGGTCGGAATAGGTGACACGCCCGTCGGGGCCTACACTGCGATAAAGGTTCTGGGCCTGGCCGACTCCGCTCGCCAATGCGGCAAAGGCGGCTACAAGCATTGTCAGCAACAGGGCGTTGCGGGAGGTCGGTTTCTCGGCCGAAGGCCGGGCAATGAAAGATCGTGGCATCTCAATCTTGGTCAATGAAGTGCAGTGAAGAGGTCTGAGGACGCGAGCGTCGATGGGCAGAGCATAGCTTGCATGGAGGACTGTCTGCTCCCATGCTCAGGCTTGTCTTGATCCGACCTCGGTGCGTGAGTCAGCTAGCGTCAGTCTTGGGTCTCTCTTATTGGGGCAATGGCAGACATGAAAAAGCGCCCGGGAAGGGCGCTTTTGGGGAGATGGCAGAAGACTCAGGCGGCCTGGCTCATACCTTGGTGGCGAAGCAGTGCGTCAATCTGTGGCTCGCGGCCACGGAAGGCCTTGAAGGACTCCATGGCAGGGCGGCTGCCGCCGGCCTCCAGAATCGACTCGCGGTACTTGCGGCCGGTCTCGGGGTTGGGCGAGCCATCGGCCAGCATGGTTTCTTCAAAAGCCGCATAAGCGTCCGCGCTCAGCACCTCGGCCCATTTGTAGCTGTAGTAACCGGCGGCATAGCCACCAGCAAAGATATGGCTGAAGGTGTGGGCCATGCGGTTGTAGGCTGGCGATTGCAGCACGGACACCTCGGCGCGCACCTGGTTCAGCAGCGCCATGAAGTCGTCTGCGGGATTGTGCTCGGTGTGCAGGAGCATGTCGAACAGCGCAAATTCGATCTGGCGCAGGGTCTGCATGCCGGACTGGAAGTTCTTGGCGGCAATCATCTTGTCGTACAGCGCGCGGGGCAAGGCCTCGCCCGTGTCCACGTGGGCAGTCATGTGCTTGAGCACATCCCACTCCCAGCAGAAATTTTCCATGAACTGGCTGGGCAGCTCGACTGCATCCCATTCCACGCCGGCAATACCCGAGACATCGCGTTCATTGACCTGCGTGAGCATGTGGTGCAAACCGTGACCGGTTTCGTGGAACAGGGTGATCACATCATCGTGCGTGAGCAGCGCGGGTTTGCCGTCCACGCCGGACGCGAAGTTGCAGACCAGGTGGGCCACAGGCGTTTGCAGCTGATGGGAGTCGGGGCGCAGCCAGCGTGTGCGCACATCGTCCATCCAGGCGCCGCCACGCTTGCCCTTGCGCGCCTGCGGGTCCAAGTAGAACTGGCCGACCAGCTGAGTGCCTTGCGCGGTGGATCGCTCGATACGGTAGAACTCCACGCAGGGGTTCCAGACCGGAGCTTCGTCGCGGCGGATGGAGACTTCGAACAGGGTTTCGACAATCTTGAACAGGCCTGCCAGCACCTTGGGTGCAGGAAAATACTGCTTGAGCTCCTGCTCGCTGAAGGAATAGCGGGCTTCCTTGAGCTTTTCGCCGATGAAGGCCCAGTCCCAGGGCTGGGGGTCGGCAATGCCGAGCTCAGTCCTGGCAAAGGCACGCAGATCGGCAGCATCCTTTTCTGCATAGGGGCGGGCTCGTTGTGCCAGATCGCGCAGAAAGTCAATGACCTGCTTGGGCGAATCGGCCATCTTGGGCACGATCGAGACTTCGCCGAAGTTGCTGTAGCCCAGCAACTGGGATTCTTCCAGGCGCAGGGCGAGGATTTCCTTCATCACGGCGGTGTTGTCAAAGCGTTTGCCATCGCCATCGGCCTGATCGGAAGCTCGAGTCACATAAGCCTGATAAATCTTCTCGCGCAGCGCGCTGCTCTTGGCAAACTGCATCACTGGCAGATAGCTGGGCATCTTAAGCGTCAGCTTGTAGCCTTCTTTGCCATCGGCTTCGGCGGCGGCTTTGGCCGCGGCGATCACATCGGCCGGAACGCCGTCCAGCTCGTCAATCCTGGCGTAGTAGGCAAAGGCATCGGTGGCGTCTAGCGCGTTCTCGCTGAATTTCTGGGCCAGCTCGGCCGAGCGAGCCTGAATCTGCGCAAAGCGTTCCTTGGCAGCGCCCTGCAGTTCGGCGCCCGAGAGCACAAAGCCGCGCATGGCATGGTCCCAGGCGGCGCGCTGTTCCTTGTTGAGGCTGGCCGGGTCAATGGCCTTGTACTTGGCGTACAGGCGTTCATCGGCGCCCAGATTGGTCCAGAACTCGGTGACCTTGGGCAGTGCTTCGTTATAGGCCGCGCGCAACTCCGGGGTGTCGGCAACGCTGTTGAGGTGATTGATGGCCGACCAGGCGGTGCCCAGCTTTTCAGTCGCCACGTCCAGCACGGCAGAGATGGCCTCCCACTGTGCGGGGAAGTCCGGTGCAACCACGGTCTCCAGCGCCTCACTGGCACGGGCCAGCAAAGTGTCGATGGCGGGTGCCACATCCGCAGGCTGAATGCGGTCAAACAAGGGCAGGGAGGAGGATTCGAGAAGTGGATTGCTCATGCTGTATTAAGTGCCGGCAAGGTCGGGAAAATCAAGCGCTCTCAGGGTATTTATTGCTATCGCGTTCATAGCGTCAGCCTGTGGTCAGAAGCGTGCTCGCGCCAGGACTGCGTGCAAGCGCCACCGCGCAGCAAAGCGGTCGTCCCCCTCGTGCAATCAGAGCTAGAGAGGGAGAAGTCGCGGGGCGGCTCGGAGGGCGTCAGGCAGCGGCGCGCTCTGCCGATTCCATGGTGTTGACCAGCAGCATGGTAATCGTCATGGGGCCGACACCACCGGGCACAGGGGTGATGTAGCCAGCAACTTCCTTGACGCCGTTGAAGTCGACGTCGCCGCAGAGCTTGCCTTCGGCATTGCGGTTCATGCCCACGTCGATGACCACTGCACCGGGCTTGACCATGTCGGCGGTCAGCACATCCACTTTGCCCACGGCCGCGACGATGATGTCGGCCTGGCGAGTCATGGCAGCCAGATCGGCGGTGCCGCTGTGGGTGACGGTGACCGTGGCATTGGCGGCCAGCAGCATCATGGCCATGGGCTTGCCCACGATGTTGGAGCGGCCGATGACCACGGCGTGCTTGCCGCGCAGATCCTTCATACCGATGGATTCCAGCATCTTCATGCAGCCATAGGGCGTGCAGGCCTTGAAGCCGACTTCGCCGACCATCAGTGCGCCGGCGCTGGCCACGTGGAAGCCGTCCACATCCTTGGCGGGGGAAATGGTTTCGATGACCTTGTGGTCGTCGATGTGCTTGGGCAGGGGCAGTTGCACCAGAATGCCGTGAATGCTGGGGTCGTTGTTCAGCGCTTCGACACGTGCCAGCAGTTCGGCTTCGGTCATGGAGGCATCGTACTTTTCCAGCACCGAGTGGAAGCCCACGTCTTCGCAGGCCTTGACCTTGTTGCGCACGTAGACCTGGGAAGCCTGGTTGTCGCCCACCAGAACTACGGCCAGCCCGGGCGTGACGCCCTTGGCCTTGAGCGCTGCCGCGCGGGTGGCGACTTCCTTGCGCAGTTGTTCGGAGAGGGCTTTGCCGTCGATGAGTTGGGCTGTCATTGCTGGAGTACCAATAAAAAATGCTGCTAGCCCTTGATGAACAAGCACTAGCAGCTATCAGAATAGGAGTTGGCTAAAGCGCGAGGCCTGGCCAGTGCTCCCTGGATTATCTCGCGATTGGAGTGGCTTCCGATTTCGCGGGGAGCACTTAATTGACGGCAGCCGCCGCTTTGGCCGCAGCGCTGGTCTGGCCCTGGCCCAGTGCGATCTTGAGCAGATCGGCCACGGTGTTGGCGTTGAGCTTTTCCATGATGTTGGCGCGGTGAGCTTCCACGGTCTTGATGGAGATGCCCAGATCGTCGGCGATCTGCTT
This sequence comes from Comamonas sp. A7-5, assembly GCF_039581385.1. Taxonomy (NCBI): domain Bacteria; kingdom Pseudomonadati; phylum Pseudomonadota; class Betaproteobacteria; order Burkholderiales; family Comamonadaceae; genus Comamonas; species Comamonas sp. A7-5. The sequence continues at coordinate 15,012 of NZ_JBCPWO010000018.1, forward strand.
GTTCAGGCGGCCGGCGACGATGCGCTCGAGCACCTGGGCTTCGCGGCCCGTGAGCTTGGCCAGCAGCGCATCGCGGCTGGCGGCTTGCTGGTGGCCGGTAAAGGCTTCGCGGGCGTGATCCAGCATGCGCTCGACCAGACTCAGCAGCTCTTCTTCGTTGAAAGGCTTCTGGATGAAGTCCAGCGCGCCTTTCTTCATGGTGTTCACCGCCATGGGCACATCGCCGTGACCGGTGATGAAGACGATGGGCAGAGGAGACTTGCGCTCGATCAGTCGGTCCTGCAGCTCCAGGCCAGTCATGCCGCCCATGCGGATGTCGACGATCAGGCAGGCCACTTCGCGTGGGTCGTAGCGCGACAAAAAGGTCTCGGCGGAGTCAAAGCAACGTACGCGGTAGTCCTTGCCTTCCAGCAGCCATTGCAGCGAATCACGGACTGCTTCGTCGTCGTCAACTACGTAAACAGTGCCTTTTTTGGGAATCAAACTCATGCAATCGTCCTCTTTATGGGTTCGCTTGTCGTGGTGAGTGTTGTCGTCTCCACACCCGTTGCCAACGGTAGCCAGAATGAGAACCGGCAACCAGTGACTTCGCTTCCATTGTAGAGGTTCTCGGCATGCATTCGACCCTGATGTGATTCGACAATCGAGCGGCAAAGGTTCAGGCCTATGCCCATGCCTTCGCTCTTGGTGGAGAAGAAGGCTTCGAACAAGTGTTCCAACACTTCCGGCGGCAGGCCCTTGCCCGTGTCTTCCACGGTGAACTCCACACCCGGCAGGCTTTCAAAGACCTGGGGGCGCACGCGCAGTTCCACATTGCGTTGGCCCAGCGGGCGGTCGGACATATCAATGGACTCAGCACTGTTTTTCATCAAATTGATGAGAACTTGCTCAATGAGGATGGCATCGGCCATTACCGGTGGCATGCGTTCGGCAATATGCGAGGTCAGCTGCACATTGCGGCGGCGCAACTCGATACCGGCCAGCTCCAGCGCCTCGTTCACCATCTCGCCTACCTGGGCCAGCATGCGATTGGGCTCGCTCTTTTTCACGAAGGAGCGGATGCGCTGAATGATCTGCCCGGCACGCTGTGCCTGATGTGCCGTCTTTTCCAGTGCGAACTTCATCTGTTCGGGTGTAAGCGTGCCGTTTTCCAGGCGCGTCAGCATGCCGGAGCTGTAATTGCTGATGGCGGTCAGGGGCTGGTTGAGTTCGTGCGCCACGCTGGATGCCATCTCGCCCATGGTGATGAGGCGGCTGGCGGTCTGGGCCTTTTCAGCCTGGGCCGCAGCCTGTTCCTCGGCCAGGCGGCGCTGGGTGATGTCGGTGGCAATCACCATCTGGGCCAGGCGGCCGTCCACCCAGCTCAGATAGCGCGAGCGGACTTCCAGCCATTTGCCCAGGCTGGGCACGAAGATCTCGGCGTTCTCGCTGCGTGCGGCAGTCAGCGTGTCCGTGGGCAAGCCCATGAGGCCGTCTTCGTTCTCGGCTTCGGGCTGGTGGCGAACCGGCAGCTTGCCGGCCTGGGCGACCAGTTGCAGATGTCCTTCGGTGTGCGAGCCAAACCACTGACGGTACAGCTTGTTGGCAAACAGCAACTCGGCACTGCCAAGAGGGGCCACGGAAACAGAGGCATCCAGCGCCTCCAGCACAATGGTGAAACGCTCGTACGAGGCAGACAGCTGTTCGCGAATCCGGTTGGGCTCGGTAATGTCCGTCATGGACGACATCCACCCCGTGTGCTGGCCGTGGGCATCAATCAGCGGCGATACATACAGGCGCGCGTCGAACAGGCTGCCGTTCTTGCGCTTCACACGTACCTGAAAGCCGCCAACGATGGTCTTACCCGACAGCTCTTCGCGCAGCTGTGAATGCAGATTGTCGTAGTCGTTATCGGGCCAGTAGGAATAGGGTGGAACCTGGCCGACCAGATCCTTCTCGCTCCAGCCCGTCATCTGGCAGAAGGCTGCGTTCACATAGGTGATGCGGCCGTGCAGATCCAGTGCTCGCATGCCCGTCAGCACGGAATTTTCCATGGCACGACGGAAGTTGGTCTCGGCCACCAGGGCCTCCTGGGCACGCTGACGGCGGCGTGTGTGGCGCCAGGTGGCCAGCAGCAGCCAGGCCGTCATGGCCGACAAGGTGCCCACCAGCCAGAACAGGCCGCTACCGACTACGCCCAGCGAGGTCTGATAGGCCTGGGCGCGCATCATCAGCGCCGTGCCCACCGGGGAGACGGGCACTTCGTATTCATTCGCAATGGCACGCCAGTGCAGCAGCTCGGTAGGCGTCTTGCGCGGTGCCAGCGGAGTGCCGGCCAGCACATGGTTGTCGGCATCGCGCATGGTGATGGCGTAACGGGCCATCACTTCCGTGGGCGTGCCATAGCGCAGCAGACTGTCCACCGAAAACTCGGCCAGCAGCTCGCCCTGGTAGCGGCTGTTGGCGCTGATTGGCACATGCAGTTGCAGCAGTGGCGGCAACTCATTGGGCTGGGCTTTTTCCTGCACATAGATGGGCTGCAGCATCTCGCGGGCCTGCTCATAGGCTTGCAGGGTCTCGCCCTGATGCAGGCTTTCGCCGACGGCACGCAACTGATCCGTGGCCACCGTCGGGGCTGACTGGCTGTACACAACCTGACGCTTGTCATTGATCCAGGTAATCGATTGCAGCTCGGGGTATTGGCTGATCAACGCTTCGGTGCGACCGTCGAAGTCGGCTTTGCGCATCTCTCGGTTGCCGATGTCACGAGCCATGCGCATCAGTTGCTCCTGGCGCTCCAACAGGCGCAGGCGCACGCGTTGTTGGGCGTATTCGACGTCGCGGCGCAGTGCCTCCTGCTCGCGATCCACTTCTTCCGTGCGCAAATACCAGAACGACGCAATGATTGCAGCCATGAACATCAGCACCGACGCCAGCGGCGCGAGCGCGGCATAGCGATCCTGCCGGGTCGGCGACAGGCTGCGCCACCAGCTACGCCACCAGCGCACAGGGGATGCAACGGATTGCGCGCTTTTTGCGTCCTCTTTTTCTCGTTCGTGATTGCTTGTTTGCATGCCTCCAGTGTAGGGGAGAGACCTAGTGGAATCTGCGACTATTTCTGTCGCGTAAAAGACAATCTATAGAGGCTTCACTGTATGTGCATTTGCAGCATTTTTTTATATAGTGAAATCACAAAGCACAATTTGAAATTTGAAAAAAATGTGCGAAACTCGCCAGCGATCGACACAGTGAATCGGTTTAATCCGGGGAGCACCCGAAGGTGCTGTGCCACGCGTTATGCGGTGTGGCGCTTGCCGCACCCGTGTGATGCCGCACTCACTGCTTCGTGATAAAGCTACCCCCTCTCGAAGGAGACACTCACAATGACAGCTCAGACTGATCCCAAAGGCGCTGGCTTTCCTGCCGGCCTGGACCAACAAGAATCGCGCGAGTGGATGGATGCCCTCTCTGCGGTGATCGACCGCGAAGGTGCGGACTATGCTCACAAGCTGATCGAGGATCTGCTTGAACACGCGCGCCAGAACAGCGTGGACATGCCTTTCTCGGCCAATACAGGCTACGTGAACACCATCGAGGCCGATCAGGAAGAAAAGTGCCCCGGCAACCTCGAGATCGAAGGTCGTCTGCGTGCCTACATGCGCTGGAACGCCATGGCTATGGTGGTCAAGGCCAACCGTATTCACCCCCCCGAAGGTGGTGATCTGGGCGGTCACATCGGCTCCTTCGCTTCGCTGGCCAATATGTTTGCCGCCGGCTTCAACCATTTCTGGCATGCCGAGAACGAAAACCACGGCGGCGACTGCCTGTATATCCAGGGTCACGTCTCGCCCGGCATCTATGCCCGCGCCTACCTGGAAGGCCGTATCTCCGAAGAACAGCTGCTGAACTTCCGCCAGGAAGTGGATGGCAAGGGTCTGTCGAGCTACCCCCACCCCAAGCTGATGCCCGACTTCTGGCAGTTCCCCACGGTGTCCATGGGCCTGGGCCCGCTGATGGCTATCTACCAGGCACGTTTCCTGAAGTATCTGCACGCACGCGGCATTGCCAACACCGAAAACCGCAAGGTCTGGGTGTTCTGCGGCGACGGTGAAATGGACGAAGTGGAATCCCTGGGCGCCATCGGTCTGGCTTCGCGCGAGAACCTGGACAACCTGGTCTTCGTGATCAACTGCAATCTGCAGCGCCTGGACGGTCCTGTGCGCGGCAACGGCAAGATCATCCAGGAGCTGGAAGGCGAATTCCGCGGTGCCGGCTGGAACGTCATCAAGCTGCTGTGGGGCAAGGGCTGGGACGAGTTGCTGGCCAAGGACAAGGACGGCGTGCTCAAGAAGATCATGATGGAGTGCAACGACGGCGACTATCAGGCTTTCAAGGCCAACGATGGTGCCTACGTTCGCCAGCATTTCTTCGGTCGCGATCCTCGCGCCCTGAAGATGGTCGAGCACATGTCCGACGATGAAATCTGGAATCTGCGCCGCGGTGGCCACGATTCGCAGAAGGTATACGCAGCATTCGCCGCTGCCAACGGCCACAAGGGTCAGCCTACCGTGCTGCTGGTCAAGACCGTCAAGGGCTTCGGCATGGGCAAGATCGGTGAAGGCAAGAACAACGTTCACCAGACCAAGAAGCTGAGCGACGAGGACATCAAGGCCTTCCGCGACCGCTTCAACATCCCGATCCCCGACAGCCAGATCGCGGACATTCCCTTCTACAAGCCGGCCGACGATACGCCGGAAATGAAGTATCTGCACGAGCGCCGCAAGGCTCTGGGCGGCTATCTGCCGCACCGTCGCCAGCAAGCTGACGAGCAGTTCACCGCTCCTGCGCTGGATACCTTCAAGGCCATCCTGGAGCCCACACCCGAAGGCCGTGAGATCTCCACGACCCAGGCTTATGTGCGTTTCCTGACGCAGCTGCTGCGCGACAAGAACATCGGCCCCCGCGTGGTGCCCATCCTGGTGGACGAGGCCCGTACCTTCGGTATGGAAGGCCTGTTCCGTCAGGTCGGCATCTACAACCCCCACGGTCAGCAATACACCCCGGTCGACAAGGACCAGGTGATGTACTACCGCGAGGACAAGGCCGGCCAGATCCTGCAGGAAGGCATCAACGAAGCCGGCGGCATGTCCAGCTGGATCGCTGCAGCCACCAGCTACAGCCATAGCAACCGGGTCATGATCCCGTTCTATGTGTACTACTCGATGTTCGGCTTCCAGCGCATCGGCGACCTGGCCTGGGCGGCTGGCGACCTGCAAGCGCGCGGCTTCCTGCTGGGCGGTACCTCGGGCCGTACCACGCTGAACGGCGAAGGCCTGCAGCACGAAGATGGTCACAGCCATATCCTGGCCAACACCATCCCCAACTGCGTGTCCTACGACCCCACCTTCGCTCACGAAGTGGCCGTGATCATGCAGGACGGTCTGCGTCGCATGGTGCAGAACCAGGAAAACATCTTCTACTACATCACGCTGCTGAACGAAAACTACCCCATGCCTGGCCTGGAAGCCGGCACGGAAGAGCAGATCCTCAAGGGCATGTACATGGTCAAGCCTGGCCAGAAGGTGCCCGAGAGCGGCCTGCGCGTTCAACTGCTGGGCTCCGGCACCATCCTGCGCGAGTCCTTCTTCGCCCAGGAACTGCTGGAAAAGGACTGGGGTGTTGCCGCCGACGTCTGGAGCTGCCCGTCGTTCAACGAACTGACCCGCGAAGGTCAGGAAGTGGACCGCTTCAACATGCTGCATCCGCTGGAAGCCGCCAAGGTTCCCTTCGTGTCCCAGCAGTTGGCTGCCCATCCCGGCCCCGTGGTCGCCTCGACCGACTACATGAAGGCCTACGCCGAGCAGATCCGTCCCTACATGCCCAAGGGCCGTACCTACAAGGTGCTGGGTACCGACGGCTTCGGTCGTTCGGACTTCCGCGCCAAGCTGCGTGAACACTTCGAAGTCAACCGTCATTACATCGTGGTGGCTGCACTGCGTGGTCTGGCCGATGAAGGCAAGATCAACGCCACGACCGTGGCCGAAGCGATCAAGAAGTACGGCATCAACGTCGACAAGATCAACCCGCTGCACGCCTAAGAAGGGGAGACAGATAACATGGCATTGACAGAAATCAAGGTCCCCGATATTGGCGACTTCTCCGAAGTCGGCGTGATCGAAGTGCTGGTCAAGGTGGGTGACACCATCAAGGTCGAGCAATCCCTGATTACCGTGGAGTCCGACAAGGCTTCCATGGAAATCCCCTCCAGCCAGGCTGGCGTGGTCAAGGAAATCAAGGTTGCCCTGGGCGACAAGGTCAAGGAAGGCTCCGTGGTCGTGATGCTGGAAACCGCCGACGCGGCTCCCGCACCTGCCGCCGCAGCACCCGCACCTGTGGCTGCCCCCGTGGCCGCTGCTCCTGCTCCCGTGGCTGCAGCTCCTGTGGCGGCCGCTCCCGCAGCGTCTTCTACCGTGGACATCAAGATCCCCGATATCGGCGACTTCAAGAACGTGGCCGTGATCGAGATGCTGGTCAAGGTGGGCGATACCGTGGCCGTCGAGCAATCGCTGTTCACCGTGGAGTCCGACAAGGCCTCGATGGAAATCCCTTCACCCTCGGCAGGCACCATCACGGCGCTGACCATCAAGCTGGGTGACACCATCAACGTGGGCGACGTGGTCGGCCAGATGACGGTGCAGGGCGCAGCAGCTGCTCCCGTGCAGGCCGCCTCTCCCGTGGCAGCCGCTGTTGCCGCCCCTGTGGCTGCTGCAGCTGCTCCTGTGGCCGCTGCTCCCGTTGCTGCAACTCCTGCTTCCACACCTGTGGCAGCGCCTGCAGCCCACAACCCCACCGTGGCGCCTTCGGGTCAGCTGCCCCATGCCTCGCCTTCGGTGCGCAAGTTCGCTCGCGAACTGGGCGTGCCTCTGGCAGAAGTCAAGGGCTCGGGCAACAAGGGCCGCATCACGGCCGAAGACATCCAGTCCTTCACCAAGTCGGTGATGGCTGGCGCCGTACAGACCCTGGCTCAGCAGGCTGTGGCTCCCAAGTCTTCCGGCGGCAACGTCGGCGGTCTGGAAGTGCTGGCCTGGCCCAAGGTCGACTTCGCCAAGTTCGGCGCTGTCGAGCGCAAGGAACTGTCGCGCATCAAGAAGATCTCGGGCGCCAACCTGCATCGCAACTGGGTGGTCATCCCCCACGTCACCAACAATGACGAGGCCGACATCACCGAGCTGGAAGCCTTCCGCGTGCAGACCAATGCCGAAAGCGCCAAGGCCAAGAGCGACGTCAAGGTGACGATGCTGGCTTTCGTGATCAAGGCCGTGGTGGCTGCGCTCAAGAAGTTCCCCGAGTTCAACGCCTCTCTGGATGGCGACACTCTGGTCTACAAGCAGTACTTCAACATCGGCTTTGCCGCGGACACACCGAACGGCCTGGTCGTTCCCGTGCTCAAGGATGCCGACAAGAAGGGCATTCTGCAGATCAGCCAGGAAATGGGCGAGCTGGCTAAGAAGGCCCGTGACGGCAAGCTGGGCGCTGCGGACATGCAAGGCGGCTGCTTCTCGATCTCGTCTCTGGGCGGCATCGGCGGCACCAACTTCACGCCCATCATCAATGCGCCTGAAGTCGCCATCCTGGGTCTGTCCAAGGGTGCCATGAAGCCTGTGTGGGACGGCAAGCAGTTCGTGCCTCGTCTGATGCTGCCTCTGTCGCTGTCGTACGACCACCGTGTCATCGACGGTGCAGCCGCTGCACGCTTCAACGCCTACCTGGGCGCTGTGCTGGCCGACTACCGCCGCATCCTGCTCTAAGCAGCTGACAAGCAGGCCGATTTTTAGCGAAATCGGCCTGTAGCGCTTATCTGAACTGCGCAAGTAGCTATCTTTTTAGATGCCTTGCGCTTCACCTTGCCAGTCCATGAGTGAGATGAAGAACCTGAGACAGCATCCCATCGAGCATCTGCGTGGCGTCATCCCGGGTATCCGGCCCTTTCCGGATGCGGCTGACGTCTTCGCCGAGCCGGTCGAGAAGTACGCGCGGCATTTTCTGCCGCTGGTCACCATCGATCTGGCCTTGCTCGACGATGCCTGGAGCGGGCCGATTCATCTCGTCGCCCCTTGCGAGCCCTACGAAGGGCAAGTCGGGGAGTGGGGAGGCGAGGAGTTTGGCAATGCGCTGCTCAAGCCTGACTGGCTGGCTTTCAAGCTCAACGAACAAGGCAGGTACGAGTTGCTGGGCGACTGGCGCTACTTCATGCTGGAGCAGGATCGGGCCGACTGGGCGGAAAAATCGCTCGACTGGCGCGAGGTGCGAACCCAGCATCGTGAACTGGTCAAACTGGGCGTGGAGCCGCCGTTTGAACTGCACCACGAGGCCAAGTACTCATGGCGCGATGTGATGGAGCTGCATTACGCAACCCAGCACGCGGCATATGGGCAGGCCAGGCGGGACTTTCTGGCCCATGGCTGGAATGCTGCCAAGCCCTGGGATGACGCTGCTGAAGTTGCCAAGCTGCCCTTGTATGAGCCAGGCACGGATTGCTATGACTCCACTTCAGGTCGCTATCTGCTCGGCGTGCTGGGCGGGCCTGCATGGGGTGGTAATTGGAGCAATCTGACCAACCCGCTGCTCAGCGACATTGGTACGGATGACGGCATTCACCCCATCCACCCGGAAACGGGCGCTGCGTTCGAGTTCATCACCAGCACCTATGCCAACGAGTTCACCGGTAGCGACTGCGAAATTCTGCTGTTCTACGAGCCACAAAGCCGCACCGTGCTGCAGACCTTTGATTGGAGCTAAGGCGTCACCGTCCGGCTTCAAACCGAGAAAAACCGTTTTTGCTGCCTGATTCTTCAGGTGGCACAGAGACAAAAACCAAGATAGGAGCGCATATGAGCCTCATCGATATCAAGGTGCCTAACATTGGCGACTTCGCCGAAGTGGGCGTGATCGAACTGCTGGTCAACCCCGGCGACACCGTGGCCGTGGACCAGTCCCTCATCACTGTGGAGTCCGACAAGGCCTCCATGGAAATCCCTTCCAGCCACGCCGGCGTCGTGAAGGAAATCAAGGTCAAGGTCGGTGACAAGGTTGCCGAAGGCTCGCTGGTGCTGACACTGGAAGCCGCAGCCGGCGCCGCCGCATCTGCTCAGGCAGCAGCCCCTGCGCCCGCCGCAGCCGCTCCCGCACCTGTGGCGGCCCCCGTGGCTGCCGCTCCAGCTCCCGTGGCCAGCAACTTTGCGGGCACTGTGGACATGGACTGCGACGTGGTCGTTCTGGGCGGTGGTCCTGGCGGCTACTCCGCCGCTTTCCGCGCAGCCGACCTGGGCCTCAAGGTCGTGCTGGTCGAGCGCTACGCCACCCTGGGCGGTGTCTGCTTGAACGTGGGTTGCATCCCATCCAAGGCGCTGCTGCATGTGGCTGCCGTGATGGACGAGGTCAAGCACCTGGAAGTGGCTGGCGTGAAGTTTGCCGCTCCCGAAGTCAACATCGACCAGTTGCGCGGCCACAAGGAAAAGGTCATCGGCAAGCTGACCGGCGGTCTGGGCCAGATGGCCAAGATGCGCAAGGTCACCGTCGTGCGTGGCTACGGCAACTTCGTGTCTGCCAACCACCTCGAAGTGGAAGAAACCACGGGCGAAGGCCAGGAGAAGACCGGCAGCAAGAAGATCGTTCAGTTCAAGAACGCCATCATCGCTGCGGGCTCGCAAGCCGTGCACCTGCCTTTCATGCCCAAGGATCCCCGTGTGGTCGATTCCACCGGCGCCCTGGACCTGAAGGAAGTGCCCAAGCGCATGCTGATTCTGGGCGGCGGCATCATCGGCCTGGAAATGGGCACCGTCTACTCCACACTGGGCGCGCGCCTGGACGTGGTCGAAATGATGGACGGCCTGATGCAGGGCGCTGACCGCGACCTGGTCAAGGTCTGGCAAAAGATGAACGCGCCACGCTTCGACAACATCATGGTCAACACCAAGACCGTGGGTGCCGAAGCCACGCCCGAAGGCATCAAGGTCTCGTTCGCTCCTGCCAAGGACGGCGTCACCGTGCCTGAACCCCAGACCTACGACCTGGTTCTGCAAGCTGTGGGCCGCACGCCCAACGGCAAGAAGATCAGCGCCGACAAGGCGGGCGTGGCCGTGACCGACCGCGGCTTTATCGACGTCGACATCCAGATGCGCACCAACGTGCCCAACATCTTCGCGATCGGCGACATCGTGGGCCAGCCCATGCTGGCGCACAAGGCCGTGCACGAAGCGCACGTGGCCGCTGAAGTCATCGCCGGTGAACTGCAAGGCAACAAGGAACTGGCTTCCGCAGCCTTCAACGCCCGCGTGATTCCTTCGGTCGCCTACACCGACCCCGAAGTGGCATGGGTGGGTCTGACCGAAGACCAGGCCAAGGCGCAAGGCATCAAGGTCAAGAAGGGCCTGTTCCCCTGGGCTGCTTCCGGCCGCGCCATCGCCAACGGCCGCGATGAAGGCTTTACCAAGCTGCTGTTTGACGATTCCCCTGAGGCCCACGGCCATGGCCGCATCCTGGGCGGCGGCATGGTCGGCACGCACGCTGGCGACATGATCGGTGAAATCGCCCTGGCCATCGAAATGGGCGCCGACACGGTGGACATCGGCAAGACCATCCACCCGCACCCCACGCTGGGCGAGTCCATCGGCATGGCGGCGGAAGTGGCGCATGGTTCCTGCACGGACGTGCCACCCGCACGTAAGTGAGCGTTTCGCTTGCTTAAAACAAAGGCAGCCTTCGGGCTGCCTTTTTTATATTTCCATAGCTGCTTGTGCTTGCTACATAAGTGCTTGAGACCGACTGATTCTCAATTTTCCATCTGTGATCGTGCTGCTTTGAGCGCTTAGACTAGTTTTGATAGCTGCCAGTGCATGATGCATAAGCGCTGGAGCCTGTTTTATCTTGAATTTTTGGCGTTGGTGCTTGAGCTTGTCTGTCAATGAATTTCCCGATCAGGAAATATTGATTCCTTTTCTGCATGCTCTGCTTCATAATTTCCCGAACGGGAATTTTCAAGCTAGACCACCTTATGTCCACCATCCACACCACCGACCAACTGGGCACGGCCCTGCGCATCGCCCGCAAACAACTGGGGCTAACCCAGCCGCAGCTTGCCTTGGCCGCAGGCGTGGGCACGCGGTTTATTGTGGATCTGGAGTCGGGCAAGCCCACGGTGCGGCTGGAGCATGTGCTGCGGGTGATCGATGCGCTGGGGGGAGAGTTGCAGTTGGGCGGCTTGCCGGAAGCGGCGCATGAAGACGCGGCAGGCCAGGCTGCCGCAGCAACGGAGGGCGCAGACCGTGACGCATGAACTCGAAGTCTGGCTGTTTGACCGGCGCGTCGGCAGCCTGTCGCTGGTGCATGGGCGGCTGAGCTTTGCCTATGCGACGGACTGGCTGGCACAGTCGCAGGCCACGGCTTTATCGCAGTCGCTGCCGCTGCAGGCTGAGCCCTTTGGCGATCACCAGACCCGGCCATTCTTTGCCGGTCTGCTGCCTGAGGGGCAGATGCGCCGCCTGATTGCCCAGCAGTTTCAGGTGTCGGGCCAGAACGATTTTGCGTTGCTGGACCATATTGGCGGCGAATGCGCGGGGGCCGTGACCTTTCTGGAACCAGGGCAGGCCTTGCCGCAGACTGACGGGGCTGGGGCGACCGGGGAACCGGGTGATGTGGAGTGGCTCAGCGATCAAAAGCTGCTCGCCTTGCTGGACGAGCTGCCGCGCCGCCCCATGCTGGCGGGAGATGACGGGCTGCGGCTATCGCTGGCCGGGGCGCAGGACAAGCTGCCCGTGGTGGTGGACGAGAGCATTCCGGGCGCAGTGCGTATCGGTCTGCCGCGCAACGGCGCTCCCAGCTCGCATATCTTGAAGCCCGCAATCCATGCGGTGGAGGACAGCGTAGCCAACGAAGGCTTTTGCATGCTGCTGGCCCAGGTCATGGGGCTGCGGCCTGCCAATGCCCGAATCCAGAGCGTGCTGGGCCGCTCGTTTTTGCTGGTGAAGCGCTATGACCGGGTGCTGAAGGACGATGCGCAGGGCCAAGCGCAGCTGCAACGTCTGCACCAGGAAGACTTTTGCCAGGCGCTGGGCGTGGTGCCCGAGCTGAAGTACCAGAACGAGGGCGGGCCGGGCCTGGCGCAATGCTTTGCCTTGGCGCGCAGCGTGACCCGCCCCAGCGCGCCGCAGGTTCTGCGGCTGCTGGATGGGGTGATCTTCAATGCCCTGATCGGCAACCATGATGCGCATGGCAAGAATTTCTCGCTGCTTTATGGCGTGCGTAGCCCTGTGCTGGCACCGTTCTACGACCTGCTGGCTACAGCGATTTACCCCCAGCTGACGCCCAAGATGGCGATGAAGATTGGCAGCAAATACAAGTTCAGCGAGCTGGAGGCCAGGCACTGGGAGCAGTTTGCCGAAGAATCAGGCCTCGCCAAGGCGGCGACGCGCAAGCGTTTGCAGCAGCTGGCGAACGAGCTACCCGCCGCCGCCCGCAAGCTGCAGGCCGCGCCACCGCATGGTTTTGCGGGCAGTGCGGTGGTGGAGCAGGTCGTGCAGCTGATAGAGCAGCGCAGTGCCTTGACGCTGCGGCGCTTGGCCTGAATGCGCACATGATTTCACACCTAGATCGGAGCGCAGCGATGCCAGTTAAATTTCCCGAACGGGAAATATGCATTTAAATTAGTTGCGGCAAGCCAAAAATTTCCTGATCGGTAAATTTAAGAAAATTCATAGCTGCTTGCACTTTATAGATAAGCGTTTGAGCCTGATTTGACCGATATTGGATGCCGCTGATTCCAGCGCTCGCCGCAAAACTGTCCCTTGATCGAAACAACCATGCCCAGCACCAGCCTTGATTTTTCCCGACCGCTCCAAGCCGCCTGCCACTGCGGCGCAGTGCGCTTTACCGTTCTGTTAAGCGATGGCCTGAACACCGCGCGGCGCTGCAATTGTTCGTTTTGCCGCATGCGCGGAGCCGTGGCGGTGTCGGCTGATTTGAGCGGAATCGAGGTGCTGCAGGGACAGGATGCGCTGACGCTCTACCAGTTCAACACCGGGCAGGCCAAGCATTTCTTTTGCAAGCATTGCGGCATCTATACCTTCCATCAGCGGCGCTCGTCGCCGCATCAGTACGGTGTGAATGTGGCTTGCATAGCGGGCATGAGCCCGTTTGACTTTGCCGAAGTGCTGGTGAGCGAGGGGCGCTCGCACCCCAGTGACCGCCGCGCAGGCGCTGCTGCGGGCAAGTCTGTAGCGGCAGGCTGGCTGAGTTACAAGGCGAATCCCTTGGCCAAAGCGCAGCTTGAGGAATGATTTTGATAGCTGCTAACGCTTTACAGGTAAGCGTTAGCGGTCATTTTTAATGAATTTTCTGCGTTCGGTATCGAATCAGCCAGCCAGATAGATCGGCGGGCGGTCCAGCTGGGGCGCTGCCTGACAAGCGCGCCGGGCATGGCTTAGCCGCGCCTGGTCTTGGAGTCGCGCACTGCCACCATCAGCACCAGTGCCGAGAGGATCAGCATGACCAGCACGAGATAGATGCTGTAGTGCCTGTTGCCTGTGTGCTGGGTCAGCAGGCCGGCCAGCGTGGGGCTGGCGGCCGAGCCCAGATTGCCCAGGCTGCTGATGAGCGCTATGCCGCCGGCGGCCACGGCCGGTGACAGATAGTCGCTGACCAGGGCAAAGAACAGCGGGGGCAGGGCCGCAAGTCCGATCAGCGTGAAGGCCAGGGCAATCAGCGAGCCCTCAAGATGGCCGTGCATCTGCAGGGTGACGATCAGGCCGGCAATGGCCATGCCGGTGGCGATGAACAAATGCCAGCGGCGGTCGCGGAACCGGTCGGAGCTGGCACCGAAGGCAATCATGCCGAAGAAGCCTGCGACAAAGGGAATGGCCGAGTAGATGCCGACATGCAGCACGTCCTGCACGCCCAGGCCCTGAATCACGGTAGGCATCCAGAAGACAAACAGATAGGTGGCACCGTGCATCATGAAATACACGAGTGACAGGGCATAGACCTTGGGGTCGCGCAGCAACTGGCTCAGAGTGGCGCTGCTGTGGGCCGCCTTGTGCCCGTGGCCGCCATGGTGAGCAACTTGGCCGCTGTCGTTGGCGATGTTGTGTTGCAGGCGCGCTTTTTCGGCGTCTGTCAGCCATTTTGCGTCGGCTGGCTTGTCCTGCAGATAGAAGTAGAGGATCAGACCCAGAATGCAGGCGGGAGGTCCCTGGATGAGAAACAGCCACTGCCAGCCATGCAGACCGTCGATGCCATCCATATATTTGAGAATGGCGCCGCACAACGGGCCGGCCGCAATCGCCATGGCCATGACGGCTGAGAGAAAGATGGAGATCACGCGGCCGCGGCGTGCCGAGGGATACCAGTAGGTGAAGTAGAGAATGACGCCGGGAAAGAAGCCGGCTTCGAAGGCGCCCAGCAGAAAGCGCGCCACATAGAACTGCATGGGAGTGGAGACCCAGGCCATGGCGGTGGCGATGACGCCCCAGACCAGCATGATGCGCATCAGCGTCTTGCGCGTGCCAATCTTCTCCAGCAGCAGATTGCTGGGCACTTCAAACAGAAAGTAGCCTATGAAGAACAGGCCTGCACCAAAGCCGTAGGCGGCGTCGCCGAAGTCCAGCGTCTGCTTCATCTGGATCTGGGCGTAGCCGATGTTGATGCGGTCCAGGTAGGCGACCATGTAGCAGATCAGCAGCAGGGGCAGCAGCCGCCAACTGACCTTGGCATACAGCGCGTTGTCTGCATCGATGTTGTGGCTGGTGTCCTGCCTGGGCGTTGCGCCCGAAATGGTCGTCGCGCTTGGGGTCATGCTTGTCTCTTGGAAGTTGGTATGGGGCGCTGGGCGGTTCCTTGCGGCACGTCTTGCAGCATCACGACGTAGACGCTGCAAGCCGCTGTGCTAGGGCTATGCCGGGCTTTTGTTGTTGTCTTGAATACAGGGGGAACTGCGCAGAGGCCCACAGCATCAAGCCGTGGTGCACAGGCTGCCAAGTCTTGCTGCCTGGAACTCACGAGGTCACGGCGGAGACTGTGGTTGTGACCAGTGATTGGATTGCTTGCCTTCGAGTTCCCGGTTCATTTCCTGCTATTGCCCTTCATGGCCTGGACCTGGCTGCGCACAGGTATGCATCAGCCTGTCTTGACCTCTGCGGGGGCAGAAATCAAGGTGTTCGAGGGGGCAATGTAGGGCTGCTGCCCTGAATGGACTTAACGCATGCCGCAATTCAGTTGCCAGATCATGACATCCGAGGGTAAGCCTTAGGGTCGGCCTTGCTGCGGCAAGGCAGCGGAAGATGCTGCAGTTTTGCGCGGCGATGGCGTGCGCCATCGAGAGCCATGCTCCACTTGCACGGGGTCGGACCCCCGTTTCATTTGCGGATAGCGAATGTGGCTGAGTATGTCTTTTTGATAACGGCCAGCGCTTTGGATATGGGGGAAGGCGCCAGTTGGGCTTCTATTTGCACAAGCGGGCTGCCAGAGCTTTTGAGCTGCCACATCGTGCTTGGGCATACGCCCGGCATGGCTCCGGGCGTGGGGGGATCGGTGGGTTCAGCGATGAGGAGTGCAGCCTCAGGCCTTTTTCAGAAACTCGGATTTGAGAATGAATGGACCCTGATCAGTCTTGCAGTCCACGTCATGGTCGCCGTTGTCATAGACCAGGCGAATGCCTTTGATCTTGGTGCCTTTTTTGATGACGGTCGAGGAGCCTTTGACCTTCAGGTCCTTGACCAGCAGCACGCTGTCGCCGTCGGCCAGCGGCGTGCCGTTGGCATCCTTGATGATGCGGGGGCCATTGTCTTCATCGGCAATGACTTCTGCATGGGCCGACCATTCATGGGCACAGTCGGGGCAGATCAGCAGATCGCCATCGGGGTAGGTATTGTTCAGGCCGCATTGGGGGCAAGAGGGCAAAGTCGTCGTGCTCAAGGATTGGCTTTCTTTCAAAATAACAAGCACCAAGCCTAGCCGCAAAGCAGTAGTGGGTCGCCCAGGTGTGGATTGAGAGGCCTTTGCACGCCGATATGGACGGCATGCGCTGCATGAGCCTGGCTGGTTTCAGTCCATCACAAAGATGGGCGCAGCCGTGCGAAACGGCAGCTTGCGGCCGGGCGGCAGCAGATAGGCATGCTCGCGCGGCACGCGCAGCTGGTCGCATTGACCATCGGTGATGATGAGGATGGGGCCGTCCTTGGGAAAGTCGTCGTCCTGTAGCAGCAGATCCACGCCCGGTTGCAGCACGGTGCCGCCACGGCCCTTGAGGGCGATGCGCTGGGCAATGTCGGCGGCTGGCAGATAGCCCAGATCGTAGGCGGCAGCGTCGCAGCATATCAGGCGCACTGCGGGCACATCCTTGGCATCGGCGTAGCTTGCGATGGCGCCCAGAGCCTTGGCCAGCACATGGCGCTCCATGGAGCCCGAGGTGTCCAGCAGCACGCCGAAGGTACGGCCTTCCAGCCAGCGGCTGTCGGCCTGAATGCGGGGCCGGGGAATATCGGGCGTGGCGCTTTGACGGCGGCTGATGCGGGCATAGCTGCGCCGCGTCTCTATGGGCGGAAAGTGGTGGTCGAACCAGCGCGCCAGCTCCACCTGCCAGTCAATCGGCGGCTGCAGCAGAGCGCGGATTTCCTCGATCAGCCCCGCAGGCAGCAGGCCGCGTGCGTCTTGCTCATGGCGCAGCAAGCCTTTGCCCAACTGGGTGCGACAGAACTCGTCGATATCGGTGTAGTCGCCAGCCCTGCGCTGGCCGCCCACATTGCGCTCCAGCATGTCGCCCTGGGCACCGGCCAGGGTGCGCAGCTTGCGCATGCGGCGCAGATCGCCCGCGATGCGGTCGTAGACCTCTTCCGCGCTGAGTCCGCGCAGCTCCGGGTCGTAGAGCAGGCCTATGCCCGGCGGCTGACCCACGTCCATCTGAATCAGCCAGTCGTTGATGACGAAGTCGCAGGCCACGTTCCAGAGAAACGGCTCGCGCCCGCGCCGTCGCAGCAGATGGCGCAGGGCGACGTGCAGGACTTCGTGGGCGATGACGAAACGCAGCTCCAGCTCGGACAGGTGCGGGCCGGGGTTGATGTAGATGGTGCGCAGCATCTCGTCGACCGCGGCGACGGCAATGTCCTCGCGCTCGCAGATGCTGGCGTCCTCCATGATGTCAAACGCCGCGACCATGCTGCCCAGCAGCGGAAAGCTGTCCATGAACCAGTGGCGTGCGCGGTCCAGCGCGCTGCTGACAGGCAGGCTCTGGCCAAACTCGCGGCGCACGCCCGCAGCCATTTCCACGGATTGGGTGACGGAGCGAGCCAGGCCTGCAGCAAACATTTCGGGCCAGTTGCCGTACCTGCGCCAGTACGGCTGCGGCTTGCTGGTGGATGAGGCGGGCTCAGGCCATTGCTCTGGCAAGGCCAGGCTGGGGTGAGCGCCGCCCTGGCCGGGACCGGCAAGACTCAGCGCCTGCGCCCAGTCGGGTATGCCCTGTTCGCAGAACTGCACGTACCACTGTGCCTCATCGCGCTGGGGCAGTCCGTCGGGTAATTCCATGCCTTCGGGCGGACGTCCGAGCTTGATGGTCTGGATGAAGCGGGCTGTGACCACATCGCAGGCTGCGCTCCATTGCGCCCAGTGGCTGCGGTCGCGCTGAAACAGCTCCAGCGCGTAGCTGAGCGTGGCCCGCCCAAGGCAATATGCCCATTCCTCGGGACTGGCCATGCGCTTGGGGTGGATGTCGATCTGGCCGGTAAAGCGCTGGTGGTTGAGGCTGGCCTGCGCCCAGCCATGGGCCGGACACTGGGAATGGGCGCTGCGCACAAAGCCCAGGCTGCGGCTGAGTTCGGTAAAGATGGGATGTGCCTGCAGCATGGCCAGGCCTTGCGTATAGGCCTGGGTGGCTGGCGTTTCGCGCGTTGGGGGCTTGGCCATCAGGCTCTGGCCGCTTCGCGCGCTTCCACCAGGCGTGGCAGGTCGCGCACGATTTCCACCATATACCAGGCGGGCAGGGTCTGGCTGTCGCTTTCGGCTGTGACGATTTGGGCCATTTCCAGGCTGATCTGGGCCAGCTCCTTGAGCATGGCCTTGGAGCGGTGCACGGTCTGCTGCAGCTCGCCGCCACTTTGCTGCTTGTCGGCGGGCAGGATCTTGAGCAGACGCGCACGGAAGGCCTGGGCCAGGAAATACAGCACATCCCTGTCCTGCGGAGCATGGGGCCAGTTGGCGTCACCCTTGAAAATGGCGTCCAGGCGGTGACGGTCGTCGGCCAGCTTGTAGAAGGCCTTGAACTGCGCCGCATGCTGGGGCGTGAGGCAGCCGCTGCTCAGGGCTTCCAGCGTCTGCAGGTTCAGCGCATCGCCATAGGAGAGCAAGGCGTCGCTGAGCATATGCCAGGAGCGCGGCGTGGAAAACGCCTCTTCATGTTTGGGCGGCTGGCTCCACAGGTGATCGGGGCGCTGGGCCAGGTATTCGAGCACCAGGGCATGCAGCTGGGCTTGCTGCGCCCATTGCAGCCACTCGCTGGCGCTGACCTTGAGTTGCACGTGAATCATGCGGTTGACCAGCGCCGAGGACATGGTGCGCACAATCGCGGAATCCTGGGCGCGGTTGCCAGCCGCAATCACGATGGAGCCCTCGGGCATCAGGTACTCGCCCACGCGGCGCTCCAGAATCAGGCTGTAGAAGGCTTTTTGCACATCCTGGCTGCAGGCGTTGAGTTCGTCCAGGAACAGGCAATAAGGCTGCTCGCGCGCAATCATGGCGGGCGGGCAGAAGCGGGTTATGCCGTCAATGATCTGTGGCACGCCCAGCAAGTCCTCGGGAGCGAGCTGGCTGCCCAGCAGGGACACGCAATCAAGCCCCACGCTTTGCGCAAAGTTCTGTACCAGTGCCGATTTTCCTATGCCTGGCGGCCCCCAGATGAACACGGGGCGTACGGTGGCGACGTTGAGAAGGAATTCGCTCAGTTGCGAGGGAGTGAGAGCCATACTGGTTTGCATGCTGCGTGCAGTCTAAGGCAAGTGCAGCGGCGTCCTCAGCATGCTCAGGCGGCCTGACCTGGAGTCTTGCGGGTCGCCGCTCATGGCTCCTGAAACGCCTGCATGCCTTGCATGCAATACAGCAAAAAGCGATTGGCGGCCGGGGACAGATGGCGGCCGGTGCGAGTGATGAGCTGCATCTCCGCATCCTGAAATGCAGGGTTGTGAATGGGAATGGCGCGCAGGCGCCCGCTTGCCAGCTCGGCCGTGACGGAGCAGGGCGGCAGCAGGGTCACGCCCTGGCCGCTGGTGACAAAGGCCAGCAGCACGCTGATGAGATTGCTGGTCAGCGCGGGGCTGAGGTGGATCTTGTCCTTGCGTTCGGCATATTCCACGAGCTGGCGAATGCCATACACACCTTGAAGCATGGCAATAGGCCATTGGCTGAGCTCCTGCAGCGAAGTCTGGGCAGCGCTGGCCAGCGGGTGCTGGGAGTGGACGATGGCGTGCATGGGCTGGCGCGCCGTACCGCGTGCGGTGATATGGCTGTCGGCGGGCGGGTAGTAGACCAGGCCGATCTCGGCAGCGTCCTCGCGAATCCGGCGCATGATCTCGGTCGTGCCGTAGATTTCCAGCGAGATGCTGACGCCCGGATATTGCTGGCGAAAATTGCGTATCGGCCCGTCTATCAGCTCCTGTGCAAAGCCTTCGCCGCTGACCACGCTGACACTGCCGCTGTGCAGCCCGCGCAGCGCATCGACCTTGGCTAGCATGTCGTGGCGGTGGGCCGTGTGTTCGCGGTGATAGTCCAGCAGCAACTGGCCGGCCTCGGTGGGTACCACGCCGTTGCGATGGCGCTCCAGCAGGGCCAGGCCCAGTTCCTCTTCGAGCAGGCTGATCTGGCGGCTGACGGCCGAGGGCACGATGCCCAGTTTTTCGGCGGCGGCACGAACGGAGCCGCAGTAGACGGCTTCAAACAGATAGCGGGCGCGGGAGTCTTGAAAGGCGGGCATGCTGCGATTGTCGTCGCCAAATTACATCTGTATTCATACGTATGTTCACTTTTTTAGAACAGAAAAAGAATGCGTATGCAATAAATGCATTGTTATATTCAGCGCCCGCATGGGTGAGCGCCAGCTTGGGCTGGCCGTGCCCATTTTCAGGGTTCAAAGCTATTTCAGCGCGTCGGCAGCGGCCGTCGTGCGCAAGGAAAGTTGATGCGTACAGAGGTGCAGCCGGCCAAGGCCGCGTTGAATGTGGGCAGCGTGGTGCAGGTATTTGCGCTGGCGCTGGTGATCGCGGCATTGTCCGAGTGGCTGGGGCCGCTGCCCATTTCGCTGGGCGTGGGCAAGGTGGTGCTGCTGCCCATGATCTGGGCGCTGCTCATCGGCCTGGTGCTGGGTCTGCTGCGCAAGCGCATGCCCGGCCCGCTGCAACTGAGCCTGTACAGCCAGAATCTGGCCGCCGCCGTGCTGTCCTGCGCGCTGTTCCTGTTCATTGCCAAGCTGGGCCTGCTGGTCGGTGGTTCGCTGCCCAAGCTGGCGGAAGTCGGCTGGGGACTGGTGTTGCAGGAGTTGGGCAACTTGGTCGGTTGCGTGGCCCTGGGCATGCCCGTGGCGCTGCTGCTGGGGATCAAGCGCGAAGCGATTGGCGCGACGTTCTCCATCGGCCGTGAACCGGGCCTGGCCATCATCGGCGAGCGTTTCGGCATGGATTCGCCCGAAGGCCGCGGAGTGCTGGCCGAGTACATCACGGGCACTCTGATCGGCGCCATCTTCATCTCGCTGCTGGCCGGCTTTGTCTCCAGCCTCAATATCTTCCACCCGCTGGCCCTGGGCATGGGCGCCGGCGTGGGTTCGGGCAGCATGACGGCCGCCGCCGTGGGCGCGATCGCCGCCCAGCATCCCGAAATGAGCGACCAGATCGCCACTTTTGCCGCTGCCGCCAATCTGATCGCAACGACGGTGGGCACTTATCTGACGTTGTTCATCTCGCTGCCCCTGGCCTTGCGCGCCTATCAATGGCTGGAGCCGATTCTGGGCCGCAAGCGCAAGCAGGCCGTGGTGGAGCAGGCCGTGGATCTGTCGGCAGCCAAGGACGAAGAGCAGGCGCAGGTGCCAGCGCTGGGTCTGGGCATGCGCTTCGCTTCCTGGGTCCTGGTCGGCGCCATGGTGCTGATCGGCAACCGCATCGGCCATGGCGTGCCGGTGATGGATGCGCTGCCCGGCGTGCTGCTCATCATTGCTGCCGTGTTTGTCGGTGATCTGATCTACGTCGGCACGCGCCGCATGCTGCCTGCCGTGTGCTGGATCTCGTTCATCGCCATGGCCATGACATTCCCGCTCACGCCTTATGCCGCCGAAGTGGCTGCGCTCACCGGCAAGGTCAACTTCCTGGCCATGATCACGCCCATGCTGACGTTCGCGGGCCTGTCGCTGGCCAAGGACATCCCGGCCTTCCGCCGTCTGGGCTGGCGCATCGTCGTGGTTTCGCTGCTGGCCAATGCCGGTGTGTTCCTGGCTGCGACCCTGATCGCCCAGACCTTTGTCCATACGCTGTAAAGCCGGAGCACGACCATGATGAACACCATCAAGTGGCCCGGCCAGCAGGAACTGCAAGCCTGGCGCCATGACTTTCACCGTCATCCCGAAACCGCGTTTCAGGAGCACCGCACCAGCGCACGCGTGGCCGAACTGCTGAAGAGCTTTGGTCTGGAAGTGCACACCGGCCTGGCCGGTACGGGCGTGGTTGCCGTGCTCAAGGGCAATATGGGCGCAGGCCCCTCCATCGGCCTGCGCGCCGATATGGACGCGTTGAATGTGACGGAGCTCAACCAGTGCGAGCATGCGTCCACGCACGCCGGCCGTATGCATGCCTGCGGCCATGACGGCCATACCAGCATGTTGCTGGGGGCGGCCCAGGCTCTGGCCTCGGCGCCCGATTTTGCGGGGACCGTGCATTTCATCTTCCAGCCCGCCGAGGAAAACGAAGGTGGCGCGCGAGCCATGATCGAAGCCGGGTTGTTCAAGCGCTTCCCCATGGACGCGGTCTACAGCATGCATAACTGGCCGGGCCTGCCTGTGGGAACGGCAGCGGTGCATTCCACGGCCGTGATGGCGGCCTTCGACATCTTTGACCTGACGCTGACCGGCAAGGGTTGCCATGCCGCCATGCCCCATCTGGGCAAGGACGCACTGCTGGCTGCCTGCCAACTGGTGACCCATCTTCCCGCGCTGATTGCGCGCGAGCAGGAGGTTCACAAGCCGGCCGTGCTTAGCGTAACCAGCTTCAACGCCGGCGATACCTATAACGTGATGCCCGAAGTCATCAAGCTGCGTGGCACCGTGCGCTGCTTTGACATGCCTCAGCGTGCGCGCATCGAACAGCGTTTTCGCGATGCGATCGCCGCGACCTGCGCGCTGCACGGCCTGGAGGCCCATCTCGACTACCGCGTCAGCTACCCCGCGACCATCAACAACCCCCAACATGCGGAAGTCTGCGCCGAGGTGCTGACCAGCGTGCTGGGCGAGGGCAAGGTGCGCCGCGATATGGTGCCGAGCATGGCCTCGGAAGACTTTGCCTTCATGGCGCAGGAATGCCCGGGCGTCTATATCTGGCTGGGCAATGGCGAGGACAGCGCATCGCTGCACAATCCCAAGTATGACTTCAATGACGCCAATCTGCCGCTGGGCATGCGTTACTGGGTGGCGCTGGTGGGTGCGCTGCTGAAGGATGGCAAGCTGCCAGCCTGACAGCGCAGTTTTGCCATACATGCCTACGCCGGGTCAACGCAGAGTTGAGCCCGGCGTTTTTCATGATCCGCTGGTTTGCAAAACTGCACCAAGCAATGCATTCGGTCACAGAAATGTCGGAAGGCTGACACCCTGTAACGCCATTGGATGCAGGAGCTCTATGATGTTTGTAGCGCTCCGAGATGGTTTCTGTCGTTATCTCAACAGGAGTTGGGGCGTGCGTGGCGGCCGCCTTGATCCTGTGGGTGAAGAGCTGGTTGCGCAATAGCAGGTGTTGCATTCCGGCGCATGGCCGGGATTTCACGCGGCGCTGACCGCATCTCTTTCGCAACGCTGCCTGCACCAACCCTGGTGACGCGACTTGTTGCACTGTCCGGGTCTTGATACAGGAGGGCGCTATATGCCGTTCGGCAATCTGGAGGCGGGCATCTGGCCTGCCGGCTTTCCACCGCTGCTGAGCTGGTGCGTGCTGGTTTCGGCCGCCGCCTTGCTTGGTCATCTGGTTCATCGCTTTACCGGCTATCCACGCATGCTGGGCTACACCATGGTCGGCCTGGTGGCCGGCTGGGTGGGGTTTGGTGACCTGCCCTGGCCTCTGCAGGGCAGTTCGGCGCTGTTGCTGGAGCTGGCCGTGGGTGCGAGCCTGTTGCTGGCTGCATCTCAGGTTTCCCTTCCCTGGCTGCTGCGTCAGCCCTGGCTGCTGCTGCAAAGCCTGGGCGAGTCGTTGTTGACTCTGGTGGTGGTGACCGCCGCCTTGTTGGCGCTGGGTTGGGGCTGGGCCGTGGCGCTGGCCGTCGGCGTGATATCCATGGCAGCATCGCCGGCCGTACTGCTGCGCATTGCCGATGATTTGCGTGCCAGCGGTGCCGTGACGGATCGCAGTCTGCTGCTGGCAACCATCAGCACCTTGCTGGCGCTGCTGGCGGCGCTGGTGCTGACGGTAGTATTTGTTCCTGCCGCAGCTGCGGCGGGCGGCGGCCTGCAGTTCTCGGCTGCGGGACTGGGGCGTTTGCTGCTCAGCCTGCTGCTGACCCTGTTCTGGGCCTTGCTGGTCACGGCCGCTTTTTGGCCGGTGTTGCGTTGGCAGTCATCGCGCAGCGACAGCACGGCCTTCTATCTGCTCGCGGCAATGACTGCGGTCTGTCTGCTTGCAGAGCAATGGGGTGGTTCGGCCGCGCTGGGCTTTATGGTAGCGGGGCTGATGCTGCGCAATCTCAGTCCCATGCCATTGATCTGGCCCCAGGCCTTTCAGGCGGCCAATGCCATGCTCAATCTGCTGATGTTTGTACTGGTTGCCAGTATGGCAGCCCAGGTCGGCATGTCGTTCGCTCTTGTTTCGGTAGTGGCTAGCGCCGTACTGGCAAGGGCAGTCGGTAAATTTTCTGCAGTTTTGCTATTGGGGCACGGTACGGCCATAGGCTGGCGCAGACAATGGCCCGTGGCCTGCGGACAGTTTGCGCTCTCGGGTGTGGCCCTGCTTATGGTCTCTGCTCTGGTGTCGCAGTGGACTGCTTTCAATGCCAGCGTGGCCCAGCAGCTCGCGGCCATTGCCTTGCCCATGATTGCCTTGTGTGAAGTACTGGGTGTGCTGCTGGCTGCCACGGCGCTGTGGCGCAGCGGCGATGCCCATCGCGGCGTGGGCCGCGCAGCCTTGCAAAGAGGGGAGAGGCGTCATGACGCATGAAGTCGAACACATTCAATCGGCAGCGACCGATGGTCTGGGCGAATTCGCGCCATCTAAGGCGTTGACGCTGGGCGTGGAGCTGGAGCTGCAGCTGCTCAACACCCATCACTACGATATGACGCCTTATGCGCCCGATATGCTGGCTCTGCTCAAGAACGCTAAGGTTCCGGGCTCCATCGTTCCCGAGGTGACGGCCAGCATGATCGAAATCTCGACCGGCATTTGTAGCGATGCACAGGACGCGTATGAGCAGTTGGCGGTCACGCGCGATGCCCTGGTCAAGGCGGCTGACCGGCTCAATATTGCGCTGGCCGGCGGCGGTACGCACCCGTTTCAGCAATGGCACCAGCAGCGCATTTACGACAAGCCGCGCTTCAAGGAACTGACGGCGCTGTACGGCTATCTGACCAAGCAGTTCACCATCTTCGGCCAGCATGTGCATGTGGGCTGTCCCAGTGCCGATGATGCGCTGATGATGCTGCACCGGCTCTCGCGCTATATCCCGCATTTCATTGCGCTGTCCGCATCCAGCCCCTTTGTGCAGGGGCAGGACACGGCGTTTGACTCCGCGCGCCTGAACTCGGTGTTCGCATTTCCGCTCTCGGGGCGTGCGCCATTTGCCTTGCACTGGGAAGACTTCGAGCGCTATTTTGTCAAGATGGCTGCCACGGGCGTGATTCACAGCATGAAGGACTTTTACTGGGATATCCGTCCCAAGCCCGAGTTCGGCACTGTGGAAGTTCGTGTCTTCGATACGCCGCTGTCCATTCATCGCGCGGCGCAACTGGCGGCCTATGTTCAGGCACTGGGCGCCTGGTTCCTCAGTGAGCAGCCCTTCGAACCCAGCGAAGACGACTATCTGGTCTATACCTATAACCGCTTCCAGGCCTGCCGCTTTGGTCTGGACGGCACCTATGTGGACCCTGCCACCAGCGAGCAACTGCCGCTGCGCGAGCATATCGAGCAGACGCTGGGGCGCATCACCGGTCATGCGCCGGCATCCGGCAAGAGCGCTTTGCAGGAGCTGACCCAGGTGCTGCAGGGCGGCAACGATGCGAGCTGGCTGCGCGAGAGCTATGCCCGGGTGCAGCAGTTGCCGGAGGTGGTGCGCCAGGCGTCGCTCAGATTCGCCGGCAGGCCCTGACGGGCGTTGACATTATCGGCTCGGCGCAAGGCATTAGAGTTGCCAACACTTAAGAGTGGGGAGAAAGGCTTGAGTAAAGCCTGGACCAGACCTGCTTTGTTGATCCGCAGGTCCGGCTGTTCTCATTGCCTGGACCAGGCGGGGCCTAGCTTTATCGGATATGAGCGATTTCATGGTTGCGACCGTCATCCTTGGCATGCTCTGCGTGCATCTGTTGTGTTTTTGCGTTCTGTTCATGCTGATCAGTCGCAGGCTGCCCGGCAGAAAAATGGGCATGGAGGTCTTTGCGCTGGGCAATCTGCTGCTTGGTTGTGCCTATATATTGCAGTTGCTGGGCGGCAAGCCTGGCTGGAGTGTGATGAGCCTCGTCAATCACACGCTGACGCTTTGCGCGCCGGTAGTGTATGTCGTGGGTGCGATGCGGTTTTTCAATCGGCCGACGCCGGTCTGGCGTCCGTTGCTGATTTTGGCACTGGCCTACAGCGCGGCTCAGGTGCTGGTGCAGTCTACGCTTGGTCTGGAGGCTCGCCAGGCCATGTTGGCTGCGGCATGCACTTTGCTGTTTCTCTGCATGACGATCACTTTGCTTTGGGGAACGCGCAGCTTTGCCAGGAATATGGCCGTGGAGATGGTGGTGTTTGCCATCCTGATCGCGGGCATATGTGTTCTCAATGCCATGAAGTTCATGCTGATCCTGAAGGGGGGATTGCAGGCTTTGGACATGAACAGCCGTTTCCAGATGGTGTTCTATATCTATATGTCCTTCCTCGGTACGGTGATTCCGCCAGGCGCTGTCTGGCTGGCGTTGCGCCGTTTGACGGACGAGCTCGGCAGCATGGCAGCGCAGGATCCGCTGACCAAGCTACTCAATCGTCGTGGTTTGCTAGATGGGCTGGAGGCGCATTTTGCAGTCAGGAAAGCCGCTCCGGTCCACCTCTTGATCGTGGACATTGACCATTTCAAGCGCATCAACGACAACTATGGGCACCAGTTTGGCGACAACGTGCTGTGTCGCGTGGCAGAAGCGATTCAGCAAAGCACGCGCAGGAGTGATCTGAAATGTCGTCTGGGTGGCGAGGAGTTTCTGGTTCTTTGCCCTGGCCTGAAGGGGGATGAAGTTCTGCAACTGGCCGAAAGAATACGTGCGGCAATTGCGGAAATCGCGATACCTGGCATCAGCCTGCACGGCTCTGTCACTTGCACGGCGACGATTGGTGTTTCCAATCCGTTCATCACTTCTCAGGCATTTGACAGCACGCTGCAGCAGGCCGATGCCGCTCTTTATCGAGGCAAGAGCGCCGGGCGCAACCGCGTTCAGCGTGCGGACCCCGAATACCTTCTGCCTCAGGCGCTAGAAAGCAAGGCAAGAAGGTCAAGCCTTTCTAACCGGGAAAGGGCCTGAATACGCTCAGGCTGCAATCACCGTTACGGCATAACCCTTGCCGCTTGCAATCACCTCCAGCAGTCGATCGATATTGGGGTGAGCGCCTGGGCGTGCCTTGGCGTCTTCGGTGTGCTCTGCAAACAGCTGCAGACCCTCTTCGGCGGCGGCGACATTGATGCTGCCATGTTTTGCGTAGAGGGCGCTGTAGACCGTGACAGAGCCGGCCTTTCCAGGCGCATTCGGAATGCTTGCGGCAAGCTTGCCGTCGGAGTCGATCAGCTGTAGCTCGGCGACATGGGCGATGGAGGGAAGTTGCTTGAGGTTGTCGGCAAAGGCCATGGTGTGCTCGCGATGGTCGCTGTGATGGAAGCCGCTATTGTGAGGCAGTCTGACGGCGTGTTCAGCTGCGGGCGCTGTTTTGCTCCAGCACCCGCAGCGCCTGCTGCATCTGCGCAAGCGTTGGCGCATATTCGGGCAGCTCGGCAATTTCATCCATTTCGCGCTGCATCAGCTGCTGAACCTGTGCTGCAAGGTCCTGCCACTGTGCGGCGCTCATGAGGGCCTGCGCCGCCTGCAGCAAATCGGCTTCAGTCTCGTAGGACAGCGAAAGCTTGCGCACCACATTGAGGGCAAATGGCGGGCACAGCAAAATCTGAAACGCCGTAGAGCGCGCGAAGGCCCGATTGCTGTGGCCCTGCTTGCCGTGGCGCAGGGCCAGCCAGCTCAGGCAGGCCGTGCTCAGATAGATCAGCGCGAGTGCGATCAGCTGCAGCAGTTCGGAATGCAGCACCAGCAAGGCAGCGGGAAGACAGAGAAACAGCAGCGCAGCCAGCAGATACAGCGGCAGCGCAAACGCTTTGAAGCTGCGGGCATGTGTCTCCACTGCCTTTGAAAATGCCGCGTCACCGGGCAGATGAATCTGTGTGGCACTCCAGCGCTGCCGGTAGACGGGCTGGTGTAGTGCAAAAACAGGCAGCCATAGCAGGCGGTTCTGACGCAGCTCGAAGCCCCGGCTGGCCAACTGTGCCCGCCATCCCGAGCGTAGCGGGCGCAGCAAACCCTCTTCTGGCTTGAGCAGCAAGGCCGCGTCATAAAGATAGAACAGGACAATGGCCAGAACTACCTGCAGCTGCGTGGAGATCGTGAAGTACAAGACGGCTTTCGGGAAAAGACAAAACCCGCGATCTTAGCGATGCGCGGGGCGGGGTTACAGGGGTTGAGGCTGCGACCGATCGACTGTCTTATTCTGCGGCTTTCTTGCGGCCAAACAATTTGCCTATGCCTGCGAACAGCGCGACCGCTGCGGCTGCAATGATTTTCCAGCCTGCAGCCAGAAAGCCTGCAATCGCACCCCACAGGCCTTTCTTTGTGGCCACTGCGGCAGCGCCGCCGAGCACCAGTGCACCCAGGCCGATGGCTGCGACCTTGTCACCGTTCTTGAACTCGGCATAGGTCTGGCCGCTGTTGTAGTCGAAGCCGGCGAGTACCTTCTTGAATTCATCGGTGTTCTGGGCCAGTGTGGCGGTGTCGGAGACCAGGGTGGCAGTCATCACGCCGCTACGACCCAGAATGCGCGAGGTGTAGTTGACATTCTTCTCGCCCGACTCGCCGCGCAGACGTAGACCCCACTCCAGTCGCTTGGTGGCTGTGTCGTAATGTGGGGGAACCTGCCAGCCATCGGTGTAGAGCGCTTCAAGACCCAGCTTCTTGCGCTGTTCGTTGCCGGCCTTGTCGCCTGCCTGCATGGATTTGAGCAAGTCGTCGGCATCGATCTTTTCGTCGTCCTTCACGTAACCAGTGTCGTCATACGAGAACACGGCAAACCAGTCCAGCGATTTGGGGGCTATCAGAAAGTGATCGCTGCTGGGCGGGTTGCCAAATGCCTGCAACAGCTTTGAGGTGTCGGCCTCGCCGAGAAAGGCATAGCCCGATGGAATCTTGACGCTGGCCTTGTCAGCGATTTCTCCCTTGCCGCTTTCCTGCCAGTGCAGGGCCTTGATTTCAGGCGGTAACTCCTGAGTGGCTTCGGTCTTGGCCCAGACGCCCAGAGAAAGTGACAGGCCGAGAACGGCGGCCGCGATGGACTTGAACATTCAATGAACTCCCGTGTTATGAATTTATTGAGGATTGCTATTGGTAATAGCGAACTTGATTTCACATACGCATTCGAATCATCAGTCGTTGATTCGCACGCGAAGCATAACGCGGCTCAAACTGAGCTGACAAAATTAGCAGGATCGATAGCTCAAAGCGTCAGTAATATCGGACAAAAAGCATGTTTTAAAGATTTTTCATGGAGATCGATCATATGCACAGTGCCATATCTTTCTTACAGGGACATGCCAATCTGGGCATGGGCAGCTGGCACCTTGGCCAGGGGCGGCGTAGCCGGGACGAGGAGAAAGCGGCCTTGCTCACCGGATTGCAACTCGGCTTGAGCGTGATCGACACCGCCGAGATGTATGGCGACGGCCTTTCCGAAGAACTGATTGGCAATGTGCTGCGTGACTGGCCGCCAAGTCGGCCCCGGCCTTTTCTGGTCAGCAAGGTGCTACCCATGCATGCCAGCCGCAAGGGAGTGGTGCGTGCGTTCGAGGCCAGCGCCTATAAGCTGGGAGTGGACTGTATCGACCTCTATCTGCTCCACTGGCGCGGAAATACGCCGCTGGCCGAGACGGTAGCCGCGTTTGAGGACCTGAAGACGCAGGGCAAGATTCGTCATTGGGGCGTTTCCAACTTCGACACTGACGATATGCAGGAGCTGTGGCAAGTTCCGGGCGGACGCAACTGCGTGGTCAATCAGGTGCTCTACAACGTTTTCAGCCGCGGCATCGAATATGACTTGCTGCCCTGGTGCCAGAAGAATGGCGTGACCGTGATGGCTTATTGCCCGCTAGGAAATGGAGAGCTGATTGAGCACAGCCTGCTGGCTGAAATCGGTGATCGCCATGGTGTCAGTGCCAGTGTGGTGGCTCTGGCCTGGGCTCTGCGCAGCGGCAAAGTGCTAGCGATTCCCGAGAGCGGCTCCGAAGACCATATCCGAGACAACGCCCGTGCACTGCAGCTCAAGCTCGGCCCGGAGGAGCTTGCGCTGATCGACGCTGCCTCGCCCCCGCCGCGCTTCAAGCAGCCGCTGGACATTCTCTGAGCAAGAAGGGCCTGAGGCTTGGGCGAGGCGGTGTCATGAGCGACGGTCCGTGAGATCCTCGCTGCCCGTACCAGTACTCAGACCTGAACCCAGTCCGGCGCCCAGCCCCAGGCCTCCCGCTCCCATGCCTGTGCCCTGAGCGCCTGTGCCACTGCGACCGCCCGAACCCTGAGCTTCACCGGCCTTGCGATTCCCTCCGGCTCCCCCAGTATTCGGCCTTGCCGGGCCCTGGGACGGTATCTGGAGATGCGAGGGAATGGGTTCAAGATCCAGAGCGTCGCGAATAAAGCCGCGCAGCGAGGTGACCAGCGCGGCGGTCTCGATAGGTCGACCGGCCACCATATCCTGGGCGGCCCGGGCCGCCAGTTCCACCTGCTCCTCGGTACCCAGCAGGATGATGTCGGACAGCGCGGCTTCCACGGCATCCCGGATACGACGCCGGCGCTCGTTCAGGCTAGCTGCGGCTGGCGGTTGTGGCGGCGTCTCATTGTTTTGCCTCAGGTCGCGCAGATGCAGAGGGCTCACGCTCAGCGTGCCGGTGAACGAGCTGCCCAACGTTTTGTAGGCGGCGATCAAGGTCTTGAGTCGTTCGTTGATCTGCCGGTTCTCACGCTCGCGTCGTTTTTGCACGGTCTGCATGAACAACAGGCGAATGCCCATCATCAGGCAGGTCACCAGCAACAGGCCCAGCACAGTGGAGAGCAAGGAGGTCCAGGAGCTGAAATCAAGCGAAGAGCGCATGGAGTTCTTTCAAACGGAGTCGTCGGCCATGAAAGCGAGTTTGCACAATTTTTACGCGATCAGGGCGAGAGCGGCATGCTCCGGCAGCGCTTGCAGCAAAGCTTGTCAATCGGTCTCGCGTTTTGCCATATGCTAGATAGTTGACATATCACCTAGCTGAGAAAAAGAGACAACGTGGTGGAGCCTGTGACTAACCGGGGTCTGAACCCCTCATGGATCATCGTCGCAGCCGGCGTCAGTGCCTCGCTGCATGTGGGCAAGCTGCCGCCCGCCGTGCCCCTGCTGCAGCAGCAACTGGGCGTGTCCCTGGTGCAGGCCGGATTTCTGCTTTCCACCGTTCAGGTGGCGGGCATGGTGCTGGGCCTGGTGGTGGGCCTGGGCGCCGACAAATGGGGTCTGCGTCGCAGCTTGCTGATAGGGCTGTTATTGATGGCGCTGTCCAGCATGGTGGGCGCTGCGGCCACGGGCTTTGCCTGGTTGCTGGCGCTGCGCGCTCTGGAAGGTCTGGGATTCTTGCTGGTCGCCATGCCTGCTCCAGGGCTGATTCGTCGCAGCGTCAAGCCGTCAGAGCTGGGGGCGCGAATGGGCTGGTGGGGTTCCTATATGCCCATTGGCAGCGCCATGGGCTTGCTGCTTGGGCCTTGGGTGCTGCAGGCGACCAGTTGGCAGGCCTGGTGGCTTGCGCTGGGTTGTACCTCCGCCTTGGCTGCCTATGCCGTTTGGCGCATGGTGCCTGCGGATGCCACTGCAGCGGTAGCAGCCACTGCCGATGAAGGATGGCGTCCGCGTCTGGCGCTCACATTGCGCAGCCCCGGCCCCTGGCTGGTATCGCTGGGCTTTATGGTGTATTCGGGTCAGTGGATGGGCATTGTCGGCTTTCTGCCCACGCTCTATTCTGAGGCCGGACTCAGTGCCAAGCTGGCCGGCCTGCTGACTGCCGTGGTCGCTGCCAGCAATATGCTGGGCAATGTGGCAGCAGGCAGGTTGTTGCATCGGGGCTGGAGTCCCGCGCGCTGCCTGCAGAATGGCTATGTGCTGATGGGGCTGACGGCGCTGCTGGCCTATGTGCAGATCGGCGGCGAGCCCTTGGCACCGCTGTGGCTGCGCTTCGTGGCCGTGGCACTGTTTTCAGCGACGGGCGGTCTGATACCGGCGACCTTGTTCACCACGGCCATGCATCTGGCGCCCAGCCAGGCCACGGTGTCCACCACCGTGGGTTTCATGCAGCAATGGTCTTGCGTGGGGCAATTTGTGGGTCCGCCGCTGGTGGCGGCCGTGGCCATGCAGATGGGCGGTTGGCAGTTTACGTGGATGGTGACGGGCAGCATGTGCGTACTGGGCTGGTTGCTGGCGCTGGGAGTGGGCCGTTGCTGGAGCAGCCTCAGGGCCTGAGATTTGGGAGTGATGCTCTGTATTTGTGAGCTTGCAGTTCTTGGTGGGAAAGTGCTGTAGCTCGATTTGGTGTGTTGTTTTGAGCTGGCGCAGAGGGCTCAATTGCCAGTCCAAGCATGATTCGAGTCTGAACTGCGGTTAGGCTGCAGTCTTGTGGAGGTTCATGATGCAAAAGCGCCAGTTTCTCGCCACCGCAGCTTCGCTGACGGCATTGTCATCAACGCCCTGGCTCGCGGGCTGTGCTTCGCGTCGTACCAAGACGGTGGTCAAGCCCGCCGAGCTGATTTACTACGGCGGCCCGATTCTCACCATGAACGACGCCCAGCCCCAGGTGGAAGCTGTAGCGGTGAATGCCGGAGTGATTGCTGCCATCGGCTCACTGCCGGAGCTGGAGGCCTTGCGCGGTCCGGCCACGCGCATGCTGGACTTGCAGGGGCGCACGCTGATTCCGGGCTTTGTGGATCCGCACAGCCATATCGGCGGCGTGGGACTGCAGGCCATTTCGGCCAATCTGCTGCCTCCGCCCGACGGCGGCAATGCCTCTATCGCCGACTTGCAGCAGACGCTGCGCGAGTACATCCAGACCTCGCCCGAGGTCAAACAACTGGGCATCGTGCTCGGTTTTGGCTATGACGATTCCCAGCTCCAGGAGCGGGGTCATCCCACACGCGACGACCTCGATGCCGTTTCGCGTGATTTGCCGATTGCCGTGATTCATCAATCAGGGCATTTCGGCGCACTGAATTCCGCGGCCCTGGCCCGTGCCGGCATTGGTCCGGGCACACCCAACCCCGAAGGCGGAGTGATTCGTCGTCGGGCCGGCAGCCCGGTGCCCAACGGGGTGCTGGAGGAGAACGCCTTCTTCCACACCCTGGGCCGGATCATGCCCAAACTCACTCTGGAGCAGTCCATGGACTGGCTGGAAAAAGCCCAGCAGCTCTATCTGGAGTTCGGCTACACCACTGTGCAGGACGGGCGCTCCGACGCAGGCGCGATCGCCTCGGCCATGGCGGCTGCCGAGTCGCGTCGGCTGGTCATCGACGTGGTGTCCTATCCCGACATATTGCAGTTGGGTGATGGCGCGCTGGCCAACAAGCTCAAGTTCAGCCGGAACTATACCAATCGCTTTCGCATTGGCGGTGTCAAGCTCACGCTTGATGGCTCGCCCCAGGGCAAGACAGCCTGGCTGACCGAGCCCTATCTGTTGCCGCCAGATGGCCAGAAGGCTGGCTACCGTGGCTATGGGGTGCTCAGCGATGCCAGGGCCAACGAGCAGGTGGCCAGGGCCATCCACAACGGCTGGCAGATTCTGGTACATGGCAACGGCGACGCGGCGATCGACCAGTTCATCGCTGCCGTGCGTGCCAGCGGCTCCGTGGAGCAGGCGCGTGCCGTGCGCCCGGTGCTGATCCATGGACAGACGCTGCGGCGCGACCAGGTGAGCCAACTCAAGGAGCTGGGCATTTTCCCGTCGCTGTTTCCCATGCATACCTTTTACTGGGGCGATTGGCACCATGATTCGGTGCTCGGCGATCCTCGCGCGCAGAACATCTCGCCGACAGGCTGGGTGCTGGCCGAGGGCATGGTGTTCACCTCTCACCACGATGCGCCTGTCGCTCTGCCGTCGTCGATGCGTGTGCTCGATGCCACGGTCAATCGAACCACGCGCTCGGGTCGCGTGCTGGGGCCCGAGCATCGCGTCTCGCCCTGGGTGGCGCTCAAGGCGCAGACCATCTGGTCGGCCTACCAGCATTTCGAGGAAGACCGAAAGGGCTCCATCGAGGTCGGCAAGCTGGCCGATTTGGTCGTGCTTTCGGGCAACCCGCTGACTGTGGAGCCTCATCAGCTTGCCAGCCTCCAGGTGCTGGAGACCATCAAGGAAGGGCGCACGGTTTACAAGCGCGATGGGGCAAACTTCTGATTTGAGAGCCACTTGCGATTGATAGGTATGCGTTTGGGTGAATGTTTTTCACGCATCGCGCGAGCCGATAAGGGCGCGCAACGCACGCTCCAGTTGCCGGGCGTTCTCATGCACTAGCAGCCATTCGGGCTGCAGTACTTCCGTTGGTGCAGGTGATGCAGGGCAGCTATCCATGGTCGCAAGTGGATCATCGGCCCTGAGTGCGACCACGGTTGGCTGGTTGGCCAGATCCAGACAGGCTTGCGTCAGCCAGCGACAGTATTCCGCTATTGCCGCAGGCGGTGGCATCCCGGTGTGGGCGGTGGCACGATTCAGACTTTCGGCCAGCAGCAGAGCCGTGGCATAGACGCGCACAGCGTGTCGGTCATAGCGACGGGTGACAAAAGCCAGTCGCTCTGCATTGAGCCGTCCGCGCAGGGTCCAGCGGCGCGAGGAATGGGCCTGGCCTACGGCGGCGCGAAGGGCGGCCAGCGATTCATGGGCCAGTGATAGCTGGCCGAGAGCGGTTTCGGCTGCATCGGCTTTTTGCTGCTGGCAGGCCCTGAGGATCAGATCCAGACCGTTGGCAAGCTGTTTGAGAAAGATCGAGGCGGCCCGGCCCATATCCTTGATGGGGTTGGAGGTCAGCAGCACCTGGCTGAAGATAAGCCCGACCGCGGCGCCGACCGTGACGTCCAGCAGACGGGCTCCGCCCGCCATGCTGGGGCCGAGCACCAGCACCAGAATCACCGAGACCCCTGCTTGAATCGGCACCACGGGCGCGGGGCCGATGATGGCACCGAGCAGGATGGAGAGAAATGCGCCCAGACTCATGCGCAGCAACAGATGCTGCTCGGGCAACTGCCACAGCAGATCGCCGATCACGATGCCCAGTGTGCAGCCTATGAGCAGACTGCGCGCCTGTTTCAGATGGCTGGGCAGTCCAGGGGCGAGGCAGATCACGGCGGTGACCACGGCGAAGGCGGGCTTGGGGTGGCCCCAAAGCTGCTGGGCGATGACCCAGGCCAGCATGCTGGCCAGTGCGGCGGCAATCGCATCACGCAGGGCCAGCCTGGCTCGCGATGGAAAAGTGGTCTTGGCACGGCGCCAGGCCAGCATGAACGGGGTGCTCCAGCGCAATCTCAAACTCCTTGGCATGGCCGTCAATCAGACTCTGATTCAAGGATGTTAGAGGGCGTAGCGAGATTGTCCTGTGGGAAATACGCCACGTCACCCGGAAATGCAGCTCGGCGGATCAGTCTGCCGAGTCGTCGTACTGGGGCGGGGTCTTGCGAAAGCCACTGGTGATGATGGCCAGATAGGCAAGGCCGATGCTGCCCCAGATGAGGCCCGAGCTCAGCGAGCTGGGCTCCACCTCCAGCCACATGGCGCCTACGCTCATGAAGCCCAGCACGGGGGTGACAAGATAGCGCAGCAGGTCGCCCGGGCTGTGCCAGCGGCCCTGGCGCCACATATATTCGGCCAGCACCGACAGATTGACAAAGCTGAAAGCCGTCAGCGCGCCGAAGCTGATCAGGGCGACCACATATTCCAGACTCAGAAAGCCAGCGGTCAGCGCCACCGCGCCCACCAGCAGAATGTTGTAGGAAGGCGTGAAGGACCTGGGGCTGATATGGCCGAAGAAGCGCTGGTGGATCACGCCGTCGCGGCCCATCACATACATCAGGCGCGATACACCAGCGTGAGCCGCGATGCCGGAGGCCATGACGGTGACGATGGCAAAGGACAGCACCACTGACTTGAACAGCGCACCGCCCACTAGATAGAGTATCTCGGGCTGGGTTTCGTCCACGGCCTCGAAGTACTGACCGGGGTCGCCAGGGAAATAGAGCTGCAGGAAATACGTGGCCACGATGAAGATTAGGCCGGAAATAAGCGCCGTCAGAAAAATGGCCTTGGGCAGGGTGTTTCGGGTGTCGTGGGTCTCTTCGGCCAGTGAACTCAGCGAGTCAAAGCCTGTGAACGAAAAACAGAGAATGGTGGCTCCCGTAATCAACGCACCGATCTCGGCCTGGGCGCTCCAGAAGGGCGACAGTGTCCACAGGCCCTGACCACCGTGCCCGGCAATCGCACCCAGGGCATTGCGGCCCGCATGCAGATCGCGCCAGACCATGCAGGTGAAGACGGCGATGACGAGCAGCTGGAAGAAGACGATCAAGCCATTGAAATGGGCGACGAAGCGAATGCCGCGCAGGTTCACGCAAACCATCAGCGCGGTCAGGCCGACGATCCAGACCCAGTGGTTGACCTCGGGGAACATGGATGTCAGATAGATCTTGGCCAGCAGGATATTGACCATGGGCGAGAGCAGATAGTCCAGCAACGACGACCAGCCCACCATGAAGCCCACGTTGGGGTGAATGGCCTTTTGCGCATAGGTATAAGCCGAGCCCGAGGAGGGGTAGCGCCGGATCATGTGGCCGTAGCTCAGCGAGGTCAGCAGCACGGCCAGCAAGGCAACAAAGTAGGAGGTGGGCACATGCTGCAGCGAATCTCGCGAGACCATGCCGAAAGTGTCCAGCAATGTCATCGGCTGGATATAGGCCAGGCCGATGATGACCACATGCCATAGCAGCAGAGTCTTTTGCAGGCCGGCAGGAGCAGGGGGCGAGGCCGCCTGGGCTGGGTGATCGGTCAGTGCAGTCATCTTCTACAAGAACAAGAGAGCCGGCACAAAACCTGTGCCGGCCTGCGCGTGGCAAGGCAGCGGGCGACGAGTCCCCGGCTGGCAGCCACCGTGTTGTCAATGGTTTGGGCACACCCCGAAGCAGGGCGCCGTTCTTGGGTTCCGCTGAACCTCGGGTCGGGCAGCAGCGAAAAGCCGGCATTATCGGCTTTTGTTACTGTCGAGGTTGCTTATGATGAAAATCTCATTAAATTCAAGGCGGTATCAGCACAGCTTGCTATGACTGGAAGAGCATGCACATGTTCAGCCTCAACTCCCTTGCAGCAGAGACTGAATGCATTGCCATTCGGCTTCGGTCACCGGGGTAATGGAGAGACGATTACCTTTTTGCAGCACGCGCATCTGCGCCAGTTGAGGTTGCTCGCGCAGCTCTGGCATCAGCAGGGGGCGGATCTTTTTCAAGGCCTGCACATCCAGCATAAGCCAGCGCGGTTTGTCGGTCTGGGACTTGGGATCGTAATAGGGGTCTGCAGGGTCGAACTGTGAAGGGTCCACACGCAGATTGCCGGCAATGCGGGCAATGCCGTAAATCCCAGGTTCGGCGCAACTGGAATGCCAGTACAGCACACCGTCACCCACCTGCATATCGTCACGCATGAAATTGCGTGCCTGGTAATTGCGCACGCCATTCCAGGCAATGGTCTGCTCGGGGGACGCCAGAGCATGGTCGATGGAGTACTCGTCAGGCTCGTTCTTCATGAGCCAGTAACGATGGGCTTGGAGGCTGCTGTCGTTCATGGGTGCATTGTCGGTGAGGAGGTTGCTGTCTCAGTCATCACGGTCTCGCTGCCAGGGACCGCGATCCTGCTGCCAATTGCGCACCAGATCGCTATTGCGTTGCAGCAGATTTCGGGTGTCCAGCCAGCGGCCCGGAATGTCCAGCTCGGCTTCTTCCACCACCCGCATACAGTCCTGAATATGGCGCTCGCCCAGATAGCGCAGAGTCGCGTAGCCTATGGATGCAGCTGCGAGCTGGCCCAGTAGCGGCACATATCTGGCGGCCTGCTTGGTGCTCATGCGCAAACCCAGGGTTTTGCCGAGGCGCAGCACTACGTCGCGGGTGATGAACTTGCCGATCAGCACGGAGCCAACCATGGCGATGGCTTTCTGGACTTGCTCGCGCTTTCCTGGCGTGAGTTGGTCGAGTTGCTCTGGCGTCAACCCGAACTCCTGGTTGATGCGCGGATAGAGTTGTGCGAGCAGGGCGGCATCAGCAGCCCAGTCCAGACCGGGTATGGGAATGGCACTGGCGGCAGCGCTGACGAGTGCCCGTCTTCTCAGTAGTTTGCGGGCCCGTTCAGCGGCTTGGGCAATGTCTTTGCGCTCCGCTCTGGTCGCACTAAGGTTTCTGAAGCTCGGGTCTTTTTTCCACATATTCGATAAGGAGATGACGGAAATAGAAAAAGGGGCTTGTCGGCCCCTTTTGGTCGGAATTCAGATTCAGTTGGCCTTACCGCGCACCATGCCATAAATAAACAAAAGAATCACGGCCCCAATGACCGATGCGATCCAGCCTGCGGTTTGCCCGGGCTGGTACCAGCCCATGGCCGAGCCCAGATAGGTAGCTACAAACGAGCCGACGATACCGAGAAGAATCGTCATGATCCAGCCCATGCTGTCATTGCCGGGCTTGATGGCCCGTGCAATCAAACCGACGATAAGACCGATGATGATGGTTCCGATGATGGACATATTCTGTTCCCTGTTGGTGCTTTGACGAAAGTGACTCTACGCGGCCCGGCAGATCGACTCTGTCGGACGATTCTGAATGTCGGCGCGAGCGTGGTTCTTGCATGAAGACATGCGGCGGCATGGGCTACATCAGGGCTCAAGGAAAAAACCAAAACGCCTGCAGAAAGCAGGCGTTTTGGTTGAGCTCTGATTCAAAATCAAGGCTGCAATGGACCCAGGGCGCTATATGCAGCAGCCGTGGTTGCCGAAGCGTCAGCACCTTCGACGCGGCGGGCGCCGTCGAAGCGGCGCGCCCAGTAGGAGGTCTGCATGCTTTCCACACGTACGCTGGCACCGGTGCGCGGTGCGTGGATGAATTTGCCATCACCCACGTAGATACCCACATGGCTGAATGTGCGGCGCATGGTATTGAAGAACACCAGATCACCGGGCTTGAGGTCGCTGCGGTCGATCTGCTGAGTGGCATTGGCCTGTTCGGCAGAGACGCGAGGCAGAACCTTGCCCATGGTCTGGGAGTAGATGGCCCGCACAAAACCGCTGCAGTCGAAGCCGGTTTCTGCATTGGTGCCGCCCAGGCGATAGGGAACCCCAAGGAAGCCCATGGCCGTCACTACCAGATCGGAGGTTTTTTCGGCCACGTTCTGACGTGCTTCGCGCACGAAGTCAGTCGTCTTCTCGGCCACGGAGTGGCGAGCTTCACGCAACTGGGTGATGAGGCCGCGGTTGACCAGCAACTGGGCCATGTCGTCGTCACGCTGCTCGCTAGGCGCCGCGTGCGCTGAGGTAACGCCGACAAATAGAAGTGCAATAAGCCATCGGGACATGGGGCGTGAGGGTAACACGTTCATTTGTAGGATGGGGTCTCTATTTCCAATTTTTTCTCTTGGTTTTTGATGCAGCACAGCAAGTGAGCTGCGGGCATAAGCTTATTGCGTGAGCTGCTCTCAAATTTGCAGCGTATTGCAGTAAGTGATTTCCCCATTCTGGTGAATGCGGGTCGGGAATGCACCAATTCATGGTATTGACATGCGAGAGGCGTTGCATTGACGGACTTTCTACCTCGGCATGCGCTTGCAGCGACAATAGCGCCATCGATTGCAGCCGATGCGACACGCTTCCTCAGCGTGCCGCGCGCCTGTCTTATGCAAGCGCTGCGCTTTTTAGCAGCGGCTTGACGCGGTTTTAAGAAAGATTTGCCATGTTGTTAGAAGCTTCCGAGTCGCAACTGGTTCTGGTGGACTACCAGGACAAGCTGATGCCCGTCATTCACGAAGGCGCGCAAGCGCTGGCCAATGCCGTCAAGCTGGCCAAGATGGCGCAGCTGCTGGATGTGCCTGTTTGGGGAACTGAGCAGAACCCCTCGCGCCTTGGCGCCAACAATGCGGAGTTGAAGGCGCTGTGCCAGAAGACGCTGGAGAAAATGTATTTCAGCGCCGTGCCGGAGGGGCTGGGTGAATGGCTGCGTCCTCCCGCCAAGCCGCAGGGCGGCAATGCGCGCAGCCTGCCCAAGCATCTGCAAAAGCCCCAGCAGCAGGCGCCCGAGCGCAATATGGTGGTGATTGCCGGCTGCGAAACCCATGTCTGTCTGTTGCAGACGGCGCTGGAGCTGCTGGAAGACGAGTTCGATGTGTGGGTGGTGACGGATGCCTGTGGCTCGCGCACCGAGCGTAACCGGGATGCAGCGTTTGACCGTCTGGCGGGCGCCGGCGCCGAGCTGGTAACCACCGAGATGGTGATGTTCGAGTGGCTGCGCACCTGCGAAGACCCTGCCTTCAAGGAGATGCTGGCTCTGGTCAAGTAATCGCTTGCAGCTATTCAGGAAATAAGCGCCTTCTGGGCGCTTTTTCTTTGGGCTGTGCATTGACCGTCACATTTTCGGCTCGCGGCACCCAGATCCCAGAAGTTGCTGCCCGGTTTGGCGTACCGTCTCCATGGGGGGCACGGAGGAGTCAGGAGTACTACGTCATACGCCATGTCGCGGCGGACACGATATCCGAGAAGAGTGCTTCAAGGAGGACCCAAGAACTGAACGTGCTTGGGCCGGTGCTCTGATGCGGCGTTGATGCGATAGTCAAGTGCTGTCAGTTTTTGGCAAGCGCGTTATGAATAATTATGAATTCAGAAAACTCTCTGCAAAAGACGGAGAGTCAAGGAGACATATTCATGACCACGCGTTTCGAAGATTTTTATCAGCGTTCCATTCATGACCGCGACGGCTTCTGGGCGGAGCAGGCCGGCCTGATCGATTGGCAGCAGAAGCCGCAGCAGATCTGTGACTACAGCAACCCGCCATTCGCCAAATGGTTTGTGGGCGGCACAACGAATCTTTGTCATAACGCCATTGACCGCCATCTGGCAGAGCGCGGCGATCAGAACGCGTTGATCGCCATTTCCACCGAAACCCAGACCGAGAAGGTCTATAGCTATCGCGAGCTGCATGCGGAGGTCAATCGCATGGCCGCCGTGCTGCAGTCGCTGGGTGTACAAAAAGGCGACCGCGTGCAGATCTATATGCCCATGGTTGCGGAGGCTTGCTTTGCCATGCTGGCTTGCGTGCGTCTGGGTGCCGTTCACTCGGTGGTGTTCGGTGGCTTTGCCTCTGGCGCACTGGCGTCGCGCATCGATGATGCCGAACCCAAGGTCATCATCAGCGCCGATGCGGGCTCGCGTGGCGGCCGTGTCGTGGCTTACAAGCCTTTGCTGGATGAAGCGCTCAGGCAATCCAGCCACCAGCCCGCTGCCGTGCTGATGGTCAACCGCGGGCTGGCTGAAATGCCCATGAAGGCAGGTCGCGACCATGACTGGTCGGCCTTGCGCGCTCGGCACATGAATGCACAGGTGGATTGCGTCTGGGTGGAGTCAACCCATCCCAGCTACACCCTCTATACCAGCGGCACCACAGGCAAGCCCAAGGGCGTGCAGCGCGATACGGGCGGCTATACCGTGGCGCTGGCGGCCAGCATGCCGCATATCTTCGATGCCCAGGCCGGACAGACCTTCTTCTGCACCAGCGACATCGGCTGGGTCGTCGGTCATAGCTACATCATCTATGCGCCGTTGATTGCGGGCATGGCCACGGTGATGTACGAAGGCCTGCCGGTCAACCCCGATGCAGGCATCTGGTGGAGCATTGTCGACAAATACAAGGTCACGCACATGTTCTCGGCGCCGACGGCGATTCGCGTGCTCAAAAAGCATGATGCTGATTACCTCAAGCGCTACGACATCTCAAGCCTCAAGGCCCTGTGGCTGGCCGGCGAGCCGCTTGACGAGCCCACGGCGACCTGGATCAGCCAGGCCATCAACAAGCCCATCATCGACAACTACTGGCAGACCGAGACCGGCTGGCCCATCATGACGCTGTGCAACGGCGTGCAAAAGCAGGCCACGCGTTTTGGCAGTCCGGGCCGGGCTGTCTATGGCTACAACGTCAAGCTCATCGATGACGCCAGCGGCGAGGAGCTGACCCAGGCGAATCAGAAGGGCGTGCTGGCGATTGAAGGTCCGCTGCCGCCCGGTTGCATGCAGACGGTCTGGCGTGACGACAACCGCTTTGTCAACACTTACTGGAAGAGCATTCCGGGTCGGCTGATCTACAGCACCTTCGACTGGGGCATTCGCGACGAGGACGGCTACTACTTCATCCTCGGCCGTACCGACGATGTGATCAATGTGGCGGGCCATCGCCTGGGCACGCGCGAGATCGAGGAGAGCATCTCTGCCCATGCCCAGATTGCCGAAGTGGCCGTGGTTGGCGTTGCCGACAATCTCAAGGGCCAGGCTGCGCTGGCCTTTGCCGTGGTGCGCGATGCGGCCTTGGTGGCAGATGAGGTGTCCAGCAAGGCCCTGGAGGCCGATGTGATGAAGCTGGTCGACTCGCGTCTGGGTGCGGTTGCGCGTCCGTCTCGCGTGATTTTCGTCACGGCTCTGCCCAAGACGCGCAGCGGCAAGCTGCTGCGCCGGGCTCTGCAGGCCGTGGCCGAAGGTCGTGACCCTGGTGATCTGAGCACCATGGAAGATCCTGCGGCCCTGGCTCAGGTCCAGCAACGCTTGTAACTTCAGCAAGCCGGAGCCTGTGGTGATGGCTCTCCAAATCACCACAGTCCAGGCAAGGGCCGCCCCGCAGCAAAGTCCGTCGTCCCTTCAGGGAAGACTCGAAGCGACTCAGGGACATTTGAATACAAGGCCTGCGACCATCAAGGCGCAGGCCTTGCTGTTTGCAGCCTAAAATCGCCCGATCGCGCCGCGCAGTCCACTGCCTGGCGCTATGGAATTGAAAAACTTCGAGAAAGAGCTGTTGTGCAGATTGCATCCTCCATCTTCAAGGCCTATGACATTCGCGGCATCGTGCCGTCGACACTGACTGAAGAAGTCGCCCGTGGCATAGGCCGCGCATTCGGCATGGCAGCGCTGGTCGCCGGCGAAAAAACCGTGGCGGTGGGCCGCGATGGACGTCTGTCGGGTCCCGCGTTGTCGGAAGCATTGATGCATGGCCTGACCGATGTGGGCGTGAATGTGATCGACATCGGCCTGGCCACCACGCCCATGCTGTACTTTGCGGCCGCCACCTTGTGCACCAGCGGCATTCAGGTGACGGGCAGCCACAATCCCAAGGATTACAACGGCTTCAAGATGGTGCTGGCAGGCCGCGCCATTTATGGCGAGGAAATCCAGGCCTTGCGCGTGCGCATGGAAACCGAGGACTGGACGATTACCGGTGCCGGACAGATCAGCCGTGCCGATGTACTGGCCGATTACACCGCCCGCATCGTGGGCGACGTGAAGCTGGCGCGGCCCATGAAGATTGTGGTGGACTGCGGCAACGGCGTGGCCGGTGCGTCGGCGCCCGCCATCTTCCGCCAGCTGGGCTGCGAGGTGATCGAGCTGTTCTCTGAAGTCGACGGCAACTTCCCCAATCATCATCCCGACCCCAGCAAGCCAGAGAACCTGCGCGATGTGATCCATGCCTTGCAGACAAGCGATGCCGAGCTGGGTTTGGCCTTTGACGGTGACGGCGACCGCCTGGGCATTGTGACCAAGGATGGCCAGAACATCTTCCCCGACCGTCAGATGATGCTGTTCGCCAAGGATGTGCTTTCGCGTGTGCCCGGCGGCTCCATCGTGTTCGACGTCAAGTGCACCCAGCGTCTGGCCCCCGAGATCGAGGCTGCAGGCGGCAAGGCCGTGATGTACAAGACCGGCCATTCGCTGGTCAAGGCTCGCATGAAGGAGCTGGGCGCGCCGCTGGGCGGCGAGATGAGCGGCCATATCTTCTTCAAGGAGCGCTGGTACGGCTTTGACGATGGCACCTATGCCGGCTGCCGTCTGCTCGAAATCGTCAGCCGCGAAACCGACCCCAGCGCAGTGCTCAACGCATTGCCCACCAGCTTCTCCACGCCCGAACTCAATGTGGCCTGTGCCGAAGGCGAGCCCCATCGTCTGGCGGCCGAGTTGCAGGCGCTCGCTGCCACGGAGTTTGCCGAACCTGCCCGGGTCAGCACCATTGACGGCCTGCGCGTGGACTGGGCCGATGGCTTCGGCCTGATCCGCGCCAGCAACACCACGCCGGTGCTGGTGCTGCGCTTTGAAGGCCACACACAGCAAGCCTTGCAGCGCATCGAAGCGCAGATGCTGGCTT
Source organism: Comamonas sp. A7-5 (assembly GCF_039581385.1). Classification (NCBI taxonomy): domain Bacteria; kingdom Pseudomonadati; phylum Pseudomonadota; class Betaproteobacteria; order Burkholderiales; family Comamonadaceae; genus Comamonas; species Comamonas sp. A7-5. The sequence continues at coordinate 59,171 of NZ_JBCPWO010000018.1, forward strand.
TGCTCAAACGCGTCAAGCCCGACGCCCAGGTGGGCGCTTCTGCGCACTGATAGCAGCAGCGCTCAAGCATGGCCAGACCGGCTCCCATGAGCTTTGCCCGTGCGCTGTTCAGTGCACTGGCCTGGGCGATGCAGCCTCTGCTGCGGCGCAAGCTGCGACGCAGAGCGCTCGCTGAGCCGGGCTACGGCGTGGCCGTACCGGAGCGCTTTGGCCATTATCAGCCTGCAGATCTGGGGCGCGACGGACGCGGCCGTTGGGTGTGGATTCATTCGGTGTCGCTGGGCGAGACCCGAGCTGCCGCCATTCTGATCAAGGCCTTGCGCGAGCGCATGCCGGCCATGCGTCTGCTGCTGACGCACAGCACAGCGACCGGGCGAGAGGAGGGCGCAAAGCTGTTGCTCCCGGGCGATGTGCAGGTCTGGCTGCCCTGGGACTCCCTGGGCGCCACCAGGCGTTTTGTCGCGCAGTTTCAGCCTGCCGTGGGCGTGCTGATGGAAACCGAGATCTGGCCGAATCTGATTGCGGCTTGTGCCAACACAGGCATTCCTCTGGCCCTGGCCAATGCACGTCTGAACGAGAAATCCGAAGCCGGTGCCTTGAGAGTCAGGCCTCTGTCTCGCCCAGCATACGGCGCACTGGCTGCCGTCTGGGCTCAGACCGAGGCCGATGCCAAGCGTCTGCGCAATGTAGGAGCCAGCGTGGATGCGGTACTGGGCAATCTCAAATTCGATGTGCAGCCCGACGCGCATTTGCTGAGTCTGGCTGCGAGCTGGAAGCAGCGCTTGAGCAAGCCCGTCGTGCTCTTTGCCAGTAGCCGCGAGGGTGAAGAAGCCCGGCTGTTGGAGCAGCTTAAAAGCCAGCCGGAAGCAATGCAGGCTGTGCAATGGCTGATCGTGCCGCGCCATCCGCAGCGCTTTGAGGTAGTGGCGCAGCAGATTGCGGATGCGGGCTTTGCGGTATCAAGGCGCAGCCAGTGGGGAGCGCAGCCCCCTGCGCTGGCCAACGCTATCTGGCTGGGCGATTCCTTGGGCGAGATGCCGCTGTACTACGCCATGTCGCATATAGCGTTGATGGGCGGCAGTTTTGAGCCTCTGGGCGGGCAGAACCTGATTGAGTCGCTGGCCTGTGGCACGCCTGTGATTCTGGGGCCACATACCTTTAATTTCAGCCAGGCGTCTGAGCTGGCCGTGCAGGCCGGTGCAGCCATTCGCAGTGCCGATATGGCCCAGGCCGTGCAGGATGCGCTGGCCTGGGTTCAGAACGGTGCCGATTTGGAAGCCGCCCGAGCCAAAGCACATGACTTCATGGCGCAGCATCGCGGCGCAGCCGGTGCTACGGCGGATGCGATTGTGCGGCTGATGGGCTCCTGAAATAAGAGCTGCTTACGCTTATTTAGTAAGTATTTCAGATAAGAAACAGCAAAATTATGTTTTGTATAAAGCGCTGACAGCTATTGTTTCAGTAGCGATTGATCCACCATTGTTCTAGCTAGCGGTTTCGCTACTTAACGTGCTTTACGCTGGTGCGCTAGAGGTTGGGCAGGTACTGCGGGTGTTTGGGGCGTGGTTTTTTGAACGACCGGCGCTGGCAAAGTCAGGCTGTCAATGCTGCGAAGATCATCATCTGACAGCACGCCCGCAGCCTGCTTGAGCTTGAGCTGACCAAGCAGCATCTGGTAGCGCGCATTGGCCAGATCGCGCTCGGTCTGGTAGACCTGACTCTGGGCATTGAGCACATCGATATTGATGCGCACGCCCACCTCATAACCCATTTTGTTGGCCTCCAGCGCACTCTGGCTGGAGGCGAGGGCCGCTTCCAGCGCCTTGACCTGAGCCTGGCCTGACTGCACGCCGAGGAAGGCAGTGCGTGTAGCCTGCTCCACGTTGCGGCGAGCGTCGTCGAGCTGGGCGCGGGCTTTTTCCTCCAGCGCGACGGTTTCCCGGATGCGGTTCTGCACGGCAAAGCCCGCAAACAGCGGCATGTTCATGACCACGCCGATCTGGGCAGCGTTGGTGCGATAGCTCAGGGGAATGGATGGAGTCATGGAGCCGTTGGGATAACGGTTGACCACATAACCCGCCTGCAGGTCCACGGTAGGCTTGTGGCCGGCTTCGGCCTTCTGCGTGTCGAGCCTGGCGATGTCCAGGGCCAGCTGGGCCTGGCGCAACTGGGGCTGGGCGGCCAAAGCCTTGTCCACCCAGTCTTGCATATTGTCGGGCGTCACCTTGGGCATGGTCAGCGGCGCGGCCAACGGCGTAGGCTGAATGCCGACGCGGCCCACGAGCTGATCCAGGGCTACGCGCTTGACCTGCAGGTCATTTTGCGCAGCGATTTCCTGGGCCGTGACCAGATCGAAGCGTGACTGGGCTTCGCGTGAATCGGTGATGGTGGCTGTGCCAACTTCGAAATTGCGCTTGGCCATCTCGAGCTGGGTGCTGATGGCCTGCTTTTGCGACTGGGCCACCTGCACGCTGTCCTGGGCCGCCAGCACATCGAAATAAGCCTGGGACACACGCACGATCAGGTTCTGTGCAGCCGCATCCAGCTGAGCCTGGGCCACATCCACGCCGCGCTGCCCCTGCTCGTAGGCAATCTTGTTGGCAGGACGGTACAGCGGCTGCTGGGCGCTGAGCTGCACGTTCTGCTGCGTGCTATTGAAGCTGCTGGTCATGCCGGGCACGGGCACCGAGGTGTGAATGTCCACATGGGTGCGGTTGGCACCCGCCGACAGACCCACATTGGGTAGCAGCCCGGACAGGGCCTGATCGGCGCGGCTGGCCGCAGCTCTCGCATCGGCTTGCTGGGCCTGCCATGAAGCGTCATAGCCGCGGGCCTGAGCCACCAGCTCCGACAAGGTCTGGGCCTGTGTCTGAGCGCCGGCCCATGCCAGCAAAACTCCCAAGGAAATGGCACGCAGCGCGTGTGCGGAGGGGGCTTGCAGAGGCCTGGGCAGCTTGGTCATAGATGTCAGGGTTGGGCGGTCTCGATCACAACGGAAAACTCAACAAAGCTCTGGATTGGCCGAGCAATAGGCCCGGCAATCTTTCAATAACGGGGCACGCCCGGATCGGCGCTGAGCGACCAGGCGTCAATGCCGCCGGTGATGTTGCTGACGTCCTCAAAGCCGTTGTTGAGCAGAAACGCAGCCACGCTCATGCTGCGGGCGCCATGGTGGCACAGGCAGGCGACGGGGTGGTCGGGGTCCAGCTCCTGCAGGCGACCGGGAATATCGTGCATGGGAATGCAGCGCAGCTCGAAGCCCTCGCCGGGATGAATGCTGGCCAGGGTGACTTCCCAGGGTTCGCGCACATCCAGTACCACGGGCCTGACGCCATTCGCGGCATGAGAAGCCAGCCATTGCTGGAATTGGGCGGGCAAGACCTGGGTCAACATAAAAACTCCTGGCGGCTGGCCGACGAATCTGCGGGCCAACCCTGACACTGAAAGACAGGCCCTGATCGCTGCACTGCCGAGTCGCAGCGCAGAAAGCAGGGCGAACGCAACAAGCGTTTAGAACGAGAAGCGCGAAGGCTCTTCAAAACCCACAAGGCGGGTGGCAGCAGTATCCCAGGGTTGCTGGACTTCGAAATTGTTGCCGTTCTTGGTCACCAGTGTGAAGCGCATCACGGGCATGTGACCGACGATGGCGGCAATGCGGCCGCCTTCGTTGAGCTGGGCGTAAAGGGCATCGGGAACCTGAGCCACCGAGCCGCTGAGCACGATCACGTCAAACGCGCCCTGAGCCAGGGAAGCGGTGGCACCGTTGGCCAGCTTGACTTCGACATTCTTGACGCCGGCGCTGAGCAGATTCTCACGGGCCATCTCGGCCAGTTCGGGGTCGATCTCCAGTGTCACGACTTCCTTGGCCTGGGCGGCCAGCAGGGCTGCCATATAGCCGGAGCCGGTGCCGATCTCGAGCACGCGGTCGGTGGGCTTGATCTTCACGTCTTGAAGCATGCGCGCTTCGATCTTGGGTGCCAGCATGTGCCAGCCTTTGGCGGCAGCTTCTTCGGCCGTGCCCTTCAGGGGGACTTCAATGTCCATATAGGCCATGTTCGCGTATTCGGGCGACACATAGTCTTCACGGTGGACCTTGCCCATCAGCTCCAGCACGGACTCGTCCAGCACATTCCAGGGACGGATTTGCTGTTCGATCATGTTGAAACGAGCCTGCGCGTGCACATCGCGCGGGTCCACTTGGGCATTCATTGGCAGGGCCATGGTATCTCCGGGGAAAGACTTATCAGGACAAACCATCGATTCTACGAGCCTCGGAGGCTTCGTGCGGCGGCTCATCGCTTTTTGAGGGCACGCCAGACCATTTACGGCGCATCCAGTTGGAAAAATCATCGAGATAGCAGTACACCACGGGCACCACGACCAGGGTCAGCAGCGAGGAAGTGATGACGCCACCGATCACTGCCTGACCCATGGGGGCGCGTTGCTCGGAGCCCTCGGTGACCGCAAAGGCCAGCGGCACCATGCCGAAGATCATGGCCAGCGTGGTCATCAGAATCGGGCGCAGGCGCACCCGGGCCGCCAGCAGCAGCGCTTCGTTGCGCGGCAGGCCCGGCTCGGTCTGGCCGCTGACCTCGTTGGTGCGGCTCTCGCGGGCGCGGATGGCAAAGTCCACCAGAAGAATGGCGTTCTTTGTCACCAGACCCATGAGCATGACCACGCCGATGATGGAAAACATGGACAGGGCCGAGCCGAACATCATCAGGGCCAGCACCACGCCGATCAGCGTCAGGGGCAGCGAGGTCATGAGTGCCAGGGGCTGGAGAAAGCTCTTGAACTGGCTGGCCAGAATCATGTAGATGAAGATGATGGCCAGCATCAACGCGGAAATCGCGTAGCCGAAGGATTCGGCCATGTTCTTGGCCGCGCCGCTGAACTGGTAGCTGTAGCCGGGCGGCATGGGAATGGTGGCCAGCGCCTGCTTGATATCGGCCGTGACCTCGCCCGTGCTGCGCAGATAGACATTGGCGTTGATGGCGACTTCGCGGTTGAGGTTGCGGCGGTTGATCTGGCTGGGGCCGGTGCTGTCCACCACGCTGGCGACCTGGTTGAGGCGCACGATACGCATGCCGCCATCTCCGGTCGCCAGTGCAAACGGCAGGCGCTCCAGGTCCTGGGGCGTGGTGCGGGCCTCGGGCTCGAGCCGCACGTTCACGTCATAGGTCTGGTCGTCGCTGGCCCGCCAGTTGCCCACGGTCTGGCCGGCCACCCAGGTGCGCAGTGCGCCAGCCATATTGCCTATCGACAGGCCCAGATCGGCCGCGGCATCGCGATGGACCTCGATATTGACCATGGGCTTGTTGGGCTTGAGGCTGGAGTCTAGGTCGACCAGACCAGGGATGTCGGCTATGCGCTCCTGCACGATCTGGCTCAGGCGGGCCAGTTCGTCCAGATCCGGGCCCATGAGCGAGAACTCGACCTGCTTTTGCCCGCCCACGGCCTCGCGCAGGCCTACATGGGTGAGCTTGATGCCTGCAACCGCCTGCAGCCTGGGGCGCAGATAGGCCGAAATCTCGTCCACATTGCGGCTGCGCTGGTGGCGGTCAACCAGGCGCACATAGATATTGGCGTAGTTCTTGCCGTTGGCATTGCCGGTGTTGATGGTGGTCAGGGTGTAGCGCACCTCGGGCAAGGCGCGCAATATGTTCGTCACCTGCCTGGCCTTGGCTTCGGTGGCTTCGATCGAGGAGCCTTCGGGGGTGTTGAAGCTGATCGAAGTTTCCGAGAAGTCCGCCTTGGGCACAAATTCGGTGCCAAGCAAGGGTACAAGAGCGATGCTTGCTATGAAAATAATGAATGCCAGCGCTAGGGTGAGCAGCTTGTGAGCCAGCGACCAGCGCAGTATGCCCTGATAGACGTCCGAGAGCCGATCGCTCATGCGCTCCACCCAGGCCGTCACGCGCCCCAGCGTGCGGTCGTACAGGCTTTTGCTGCCATGTTCGCCATGGGCGTGGATTGCCGGGTCATGCCAGACGCTGGAGAGCATGGGGTCCAGCGTGAAGCTGACGAACATGGAGATCAGCACGGCCGCCACGATGGTGATGCCGAACTCATGGAAGAACTTGCCGATGATGCCGCCCATAAAGCCTATGGGCAGAAATACGGCGACGATGGAAAGCGTGGTGGCGAGCACGGCCAGCCCGATCTCCTGCGTGCCTTCCATGGCTGCCTGATAGGCGTTCTTGCCCATCTGCACATGGCGCACGATGTTCTCGCGCACCACGATGGCATCGTCGATCAGCAGACCCACGCACAGCGAGAGCGCCATCAGCGTGACCATATTGATGGAAAAGCCAAACCAGTACATGAAGAGAAAGGTGCCAATCAGTGCGATGGGTAGCGTCAGCCCCGTGATCACCGTGGAGCGCCAGGAATTCAGGAACAGAAACACGATGAGTACCGTGAGCAAGGCTCCCTCGATCAGGGTTTGGCGCACGTTGTCCACGCCCACGCGGATGGCGCGCGAGTTGTCGGCAATCGCCTGCAGGCGCACGCCGGGTGGCAGCTCGGGGGCGATTGCTTTGATCGCCGCGTTCAGGCCGTCGACTACCTCGATGGTGTTCTCGTCCTGGGCCTTTTGCACGGACATCAGCAGAGTGCGGCTGCCGTTGTACAGCGCCAGGGTCTGCAGCTCCTGCGCATCGTCCTGCACGCGGGCCAACTGGCCGACGCGGATTGGGGCGCCGTTGCGGTAGGCCACGATGATGCGGGCAAATTCCTCGGGGCGCTGAATGCGGGCATCGATCTGCACCACGCGTTCCTGGGCCTTGGAGCGGATCGAGCCCACAGGCAGATCCTGGTTCTCGGCACGTACCGCCTGGGCAACCTGCTCGGGAGTGATGGAGTAGGCCTCGAGCGCCTGCGGGTCCAGATAGACATTGATCTCGCGCTTGGTGGCTCCCACCATGTTCACGGCGCCCACGCCGCGCACGTTCTCCAGCCGCTTTTTCAGCACCTGGTCGGCCCAGCTCGTCAGCGCAATCGCGTCGGGCGGCGTCACGCTCTGGCCATTGGCTGCGGTCTCGCCGTGCAGGGCATGGGGGTCTGGCAGCACGGCCAGCGACCAGACAGCCGTGCTGGCCGGGTCGAAGCGGATGACGCGCGGCTCCTTGACCTCGTCACGCAGAGTGGGGCGCACCGAGGCGACCTTCTCGCGTACATCGTCGGCAGCGCGGCGACCGTCTATATGCAGCTGGAACTCGATGATGACGACGCTGGTGCCTTCGTAGCTGCGCGAGGTGAGGGCATTGATGCCGGCGACCGAGTTGACGGCTTCCTCTATCTTCTTGGTGACCTCGCTCTCGACGATCTCGGGCGAGGCGCCCGGATACTCGACCGTGACCACCACCACGGGAAACTCGATGTTCGGGAACTGGTCAACCTTGAGCCGCTGGTAGGAAAAAATGCCCAGCACCACAAAGGCCAGCATGAGCATGGTGGCCAGCACCGGGTTTTTCAGGCTGATGCGCGTGAACCACATTTACCGGCTCCCGCTGCTGCCTGGCTCGGCCGACTCTTCGACCAGCGTGCCTTCGCGCAGACCGCCGGTGCTGCCAGCCAGTATCCGGTCGCCCGCATTCAGGCCCTTGAGGATTTGCACCCAGGTTGCGCCTTCATGGGCGGACTGGCGTCCCAGTTCCACGGTCTTGTGGATCACGCGAAGCTCTGTGCGGCTGGAGATTTCCTGTGCACGCTCCGGTGCGATTGCGGCCACGGTCGGCTTGCCGGCTTGCAGCACTTGCACATAGGGCAGGGGCTTATCGGTGCGCACGGCGGCCAGAGGCACGGCTAGTTGGCTGGCGTTGCCGGTCAGTATGCTTCCCTGCAAGAACAGGCCGGGGCGCAACTGTGGAATGCGTTGACTGCTATTGTTCTTGGCGGCTTCGTCCTTTTGCACTGCCAGATAGGCCGCCACAGTGCGCGAGCCGGTCTGGGCGCTGGGATTGATGCGCACCACCTTGGCGCTGATGGCCGTCATGTCCTGGGGGGCACCGGGCACTTGCAGCTCGGCCATCTGGCCGACCTGAACCTGTACCGAATCTGCGGGAGCGAGCTGGGCCATGATTTCCAACTTGCCTGGATCGACGACTTCGACGATGCGCGCTTCCACACCAACGCGCTCGCCGTTCTGGACAAAGCGCTGGGCGATCTGCCCACTCATGGGGCTGGTGATGACGGCGTCGGTGACGGACTTTCGGGCCGCATCGGCGGCGGCCTGGGCGGCGGCCAGATTGGCGCGGGCCGAATCCAGGTTGGCCTGCGAGGTCAGCAGTGCGGTGGTGGAGATAAAGCCTTTTTGCACCAGGGCCGCATTGTTGTCCTGGTTGCGCTGGGCAATCACCAATTGGGCTCTGGAGGCATCGGCCTGCTGCTTCGCCTGGCGCCAGCGTGCCTCGGCCTCCGTGGCATCAACGCGAGCCAACTGCTGGCCCTTGCTGACGCTATCGCCTTCACGCACCGTCAGGCCGCGCAGTTCGCCCGCGACATAGGCCTTGACCATGGCCGAGTTCACTGCCTGAACCACACCGTTGAGGGGAACGCTCAAAGCAAGCTGAAGGGTCTGAGCCGTCAGAACCTCCTGGGCAGCCAGTTGTATGGGCAGCTCCAGCGGCGCCGAGCCGTTGACGACGGCTTGCTTCTTATGCTGCAGATTGACGACTGCGCGCCAGCCTGTGATGGCCAGCAAGCCGATCAGGGCCAGACTCAAGGCCCAGCGGCCGGAACGCTTCATGGTGTGTATCCCTCTGAGGCAAGTTTCTTCTGTTCTGTGCGTCACATACTAGATTCACTGGACACGGCTTGTATTGCAGAGCAGCAAGCAGTGTAGTGGGCGCCGTGCAGCTTAGCGGCACCGCAATCGCTGTCATTGGTGAAAATGGGTAGTTGATTTGAGCTACGCTTGACGCGTCTGAAACACGCGTCTAAAACACAAGGAGCCCGTAATGGCTGTGGAAACCATTTATCTGGGCGGCGGTTGCTTTTGGTGCACGGAAGCCGTCTTCGACCGCGTGCGCGGCATTGTCGATGTGGAAAGCGGCTATGCCAATGGCCATCTGGACCACCCCAGCTACGACGATATCTGTACCGGCCAGACCGGTCATGCAGAGGTGGTGAAGCTTGACTTCGATCCCGCGGTCATCAGCTTGCGCGATGTGCTGCTGATCTTCTTCGGCACCCATGATCCGACCACACTGAACCGTCAGGGCAATGATGTGGGCACGCAGTACCGCAGTGCAATCTTCACCACTGATGCGCAGCAGGCGACTGTGGCGCGGGCATTGGTCGAGGAAATGCAGAGCGAAAAAGCGTTTGATGCACCCATGGTTACTCAGATCGAGCCCTTGACCAACTACTGGCCCGCCGAAGACTATCACCAGGACTATTTCCTGCAGCACCCGGGCCAGGGCTATTGCGCTTTTGTGGTGGGACCCAAGGTGCAGAAATTCCAGAAAGCGTTCTCGCGCTGGCTCAAGGATTAAGCCCGGCTTGCTGCGCAGGGCCCTTAGTGCAGATACACTTTGCAACCCCCGGCAGCTTTGCTGCAGCCGTGCCGACCGAGACCGCATTTGCCCCTGAACGTGTCACATCATTCCCGCCTGCGCAGAAACAGCCGTCCAGCATCCGCTGGCGGTCGCGCCAGCCTGCGTGAAACCTGGATGATGCGCTGGCTGATGGGCCTGCTGGCCCTGGCCATGGTGATGGGGCCGACTCTGGGCCAGATGCACCGTGCGGTTCACGCGGTCAACACCGACCCGGCCAAGTCCTATTTGGCGCACAGCCATGTGCAGCCAACCTCGTCGGCTGTGGCTGGCGACTGCCAGAGTGACAACAGCGGCTGCGCCCCGGATCAGGGCTGGGTCCATGCGCTGTTTGCGGGTCACGGCCCGGCCGAATGTCAGTTGCTGGATCAGGCCAATCATGGCTATGCCGGGCCTGTGGCCGTGCTCGCTTTCAGTGCGCCGCCACCTGACAGCTTCATCCCTCGGCCTTTTGCTCCCGCACCCAGAGCCGTCTTTATTGCAGCGCCGCTGGCTGCTCGCGCGCCTCCTCTGTCTCTCAGCTCCCTGGTCTAGGCCGGATCCATGCTGCGGCATGCTTTGCCGCCTACACCAGAAACATCAGAATTGATAGCTATAAGCGCTTTATACATAAGCGATTTATGCTGTTTTTATTGAATTTCCGTGCGTACTTTCTTTGATGGTCTGCGTGCGCACGGTTGTTTGTGGAACTGAGATGTCTCAACGTTTTTCGAATTCTTCCGCCCATTCCTTGCGCCGCTCCCCCAAGTCGGCTCTGGCCCGCGCCATCGAGGCGCTGCAACCAGCGGGGCGAGGACTGGCCCTGGGCACAGGCCTGGGCCTGCTGGCCTGCTCACCCCTGGCCTTTGCGCAGTCCGATGCGGCCAAGCAGGAGTCCAGCCTGGCCGAGGTGACGGTGTCGGCGACCGGCATGGCCGCCGGCGATATGGCCACGCCCGTCCAGGTGCTCGGTGAAGAGGAACTGCGCCTGCGTCGTGCCGCGACCCTGGGCGAGACCCTGGCGGCCGAGCCGGGCATCAATGCCAGCCATTTCGGTGCGGGAGCCAGCCGCCCCGTGATTCGAGGCATGGATGGTGCGCGGGTCTCCGTGCTCAGCGATGGCTCGGAGTTGCTCGATGCCTCGACGGTCAGCCCCGACCATGCGGTGACCACTGAGCCGCTGCTGGCCAATCAGATCGAAGTGCTGCGCGGCCCTTCAGCTTTGCTCTACAGCCCCGGCGCCATGGGGGGCGTGGTGAATGTGCTGGACGGCAAGATTCCGACCCGGGTGCCCGAGAGGGGCCTGGAAGGTTCGGCCGAGGTGCAGGCTGGAACGGCGGCAGGCATGTCGGCCGGGGCCTTCTCCCTGACCACGGCCACGCCGCTCAAGAACGATAACGGCCAGCTGGTGCTGCATGCCGAAGGCGTGGCCCGCAACGCGGGAGACTATCGCGTGGGCAGCGGCTGGGGCCAGAGCAAGGTTCCGGGCAGCTTCAGCCGCGGCAACACGGGCAGCGTGGGCCTGTCGTGGGTAGGTAATCAGGGCTATCTGGGTCTGGCCTACACGCGGCAGCAGGCCAAGTACGGCTTGCCAGGCCATCAGCACAGCTTCGAAGGCTGCCACGCACATGGCGATCATCTGCATTGCGGCTCCCATGATGGGCATGACCACGACCATGATCATGAGGAAGGCGGCAGCGTGCCCGTGGTCGATCTGACCAGCGAGCGCTGGGATCTGCGCGGCGAATGGCGCAAGCCCACGGCCGGCATCGCCGCACTGCGTCTGCGCGGCGGCCTGACCAATTACCGCCATGACGAGATCGAGGATGGCAGCGTGGCCACTCAGTTCAGAAACAAGGCCCATGACCTGCGCTTGGAGATGGAGCATGAACCCATCGCCGGCTGGCGTGGCACGCTGGGTCTGCAAACTCTCAAGCGCCGCTTCAGCGCCACGGGCGAAGAGGCCTATGTGCAGCCCACGGATACCCAGCGCCACAGCCTCTATCTGCTGGAGGAATACCGCTGGCAGGATTGGAGCTTTCAGGGAGCCTTGCGCCACGACCGCCAACGCGTGGAGGCCGAGCTGAGCAACGAGCGTCGCAGCCACAGCGCCACTTCGGCGTCGCTGGGCACGGTTTGGAAGTTCCAGCCCGGCTATAGCGCATCGGCCTCGTTCACCAGCGGCAGCCGCATGCCCACGGCCGAAGAGCTGTTTGCCAACGGCCTGCACATGGCCACGGCAACCTACGAGATCGGCAATTCCAATCTGTCGCGCGAGCGCTCGCAGGCGTTGGACCTGGGTCTGGCCAAGACGGCAGGTGATACGACCTGGAAGCTCAATGCCTATCACTACCGCATCAAGGGCTATATCTACGGCGCCACGCTGGATGCCCACGAAGGGCTGCAGCTGCTGCAATACACCCAGGGCAATGCGCGCTTTACGGGCTGGGAGGCTCAGCTGAGCCAGCGCCTGAGTCGTGAGTTGAGCCTGAGTGTGTTTGGCGACGGCGTGCGTGCGCGTCTGGAGGACGGCTCTGCGCTGCCACGCATTCCGGCATTGCGTGCCGGCTTGCGTGTGAACGCGCGTCTGGCCGGCTGGGACACCATGGCCGAATGGACCCAGGTGCTGCGCCAGAACCGCACGGCCCAGTATGAAACCCAGACGCCTGGCTACGGCATGCTGAACCTGGGCGCGAGCTACCTCTGGAAGAGCGGCGGCAACCAGTGGCAGTTCTATGTCAAGGGCCAGAACCTCACCAACCGTCTGGCCTACGCAGCAACCTCGTTCATCAAGAGTGCAGCCCCGTTGACGGGGCGTAATCTGGTGGTCGGTCTGAGAATGGACTTCTGATTCGGCTCAAGCTAAGTTAAGCCGCATCCTGCCCAGGTTTTGGCCTGGGCAGGATGCCATGGCTATAGATAGTGCTGCAGATGGCGCAGGGAACGAGTGCTGTCCACGCCGATCCTGACAATCACTTCCGATTCGGGCACGCCGGCGCGCAGCCATTGCACGATGGCCGTGTTGCGCAAGACCTGCGGCCCCACGCGCTGCAGCGGAAATTTCTGACTGTCCTCGGGCTGGGCCTGATGGGCGCGCTGAATGATCTGCGAGGCCACATGGAACAGCATGCGTACTGACAGTTCGCCGCCACGGCGCGAATAGAAAACGATATGGTTGCCGTCAATCACTGACGGCCCGCGCTGTGCGGCGCTGAATCTTCTCCAGCTTTGCAGGGCCTGGGCCACGGAGTCGGGCAACTCAAGCAGCCGTTGCTGAGCATTTCTACCGCCTTCTATCTGCAGGTAGCGGGGCAGGGGTGACTCTCCGTTCGCAATGCTTTCCGAGCTGCCAATCCAGATCTGACCAGCACTTGAAAGCAGGTTCTTCCATAACAGGCAGCGCACTTCCTCGGGGGCCAGAGCCAGCTCGTAGAGCAGCAACACAATGGCGCGGTCACGTGCGTCCTGATAGCCGTCGGCGCTGGGAAAGTGCCTTGGCAGTGACTGCCAGAGCAGGGGAGGCAGACAATGGCCCTTGCCATCCTCGGAAGGAGGGCGTTCAGCCGGCTCGAGACCGGTTGCTGGGTTGGCGCTGATCCAGCCGTGCTCCATCGCATGATCGTAGATGCGCTCCAGCAGCCGCCAGTAGCGGCGGCGGGTGACCGGACTGATCTTGCGCTCGGGGTGGTGGTGCGCACGTTGGCCATCGCGTATCTGCAAAAAGCTCTGCACATCCAGCTCGGTTGCCTGATGCCAGGGCTTTGAAGAACGTTGCCTACGCGCAGGGCGCTCCTTGCCAGAGATCGGTGCCTGCCCGGACAAATGCATCAACCAGGCCTGCCAGACCTTTTCATAGTTGCCGTCAGGAGAGGTATCCAGCGCATCCCAACTCTTGCTGCCCTCATGCTCGAGCCAGTCGCGAAACAGCTGGCTTCCTGTTGGCAGAGTGGATGGGTCTGGTGACTGCAGATCCGGAATGTCTATATTTTGCATATGATGATATTAATGTAACTTACATGATGTATTTATCACCACCATCATAATTTCATTCACTTAATCACAAGCCAAAGGTCATCAGCGAAGAGGGCGCTTTCTGTCGCTGCGCCCTCCCATTTCAATGAGGGATCCATCAAAACTCAGGGAGCCAGTCGTTCACGAATCCAGTGCTGACCTTCCTGGCGGTAGCTCAGGCGGTCATGCAGCCGGCTCTTGCGTCCTTGCCAGAATTCCCACCGCTCGGGCACCAGACGGAAACCGCCCCAGTGGGGAGGCCGGGGAGGATTGAGCAAAAACTGCGCGCTGTACTTGGCGGCATTGGCCACCAGCACGCCGCGGCCACTGATGACCTGGCTTTGCGGACTAGCCCAGGCCCCAATCTTGGAGTCAAGCGGGCGGCTGGCAAAGTAGGCATCGCTTTCTTCGGCACTGACTTTTTCCACACGGCCTTCGATGCGCACCACGCGCTCCAGCTCTACCCAGTGAAATTGCAGTGCAGCGAATGGATTGCCCGCCAGTTGCTGGCCTTTTCGGCTGTCGTAGTTGGTGTACCAGACAATGCCACGCTCGTCATAACCTTTGATCAGCACGATGCGCGTGCTGGGTCGCAGGTCGCCGCTCACGGTCGCCACAGTCATGGCATTGGGCTCAGGCACTTGGGCTCTCACGGCTTCCTGCAGCCATTGGTCGAACTGCTGCAGGGGATTCTGGTTGGAAGCGGATTCGCTCAGCTCTGCGCGTTCATAGCTTTTGCGCAGATCGGCAATGGATGAAGATAGGCTGCTCATGTCCACATTGTGCCGCGCAGCCAAAGCCGACGTTATGCTCGACAGCAATATGAATCAAGAAGTTTTGTCCGCTCCCGTGATTGATTCGGAGCAGCCTTGTGTGCTGGTTCTCGCTGCGGGCAGGGGAGAGCGTTTTCTCGCATCGGGCGGCTCCAGCCACAAGCTCCAGGCCATGCTGGGCCTGCAAACCGTTCTGCAAACCACGCTGGCTGCAGTGCAGGCCTCGGGCCTTCCCTGGTATCTGGAATACGGGCCGCATCCCGGCATGGGCGACAGCATTGCGGCGGCCGTCAAGGCCACAGCCGGCGCCAATGGCTGGCTGGTCCTGCCTGCAGATTTGCCCTTGATTCAAGCCAGCACGCTGCAACAACTGGCTTTGCAGCTGGCACAGCTGGAGAGTCGCGAGCTGCGTGTGATCCAACCTTTTTATCAGGGCCAGAAGGGCCATCCTGTGGCTTTCAGTCGTGCAGCAGCGCAGGAACTTGCTGAGCTCAGTGGCGATCTGGGCGCAGCCTCCATCGTGCGCAACGCGGCGGAGAATCAGCGTCTGTGGCGCTGGGACTGCGATGACATAGGCTGCGTGCTTGATGTGGACACTGTGCAGGCCTTGGAAGAGGCGCGCAGGATCTGGCAGGCGCGCAATTCTTGATTCTCTAGAAGCCTCTGAGGGAGGGCCTGACGCGGTAGCCTTTGAATTTGCCGAGTTCGTCTATCAGACAAGCCCCGGTTCCGGCTGCCTGGCCTTGTCCTTCAAATGCACGCTCGCTATTCATTTTCCAGGCGATGGCAGGCTTAGGCGCCGCGCTCAATCACGGCACAAGCCAGGCGTGCGCCTGAATTGCCGGTGGGCTGGGTCGTGTAGTCATCCGGATCGTTGTGCACGATCAGCGATCGACCCAGAATGCCGCTGCTGCCTCTGTCCAATTTGAACTCCTTGCTCACAAAATCGATAGTTGCCACGCCCTGGGTGTCGGCGTCAAGGCTGGGCAGGTCACCGATGTGATGGGCCTTGCTGTCGCCGAATTTGCCATGCGCCTGCTGTCCAGGGTTGAAGTGGCCACCGGCGCTCAAGCCGTCGCCGCTGGAGCAGTCACCTTTTTCATGGACATGAAAGCCGTGCTCGCTATTCGGCGCAAGCCCTTCCACACGGCCTTGCACCCGAACGCTGCCGTCGGGCTGCGGAAAGAACTGTACCGTACCCGTTACCTGGCTGCCCTTGGTGGCTTCCAGACGTGCAATCGATTGAACGCCTTTGCTGAGAGTCGCTGCGGGAGTCGTCTCCGAAGAAGAGGGCGCGGCCGTGTTGCTGGTCGTGGAGCAGGCTGTCACGGCCAAGCTTGCTGCAAGCGTCAAACCTGCCCAGGCAGGGCGCGAAAAGAGGGCGGCAACACGGTTGGGGAACATGGCAGTCTTTCCGAAATCAAAAGGCCATTGTGCCCCGGATCGCCAGAATTTCAAGCTTCTTTGCTCTGCAGACCAATACAGTAGAGCGATGTTAGCTACGTTTCAAATAGCAGCAGCAGATGGGCAACTGGCTTGCTGGAAGTCCGCATAGGCCAGCAGGCGCTTGAGCGCCTTGTCGTCGATGCCAAGCCGTTGCAGCTCGTCAAAAGTGGCCTGCGCATAGTCCAGGGTCGTGCCGTATATACCCTGGGCCTGAGAGAAAATGCGCCGGTATTCATCCGGCGCCAGCTCGCCGGTATGGTGCGGGCTTTGGCGTGACAGCGTGAATGCGAGGGCTTTCACGGCTCCATGCGGGGTGCGGCAAGGCAGCCAGCGCGGGTCATAGACGGCATTGGGCATCTCACGCAGCCAAAGCTTGCGCATGACGGTATCGCCTTGGTTGCGCGGAATACGGAAGGCCATGCCCTGGCAACTGCCGCCCGAGAGCATGCCAAACACCAGGCCTGGAACCTGGGGCGTGCCACGGTTGATGGTGCTCCACATTTTGAGGGCACGATGCCAGCCATGTACATGGGCCGAACGGCGTTCGCTGAAGTCGAATTCGGGACGCCAGATCAGGGAACCATAACCAAAGATCCACAAATCCTCGTCACCTCCCCACTGCACCAGAGCCCGCTCCAGCATCTGGTCAGCATCACGCATGGAATGATTCAACAAAGGAAGGGCGGACATGGAAACTCCTCGAACCGGATTCAGAGCTGAATTGACTTTGATATATAACGCGCAGACGCGCCGTCGGTGCACCTGTGCACACACGAAGGCGTAAAAGCAACGCTTTCCCGGTGTGAAACGGCTGAAATTTGAATCTTTTTTGCGATTGCTGTGAGAGCAGCAGTTAGGGCGTTTCACGGCAAACCTCTAGAATGCGTGGTTTTGTCGCTTTGTCAGCCTGAAGCATGTAGCCGGGCTGCAAAGTGTCATGAATACAGGTTTCGTACTTTCATAATCACCCGCAAATACGGAGATTTCATTCATGTCCTTCAACAGCTCTGACGACGATAGCCAACAACGCTTTGCCCTGGGTTTTCTGTTTGCCCTGATCGCTCTGGTTGTCTCCACCGTCGTCGGCACCGTCGTCTACAAGCGCGGCATTTCCCATGCTCCCAAGGCCGAAGCAGCAGTGTCCGCACCCAGCGCGACCAACGTGCCTGTGGTGGTGGTTGAAGAAACTGCCCGCGTGATCGTGGAAAACGGTGTGGTCAAGTTCTACTTTGTCTCGGGCAAGGCGGAAGTGGCCGCTGGCGCCAACGAAGCGCTGAGCGATGTGGTCAAGGGCGTGGCCGAAGGCAAGCGCGCCGTGATCTCCGGTTTCCATGATGCAACCGGCAGTGCTGAAATCAACGCGGAGCTGGCCAAGCAACGTGCGCAAGCCGTCCAGGCCGCCCTGGTGGCACTGGGCGTGGCAGAAGACAAGGTCGAGCTGAAGAAGCCCGAGCAATCTCAGGCCGACGGCTCCAATGCCGAAGCTCGCCGTGTGGAAGTGATTCTGGCCAACTGATAAACCCAGTTCTCTTGCACAAAGCCCGATATGGCATTGGCTGTATCGGGCTTTTTGCTGTTTGCAACAGAGCAAGGATCAGTTGTTTTCAATGAATCCAGCTGCCGGAGGCTTGCCCAGGGCAATGACTCTTTCAATGCCGCCTGCATCGACCTGGCGCATGACAAATGATCCCCGCGCAAAGCGCATGGAACGGATCTGCCAGCACCCGTTGATGCGCTCGTACTCATCACTGTACTGACCTGAGAGATTGACGATGGTGCGTTCCTTGACATTGACCTGGCAGAACTCCAGATCCCACAAGCCTTTTGCACTATCAGCTCCCGTAAAGCTGATCTGAGGGTTGTGGCCGTGGTGCATGTCCTGGATGGACGGGTTGGCAACCGCCAGCCTGGTGAAGGTTTCAACCCATTCTTCGCGATCCGTAAAAGCCGGAAAACCATCGGCCTCGATGACTGCGCCATGCTCCACAAAGCACTCACGCATGGCATTCGGTTGCTTCTGATCGCAGGCTCGCAAGTACCGGGCCTTCAAAGCCTGTATCGCCTGAATATCCTCAAGATGCTGCAAACGCTGCTGAAGTTGCTCCAGAACCGAGTCACTCATTGCCAGTCTCCTGATTGGTGTTGGAGTGCCGAGTCTGGAATGCCAGCCAATGACTGAAAACCCATGTTTGGACGATAGGTAGGCCGTTCAGGCAAAAAAAAGCGGCACCCATGTGCCGCTCGGTCCAGGAATCTGGAGAAAAAGAATCACCGCAGACCGGTGCCGGTGCCCAGATCGTCCTTGCGTTGAATCAATTCGATCTTGTAGCCGTCGGGATCCGTCACAAAAGCAATCACGGTACTGCCGCCTTTGACGGGGCCTGCTTCACGGGTCACATTACCGCCGGCCGCCTTGATCTTCTCGCAGGCTGCATAGGCATCGGGCACACCCAGAGCAATGTGGCCATAAGCTGTGCCCATGTCATAGCTCTCAGTTCCCCAGTTGTAAGTCAGCTCAATTTCCGCTTGACCCGGGTTGCCACCTTCGAAGCCAAGAAACGCCAACGAGTACTTGTACTCGGGGTTCTCAGACGTGCGCAGCAGTTGCATGCCGATGACGTTGGTGTAGAAATCAATAGAGCGCTGGAGATTGCCAACGCGCAGCATCGTGTGGAGGAATCGCATGGTCACCATTTTGCCAGCAGGTTCGGAGCCGCATATGAACAGGCGTTAGTAATACTAATTTTGTTCCTGCTAGACGAAGCGGTTTCATAGGCGTAGGAGTTGTTGCACAAATGCCGTCCTCAGCTAGCGTAGCTGGTGAGACGAGCTGGGGTCGGCGCAAATACCGCACTATGGTTAGTACCAGAGCGTTATGACTTGGCATCCGCCGTGGAAGGCCGGAGACAGGGCCAAACGCGACCGATGCCTTGCTGGTGGCCGGATACCTCCTGTCGCACTCAGGATGGTGTGAATCGAGGTGTGAGGTCGGTCATATGGAACTGACTCTTAACGCTCTATTTGATGTGAATGATTCTCGTTTGATATGTATGATTACGGCAGCAATTCAATCGGTTTCTTGCCATGCCATCCGTCTCCAGCCCTTTGCACGCAGACATAACCGCACTGTATCTAGACCACAACAACTGGCTGCAGAGCTGGCTTCGAAGACGGCTGGGATCCGCAGCAGAGGCTGCTGATCTAGCCCACGCCCCCTCCGTGCGCTTGCTCACAGGCAGAACAGAGCGCTGTTTCACCCATTTCGCCGAGGCCCGCGCCTACCTGAAAACCACTGCGCAAAATCTTTGCATCAATCTGTGGCGCAGGCAGGAGATCGAGCTGGCTTGGCTGGAGATCCTGGCGACGTCTCCTGAAGCCACCTATCCCTCGGCAGAACGCCAGGCGATCGTGCTGCAGGAGCTAGAGGAAATCGGTGCCATGCTCCAGTCCCTGTCACCCAAGGCCGCCAGCGCTTTCACGCTGCCCGTGGTCTGCGACATGACCGATGATGAAGTGGGTGCCGAGTTGGGTGTTTCGGGACGAATGGTCCGCAAATATGTGGCCCAGGCCATGATGGGGCACCTGAGGCTTTCTGCGCGCCAGACGGCACTGGAGCTGAAGCAAGTGTCCATGTCGTGAGTCAAGGGCAACGGTCGATGAATGCAGAGCCTTCTCATTCTGACCTCGATAAGGCTGCAAAGTGGTATGCCTGCCTTCGTGACGGCACGGCCAGCGCCAAAGAGCACGATGCCTGGCAACGTTGGCTCGCGTCCGCAGATTCACACACGGCGGCATAGCAATATGTTGAGGACAACAGCCGCGCTTTTGAGCCGGTCCGGACTTTGCCGAATCCCCGCGTCACAGCTGACCAGCTATCAACAGCGGATCAACGGTTGAGGACACGCAGGCGCATTCTTACCGGCTTGAGCATTCTGAGTAGCGGCGGTGTGGTGGGCGCGCTTAGTTGGCATCAGGCATGGCTGCCACCTCAGATCATGGCTTGGGGGGCTGACCATCGCACAGCAACGGGTCAATTGAGACAACTGACGCTTGCCGATGGGTCACTGTTGTGGCTCAACACTGCAAGCGCAGTAGACATCCGGTCAATGCACAAGAGCGCCGTGTCGTCCTGATAGCGGGTGAAGCGTTTGTCGAGACGGCCAAGGACAGCAGGCCGTTGCTGGTGCAAACTACCCATGGACGGATGCGCGCCTTAGGCACACGCTTTGATGTACTGATGAATGACAGGCAGACGCAGTTGGCGGTCTATCAAGGTGCTGTGGAGGTCAGGACATCCGCCACGGATGCACGCCGCATCGTTCCCACCGGTCAGCAAACCACGTTCGATGCGCATTCCATCGACCCACTCGAGGCCGGTGACACTGCACGAGAGGCCTGGACGCAAGGAGGCTTGGTCGTGGAGAACCTGCCGTTGCGTGAGGTCGTGCAGGAGCTGCGCCGCTATCGCAGGGGGCATCTGGGCGTTGTCGACTCTGTGGCCGATCTTGCCGTTTATGGCAATTTTCCACTTCATGACACAGATCGTGTGTTGCACATGCTGGCTGCCAAGCTGCCCATACGCATCGAACAGCCGTTTGCGTGATGGACCACGATCGATGCACAACGCTGAACTCGTAAAAAATCGCTCGATAGCGCGAAATCCGGTTCCGGGTTTTGTCTTCTCGTTGGTTACTCCTCATAAGAAGACATCTTTCGCCGTTGCGCTGCTACCCAAGGACGATTTGCACGTTGGCACTGTGTGCCTGCCCAGGCAATCAGATGGATGGTGATTTGTGTTCTTCGTGAAGTCGAACATCTCTTTCGGAGCCCTCCATGCCTCTGCGCAAAACCACCCGTACCTCCAGCCAACGTCACCAGAAGTCAGCCCGCCGTCTAGGCATTCCTTTGCTCATTATTGGGGGGCCATCGGCGCAGCCTCTCACTCGCCTTCAGCTCTCGCGCAACAGACAAGCGCCACTCAGGCGATCCGCAGCTACGACATCCCCGCCGGGCCGCTGAGTCAGGCACTCACACGTTATTCGCGCGAAGCGGGTATCTATCTCGCAGGCAACAGCCGCATTGCGCAAGGCAAGCAAAGCCAGGGACTGAAAGGCAGTTACACCGTAGAGGCAGGCTTGGCGGCCTTGCTGGCCAGTAGCGGGCTTGAAGCCTATGTTCAGCCCGATGGCAGCTATGGACTGCGCACCGCAAAAGCTGGCATACAGGAAAGCAAGGACGATCCCGCAACGTTGGCGACTGTGACTGTCACCGAGAATGCGGTGCGCAGTGCAGACACCGAGGGGGCGGGCAGCTATGCGGCAACGGGTCCGCTCACGACTGCCACGCGTTTGCCCATGACGCTGCGCGAAACGCCTCAGACCATCAGCGTGATGACACGCCAGTGCATGGACGACGAGGGAATAGATAGCATCGAAACGGTACTTGATCGCACGCCGGGAATTTCCGTGCAGAACATTGATGCAAGCCGGTTCTCCATTCTTTCGCGCGGCTATGACAATATGACGGCATTGTCACGGCGACCGACATCGTGTCCCAGAACATCCCTCAGTCCCAGGCCGATCTTGCCATTTACGACCGGGTTGAAATGCTGCGTGGTTGAGCCGTCTTTCAGGGGTGAAAGGGCTGGACGGGGCTTGAGCAAGGCCTCGCCTGTGACAGCCCAGGCACCCCGTGGTCAGGGCAGGGCGTGTGCGGCTAGGTGTTCGCGCCCCGCGCGGCCAGCAGGCGTTCGATGCGGTCCAGGCGCTGCTCGACGCTGGAGCTGGGTGCCCCCACCCCATGCAGGTAGGCCGTGGTGTATTCGTCGGCCACACGGTCCACCTCCACCACACGGTCTCCGCTGAGCACCGGCCACATCAGGTGTTCCAGTCCGCCATACAGCATGGCTCTGGCGTGCGGAAAATTGACCGGAGCCTTCAGCTCGCCGTCCATGACGGCCTGTTCCAGTGTCTTGCGCAGGAAGTCGGTGTAGCGCAACTGCAGGTCGTACAGGGCCGATGTCCTGTAGTCGGGCGCGGTCCGGATCTCGTGCAGTACCAGCCGGGCCAGCCCAGGTGTTTCCGTGTAGACGCGGATGTGCCGCCACACGATGAAGCGCACGCGCCCATGCAGGTCGGCGATGCGCGAGAACCCGTGCTCGACGTCGGCAATCAAGGGTTCGTACAGACTTCGCAGCACGCTGTTCAAGAGATCGCGTTTGGTGGGGAAGTAGCGGAACACATTGCCTTCCACGACCCCCACCCGTGCGGCTACTTCGCTGACAGATGCCCGCTCGTAGCCTTTTTCCAGGAACACGGCTTCCGCGGCTGCGACGATCTCCATGGTCCGCAAGGCCCGTTTTTTCTCCCTGGGCGTCAGTTCCGCTTCGGCCTTCATGTTCATACCTTGCCGTTCCCTCATGGCCCTTTGCGGGGCGTTCGCCAGCATGCTTCACAGAAACGCAGCCAATGCGCTCCTGCATGCCAGGCCGGACAGACTACCATGCATTGACTTTGTTTTGGGGTGTTGCGTGGGGCGCTTGGTGCAACGCAGGCCTTTACCGGCCGGTGATGCGGGCCTCGCGCTTTTCCAAAAAGGCCGACATGCTTTCGCGGGCGTCCTCGCTGTCGAACAGCAAGGCAATCGCCGTGGCCTCATGGGCCAGCGCGGTGGGCAGTGGCATTTCAGCGCCCTGGACCACGGTGCGCTTCAATAGCCGCAAGGCGCTGGGAGAGCGGGAGGCGATGCGGGCAGCCAATGCCATGGCCTCGTGCATCAGGTCTTTGCGCGGCACGGCGCGATTGACCAGTCCGATGGACAACGCCTCGTCGGCTGAGACAAAGTCGCCGGTGAACAGCAGCTGTTTGGCGTGGCACATCGGGATCTGCCGGATCAGGCGCTGTGTGCCGCCACCGCCGGGAAAAATGCCCAGCTTGATTTCCGGCAGGCCGATCTGTGCCTCCTCGGCCATCAGGCGCATGTCCAGGGTCAGCATGAACTCGCAGCCACCGCCCAGTGCCCAGCCGTTCACGGCCGCGATCGTGGGTTTGGGGCACTCCTCGAAACGCCGGAACACACGCAGGATGAGGTTGGAGAACGTTTCGTAGTAGTCCAGCACACGCAGCTCCTTCATATAGGCGATGTTGCCGCCGGCCATGAAGGTGCGCTCGTCGGCACCCGTCACCACGATCACGCGCACCTGCGCATCGGACTCCAGCGTCTGCAGGCCTTGCTCCATGGCCAGCAGCATGGGGCCGTCCAGCGTGTTCATGGTGGCAGAGCTGTTGAGTGTCAGCACGCCGACATGTCCTTCCACGCGGGTCAGTACAAGTGGCTGGGTAGGGGCTTGTGCTTGGGGCATTGTGGTGGTTTCCTGAGAAAGCGTGGTGTCCGGGGTATGGGGCGCGATGTTCATGCCTTGCTGCGCTTTTTCTGCACGCGCACGTCGATCATGCCCGGAGTTGTGCGGGGATCTGCACCGGTGGCGAAGATGCGGTGCTTCTGGATCTTTTGCGTGCTGGTGATGGGAATGGCGTCCGGGAACCACAACCAGCCGGGGACCTTGAAGTAGGTCATCTGCTCGTTGCAGTATTCCAGCAGTTCTTGCACCAGGGCATCGTCTGGGCCGAGCGGTTTTGGCCTCTCCCCTTTGAGAACCACGCACGCCAGGACCTCTTCCTCGCGCACTTCGTCGGGCACGGCCAGCACGGCGGCCTGGGCCACGGCGGGGTGGCTTTGCAGCACGGCCTCGACTTCTGCCGCGGCAATGTTCTCACCGGAGCGGCGCACGATGTTCTTGCGCCGCTCCATGAAATAGAACAGCCCGTCGGGGTCACGGACCACCACGTCGCCTGTGCGCAGCCAACCGCCATGCCAGGCCGCCTGCGTGGCATCCGGATCGTTCAGGTAGCCGCTGAAGCAGTCGCGGCGCGGCGTGGCGGCGCTGTGGCGCACTCGCAGCTCACCTGGAACACCATCGGGCACGGGTTGGTCGTTGTCGTCCACGACCTGGATTTCCATGCCGGGTTGCACGCGCCCGAAGGCACGGGTGCCCACCTTGCGCGGTGTGTCGGCATCGATGACCAGGCGCACTGACTCGGTCATGCCCCAGACTTCGATGAGCGGGTAGCCAAAACGGGCTTCGAATTCCGCATGGCGCTGCGGGTCGATGCCCGCACCCAGGCCGAACTTGATCTGGTGTTGCAGTTCCAGCGCATGCGCCGTCTGGTTGAGCAGGATGGGCACCATGACGCCCAGGAAGTGCACCACGGTGGCGCGGCTTTCGCTGACCTCTGTGAACCAGCGCGAGGCCTGGAAGCGGTCGGGCTGGATTTGGCAGTTGCCCTTGAGCATGCAGCAAAACAGCGACAGCACCGAGGCGTTGATGTGGAACAGGGGAAGGGGGTTGTACAGCCGCTCGCAGCCTTCCTCCAAGGCCACCAGGCCCCCCCGTGCCGCGTACCAGGCGCCGGATGCCAGCTCATAGCGGTGCGACAGCATGCAGCCCTTGGGCTTGCCGGTGGTACCCGAGGTGTACAAGATGGAGGCGATGGTGTCGGGTTGCGCACGGAATACCGTGGCGGCCTGTGCGGCGGGAGGAAAGGCCGTGTCAGCATCCTCCAGGCGGAAGACGGCGGGCTGGTGCCGCGTCTCGCCCATGGCCTGTTGCAGCAGCGGGTCCAGCGCATCGAGGACCACCACCAAGTCCATGCGCGTGTGGTCGATGACATACGCCATTTCGCGTGGCCGGTAGTCCGGGTTGATGGGCACGCAGGTGATGCCCAGATGGTTCATGGCCAGCTTGTGCAGAATGTGCTCGGGGCGGTTTTCCAGCAGCAGGCCGATGCGGCGGCCCTGGCCATAACCGGCGGCCTGGTAGCGTGTGGCCAGTTGACGCACCGCAGCCTCTACCTCGCGGTAGGTCCATGCCAGGCCCTGCGGATGGTAGGAACGTGACGGGTTGGCAGGCACGGCTACAAAAGGCTGGTCGGGCCAGGTGCGCGCGGCTTCGAACAGGGCCGTGCCAATGGTCGGAAACGCCTCAATGGAAATCATGTCTTCTCCGTTGCTTCTATTTCCACCCGGGCGGCACGCCATGTGCGCGCCCGGGGCCGGGACGGCTCAGGGCTTGGGTTGGCTTTGTTTGAAGAAAGCACACTTGCTGTCGGCAGGCTTGGTGAAGGCTTCATCGCCGGGGATGGTAGCCACCACCTTGAAGTAGTCCCAGGACTGCTTGGACTCTGCGGGCTTTTTGACCTGGAGCAGGTACATGTCATGGATGCCGCGACCGTCTTCCCGGATGCTGCCCTTGGTGTACATGTCTTCCACCGGCAGTGCCTTCATTTTCTGCATCACCGCGTCGGCGGCATCGCTTTTGGCTGCCGCTACGGCCTTGAGGTAGTGGCTCGCCGCCGAATAGTTGGCGGCCTGCAGGGACGATGGCATGCGTTTGAACTTGCCGTAGAACCGCTTGGACCACTCGCGCGATGCCGGCGTCAGGTCCCAGTACCAGCTGTCCGTGATGTACATGCCCTGGGTGAGGGGCAGGCCCAGGGCGTGGATGTCGTTGATGAACATCAGCATGCCGGCGAGCTTCATGGTCTTGTTGACGCCAAATTCGTTGGCTGACTTGATGGCGTTGACCGTGTCACCCCCGCCATTGGCCAGGCCCAGGATTTGCGCCTTGCTGTTTTGCGCCCGCAGTACGAAGGCACTGAAGTCGCTGGCTCCTTGAGGGTGGCGGGTGCTGCCGACCACAGAGCCACCTGCGGCCTTGACGACTGCGGCCGTGTCCTGTTCCAGCGAGTGGCCAAAGGCGTAGTCGGCGGTCATGAAGAACCAGGACTTGCCACCATCCTTGACGATGGCTGAACCTGTGCCATTGGCCAGCGACACCGTGTCGAAGGCATAGTGCACGGTGTACGGGGAGCAGTCTTCATTGGTCAGTCGCGCCGTGGCTGCACCGATGGAGATGAAGGGCTTCTTCTTTTCCGTGGCCACCTGGGCCATGGCCAGGCTGGCGGCCGAGTTGCTGCCACCGATCAGCAGGTCCAGGCCTTCGGTATCGAACCATGCACGGGCCTTGCTGGCGGCCATGTCGGCCTTGTTCTGGTGGTTGGAGGTCAGCAGCACGACCTTTTTCCCATCGATGGCGCCTCCCATGTCCGCTATGGCCATGTTGATGGCCTCGGCACCCGCCGGGCCGTCCAGGTCGGCATAGGACCCGGACATGTCCGTGATGAACCCGATCTTGATCACGTTGTCGGACATCTGTGCATGCAGGGGGGCCAGCATACCGATGGCGGCGGCCGAAATGGCCATTTTTCTGAAATGTCCTTGGCTCATGCTTGTCTCCTGTCGTTATGTCATTGGCGGGAAATCACATGCGGAACACGCCGTAGCTGGGGTCGGCGATCGGGGCATTCAAAGCTGCAGAAAGGCTCACCCCCAGCGCGTTGCGGGTGTCGATGGGGTCGAGGATGCCGTCGTCCCAGATGCGTGAGGTGGAAAACAGGGCGCTGGACTGGCGCTGGTAGTTGCCCAGGATGGGGTCGCGGATGGCAGCGATTTCCTCGACGGTCAGTGACTGGCCGCTGCGGGCCAGCTGGCGCAGCTTGATGTCCGCCAGCACGTTGGCGGCTTGCTCCGCCCCCATGACCGAGATCTGGCTCTGCGGCCACATGAAAAGGAAGCGGGGGTCGAAGGCGCGGCCGGACATGCCATAGGTGCCAGCGCCGTAGGAGCCGTTGCAGACCACGGTGAATTTGGGTACGGTGGAGCCGGTCACCGCCATGATCATTTTGGCCCCGTCCTTGGTGATGCCGCGGCGTTCGTACTCGCGCCCCACCATGAAGCCGGTGATGTTCTGCAGGAAGATGAGCGGTGTGCGGTTCTGGTTACATAGTTCGATGAAGTGGGCGCCCTTGAGCGCGCTTTCATTGAACAGCACGCCGTTGTTGGCCAGGATGCCGACCTTGTAGCCCCACAGGTGGGCAAAGCCGCACACCAGTGTGGTGCCATAGGCAGGCTGGTACTCGTGGAAGCGGCTGCCATCCA
This sequence comes from Comamonas sp. A7-5, assembly GCF_039581385.1. NCBI lineage: Bacteria > Pseudomonadati > Pseudomonadota > Betaproteobacteria > Burkholderiales > Comamonadaceae > Comamonas > Comamonas sp. A7-5. The sequence goes on from NZ_JBCPWO010000018.1 coordinate 85,992, forward strand.
CCATGCGCGCGATGATTTCGTGCATGTCGAACTGCACCTTGATGTCGCGCGGAATGATGCCGTAGAGCTCCTTGGAGTCGTAGTAGGGGGCTTCGGGCTCCTGCCACTCGACGCCGGCCTTGGTCGGGCGTTTCCACTGTGCGACCACGTCGCGGGCAATGGCGATGGCTTCGGCTTCGGTACTGGCTGGGTAGTCGGAGGTGCCGGAGACGCGGGTGTGCATGTCGGCGCCTCCCAGCTCATCGGCCGAGACCTCTTCACCTGTCGCCGCCTTCACCAGTGGAGGCCCGCCCAGGAATACCCCGCCGTTGCCCCGCACGATGACGCTGTAGTCCGACAGCGCAGGCACATAGGCTCCACCAGCTGTGCAGTGCCCCAGCACGATGGCCACTTGCGGCACGTTCATCTTGGACAGCGTGCACTGGTTGCGGAAGATGCGGCCCGCCAGGTAGCGGTCGGCAAACAGGTCGGCCTGCAGCGGCAGGAAACCGCCTGCGCTGTCGCACAGGTGGATCATCGGCAGCCGGTTCTCCACTGCGATGTCGGTGGCGCGCACGATTTTTTTCACCGACAAGGGGTACCAGGCACCACCCTTGACACTGGGGTCCGAAGCGTGGATCACCACTTCGCGCCCTGCCACGATGCCGATGCCGGTGACGATGCCCGCACCCGGTACATCGCCTTCGTAATCCTGGTTGGCGGCCAGGGTCGACAGCTCCAGGAAGGGGGTGCCAGGGTCGAGCAGCAGCTGGATGCGGTCGCGCACCGGCATCTTGTTTTGCCGCGTCAGGCGCTGCACATCACGCTCGGGGCGTTCGTGGCGGACCTTGTGCTGCAGTTTGTGCAGTTGTCGGACCAGGTTTTCGTTGTGCTGGAGGTTGGCTTGGAAGTCGGCGGACTGGGTGTTCAGCTTGGATTGGATGCGTTTCATGTCTGGGTCTCCGAGGGCTCAAGCGTGACCAGCAGTGCATCACGCTCGAAAGTCTGTCCTTTTTGCACATGAACCTCGTGGACCACGCCGTCGATTTCCGCGCTGATGGCGGATTCCATCTTCATGCTCTCCATCACCAGCAGGGTGTCGCCGCGCTGCACGGCCTGGCCCGGCTCGACCAGCACCTGGATCACCGAGCCTGGCATGGGCGCCCGGGAGACCGCTCCGGACTGGCCCTGTGTCTGCGATGCCAGGCGGTCCAGCAGGTGCGCGTAGCTCAGGGTATGGGCTTCGCCTTCGAGGTGGACGTGCACGTCATCGCCGCGCACAGCGATGTGTACCGGCAAGGACTGCCCCTGGAAGTGCAGGGTCGGGTGCAAGGCTCCATCGACCAGGTCGACTTGCAGGGCCTGCTCGCCCAGGTGCAGCACATAACTGCGCTGCGCAGGCCTGGACAGCCAGACGTCGTGCAAGCGGTTTTGAAAACGCAAGGCGTGGGTCATCAGTTTCTCCAGCCGCCCATGGCAGCATGCATGGGGGGAACCGCATCTGCGGCATCTTTGATGGGGCGCGTGGCCAGGGCCGCAGCAGCCAGCAGCTTGTGCAGCGTTTGCTCGGGCAGCACAGGCTCGGCGGCGATGTCGGGGTTGGCGTCCAGAAAGCCTGTGTGGACTTCGCCCGCCACAAATGCAGGGTGGTGCAACAGGCGGCGCAGGAAGGCCAGATTGGTCTTGCAGCCCAGCAGCACGTAGTCCTTCAGGGCTTGATCGGCGCGGGCCAGTGCATCGCTTCGGTCAGCGCCGGTGATGATGAGCTTGGCCAGCATCGGGTCAAAGGCGGCCGTCACGTCCTGCCCTTCTCGGATGCCTGTGTCCACACGCACGCCTTCACCGCTGGGCTCACGCAGTGCCAGCACGGGGCCGGTGGTGGGCAGATAGCCTGCTGCGGCATCCTCGGCGTACACCCGGAACTCGATGGCATGGCCTGTGGGTTGCAGATCGGCCTGAGCAAAAGGCAGGACGCTGCCCGAGGCAACGCGCAATTGCTCGGCCACCAGGTCCACCCCCAAGAGCTGCTCGGTCACCGGGTGCTCGACCTGCAGGCGGGTGTTCATCTCCAGGAAGTAGAACTCCCCGCCGGCACCGTAGATGAACTCCACCGTGCCGGCGTTGCTGTAGCCCGCGCTGCGTGCAATGCCGGCGGCGGTTTCGCAGATTTCGCGGCGGCGGCTTTCGCTCAGCGCAGGGGAGGGCGTTTCTTCCACGATTTTCTGGAAGCGGCGCTGTACCGAGCATTCGCGTTCGTAGAGGTGCACCAGGTTGCCGTGGGTGTCGCCCAGCACCTGCACTTCGATGTGGCGGGGGTTTTCGATGTAACGCTCGACGTAGAGGCGGCCATCGCCGAAGTAACGCAGTCCTTCGCTGCGTGCCCGCTCGATCTCGCTGACCAGATGCTCGGGGTCGCGCACCACGCGCATGCCCTTGCCGCCGCCACCGGCCGCGGGCTTGATCAGCAGCGGGAACGCCAGCTTGGACGCGCGCTGGACGAAGCTGGCCGGATCGTCGTCTTCGATGGCCGAGGGGGCCACGGGAAAGCCGTGCTTTTCGACAAAGGCGCGTGCGCGCACCTTGTCACCCATCAGATCGATGGCCTCGGGGCTGGGGCCGACAAAGACCATGCCTTCGGCCACACAGGCCCGGGCGAAGTCGGCGTTTTCGGACAGAAAGCCATATCCGGGGTGGATGGCGACCTTGCCGCAGCGGCGTGCTGCCGCCAGGACCTGCGCCGCATCCAGGTAGGCCGCAACGGGCGTGGATCCGGTGATTTCGATGGCCTGGTCGGCCAGTTGCACCGCGGGGGATTGGGCATCCGCACGGTGATAGACCACGGCCGTTTTCAGTCCCAATGCCTTGGCGCTCCGCAGGATACGCAGCGCGATCTCCCCGCGGTTGGCGACCAGCACGGTGTCAAAGGTCCAGGTTTGCAAGACATACCTCCATGGGTTTCGATGGCTATGTCGCAAGAATAAGTGAGTTCAACTCATTATTTGTCTTGGTGATTTTCCTCTAAAAAAATTGAAATATGAAAAGTCTAATGAGCGTTACTCACTTAAAATCTGCCAGCCAGACCATGACATCGCACACACCAGATTCTCCAGCCCAACTTTTCACCGGACTGTCGGACGATGAAACCGTGATCCTTGGCACTGCCGACCAGTTCGCCAGGGCCGAGCTCTATCCGCTGGCCGTACGCATGGATACCGAGGAGTGGTGGCCCGCGGAGGCCTTTCCCCTGCTGGGCCGCAACGGCTACTTCGGCATTACCGCTGCTCCCGAGCTGGGTGGCTCCGGGGCCGACCTGTTCACCAGCGGCTTGATCCTGCAGGCGTTCTCGCGCTGGAACCATGCGTTGGCGCTGAGCTGGGTGGCCCATGAGAACCTGTGTCTGCACAACATCCTGCGCAACGGCAATGCCGCGCAGTTGGCGAAGTACGTGCCGGGCCTGTGCAGCGGCAAAACCGTTGGTGCGCTGGGCTTGACCGAGCCTGGCGCGGGCTCGGATGCCCTGGGTTCCATGCGGACCACCGCTGTGCGGGAGGGCGACCACTACCGCATCAATGGCAGCAAGATTTTCATCACCAATGGTCCGGTGGCTGACGTGCTGCTGGTGTACGCCAAGACCGATCCGCACAAAGGCGTGCACGGGATCTCGGCCTTCATCGTGGAAGCCAGCTTCCCGGGATTCAAGGTGGCCCAGAAGCTGGAGAAGATGGGATTTCGTGGCAGCCAGACTGCGGAGCTGGTGTTCGAGGACTGCATGGTCCCGGTGGACAACCTGGTAGGCGTGGAAAACGCGGGGGTCAAGGTGGTGATGGGCGGGCTGGATCTGGAGCGTGCCATGGTGGCGCCGATCTGCCTGGGCATCGCCGAGCGGGCGTTGGAGCTGTCCATCGAATATGCGCGTACCCGTGAGCAGTTCCGCCAGCCGATCGCCAGTTTCCAGCTCATCCAGGACAAGCTTGCCAAGATGTATGTGGGTGTGGAATCCATGCGGCTGTTCGTGTACCAGGCTCTGCGCGCGGCCAGTTCCGTGGCCGAGAACGGCGATGCAGGCCGGGGCGACATCCACAAGATCACGGCAGCCTCCATCATGTTTGCGTCGCAGACCATGAACCAGGTGCTGGACGAGGCCGTGCAGCTGCACGGTGGCTATGGTTACATCTGGGAGTCGGAGATCAACCGGCTGTACCGGGCCATCAAGCTGCTGGAAATCGGCGCAGGAACGACCGAGGTGCGCAAACTCATCATCAGCGGCGAGCTGCTGAAGGGCTGAACATGCAAGAAGATGTCTGGTCCACCCCCAGTGTTTTCGCCCCTGGTGTGTTTAGCGGGCAGACCGTGCTGGTGTCCGGCGGAGGCACGGGCATCGGCCGTGCCATCGCTGCCACCTTGGCGCGGTCCGGCGCCCATGTGGTGGTCTGCGGCCGCACCCAGGAGAAGCTCGACCGCGCGGCACAGGAGGCGCGGGAGCGCGGCCTGCAGATCACGCCCTACACGCTCAACATCCGCGAGCCCGAAGAGATCGAAGGCTTTTTCGCCGTGCTGGCCAAGGAGTTCGGCCCGCTGGCCGCAGTCGTCAACAACGCGGGCGGGCAGTTCCCGCAGGCAGCTATCGACTACAGCGTCAAGGGCTGGAAGGCGGTCATCGACACCAATCTGAACGGCACCTGGATGATGATGCAGGCCGCCGCGCGCCATTGGCGCGACTTGCAGGCGCCGGGCAACATCGTCAACGTGGTCGCCGTGGTGGAGCGTGGCATGCCCGGCATTGCGCACACGGTTGCGGCCCGGGCAGGGGTGATAGGCGCCACACGCACGGTCGCCGTCGAATGGGCACCACTGAATATTCGCGTCAACTGTTTGGCGCCTGGCCTGATCGCCAGCGAAGGCCTGGATGTGTACCCGCCCGAGGCGCAGAAGGAGTTCCCTCTGGCCAACCCCATGAAACGCCCCGGCACGCTACGCGAAATCGCCCAGGCGGCCGTGTTCTTGGCCAGCCCGGCCTCCAGCTTCATGAGTGGGGAGGTCATGACCGTGGATGGCGGTGGCCGCATGTGGGGAGAGCTGTGGACCGCCGGTCGCCCCGATTACTTCAGCACGCAGGCCTGAGTGCGTGCACCTTTTCCCCAGATCTATATAGAGAGGACGCCATGTCGAAAGTCATCATCACCTGCGCGGTGACGGGTTCCATCCACACGCCGTCGATGTCGCCTTTCCTCCCCGTGACCGCGGCCGAGATCGCCGATGCGGCCGTGGGTGCCGCAGAGGCGGGGGCCGCCATCATCCACCTGCACGCGCGCAACCCTGAGGACGGGCGCCCCGACCAAAGTGCCGAGGCCTTCAAGCCCATCCTCCAGAGCATCAAGCAGCGCAGCGACGCTGTGCTGAACCTGACTACGGGGGGCTCGCCCTTCATGTCGGTGGAAGAGCGCATCCGGCCTGCGGCCACCTGGCGGCCGGAGGTGGCCAGCTTGAACATGGGTTCCATGAACTTCGGCCTGTTTCCCATGCTGGGCCGCTTCAAGGAGTTCAAGAATGCCTGGGAGCCAAAAATGCTGGAGGACTCGCGGGACCTGGTGTTCCGTAATTCGTTCAAGGACATCACCTATGCCCTGACGCAGCTGAACGAAACCGGGACGCGCTACGAGTTCGAGTGCTACGACACGAGCCACCTGTACAACCTCCACCATTTCTGGAAGGAAGGCCTGCTCAAGGCACCGCTGTTCATCCAAGGCGTGTTCGGCCTGCTGGGGGGCATTGGTGGGCACCCGGACGACTTCGCCCATATGAAACGCACGGCCGACCGGCTGTTTGGCAGCCACTACCAATGGTCGGCGCTGGGGGCCGGGCGCAACCAGCTGCCGATTGCGGCACTGAGCGCCGCCAACGGCGGCCATGTGCGCGTCGGACTCGAAGACTCGCTGTGGCTGGGCAAAGGCAAGCTGGCGGAGTCCAACGCAGCGCAGGTGCGCCAGGCGCGGGCCGTGATCGAAGGTCTGGGCTTGCAAGTGGCCACGCCCGATGAGGCGCGCGAGATCCTTTCGCTCAAAGGTCCTGCACAGGTCGGATTTTGACGCGCGCATCGACCTTTCCCTGCGACTCACCGGAGACAACTTCCCATGACATCCACTTCTTTGCTGCACGACAACCTGATCCGCCGGGTCAATGTGGGCGATATGCTGCTGCGTGCCGCGGAGCGCCATCCTGCCAAAGACATGATCGTCGACGGCCCCCGGTGCTTCACCTATGCGGCGTTCAATGCATGGGTCAACCGTGTTGCCCATGGACTGATCGCTCAGGGTTTTCAGCCGGGAGATCGGCTGGCATTGTTGTCCGGCAATCGCGCAGAGTTCCTGGTGACGTACTTCGCCTGCGCCAAGGCAGGTATCGCGTTGGTTCCTATCAATCTGCTGTGGGGCGAGTCGGAGATCCGCTATGTGCAGGGCCATGCCAAAACCAAAGCGGTGGTCGTCGAACAGGCCCTGCTGGGTAAGCTGAAGGGCGCCTTGGACGAGGGCTGCAATGAAATGCCGCTGTTCGTCATTGACCCCGAAGTGGGGCAGGCTCCCAGCTTTGATACGCTGGGCGAGGGCCATTCCGAGGGTGAGCCCGAGGTATGCGTGCCCAACGAAGCCGCCATCACCATCCTCTACACCAGTGGCACCACGTCGGCGCCCAAGGGCGTGGTGGGCAGCCACCTGGCCATTACCATGGACTCGCTGGGCACGGCGCTGGACACGCGCATGACCGACAAGGACCGGGTCACAGCGCTGCTGCCGCTGTTCCACACGGCCCAGCTCAATGCCTTGTGCACGCCTGCCATTGCTGCGGGGGCATCCATTGTCATTTTCCGGGGCTTTGACGCCGCGGCACTGCTGGATGCCATCGAACGCGAGCGCATTTCCGTGGCGTTTGCCTTGCCGATGATGATCCGCCTGCTATGCGACGAACAAGCCCGCAGGCCACGCAGGCTCGACAGCCTGCGCCTGACGGTCTACGCCATGGCCACTATGCCCCGGCAGGACCTGCTTCGCGCGATGGAACTGCTGGGCTGCGAGTTCTCGCTGATGTTCGGGCAGACCGAAATGAGCCCGGTCGCTACTTTCTTCCGTCCCGAGCACCAGCTTTCGCACGAGGGCGCCGTGGGCACGCCTGCGACCAATGTGCGCGTGGCCATCATGGACGATGCCGGCCACCTGCTGACAGCAGGGCAGTCTGGCGAGATCGTGTACCGCAGCGCCCAGGTGCTGTCGGAGTACCTGGACAACCCCCAGGCGACGGCCGATGTCTTTCGGCACGGCTGGTTCCATTCCGGCGATGCCGGGCATTTCGATGGCGACGGCGTGCTGTGGTTTGACGACCGCTTCAAGGATGTCATCAAGAGCGGGGGCGAAAACGTGTCTTCCGTGGAGGTCGAAAAAGCCATCCTGGAGACTGAGCCCATGCTCGCCGAGGTTGCCGTGATCGGTTTGCCCCATCCGCATTGGACCGAGGCCATCACCGCCGTGGTGAAACCCGGCGATGGCCAGAACCTGGATACGGAGGGATTGCTGCGGAGGCTGCGCGAGGGGCTCAGCCCGTTCAAGTGTCCGAAGGCGGTCATCGTCGTGCCAGAGCTGCCGAAGACGGCCACCGGCAAGATCCAGAAGGCCCAGTTGCGCCGCACGCACGCCGACTTCTACCGCTCATGAGGCAGCGGCGGGCCGCCGCCGCGTCACATCCCCCCACTTCTCGCCGACAACCCAGAAAGGACAGCACCATGACAGGCATATGGTTCGACGAATTCAAGGTCGGACAGACTTTCGAGCATGAAATCCGCCGCACGTTCACTGAAGCCGACAACATGTGGTTTTGCAACGCCACCTACAACCCCGCATCGATCCACATCGATGCCGAGTATTGCAAGAACACGGAATTCGGCCGGCCGCTGGTCAACAGCATCTTCACGCTGGGTTTTGTGATTGGCGTGACGGTGCAGGACACCACGCTGGGGACCACGGTTGCGAACCTGGGCATGACCGATACGCGCTTTCCCAAGCCTGTGTTTTTTGGTGACACCATTCGTTCACGCACCACGGTGCAGGAGCTGCGTCCCAGCAAGAGCCGTCCTGCCCAGGGTATCGTGACCTTTTTGCACCAGGGCTTCAACCAGCGCGATGAGGAGGTTTGCACCTGCACCCGGCAAGCCCTGATGCTGCGGAGGCCCGCATGACAGCCTTGCGATCCATGCTGTTTGTGCCGGCGGACAGTGACCGCAAGCTGGCCAAGGCCGTGGACAGCCGGGCGGACGCCCTGATCCTCGATCTGGAAGATTCCGTGGCGGATGGTCGCAAGCCGCTGGCCCGCAGCCTAGCGGCCGAGTTCATTGCCGAGCGCAAGGGCCAGGGCGGACCTGCGCTGTACGTGCGCATCAATCCGTTGGATACCGAGTGGGCCATCCAGGATCTGGCGGCCGTGTGCTTGCCCGGCGTCGCTGGCATTGTGCTGCCCAAGATCCATTCGGTGGCTGACATCACGCGGCTGGCCTACGGGCTGGACGCCCTGGAGGCCAGGACCGGCATGGCGGCCGGTCAGGCGAAGATCGTGGCGGTTGCCACGGAGACGCCGCAGGCTATTCTGAACATGCATGGCTATGCCAGCGGAGCACCAGGACTGGGGCGGTTGGCGGGGCTAATTTGGGGCGCGGAAGACCTGTCGACCGCGATCGGTGCAACGTCCAATCGCGAGGCAAGTGGAGAATATTCACCGCTGTATGTTCTGGCTAGCGCACTGTGCCTGTCAGCATCGGCGGCCGCAAACGTGCCGGCGATCGATACCCTGTATGCAGACTTCAAGGATGAGAGAGGCTTGGAGGACGCGTGCCGTGCTTCTCGCAGTAGGGGCTTCCGAGGGCGCATCGCGATCCATCCAAGCCAGGTTGACATCATTAATACAAGCTATTCACCTAGCCCTCAAGAACTGGTACGTGCGCAGAGAATTGTGGATGCGTTTGCAAATCACCCTCAAGCCGGAGCCCTTAGCATCGATGGCCTCATGGTCGACAAGCCACATTTGATCCAGTCACTTAGGACTTTAGGTTCTAACTTTGGCTCACAGTAATTGACCAACGCCGCCAGTTGTGACTTATGGACTTAAGCCAGCACTTGGAATCCCCGCAGCATACGATCAAGTTAACCGCGATTTTCAGAAGACGTTTAAAAACAGGCCTCAGTGAATCTGGGTACTTGACCGGAACTGTACTCTGGAAACGCATAAAGGTTCAGTCTCGCCCGTAGTTTGTGGTGGCGTTGTTGCATTACAGGGACTTCCCGTCAATGCAAGCGCTTTTTGACTGACCTGTCTGCCAAAACGATCCAGGTGCTTGAAACGAGGAACAGACTGCCCATCTACAGACGGGGTTAGGCACGAGGTGTGCGTCCCCAGAAACAAACCGCGCAGCAGGGCTCCATTCAAATCTCGTGACGTTTGCGACTCACAATGCAACAACCGAGCTTGCCTGCTGCTGGTCTGACCTGTTCATTGCATCTTTGATTTCACGTCTGGCATGTTGAAGTGCCTGTCTCAGGCAACGGCAGAGACGGGTGGCCTGGGGCGTTCGCTGATATGGGCTGCTTCGTAGGTACGCTCCTGTGTCATGAGCGCCCACAGGATGCGTGCATTTTTGTTGGCTAACGCCACGGCGGCCTTTTGCCAGCCACTGCGCTGCCTCAAGGCCATCACCCATTGGGAGATAGGGTCGAGGTTGTGTTTGCCGGTCAGCACTGCGGCCTTGGCCCCTTGGACCAGCAAAGTGCGCAGGTAACTATCGCCTCGCTTGGTGATAGCACCCAGATTGGATTTGCCTCCGCTGGAATTCTGTCTGGGCGTCAACCCAAGCCAGGCGGCAAACTGTGCACCGTTCTTGAACTGCCTGAAGTCGCCCACAGTGGCGACCATCGCTGATGCGGTGAGTGGCCCCAAGCCCTTGATGGCGGCAGCTCGCTGCACCTGTGCATCTTCTTTACAGTGAGCGGCAATACGCTGCTCGCACCAGTGAAGATGTTCATCGAGCTCTTGCCAATGCATGAGTGCACGCTGCAGCGCAATGCGGGCTGCGCCTGCGATGTCATTGGTCGCATCTTCCAAGATATCGTGCAAATAGGTGCGCAAGTCTCTGGGGCTTTGCGGCAGGACAATGCCAAACTCGGCGAGCAATCCTCGAATACGGTTAATGCATGCTGTGCGTTCCTCTTTGAACCCTTCACGCAGCCGATGCACACATAGTATGCCCTGCTGCTCTGGAGTCTTAACGGGGACAAAGCGCATCTGAGGGCGACTGGCTGCCTCACAAATGGCAGCCGCATCATTGGCATCGTTTTTACCGCTCTTGCCCTGCATGCGATAGGGTGCGACCAGTGCCGCTGCCATCATGCGTGCATCCAAGCCCATGCGCAGCAACTGCCGACACCAGTGGTGCGCACCACCACAAGCCTCCATGGCCACCAGACACCCTGCAGGTAATTGCGCACACCATGCCAAGAACTTGCTGCGCTGGATGGCTCGGTTAGTAATCATCCTCCCTTGAGCATCGACTGCATGGACTTGAAGCACATTCTTTGCGAGATCGACCCCGACACGAACGATGGTTTGCATGGCACGACTCCTGATAAATGACGAAGAAATTGGCTTACCGAGCCATCGTTGCACTGCGCATCCAGCAGGCCAAGATGGCGGGAAGTCCTTCGTATTCAAATCAGCCTCAGGCCAGATTTCCCCAACCCCAGACGTGGCTATGCCACAGCTACCGTCTGCGGGCAACCCAGCTCAGTAAACCGATTGAGAATAGCGACTCGAATGTGCAGTTCGTTGACCTGCCGCTCGAACGTGCGCGACATCACTCGTTCACCCAGCCGCTTGATGCAGTTCATCTTGGTCTCGACCAAGCTGCGCCGGTGGTAACCACTCTAGCTTTTCCATAGCTTGCGACCGAAGCGCCTGCATGCGGCGATAGCCGCATTGCGGTGCACAAAGACATCGCCTTTGCGCATCCTTGCATTCTTTCTCGGGGGAATGATGGGAGTGGCATTGCGCTGCATGACCGCCTCATGCACGGGCTGAGTGTCATAGGCCCCGTCGCCTGTTACGGTCAGCAGCGGCTCATCACCCGGGACTTGTGTCAATAGTTGCGGCATCACCGCAGCGTCAGTGACATTGTTAGAGGTGACGCAGATAGCCCGTACCTGCAGCGTTTGCGCATCAATGCCGATGTGCAGCTTGCGCCATTGGCGCCGACGCTCCGGCGCATGCTTTTTGCATTTCCACTCGCCTGCTCCCAAGAATTTAATGCCTGTGGAGTCAACCAGCAGGTGCAGGCCGGCTGCGCTCGAGCGTTACGCCACCTGCACATCCAGACTGCGCTGGCGGCGACACAACGTGCTGAAGTCGGGGACCGGCCACATCAGTCCAGACAACGCCAGTAGTGAGTGAACAAAGCCTGTGGTCTGCCGCAAGGCCAACCCAAATAGGTTCTTGATGGTCAGGCAGAACTGAATCGCTGCATCCGAGAACTGCGGGCTGCACCCGCGTTTGCCGCTGGCAGCGGCAAACCAGGACATGCTTTTATCCAGCCAGATGGTCAATGAGCCCCGCGCTTTGAGCGCTGTGTTGTATTGCTTCCAGTTGGTGATGCGGTAGCGGGATTTGGACTGCGGGGACTGACTCATCATCCGAGGCTACCTGACCCTAGTCGGCGATTTGTGCAACAACGCCCTCTCGCCCATGATCGATTGCTTCCATGGAATGGTGGTGAGCTGGTCTATCGGAACACGCCCCGACGCTGAACTGGTCAACACGATGCTGGATGCCGCGATCGCCAAGCTCAATGACAGCGAAGTGCAACCTATGGTTCACTCCGGCCGTGGCGCCCACTATCGCTGGCCAGGATGGTTGTCACGCATAGCGGATGCCAAGTTCGTGCGCTCAATGTCACGCAAGGGCTACTCACCGGACAATGCGGCCTGTGAAGGCTTCTTTGGGCGGCTCAAAAACGAACTGTTCTATGCCCGCGACTGGCAAACCACGAGCATTGAGCAGTTCAGGCAAGCTCTGAACGCGTACATCCGTTGGTACAACGAGCAACGGATCAAGATCTCGTTAGGGGCACGGAGCCCTGTTGAGTACCGCAGGGCCCTCGGGATCGCTGCATAACCAGTCCAAGATTTATGCCGCATCCCCCCCGGGGGCTAGTGGGTCACTTCTGGGTGGAAATCAACAGCACTAGTGTGCAGAGTCTGATGCTAGCTGTTGGACACCATAGTGGACTCTCTCTCAACGATCTGAAAGCCGATATCAACAATACGCTGTGCAACCGGTTTGCCCTGACAGCGGGCAAGAATCAGTTCAGCGGCATGTACACCGATGGCTGCGCCATCGACTTGAACGGTGCTTAATGAAGGGCTGAGATGTGCTGAAAACTCGGCACCGCCAAAGCCCAGAACTGCCAACTCTTCCGGTACGCGGATGCCCCGGACCTGTGCTTCAATCAACACCCCTTGCGCCATGCCGTCTGAGCTACAAAAAACAGCCCGTACCAGCGGATCTTGTCGTAGCACCTCACCAAGCGCCTGTCGGCCAAGTTGGACGCTCGCGGGAGCTTTGACGATGGCAGTGGGAACTTCGCGCCCCATTACTGAGAGAAAGCCCTCGCGTCGAAGTGTTGCGCGCTGATCATCACCGGTAGCTAAGCCAACTCGGTGCCATCCCTTGGACAAGAAATAGCCTGCCACTGCACTACCGACCTTGACATGCGAAAACCCAACTACGGTATCGACAGGTCGCTCGGTCATGTCCCAAGTCTCCACGACTGGAATGCCAAGTTGCGTAAGCTTTTGAGCAGCATCGCCTGGCTGTAGTAGGCCAGCCATGACAATGCCATCTACGCGGCGACTCAGCATCGTATTCAGGAGTGCAGCTTCACGCGCTCGGTCATATCCTGTTTGGCCAACAATCAACTGGTAACCAGCCTGTTCGAGCACCTCTGTCAAGGTTTGAATCGTGGGCAGGAATTGGGGTACGGAAATTACTGGGACCAACGCCGCCACAGTATGACTCCGCTGTGACTTGAGTCCCCCCGCAAGCCGATTGGGGATGTAACCGGTGACCTGCACCGCAAGCATCACCTTTTCTCGTGTTTCCTTGGCTACCAACTCGGGTTGACTTATTGCTCGGGAAGCCGTCATCAACGACACGCCCGCACTGCGCGCTACGTCGTGTAAGGTCTTGTTTTTAAGGCGGGGGACAGAAGACATCGGGAGGAGGGGGAAGAGGGCAAGGCTGCACTTAATTATCCGGGCTTTCCCGAGGATCGCTTGACCTTTGGAAAATGTGAACGATATCATTACGGAAATCAAGCAGTGACACGTACATTTCATACATGTGCGTGTTTTTATTTAACTTAAATGATAACGTTATCAGTAAAATGAGCAGCAGCCAATCTTCAAGTGATGGAGACAAAATTGTTTGGATCCGTCTGTCTTCTTGCTATTTGCCATTAGCCAATCCAATAAGCGACGCCAAGGTGCTCACAGGCCGTCAGAAGCCCATGACAGAGATAGCAATGCTGTTTGCAGAAGTCGCAACAGCGCAGGGTCATACGGGTCTAGGTCTCAGCTATTCCAAGCGTGCTGGCGGGCCGGGCCAGTTTTCCCACGCTCGCGAGATAGCACCCACGCTTTTAGGAGAGGACCCAAGCGACATCGGCCGACTGTGGACGAAATTGTGCTGGGCCGGGGCTTCTGTGGGGCGCAGTGGGCTTGCCACGCAAGCCATTGGAGCCTTTGACGTTGCGCTGTATGACCTTAAGGCTCGTCGCGCCAACCTGCCTCTGGCTAAGTTGTTGGGGTCGTACCGTGATTCCGTGGCCTGCTACAACACTTCCGGCGGCTTCCTGCACACACCGCTAGACCAGCTCTTGGTGAATGCAGAAGCATCGGTAGCTCGCGGCATCGGTGGTATCAAGCTCAAGGTAGGGCAGCCCGATAGCAAGCTTGATATCCAGCGCGTCGAAGCTGTTCGTCGTCACTTGGGTGAGGACGTGGCTTTGATGGTGGACGCTAATCAGCAATGGAATCGCCCCACCGCACAGCGCATGTGCCGCACGTTTGAGCAGTTCAATCTTGTTTGGATTGAAGAGCCGCTCGATGCCTATGACCATGAAGGCCATGCCGCCTTGGCGGCGCAGTTTGACACTCCCATTGCTACCGGCGAAATGCTGACCAGCGCGATGGAGCATGGAGACTTGATCCGCCATCGTGCTGCGGATTACTTAATGCCAGATGGACCTCGTGTGGGCGGCATTACGCCGTTTTTGAAGATCGCGGCCCAGGCAGAACATGCAGGACTGATGTTGGCTCCGCACTTCGCCATGGAGTTGCATGTGCACCTGGCGGCATGCTATCCGACTGAGCCTTGGGTGGAGCACTTTGATTGGCTGGAGCCTCTATTCAACGAGCGCCTAGAAATCAAAGACGGTCGCATGTTGGTTCCTCATCGTCCAGGCCTGGGACTGAGTTTGAGCGAACAAGCACATGCGTGGACTCGAGAGCAGTTTGAGGTTGGCCAGCGGCCTTAAGTCTTTTCTATCAATACCTATACCTATACCTATACCTAAAGGAGACATCCATGAAACGCCTTATCACTACGTTGACGTTGAGCCTTGTCGCGTGCGGCGCTGCTATTGCACAAACTTGGCCTGCTCGACCCGTAACGATGCTGGTGCCGTTTCCTCCAGGAGGATCCACTGACATGATCGCCCGGACGCTTGGTCCAAAACTGCAGGAAAAATTGGGCGGTACCTTTATCGTTGAAAACAAGCCTGGTGCCGGTGGCATGCTAGGGGCAGGCTTGGCAAAACGAGCGGCGCCAGATGGCTACACGCTATTTGTCTCGTCGCTTGGACCCTTCGTGATCGGACCACATCTGGTGAAGAGTGCGGGCTATGACGCGCTCAAGGACTTTGACTACATCACGGTTGCGGTGCAAGCGCCCAATGTGCTCGCTGTACCGGCAGCATCGCCCTACAAAAATCTGGCGGATCTGATGTCGGATCTCAAGGCTCGTCCTGACAAAGTGACTTTTGCTTCAGCTGGCAATGGCACTTCGGATCATTTGACCGCAGAATTATTCTGGCAAGAAACAGGAACTAAAGGCGTGCATGTGCCCTACAAGGGAGGGGCACCAGCGATGTCCGACCTTCTTGGAGGACAGGTGGACTCTACGTTCATGAATATCAATACAGGGCTGCCCAATATCAAAGCTGGCAAGCTTCGTGCACTTGCGATTACCAGCAGCAAACGATCGCCTTTACTGCCTGACGTTCCCACAATGGAAGAGCTAGGCTACAAAGGTGTGACAGTCTATTCTTGGCAGGCAATTGCTGCCCCTAAAGGCATGCCAAGCGACATCAAGGGCAAGCTACGTGAAGCCATCGTTAGCGGCTTGAACGATCCTCAGATCAAGCAGCGGTTGCTGGATCTAGGCTTCGAGATCGTTGGCAACACTCCAGAACAATTTACAGCTTTCCAGGCATCAGAATTTGCACGCTGGAAAAAGGTGATCCAGCTGGGTCACATCATGGCGGACTAACGGAGACTGAATGCCAACCCCCCCACTTTCCATCGGCATGCATCCGGCCGACAACGTGGCCATCGTGGCCAACGACGGCGGCCTGCCTGCGGGCACGGTGCTGCCGTCCGGCCTCACGCTGCTCGACAAGGTGCCGCAGGCGCACAAGGTGGCGCTGGTGGACATTCCCGAAGGCGGT